>CAZNPB010000006.1:0-99093 GCA_964574895.1 uncultured Eubacteriales bacterium
CCCAACGGCTACCTCCACATCGGCCACGCCAAGTCCATCCACCTCAACTTCGGCCTGGCCCGCGACTACCGCGGCCTCTGCAACCTGCGTATGGACGACACCAACCCCGAGACCGAGAGCCTGGAGTACGTCGATTCCATCAAGGAGGACGTCCGCTGGCTCGGCTTCGACTGGCAGGACCGCGAGTTCTACGCCTCCGACTACTACGAGCAGCTCTACGCCTACGCCGTGGCCCTGATCCGCAAGGGCGTCGCCTACGTCTGCGACCTGACCGTCGACCAGGTCCGCGAGTACCGCGGCACGGTCACCCGGCCCGGCCGGCCCTCGCCCTTCCGCGACCGCTCCGTCGAGGAGAACCTCGACCTCTTCGCCCGCATGCGCGCCGGCGAGTTCCCCGACGGCTCGCGCACCCTCCGGGCCAGGATCGACATGGCCTCGCCCAACATGCTCCTGCGCGACCCGCTCATGTATCGCATCCGCCGCGAGCACCACTACCGCACCGGCGACGACTGGTGCATCTACCCGACCTACGACTGGGCCCACGGCCAGAGCGACTCCATCGAGGGCATCACCCACTCCATCTGCACCCTGGAGTTCGAGGTCCATCGCCCCCTCTACGACTGGTTCCTCGACCAGCTCGGCGTCCACCACCCCCAGCAGATCGAGTTCGCCCGCCTCAACCTCTCGCACACGGTCCTGTCCAAGCGCCGCCTGCTCGAGCTCGTCGAATCGCGCCTGGTCTCCGGCTGGGACGACCCGCGCATGCCGACCATCTCCGGCTTCCGCCGCCGCGGCTTCACGCCCGAGGCCATCGCCGCCTTCTGCGACACCATCGGCGTCGCCAAAGACAACAGCATCGTCGACCTGCCCCTGCTCGAGATGTGCGTCCGCGAGCACCTCAACCGCACGACGCCCCGGGTCATGGCCGTCCTCCGGCCCCTCAAGGTCGTCCTGACCAACTACCCCGAGGACCGGATCGAGGAGTTCGAGGCCGTCAACAACCCCGAGGACCCGGCCGCCGGCTCGCGCCGCGTCCCGTTCTCCCGCGAGCTCTACATCGAGCGCGACGACTTCATGGAGAACCCGCCCTCGAAATTCTTCCGCCTCTCGCCGGGCAAGGAGGTCCGCCTCCGCTACGCCTACTTCGTCAAGTGCCACGAGGTCGTCAAGGACGCCGCCGGCGAGGTCGTCGAGTTGCGCTGCACCTACGACCCGGAGACCCGCGGCGGCGAAACCCCTCCCGACGGCCGCAAGGTCAAGGCCACGCTCCACTGGGTCTCGGCCCGCCACGCCGTCGACGCCGAGGTCCGCCTCTACGACACCCTGTTCACGGTCCGCGACCCGGCCTCGGTGGCCGAGGGCGTGGACTGGAAGGCCACGCTCAACCCGCGCTCCCTCGAGGTCGTCCCCGGCGCCAAGTGCGAGCCCTCCCTGGCCGCCGCCCTCCCCGAGAGCCGCTGGCAGTTCGAGCGCCTGGGCTACTTCTGCGCCGACCGCCGCGACTCCCGGCCCGGCGCCCCGATTTTCAACCGCACCGTGACCCTGCGCGACGAATGGGCCAAGCTCGTCCGGGCCGGCCGCGAAGCCGCCTGACCCGCCGCCCTTAAGGCCATAACATGGACGTCCTCCACGGCCCGACGCTCCTGACCGAGGGCGACATCTACCTCTTCAAAGAGGGCAACCACTTCAGGCTCTACGACAAGCTCGGCGCCCACTCCCTGACCGTCGACGGCCGCGAGGGCACGCTCTTCGCCGTCTGGGCCCCCAACGCCGCCGGCGTCTCCGTCATCGGCGACTTCAACGGCTGGGACCCGGCCCGCCACCCGCTGGCCGCCCGCTGGGACGGCTCCGGCATCTGGGAGGGCTTCCTGCCCGGCGTCGGCCCCGGCGCCCTCTACAAGTACTCCGTCGCCCCTTCCCACGGCCCCCGGGCCGAGAAGGCCGACCCGTTCGGCTTCTACTCCGAGGCCCCGCCCCTCTCGGGCTCGATCGTCTGGAACCTCGACTATCGCTGGTGCGACCAGGACTGGATGGCCCGCCGGGCCGCCGCCGACGCCCTCGACGCCCCGCACTCCATCTACGAGGTCCATCTCGGCTCCTGGCGCCGCGTCCCGGAGGAGGGCAACCGCCCCCTGACCTACCGCGAGCTGGCCCCGCTCCTGTCCGAGTACGTCCGCGACATGGGCTTCACCCACGTCGAGATCATGCCCATCATGGAGCACCCCTTTTACGGCTCGTGGGGCTACCAGACCATCGGCTACTTCGCCCCGACCTCCCGCTACGGCGCGCCGCAGGACTTCATGTACCTCGTCGACATGCTGCACGCCCACGGCATCGGCGTCATCCTGGACTGGGTGCCCTCGCACTTCGCCACCGACGGCCACGGCCTGGGCCGCTTCGACGGCACCTCGCTCTACGAGCACCAGGACCCGCGCAAGGGTTTCCACCCCGACTGGAAGAGCGCCATCTTCAACTACGGCCGCAACGAGGTCCGCGACTTCCTCGTCTCCAGCGCCCTGTTCTGGCTGGACCGCTACCACGCCGACGGCCTGCGCATCGACGCCGTGGCCTCCATGCTCTACCTCGACTACTCGCGCAAGGCGGGGGAGTGGATCCCCAACCGCTACGGCGGCCGCGAGAACCTGGAGGCCCTGTCGTTCATCAAGCGCCTCAACGAGGCCGCCTACTGCGCCTTCCCCGGCATCCAGACGACGGCCGAGGAGTCCACGGCCTGGCCCATGGTCACCCGGCCCGTCGACATGGGCGGTCTGGGCTTCGGCCTGAAGTGGAAGATGGGCTGGATGCACGACATGCTGGCCTACTTCTCCAAGGACCCCCTCTTCCGCAAGTTCAGCCACAAGGACCTGACCTTCAGCATGTGGTACGCCTACACCGAGAACTTCGTCCTGCCGCTCTCGCACGACGAGGTCGTCCACGGCAAGGGCTCGCTCGTCGGCAAGATGCCCGGCGGCGAGGCGGAGAAGTACGCCAACCTCAAGGCCCTCTACGGCTACATGTACACCCACCCCGGCAAGAAGCTCCTGTTCATGGGCGGCGAGTTCGCCCAGTGGAAGGAGTGGACGCACGAGGAGAGCCTGGAGTGGAACGCCCTGGACTACGAGGTCCACCGCGACGTCCAGCGCTGGGTCCGCGACCTGAACGCCCTCTACCGCCGCGAGCCGGCCCTGCACGAGCTGGACGTCGAGCCCTCCGGCTTCGAGTGGGTGGATTTCAGCGACGTCGACCACAGCGTCGTCAGCTACCTGCGCAAGGGCAAGACCGCGGCCGACCCCATCCTGGTCGTCTGCAACTTCACCCCGGTGGCCCACGGCGACTACCGCGTCGGCGTGCCCTCCGGCGGCACCTGGCGCGAGGTCCTCAACAGCGACGCCAAGGAGTACGGCGGCACGGGGCTGGGCAACCTCGGCGCCGTGGAGGCCGAGGCCAAGCCGGCCCACGGCCGGCCGCACTCCCTGCGCCTGACCCTGCCCCCGCTCGGCATCCTGGTCTTCAAGAAGGCCGGCCCATGAACCGCTTCGTCTGCATCCACGGCCACTTCTACCAGCCGCCCCGCGAGAACGCCTGGCTCGAGGAGATCGAGGTCCAGGACTCGGCCGCGCCCTACCACGACTGGAACGAGCGCGTCGCGGCCGAGTGCTACGCCCCCAACTCGGCCTCGCGCATCCTCGACCGGCAGGACCGCATCGTCGACATCGTCAACAACTACGCCTCCATCTCGTTCGACGCCGGCCCGACGCTCCTCTCCTGGCTGGAGCGGGCCCAGCCCGACGTCTACCGGTCCATCCTGGAGGCCGACAAGGCGGCCCGGGCCCGCTTCCGCGGCCACGGCACGGCCATGGCCCAGGTCTACAACCACGTCATCATGCCCCTGGCCACGAGCCGCGACAAGCGGACTCAGGTCCGCTGGGGCATCCGCGACTTCGAGCGCCGCTTCGGCCGCCGGCCCGAGGGCATGTGGCTGGCCGAGACGGCCGTCGACCTCGAGTCGCTCGACGTCATGGCCGCCGAGGGCGTCGCCTTCACGGTCCTGGCCCCGCGCCAGGCCGCGGCGGTCCGGCCGCTCGCGCCCGGTGCCCCCGGCAGCGGCTCGAGCGGCGCCGCCGCGGGCGCCCCCGCACGCGCCCCCGCCGCCGCGGGCGGCGCCTGGCTCGACGTCCTCGGGTCCCGCGTCGACCCTCGCAAACCCTACCTCTGCCGCCTGCCCTCGGGTCGGACCATCGCCATCTTTTTCTACGACGGCCCCATCTCGCACGACTTGGCCTTCGGCGACCTCCTCCGCAACGGCGGCGACTTCGCCCGCCGCCTGGCCGCCGGCTTCTCGGCCGAAACCCCGGCCCGCCCCGAGCTCGTCCACATCGCCACCGACGGCGAAACCTACGGCCATCACCACCGCTTCGGCGACATGGCCCTGGCCTACGCCCTCCGCAGCCTCGAGCGCGACGGCCTGGCCGAGATCACCGTCTACGCCGACTACCTGGAGCGCTTCCCGCCGGCGGACGAGGTCAAGATCGTCGAGAACACCTCCTGGAGCTGCGCCCACGGCGTGGAGCGCTGGCGGAGCGACTGCGGCTGCAGCACGGGCGCCCACCCCGGCTGGAACCAGAAGTGGCGGGCCCCGCTGCGCCAGGCCATGGACTGGCTGGGCGGCCAGGCCGCCGCGGCCTTCGCCCCGGGCCTGGGCGCCTACGCCGGGGACCCCTGGGCGGCGCGCGACGACTACGTCGAGGTCGTCCTCGACCGCTCGCCGGCCTCCATCGAGGCCTTTTTCGCCCGCCACGTCCCGCGCCCGCTGGCGCCCGAGGACAAGGTCCGGGTCCTGAAGCTCCTGGAGATGGAGCGCCAGGCCATGCTCATCTTCACCAGCGACGCCTGGTTCTTCGACGACATCTCCAACGTCGAGACCGTCCAGGGGCTCCAGTACGCCGCCCGGACGCTGCAGCTGCTGAGCGACGTCTCCGGCCGCGACCTGGAGCCCGACTTCCTGGCCATCCTGGGCGAGGCCAAGAGCAACGTGCCCCGGCTCAAGAACGGCGCGGTCGTCTACGAGAAGCAGGTCCGGCCGGCCGTCGTCGACTTCCTGCGGCTGGCCGCCCACTACGCCATGGCCACGCTGTTCGAGACCGACCCCGGCGCCATCGACGTCGGCCTCTACGAGGCCGTCTCCGAGGACGCCCGGCGGACCGAGGCGGGGGAGAGGACCCTGTCGCTCGGCCTGGTCCGCCTGCGCTCGCGCGTCACCTGGGAGGAGCGGACCATCGAGTACGCCGTCCTCCACCTCGGCGACCAGAACATCACCGCCGGCGTCCGCGACCACGGCGGCATCGCCGCCTACCGGACCATGGGCCGGGCCATCGGCGAGGCCTTCGCCAAGAGCGACATGGCCGCCGTCGTCCGCCTGATCGACCGCCACTTCGGGGCCCGCAGCTACACGCTCTGGCACCTCTTCACCGAGCAGAAGCGCAAGATCCTGTCCCGGATCCTGGAGGGCAAGCTGCGCGACCTGGAAGCCGACTTCCGCCACATCTTCGAATCCAACTACGCCGTCATGAAGGCCATGCGCGAGATGGCCATCCCTCTGCCCGAAGCCCTGCGCACCCCGGCCCAGTTCGTCCTCAACACCGACCTGCGCCGCCTTCTCGAGGGGAGCGGGCCGGACCTGGACCTCGGCGAGCTCGGCCGCCTCCAGCGGGAATACGAGACCTGGGGCTTCAAGCCGGACGGCGAATCGCTGGGCTACGCCGCCAGCCGCAAGGCCGCGGCGCTGATGGCCGCCTGGGCCGAGACGCCCGAGGACGAGGCCGGCCTGCGGAAGATCGGCGAGGCCCTGTCACTCCTGAAGATGCTGGCCCTCGGACTCGACCTGTGGCGGTGCCAGAACATCTTCTTCTCGACCGGCCGGTCCGTCTACGCCGGCGCGTTCGACCGGGCGGCGGCAGGCGATCCGGCGTCGGCCGCCTGGGTCAAGGCCTTCGACGCCGTCGCCGCGCTGCTGCGGGTCGATCCGTCGGTCCTCCGCCGGCAGGCCTAGAGTGAGTGTGTTCGCATCTTCAATGTCGGAGTATGACGATCGCAAGGAGGGCCTCTCCATGCCAGAAAAGCCGCGGCGGCTCCTAACGTCGTTTTTCAGGCGGATCTCTCCCTCGCTGATCCTCCTGCTTTTCGTCATGCAAGGATTGATGATCGGCCAGACGCCCAAGAAGCCGATAATGGAGTACTACATCTATTATCAGGGGGAATACGCGAAACATGCTCAACGGGACGAGCGCGCGTTTGCCACCAAGGACGAGGCGGAGGCCGCAAGGCAAAAAAAGGCCCGGGAGATAGGCAGGCGCAGGGTGCGCGTCATCGATGGCATACGTGTCGAATCGGTCGGTGAAGCCGGACAGGCGAGGCTCTACCTGAAGAATACTTATATCAAGGAAGTCCCAACCGGACGGTACGCGACGCCGCCCCCCTCAACCTCCATCCCGAAGGACAGTTCCTCTGAAAGCCGGCGATCCGGTTCCACAAAGCCGGCGAATGCGGAAACGGATGACATCCTGAAACGCCTCAAAGGGGCAAAAACAGAGGGGGTGTCGTTCGATGGAGACGGAAGGGATATCGGCGGCCGCCTGAAAGACGGGACCACGACGGTCCCGTCATCGGGTGGAGATGAAAATGATCTCGCCCGCCGTCTCAAACCGGGAACATCGGCCGGCCATCCCGAGGTCGCCGCGGCCGTCAGCGAGCTGGCGGTGATGGCCCCGGCAACCCTGGAAAAGGTCAGGCAGGACATCGCCCGGCGCGAGGAACCGCCAAATCCCGACGTGACCGCGGTCGTCCGGTCCTTCACGGTCAAGGCTCCGCCCCCGCTGGCCACGAGGTTCGACCAGCTCGAAGTCGGCGACGTGTTGCTCCTCCGCCAGCCGAACGATCCCCTGTCCCTCGGGTTCTACAAGGCCGGCTGGATCATCATCCTCGACAAGGCGATGTCGGTGACGCTGCGCGCCCGGGCCTCCCACACGTTCATGTTCGTCAGGGAGGTCAAAGGCGTCAAGCTCTTCCTGGACAACATGCCCGGCCAGGGGACCCGGATCAAGACCGAGGCCCAGATCACAGCCGAATACGGGTCCCAAGGCCTGGATGTGGCCGTGCCGCTCTCGGCGATCGACGCCGATGCGCTCTGGACGGCGTCCCGGAAGGCGGGGATCAGGAGCCTAAAGGAGTTCGCCAAGAGGGCCGACAACTGGATCGATACGACAGACTATGGGCCCTACGGCGACAACGATATGGTCTGTTCGGAGACTTCCCGTTGGGCCCTCATGCAGGCCGGCCTCATCATCCCGAAGACGTCGTCGCTCGTCAAGCAGTACGTGGGCGGTGTCGATTTCGGGCCGGCGGACTTCTACACGGACACAAAGAATTTTCTGGTCAAGCCGCTCGAACAACTGCGGACCCAGGAGCACAAATGACGCCCGGGATATCATCCGGCGCCGTTCCGGGAGGGGGATCCCCCAATGGAAGGAAACCAGGCATGAAAAAGACTGTTCCGGTTCTCTCCGTCATCTTCGCCCTATTCTTCGGGATCGGGCTCTCCTTCGGGCAAGACGTCTCCGATGAAGCCAGACGGCACTTCGACCGCGGGACTGCGGCCATGGAGGCGAAGGATTTCCAGGCGGCCATAAAGGAGTTCGGCCAAACCGTTAGCCTGGCGCCCAGTTGGCCGGACGCCGCCTACAATCTCGGCCTGGCCCAAGAGGCTGCCGGGAATTACAGGGATGCGATCACGAGCTACCGGGAGTACCTCCGGCTGGCTCCGGACGCCAACGACGTCACCGAGGTCAAGAGTCTGGTCAATAAGCTAGAATACAAGGCTATCCCCGTCCTGCCGATCGCCAAGGGGGTCATGGGAGTTCCCTGGGGCGCTAATTCGGGGCAGATCGTCGAGATCATGACCGGGCAGGGCTACAAGCTTAAACGTAGATCAAGCTCTTCGGTGGTGTTCTATGGGGATCTCGAAGGCGCGCCATGGGAGCAGGTCTTCTATATCGAAGGTGATATCTTCTATTGGTCCTTCAGCTTTGCCCTGGCCCGAACCGATTCCGCTCCGTACGCTTACGCCGTTTTCAAGCAGAAGCTCCGGGGGCTGACCGATGAATACGGCGCTCCCGCCACGCACAGGGCCGAATCAGTCAAGTTGAATAACGGACGCTCGGCCCCAGAGGAGAGTTATGCCTGGGATCTCGTTGATCAAAGGACCTCCGATAAATACACCATTCGCCTCGAATATATGGTGACCTGGTTTACCGATTTTGACGGCGACGCTTACGTCGTCAATCTTTATGAAACTGCTATAAGTCTTGAAGAACGACTCAAAGCCAAGGACAAAGGCACGAGCGCCGCGAAACCGGCAACGAACGATCCGCCGGAGAGGGATATCGACGCCAAGGACGAATACGGCAGAACGCCTCTGCACAACGCCGCCATTCAGGGACGGAAGGACCTGGCCGAAGAGCTGATCGCCAAAGGCGCCGACATCAAATCCAGGGACAACGGCGGCTATACGCCTTTGCATGGAGCTGCCGGATTCGGCCAGAAGGACGTTGCCGAGATCTTGATCGCGCGAGGCGCGGATATCAACGCGAAGAGCAGCGATGGCGATACGCCCTTGTACACGGCCGCAGCTTGGGGTCAAAATGAAGTGGTCGCCTTATTGATCGCCAAGGGAGCGGACCTGAACGTCCGGAATAAGACCGGCAAGACAGCGCTGCAAGCTGCGGTCGACGGGAACCGCCTCGACGCGGCCGATCTGCTAAGAAAAGCCGGGGCGAAGTAATAGGGGGATTTTTCAGGCATCCACGCGTCAATTGGTTCCCGTGGGAAGAACCCTGGCGCCTGTGGCCTGATGCTGACCTGCCCCTATCATTGTGCCAGCCCTAAAGTGAACGGATCGTGTACAGTTAAGTTCCCCGTTTGGCATAGGAGGTGGGCCATCCAATGGCCCACCCGCCTTGCCTTTTGGAACCGTTTCGGCTATAACTATGTGGCCTTTACAGGCTTGCGTGCCTGTAGCTCAGCTGGATAGAGCGTTGGACTCCGGATCCAAAGGTCGGAGGTTCGAATCCTCTCAGGCACGCCATCTCTAGTTCACACTAAATCCATAAGATACGAGTTACTTCCGGGCCTCAGCCTCACCCGTTTTTCGTCCGTGTCACAGCCGTGTATCAGACTCCCCCCGTTTTGAGGGCTTTCGGGGGTCTTTTTGGCGAGAAGCTCCACTGCCGCCCGCCTGCGCTCTCTAGTTGCATGGACATATCGCTGGGTGATGGCGATACTTGAATGTCCGAGGAACGAACGCACTTCTTCGATGTCAGCATTCCTCTCGATGAGTCTCGAGGCGACTGTGTGCCTCAATCAGGGGATATCGGCCGGGGCCAGCACGGCGGCCATGATCGACCAGAACGAGCGCGTGTCCCCGCTGGGGTCGATCCGGTTCGAGAATACCTCTGCCGGCACCCCTCCGATCGTCAAGAAGTTCGCCTTGCCGGCCCGCCTCCCCTACGATGTGAGCAGGGCCGGGTTTGCCATCGTGGCCCAAGACACCGAACTGGCCGATCTCATGGACAAAATGATCGCGGAGCGCGTGCAATCGCCCGCAGCCGCGGAAGTCACCCAGGCAAACCAAGCCGTCTCGCTCGCCCTCTCTTCTAGAGCGGCCGCCGGATCGGCCGCGGCGATGGCGATGATGTCCACCCCCCGGGCGGGAAGTTTCTATATCTACACCTTTGACGGCCGCCTCTTGGCGGAATACGATATCTACGGAAACTGTCTCAGGGATTACATCTACATGGGCAGCCAGCTCGTCGCCGAATTCGTCCCGGCCACGGGGCAATATTTCTTCTACATGCAGGACCAGATCAACTCGACCCGAGTCATGACGGACGATACGGGCACGGTGGTCTATTCCGCGGCCCATGATCCCTACGGCGGGATCCAGAAGACCTGGGTCAACACTTTCGACCCGGCGCTGAAGTTCTCGGGCAATGAGCGCGACGGCGATTCGGGCTTGGACCGAGAAATATGAATTGATAGGAAGGGACGTTGGATGGTTTCCAGAATTCAAACCGTTCGAAATTGATGCTGACGAATACAGGAAAACGATAAAAAAAGGATAAGGGAAAACAGAAGAAGAGAAACTTAGAGGCGATCGGAGGTTCGAATCCTCTCTAACACGCCGCGTTTATCCCCCATATGGCCCATGAAATCATTGATTTACGCCTTCTCCTCTTTCTCCGCCCGGTCGAGGTTTTCGAAAATGCGGCGGAGATAGGACTCGAAGCGCTCGATCTCCTCGTCCCCGAAACCTTGATAGTACAGTTCGGTCATGGCCCCGGAGACGGCCTTGTAGGCGCGCTCGAGAGCGCGGTCTTTTTCCGTGCGCTCGAGCAAGATCTGCCGCCGGTCGTTGGGGGAAGGCCGCCGGCGGACTAGGCCGGCTTCTTCAAGCCGGTCGAGCATGCTGGTCAAAGTGGATTTCTCGAGCGACGTCCGTTCCTTGAGTGCTTGGATCGGGATGCCATCCTGCTGCCAGAGGGCGAACAGGATCCGGCCTTGGGCGGGATTGATCTCGATGCCGGCGGCGCGCAGCCGGCCGGCAAAGACGCGGCCGGAGACCTGATGGACTTTGGCCATCAAGAATCCTCCTTGATGCAGCTTGTTCAACGTTTCTCCCTCAGGTCGAAAAAGTAATTGGCGCTGCCGTTCCAACCCCGGCCGTAATGGGATTCGAAGCGCAGGATCGCATAGTCGGGGTCCTCGGGCCCGGCCGGGTAATACGTTTCCCAACCCGGACGCCAGAGCGCCCGGCGCAGAACCGGATCATCGTCGATGGTCAATTCGCCGGCCAGCATGAGGCTGAAATAGATCTCCGGCCGGCAGAAAAGCAGGGAAGCCCGCGGCTGGGAGCGGACGTCCCCGACCTTCGATGAGGACGTATTGGTGTCCAGATAATACCGGAACGTTCCATCGAGGGGGCGCAGATACTCCTGAAGCTCGGGATAGCGCGGCCCGCGCAGATTGAACATGACCCGAGCCTGAGGAAAGCCGTCGGCGCCGATGGTCGTCAGAACGACGTCGGGGCAGGAGGCGATCAGATCCAGACAGGAGTTTTTCATTTGACTTGCGGTTGGGTGACCGAAAAGTGGGAATGGACCAGCCTCCAGCGGCCGTCCAGACGGGCATAGACCTCCGTGACGTTCATCCGGAAGGCGTGTGTTCCCGTTTCATCGTAATCGATCATGTTGTAGGAGAGGACGGCGGCCTGGCCATGGACCTGGACTTTGGGACCGATCATCTCATACTTGGGGACCCGGAAGGTGCCCTTGAGGGGAGCGAGGAACTTTTCAAAGGCCTCGCGCCCGTCCAGGCGTTTGTCCAGGCTGGGATCGAAATAGGTGATCTCCGGAGCGGCCAATTCGAGGAAGCCGTCCGTATCGCCGGTTCCCCAGCGGTCGAGCATGGCCTTTTCCATGGCGATGATCTCGTCCGTTGGATCCTCGGCCGTCTTGGCGGCCGGAACGGCGGCGAGCAGCGGGACCGCCGTCATCATCGTCAGCGTGAACAGCGCAATGGACATGTTCTTCTCCCTAATCGTTCTAGGACGGAAAGTACTATATAGAACTAATAAAGACTCTTGTCAAGCCCGGATGCGGCCGGCCGCCCGCGGGGCCGATCAAGTCCGGGCGCGCTCGCGGGTGAACCGGAGGTTGAGGACGCGGCCGGTCGAGACCCGGAACCCCGAGACGCGTCCCTTGCCGTCCCGCGCGAACTCGATCCTGAAGCTGGCTGCCGCGAAGGTGTCCTTCTTCAGGGGGCCGGCCTCGACCTCTTCGCCCAGGCCCGGCCTGATCCGGAGCGCGCCGGCCCGCGCGGAAACGACGTAGCGGACGTCCAGCTCCTCCGAATAAAAGGTCCCGGCGTATTCCCCGAGCTGGGCCTCGTTCGGCTCGAAGGGCTCGATCCGCTTGGCGCCGATCTTGGCCCCGTTGGACTCGGTGAAGACGAACGCGGTGTAGCGGCCGCCGGACTTGTCCGTGAAATCGATGAACACGTCGCCGGGGACGCCCTGCATTTTGAACCGCGTCGGCGTGAGCGGCGCCAGGTCCGACCGGTTGGCGCTCGACCGGACGTAGATGAGCTTGTCCTTTTCGACGACGAGCTTGCGGACCAGGTTGGAATCGAGCCAGTAGGTGCCGGCGAAGGCCTCGAGGCTGCCGGGCGTGAGCGTGACCGGCTCGGGGGCGGGGCCGGCCGCCGGCGGCGCCTTGCTCTCGACGGCGGGGGCCGGGGCCGCCGCGGCGAACTGCGGGGCCAGATAGATGTCGGCGATCCGCAGGGCCATGGCGCCGGGGTTGAACGAGCCCAGGTTCGAGAAGATGGCCACGCCGAACCTCTGACCGGGGAAATAGATCACGTGGCTGGCGAACCCGGCGTCGCCGCCGCTGTGGCCGATGGTCGCGAGGCCCCGATAGGCGCCGTGCATGATCCCCCGGGCGTAGTCGATCTCGGTCCCGTCGGAGAGCCGGCCCCTGGTCAGCATCTTGTCCCAGACGGCCGGGCCGCCGACCTTCCGGTCTTCGTAGTTGCGGATCCAGTTGGCCATGTCCTCGACGGTCGTGAACAGGCTCGTGGCCCCGACGTTGGCGTAGTTGAGCGGAGCGTTGCGGAAGCCCTCTTTGGGGTCGCCGTCGTAGGAATAGGCCCGGTCGCGGACGATCTCGGTGTGGTCGAGATGGAAACGGGTCGAGGTCATGCCCAGGGGGGCGAAGATGCGGTCGCGCGTCCAGTCGGTGAACGGTCGGCCGCTCACGCGGGAGACGATCTCGGCCAGGAGCGTGTAGCCGGAATTCGAGTAGAGGAACCGCGCCCCGGGCGCGAAGTTCAGCTCCCGCTGGCGGCGGATCCGGTCGAGGAGGAAGTCCTGGGTCAGGACGTCGTCCATGCGCTTGCCCGACATGATGGCGAGCTCCCACTGATCGCGCAGGCCGCTGGTGTGGTTGAGGAGATGCCGGATGGTGACCGGCGCGCCGAAGTCGGCCATTTCGGGCAGGTACTTGCGGATGTCGTCGTCGGCCGAGAGCTTGCCCTCCGCCTCGAGCATGCTGACGGCCAGGGCCGTGAATTGCTTGGACACGGAGGCCACGTGGAAGACCGTCGACGGCGTGATCGGGATGCCGTATTCGAGCTGGGCGCAGCCGAAGCCCTTGCGGTAGACGACGAGGCCGTCCTTGACGACGGCCACGGCCGCGCCGGGCGAGTTGAGGCTCTTCCACGGCGCTAACAGGGCGTCGACCTTGGCCTCGAGAGACGGCTCGGCGGCCGCCGCGGCCGTGGCTGGGGCCTGGGGCTGGGAGGGGGTCGATCCAAAGAACAGGGCGGCGAAGGTCAGGACGGCCAAGCCCAGAGCGGCCGCGGCGAAAAGGCGGGGGAGTCGGCGGTCACGGGGCTTCGTTCTCATGGAGCTCTCCTGTCGATGATCGAACGATAACGCTGATAACGACGCTTGATTATAACGCAAGGTTGCCTCGGCCCGAAGCCGTCGCCCGATGAGGATCAGGGGACTTCGTCTGAATCTGATTCGCATGGCCCGACCGGTTCACCCCCGTCCGCCTGTTGCGCATCGTCCGCACAGATAGCGGTCAGCGAACACTTCCTCCGGCCGAACGCATATAACTGGTGGGAGGCGAAGATGGCCATTTTCGCTGCGGTCTTGGCCTTCATTTCGGTCGGTTCGGCGATCGTCTTCTCCATGATGATCGTCCATGAGGTCTCCCGGCGAGGGATCAAGGTCAATTATCTCCTGCTGCGGCTCTTCTTGCCGAAATACATCGAACAGTACAAGACGCTGACCCTGAATGAAACGGGGAAGTTCGGGCCGCTCTACCTTCCCTGCGTCGGGTCCTACGTCTCGGCCCTGGTGTTTGCAATCGTCTATCTGATCGCCCGTTAACGCGCCTCCGGCCAAAATCGTCCACGTGGAATTCCAGTCGTCGATCTCGTGTTCTGTTGCGGCAACGTGATAATTTCCGCTTTGGGCAACGTGAATATTTCCGCTTTTTTGGGCTAAGGTTCTCCTCCGGACAGGAGGAGGGCCGGCGCCGTGCCGGAGGAGCGGATCACGTTGGCCAAAACGGAGCTTGAACGATCGGCGGATGTGCGGAAGGTCCAGAAGCGAGAGCTGAAGCAGAGGGTGGCGGCGGAGCCGATTCTCGTAGTATACTTTTTGGAGAAGTCAGACAATGTCTTTCAGGGTAGTTCTGGTCATTTGTTGCCTATTCCTACCATCCTGTTCTCATGACACAATTGCGGTCTCCCTCTGCAGCATACACGATTTTGCACCAGCCGATTCCGAAGGTTTTATAGAACAAATGGAACAGCCAATCGTTGTGCGAAATATCAAAGGCAAGATAACGAACACAACGGGGGGCTGGCCCGATAAAACGAGGATTCTGATCGAGCTGCGTAGAATTGGAGATGGAGCCAAGACCATCCAGGCGTATGCTGATTGTGAAGGCAATTTTGAAATACCCCGTGTCGCAAAAGGGCATTATTGTTTCAAAGTAACTGTTGCCGGATGGCGCTCCGTTATGGGAATCATCAAGGTAGATAGACGGGCTGATCCAGCAAAAACGATTCTCATCGTAGTGTTGCTTGACGTCTGATCGATGGTTCGTCTTCAGAGGAAAGCAGAGAGTCAATACAGACTGTACGACTCGGTGTCTGAAGGCGGGATCAAATCGTAAAGGAAGCATACGCTCTACTTATTCGCTGGGGAGCCAAACTGTTGTTAGCCTTGACGGGCCAATCAAATACCGCAGGTTATGCCGAAGCTGCCAGTGCGATTATTTGCGGCATAATAAACGGAACCGATCCGACATCACTCGCCAGAACGGGAACAGAGGCTCTCAAGATGAAGATGGGGACATCTTGGAACAATGAAATCATAGTCTGGTATTGAGGTGGATCATGCGCACTGCTCGATGGCTGTTCGCTTGGCTATTACTCTGTTTGGTTTGGGTTTTTCCTCAAAATAAGCCAAGGAACCCTGAGGTAATACTTAATCCGGAGGGGTGGAAGTTGCCTGACTTAAATGAACTGGTCCGTGACGATTTCGGGAAGATCGCGCTGCCTGGGACAGCGATAAAAATACGAGCAGAAACTTGGAAACTCCCTGATGGCTCACCATATTTGATGCCGTTTCGCCCATTCAGGCAAACGCTTCCATCCGAGGACCTTGAGGACCTGTGCGAGCAAGTCTTGAGCCTAGTTATATATAGGTCACCTGACGATAAGATACTCTGCTACGAATATGTGGGGTACTTGATAAAGAGAAAATCGAAGGACATCCTGGGTGAAACTGCCTCTTATATTTGCGACCTGGACGGTGACGGCATCCTTGAGACTCAATTTGGCGCGACATCCGAAGGGAAGTCTAAAAGATTGCTGGTGTCCATTTTGAGGATTAAGCTTGGTGTGTCAAATGAGTCCGATCTCGTGCGCAAGATAATTAGTTCCGCGTTGCTTGAGATCGGCAAATAACGAAGGAACTTATTGATCCCGACACGCTGATGGCCGATCCGGACGCCACGCAATTGGAGCAGGCCACCAAGCAGTTTCGATCCGGTTCGAGCAGGCAGCTGTTCATCGAGCCTGGAAGCCCCTGGGAAAATGGTTACATCGAGTCCTTCAATGGCAAGATGAGGGACGAGCTTCTGAACGGAGAAGTGCTGGACACGCTAGAGGAAGCGAAAGTGCTTGTGGAGGCTTGGCGAAGGATTTACAATCGCATCAGGCCGCACAGCTCGTTGGAATACAGACCGCCGGCGCCGGAGGCGCACGTGGTCGGAACGTTCACTCTAAGGCTGGCACAATGCTGGGGGGCAGGTCAGAAGATCATGAGATTCCTCATCGACCCGGAGAAGCGGCCTACTGAGGAGGCCGGGAGGCGCCAGTGAAAAGACCCGCCGGGTCGACATGGCCCGCCGTCCTATGCGGGCTTGCCCTTCTGGCAGCCTCGGGATGTGAGTCGAAGAAGTCCGGGGATGCTCCGGCCGGACGAAGTTCCTCTCGGCCCGAGAACGCGCTCACAGCGGGAATCAGCGCACAGGTTCGAGAGATCTCGATGGCGAGACTGGAAGTGACGAAGGATAGCGCCCTTGCGGCGGTGACAGACTTGATCGTGGACTCGAAAGGGAACTACCTCGTAGCGGACGGCGTGCGGCTCAACGGCATCTGGGTCTTCTCCCCCCAAGGACGCTATCTCGGAAGATTGGGCGGGCCCGGCCAGGGCCCCGGTGAATACTCGTCCCCGCTGAGCCTGGCTGTCGGGATTGCGGGCGAA
The DNA here is from genome assembly GCA_964574895.1 of uncultured Eubacteriales bacterium. Classification (GTDB taxonomy): domain Bacteria; phylum Acidobacteriota; class Aminicenantia; order Aminicenantales; family Saccharicenantaceae; genus RBG-16-66-30. The sequence continues at coordinate 16,400 of CAZNPB010000006.1, forward strand.
CTGTTCGTCAACGATTACTTCTCCATGAAGATCATCGTCTTCGACCGGGATTATCGCTATCTTCGGGAGATCAAGAGGGTGCGAGGTCAGTACCTGCACATCAACGCCCGAAACGACCTCTTCATGTATGAGGGCATGATATCCGCGGTTCCCCGAGGCGTCTTCGATACGATTAAAAGGATCGACGCCCAAGGCCGGATCACCGGGTCCTTCGCGCCGATCCCCGAATCGGTCCTCAAAACGCGTTTTGGTAAGCTAGCGGACGGGATGGACATCGACCGGCGGGGGCTCGTCTACGAGATGAATCCTCTTCTTTATCAGGTCCGCATTTATGCGGACGACGGACGGCCGATCGGTTCGTTCACAAACCCTAAGATCCGAACAAAGGCCAATGGCGCCGATAGGGAATTGGCGCTCATCGGCCCGTATTGTCTCGATCCTGGGATGATCCTCGTCCAGCGGCAGTCCCGGATCGATGTTTTCGACAGCGGGGGAAATCTCCTTCTCGAGGGTATCCCGTTCCCGCCCCTCCTCGTCCACTCCCGGGGCGACGTCTTTTATGGCCTCTCCTGGGAAGAGCAGGACCGAAGCGAAGCTACGCCGAATCCGATCGTCCGCGGCTATCGTCTGAAGCCCACCAAGAGCGGTGACGGATAGCGTCCCGCAACCGGACGGACGATGGAGTACGTCCGTTGTCGAGCCCAGAACGGATTTCCTGCTCCGGCATCATTGGCGTTTCCGCTCATTCCCACTGCCGGATTTCGACCCGATATATGGGGCAACTGCGCATTTTCGAAAGTTCGGCCGATGCAGCGGTCCCGGAAGTCAACGCGAATATGACGAGAATGGCGACCAAGCCGACTCGACTGCTGGACGGCTTTCGAGACAGCGTCCCAGGCCTCGCTCCTATTGAATCCTGTACGCGAGAACGTCGTATTTGTCGGTCGAATCGTCCCCGTATCTCTCAGAAAGAACGTAGAGGACGTTGTCCCGGAAGAAATAGTGATAGAGATTGCCGTAATTGACGGCATCACAAAGACGGCATTCTGAGATGAGTTGACCCGTGGGATCGTATCGTTGCATGTAAAGCAACCAGTTGTCGGCCTTGGGGTCATAATTCGAAAACAAAACGCCGATCATCTCGTCGGTAGATATGAGCCCCGTGATGAAGGAAACCTTCTTTCTTTCCTTTGCCACCGGGGCGTCTTCCATATTGGCGAAGGCGTCGCGAATGGCTTGGTTGATGCGAGGTTCGCGATAGTTAGCGGACGGTTTGCCGAAGGTCATGACCTCTCGATTGACGATGTTGACCCGAGTGATCTTCATCCGGGCGTCGAGCGCGAAATACACATGGTTCCCTGTGACCGACAAAGATCCGTATTGCTGCGTCAGCATCGAAAGGTCTTCCCGATTCCGCTCGTAAGAGCCTATGGAGTCAAAACCGTATCGTCCGGCAAGAGACAGAAGACCTCTCGAGTCCTTCGCTTCAAAGCCCCTGATAGTGAGTCCATACTTCTCGTTATTCTGAGCAACATACGCATCGACAATGAGGTGCTTCCCCCAGAGGGCGATATCGGAAGTGCAGGCCATGCAGTCGATCTTATCAATCCGCGATAGTCCGCCCTTGCCGTCCCTCCGATAAATAACGATCTTCATGAAATCAAGGATCGCAAGATAAGGAGCCTGATAATCACAATAGAAGGGGCCTAAGAATTCCTCAGGTCCGGGACCTTTTCTGCCGGTGATGCCGATGAGCTTGCCGGTCTGATCGTAGCCCTTGATGTTGCAGTCTTTGCCGTCGGTGACAAAGATGAGTCCGTCCTCGGTAACCACGAAATCAGAGGCATATAGGATCGGGGCTTCTTCCTGGGACAAGCTGAATGTCGTGAACGGCCGAATATCTCGATCGTCCTCCGTCGGGAGAATCGAAGAGCTGTCGAATGCGAGATAGGCGAATAAGCCCGCCAGAATCCTGATGATGACAAGCTTGCCCATCGAGATCGCTAAGTCGAAGATATCACTTTCGCGAAGCGCTTATCAATGGGGGGGTTAAGCTGAAGGTCATCTCGACCATACCTTGGCCAAACCAACGGACAACAGAGTCGATCAGGGACGGAGAGCTGGAGCAGGAGAACGCCCGGCTGACCTTCCTGTCAATCCTGATAAAAATCCTTGACAACGAAAATCGACCCTTCTATCATTATCTCGCTATTTGGGGGTTATTCTTTCTGCAGAATTTAGGGGTTGATTTGTGAAAGCGACCCTATTTCTGACCACATCGTGCAATCTGCGTTGTGATTATTGCTACGTCTCCCCAAATAACCGTTTTATGTCTAAGGCCACACTGGCCCGGGCCGTTGATTTCTCCTTTAGCAAGGCCAAATCTGAAGAGCGTCTCGACTTCGGTCTCTTCGGCGGCGAGCCACTGCTCGAGTGGCCGCTGGTGCAGGAGGCCGTTTCGATCGTGGAACAGCGGGCCGAGAGCAGGAAAAATGATGTAAGGATGTCATTGGTAACCAATGGCACCCTGCTCAATGATGACATCTTGGCCTATCTGCGAGACCATGACGTCATCCTGCAAGTCAGTTGTGATGGCGTGCCCTTCATCCATGACCGCCACCGCCGATACGCCAACGGCTGCGGCAGTTCCGCAACCGTCGAGGCCGGACTGTCATTGGCTCTGAAACGCCTGCCGGCGGTTCTGGTCAACATGGTTTACGGCCCCGACAGCTATGCCTGCCTGCCGGAATCCATCAAATACCTGGCCGGACTCGGCCTGAAACAGCTGATCCTGAACCCGGATTATTCCGCCGCGTGGCGGCCTGAAGACATCGCCGGATTGCGCGGCGCATATGAGAAGATCGCCGATTTCTATCTGGAACGCTATGCGCATAACCAGCCTATCTTTATCAGCCTGATCGACGAGAAGATCGCCGTCGTCCTGCGCGGCGGCTACGGACCGGCCGAACGCTGCCATATGGGATACTCGGAACTTGCCTTTTCGCCGCAAGGTTACATCTTCCCCTGCGAACGGTTGGCCGGCGATGGCAGCCGGAATCGGCATTGCATCGGCCATCTCGATCGGCCAGAAAGCCTAAATCGTGGTCATTGCGATGCGAGCGGGAATTTCAGCCGGAGCGTCGAATGCCAACGGTGCGGCGTTGCCGATTTCTGCATGAACTGGTGCGGATGCTCGAATTATTTTGCCAGCGGCGACTACGGCCGGCCGTCTCATTTTGTCTGTGCTTCAGAGCGCCTGGCCATTGAAACCGCCCTTAAGATAATGGATTCCGTAGAGGGGGACGATCAGCTGATCTTCATCAACCATTATGCCGGGCTTCCCATGGCAAACAGTTCGACCTGAAGGCGAACCGGGAATACTGGTTCTGGCAGCGCGTGGGCGCCGTCGCAGGCTTGCCTGACGGGGAAAGGAGGGCAAGGGATATGAACCATATTCGATACCCTCCAGCCTAGACGATTTCCCGAGTTCATAGCCGCGGCCATTCTCGAGAAGGGATACGGATCTCAGGAAGGAGAACAAAGATGTCGGCTTTGATCTATGATTACCGCATTAAGCCATGGGAGATCTATGGCGGCAGGCGCGCGTTCTTCGTCAGGTACGCCGATCTGGTCGCCAATGTCGTCGAGGAACTTAAGCTGCAGCCCATCCAAGAACAATTCCGCTTCCCCGCGGTCAGGGCTATGGAGAAGAAAGCAACTACAGCGGGGGAGGCGGCGGCCTATTTTGATCCCGATATGTTTGGAGGCAAGCGCTTCGCTCACCTGCACTATCGCGGCGAGGTTTACATGCTGAACCGCGAGCAGTGGCAGGCCTTCGCCAACAAGATCAAGAACGACCTCGTCAAGAGACTGCAGAGCTCCAGCGCCATTTCCATCGAACAGATCCAGGATCTCAGCGACGCCGTCGATCCGATCGCCTAGCCCTTCTTCATGAGGCTTGAGGCCGAAAACGCCTAGGGTGGGCCGATCGAGCCCCGCATGACGACGAGCGCCACGGGCGCGCGGCACACCCGTGTTCACCGGATCGGAAGGCATGATCCTTGAGAAAGGAGTCCCTATGACACCCAAAACGATTCCATCCCCGACGGCCGCACGGAGGAGCGCGATTCGAAAGCCGAAGGTCCCGGGTCTTGTCTTGCCTCGGCCCAGAGTCACGCTCCGTGTCCCGAAGTCCCCGATCTTCGTCGGTTCGTACGTACGCGTCGACGTCGGTCTCAAGGGGACTTCGATCCCGTTCGACCAGATCCGTTTCCAGGTCGCCGAAGGCGCGGCCGGCGGCGTCGTGTCGCCCTCGCGGGACGAGTCGTTCCGCCCCGAGAAGCCGCATGTGCTGCTGTGCGCTGGTTACACGCCCGGCACGTACCGACTGCAGGCGTACCTCGTCACCACAAACACACTCGTGGCCGAAGCACCGTTCCGGCTCGACGCCTTGTGGAAGGACGAAGACCTCGGACCCTCGAAATGGTTCTCGGGCATGACCAAGGGCTACCGCGCCGGCTCGGCGTGGGGCGGCGGTCCGGGCGGGATCCAGAACGTGAGCGTCGTGCCCGCGCTCGGCACGCGGCGTATCGCCATCCTGCTCGTTGACACCAGCACGCAACGCTACTCGACGAACGCCGCCACCGTGCAGGGCTATCAGACCCGGTTGATGGACGAAATCATCAACGGGGTCAACGACAACGGCGTGATGCGAAGCGCCCGGCAGTTCTACCGCGAGGTCTCGTACGGCAACTTCGACCTAAGCGCCCAGGTGTTCGGCCCGGCGAACCTGCCGGGGACGTTCGACGACTACTTCAACGCCGACGGCAGCCCGCGCGGCGGATATTACCAGGCCTGCATCACTGCGGGGGACGCGCTCATCAACTACACGCAGTTCGACACGCTCCTGTGCGTCTCGCAGCCGGTGACCGGCACCACGCCACGCAGCGCGTGGCCGTATGCGTCTATCGGCCAATGGGGCCCCTACACGTCGGGCGACGGCAGCGTGAACCTCGGCGTCGTCTCGATGCCCTACGATTGGGGCACCGCGGGCAACCGCGAGTTCTTCGAGACGTTCTGCCACGAACTCGGACACAACCTCGGGCTGGGCGACCTGTACTCGCCTGCGGTGCCCGGAAGGAACCCGGGAAACTGGGAGATGATGCACGGTGACGATGCGTTCCCGCACTTCAGCCTCGCGAACCGCCTCATGCTCGGCTGGGTGCCGGCCGGCTGGGTCGAAGGCTTTAACTTCCAGTCAATGGCCTCGCCCGTGGACCAGGTCGTGACGCTTGACCCCATCGAGAACGGCGCGCCCGCCGCGGGCCACCGGGCCGGCATCGAAGTGCGGCTTGCCGACGGCTGGAACTACTATTTCGAGTACCGAATCAGGCAGGGCACGCAGATCGCCGACCAGAACCTGCCAACGAACGACCGTGTGCTCGGCACTGACGTCGTCTCGCCGCCCTACAGCCCGCCGATCGCCAGGCCGGGAATCCTGCTGCTCAACAACGACATCGACGGCGACGGGGCAGTGCTCGGGAACGCCCAGGATTACGAGGAAACCGACTCCACGGATCCCGTGTACCCGACGGACTTCAAGGTCGAAGTGAGCGGAGTCAATGGCAGCAAGGCTGACGTGGGCGTGAAGTACGGCGTCAACAGTCGGCCCGACCCGTCCATCCGCCCGTGGCCGGCCTCGGCAGACCGGCAGTGGCAGAGCCCCGACATCGAGATCCGCAACGCGCGCAGCCAGGCCGACGCGCAGTGGGCCAACGTGCCGTGGGTGGGCAACACTAACACCATCGTGGCCAGGGTCAAGAACAACGGTGCGCTCGACGCGCCGCAGGTGCTGGTCAACTTTTTCGTCCGCGACTACAACGTCGGCGGCGTGCCCGAGACCTACCTCGGTTGGGACCGCCGCGATGTCGCGGCCGGCGCAACGGTCGAATTCACGGGCACGTGGACGCCGCCCTCGAGCGGCCACTACTGCATCGTCGTTCGCATCGCGCTCTACCAGCTCCCGGCGAACCCCGCAGTGGTTGAGATGACCGAGCTCAACAACGTTGCGCAGTCGAACTACGATCGGTTTGTCTCGGGGGCCGCCTCGGCCCCGCGTCGGCGCGTTACGTCCGTCACGGTCGGCAACCCATACCACGAGCGGACCCGCATCTGGATCAACGCAGGGAACTCGAACCCGCTCTTCCGCACCTACCTCGAGACCTCGTGGCTATACCTCGACCCGGGCCAAACGCGACGGGTGCGCGTGATGTACGAGTACGCACCCGATCATCTCTCGCTCGACCTGTACCCCCCACCGCTGCGTAAGGAATACCGCGGGCTGCAGAAGGTCCCCAACCGCGTCGCCCTCACTGCGTACGTCGAGGATCCTCGGGATCGGCCGCGGCACGCTCTGATGGTGCTGGGTGGGGGCGAAGCGGAAATCGTCACCGGTGCGGATACCAAGTTTCGTCGGTTCACCGTAGACGGGCGCGCGGCCACGGGTGTGGTCGTGACCCTGGCCGACGGCACGCCGGTCAAGGGCGGCAAGGTTATCGTCCGCCAGACGGTCGGCAAGGCGCCGAACGCTCAGGTGAACTACGTCACCGTGGGCGTGAAGGACGGTGCGTTCGCGGCCAAGCTCCGGCTCGCCGGCGGGATCGCACGGGCGTTCTACGTGCCCACCGCCGGCTACGCCGACTGCGAGTCCGAGGATCGCGCCGTGAAGTAGTCAACGGCCGACTTCGCTGCCGGGGGGCGGTCGCAGGCGCGCGGGCGTACGATGGGCGCGATTGGTAATGATGGGCCTCAGGGTTCCGCCCTGCCCCGACGGACTGCCGGGTTCGGCTCCCCGCACAAACGCATAAGATGCACGAGCGCGTTGACTCGGGCCGGCCGGGACCTTATACTCGGGGCCATGCCCACCAAGCCGTATATCGTCCTCCACACCTCCGTCACGCTCGACGGTTCTTCAACCGGTTTCATGCCCGATATGGAGCTCCATTACAGGCTGGCGAACGGCTTCGAGCCCGACGCCAACCTGATCGGCTCGGCGACGGTCGTCGCAGGACAGACGATGTTCGGCGGTGACGTTCCGGCCGAAGAAGAGGGGGATTTCGAGGCCCCGAAGCGCGACCCGAAACTCCCCTGGTGGATCCTGGTCGATTCCGGCGGGAAGCTCGAAGGACTGCTCCATACCTGCCGCCGTCTGGAGTATTGCCGCGACGTGATCGTCCTCGTGTCGGAGAGCACGCCCGCATCCTACCTGAAGCATCTCGAAGCCAGGCGTTACCGATCGATACGCGCGGGCAGCGGCAAGGTCGATCTGCGCCTGGCCTTGTCGCGGCTCGCGGACGAGTTCGGGATCGGGCGGATCGTGACCGACACGGGGCCCATCTTGAGCGGCGTGCTGCTGAACGAGGGGCTCGTCGACGAGGTCAGTCTCCTCGTCCACCCCATCGTCAAAGGCGACGGTTCCCGGAACTTGATGGGCGAGGTCCGCAGGGACATCGCCTTGAAGCTGGACAGGGCCGAAGCCGTGGGAAACGGCTGCGTCTGGCTCCTCTACAAGACAACCTAGGGGAAACTGGGTCAGGCCGCCAAGGCGTCGCCCGGGACGGCCCGGTAAACGGGGTGGCGAGCCGCGGCCAGGTTGACGATGTGGCTGCCCATCTCCCCGTAGGAATAGCCCGCTTCCAGCGCGGCGTAGCTCATCGAGGTCTTCGGGTTGATGTCGGGGTTCGGATTGACGTCGATGACGTAGAAGACGCCGTCGCGATACCGCAGGTCGATCCGGCCGTAGTCCCGGCAGGCCGTGGCCCGGTAGGTCGAGTAAACGATCCGCTCGAGCCGAGACCGGGCCGGGCCGTCGAGCTCCGCCGGGACGCACAGCTCGATCGTCTCGTAGAGACGGGACCCGGGGAGGTACTTGGCGTCGTAGGTGAAAAGCCGGTCGCGGATGTCCGTCAGCCCGACGTAGTCCATCTCGGCCGCCGGGAGGACGGTCACCGTGCCGTTGCCCCAGGCCGCGACGTGGAACTCGCGGCCGTCGATGAACTCCTCGACGAGCGCCGGCTGGCCGTGCTCCTTCAGGATGTAGTCGATCCGGGCTTCGAGCTCGGCCCGGGAGGCGACCACCGAGTCGGCCGCGATCCCGATGCTACAGTGCTCGTGGGCGGCCTTGACGATGGCCGGGAAGATGGTCCAGTCGCGCGCCGAGGGCCTGCGATAGACGGCCCACGGGGGCGTGAAGATGCCGGCGGCGTCCAGGACGCGCTTGACCTCCGGCTTATCCTGGGAGAACGTCAGCACGCGCGACGACGATCCGGTGAAGGCGAAGCCGAGCCGCTCGAGGACCGCGGCGACCTCGGGCTCGCTGTGGGGGACGCCGGGGAGCTCCTCGCACCAGTTGAAGACGATGTGCTGCCGCGGTTCGTAGCCCGCGAGCCTGGCGGCGAGGCCGCCGTCCTCTACGGCCGCGAGCTCGACCGGGTGGCCGAGCGCTCTCAGCGCGTCGGCGAGCGCCGCGACGTCTTCGCCGGCTTCCGCGATCTCGGCGGACGTCCAGCCCGGATCCACGTTATGGAGAAGAAGAACCGGAAGGTCGCGTCGTCTGTGATCCACCATGACCTGAACCTAGATTATCACAGAACGCGGCGGCGTCGAACGCTTTTTACGTGAAAAAAAATAAGTGGGGCCGGATCTCGTCTTCTTGACAACGGGCCACGGTAGACTTATCTTCGATCCGTGACGGGAAGCGCGATTTCATTTACCTCAGGCGGTTCCTCATGGCTATGAACACCTGCTACCTGGATCGCGGCGAGGGCCGGATCGCCTACGACGTCGAGGGCGATGGACCTCTCGTCATCCTGCTCCATGGCATGGGCGACCTGCGCTCGGTCTTCCGGTTCGCCGCGCCGGCGCTGCTCGAGGCCGGGTTCCGGGTCGCCGCGATGGATCTCCGCGGGCACGGCGACTCCGACGCCACCTTCCGCTCGTATGACGACCTTGCCTTGGCGTCGGACGCCCTGGCGCTCATCAATCACCTGGGCGCGTCGCCTGCCGCTTCCGCTCCGCAGGCGTCGCCGGAACGGGCGCTCATCGTGGGCAACTCGATGGGCGCCGGGGCCGCGGTGATCGCCGCCGCCGACCGGCCCGGGGCGGTCGCCGGCCTGGCGCTTCTCGGGCCGTGGGTGCGCGACGGCGGCATGAACCCGCTGATGGCGCTCCTGTTCCGGCTGGCGCTGCTCCGGCCATGGGGTCCGGCGGTGTGGCGGTCCTACTACCGCTCGCTCTACCCGACCCGGCCGCCGGCCGATTTCGCCGCGTACCAGGCAAGACAGAAGGCGGCCCTGCGCCGGCACTGGCGCGCCTTTGCCGTGACCACGCGCACGTCGCACGCCCCCGCCGAGCAGCGGTCGTCGTCCGTGCGCACCCCCACCCTTGTCGTGATGGGCACCAAGGACCGCGACTGGCCGGACTCCTCGGCGGAGGGCCGGTGGGTCGCCGACGCGCTCCACGGGGAGCTGCTGCTGGTCGAAGGGGCCGGGCACTATCCGCAGGCCGAGTTCCCCGAGGTGGTCAACCCGGCGCTCACCGCGTTCGCCCGGCGGGTGTTCGGGCGCGGCTGAGGCAGCGGCTGATGGCCGGCTTGCTCTAGCCGCGCCGGCCTGGCGCCTCCGGCCGGCTTCCGTCCTCATCCCCGAACCTCCCGTATCAGGTCCGTTCTCGATCTTCAGTTCCGCACGGGAGTTCGAGACCGGCCGGCCGACTTCGCGGGGCCCGCGTCGAACGCCGTCGCCCTTGGCGGCGCCCCGCTCCCGGCTTTCCGCCCGATACTGTAGAATGGGGGAGAGAGGGCGATGGAACACCAAACGCATAAGGGGCGCGACGCGTCCCATGAAGGGATGTCTCACAAGGGAATGTCCCACGAGGGGATGTCCCACGAGGGCATGTCCCATGCCGGCGGGGGGCACGAGGGCCCAGGGCCCGCCGCCCGGCCGTCCGGCCTTCATGTCCATGGGGCCGGGGACTTCAGGAAGAGGTTCTGGATCTCGCTGGCCGCGACCATTCCCATCCTGGCCCTCTCTCCCGTTATCCAAGGCTTCCTGGGTCTCGAGAACGTCCTCGGCTTCCCCGGGGACCGCCTCGCGCTCTTCGTCCTTTCGTCCTTCGTCTTCTTCTACGGCGGCTATCCGTTCCTGAAGGGCTTCGCGGCCGAGCTCGAGTCCCGCCGGCCGGGCATGATGACCTTGATCGCGCTGGCCATCTCGACGGCCTACGGCTATAGCGGCGCGGTCGTCTTCGGTCTGTCCGGCGAGGTCTTTTTCTGGGAGCTGGCCACGCTCGTCGACATCATGCTGCTCGGCCATTGGCTGGAGACGCGTTCGGTGATGGGCGCCTCCCGGGCCCTGGAGGAAATGGCCCGGCTCATGCCGTCCGAGGCCCACCTGCTGGGGCCGGACGGATCCTCCCGCGACGTGCCCCTGCCGGAGCTCCGGGTCGGGGACCGGGTCCTGGTCAAGCCGGGCGAGAAGGTCCCCGCCGACGGAGAGGTGCTCGAGGGGGACAGCGCGGTCGACGAGGCCATGCTCACGGGCGAATCCCGGCCCGTGCCCAAAGCCAAGGGGGCCGGGGTCATCGGCGGCTCCCTCAACGGCCAGGGGTCCCTCACCGTCGCGATCAGGAAGACCGGCCGGGAGTCCTACCTGGCCCAGGTCATCGACCTCGTCCGGCAGGCGCAGGAGAGCCGGTCGAGGACCCAGGACCTTTCGAACCGGGCGGCCATGTGGCTGACGCTGGGGGCCGTCGGGGTCGGCTTGCTGACGCTCCTCGCCTGGCTCGTCTTCTCCGGGAAGGGCTTCGCCTTCGCGCTCGAACGGATGGTCACGGTCATGGTCATCGCCTGTCCGCACGCGCTCGGCTTGGCCGTGCCTCTCGTCGTCGCCATCTCGACCTCCATCGCGGCCCGCCACGGCCTCCTCATCAGGGACCGGGCCGCGTTCGAGCGGGCCCGGAACATCGGGGCCGTCATCTTCGACAAGACCGGGACCCTCACGGAAGGACGGTTCGGCGTGACGGACACGCTGCTCTTCGGCGGGGGACCGGCCGGCCCGGACCTCCTGAGATACGCCGCTTCGATCGAGGCGCGCTCCGAGCATCCCCTGGCCAAGGCGATCGCCGCCGCGGGCGCAGGGGCGCTCTATCCCGTCGAGGGCTTCCGGGCCCTCCCGGGACAAGGCGCCGAGGGGCGCGTCGACGGCCGGGAGGTCAAGATCGTCAGCCCGGGGTATTTGAAAGAACGGGGCCTCGACCCCGGGGACGACCGGATAGACCGGCTCTCGGCCCAAGGCAAGACCGTCGTTTTCGTTCTCGTCGACGGGCGGCCCGCCGGGGCGCTGGCCCTGGCCGACGTCATCCGGCCGGAGTCGAAGCCGGCCGTGGCCCGGCTCAAGGGCCTGGGCATCCGCTGTCTGATGCTGACGGGGGACGACCGCCGCGTCGCCGCGTGGGTGGCCGGGGAGATCGGGCTCGACGATCATTTCGCGGAGGTCCTGCCGCGGGAAAAGGCCGAAAAGGTCAAGGAGGTCCAGGCCCGCGGGCTGGTCGTGGCCATGACCGGGGACGGCGTGAACGACGCGCCGGCCCTGGCCCAGGCCGACGTCGGCATCGCCATCGGCGCCGGCACGGACGTCGCGGTCGAGACCGCCGACATCGTCCTGGTCCGGAGCGATCCCCTCGATGTCGCGGCCGTCGTCGACCTGGCCCGGGCCACGTACCGGAAGATGGTCCAGAACCTGGCCTGGGCGACGGGCTACAACGCCTTCGCCATCCCGCTCGCGGCGGGCGTGCTCTACGGCTACGGGATCGTCCTGAGCCCGACGCTGGGCGCGGTCCTCATGTCATTGAGCACCGTGATCGTGGCCGTCAACGCGCGCCTCCTCGGGACCGGGAAAGCGAAGCGCCCGACGACGACGCTTAGATAAGTCTCGACGGCCGGCCGGAGGGTCAGGGCTTGCCGGAGATGATGAACCGGGTCCGGAAGGACCCCGACTTGTAGCCGGGATGGAAGGGATCGTCGGCGATCCCGAATCCCGCCTCGAGCCGGGCCCGGAGCTTGGCGATGTTCTTTTTGAACGGGGCGCCCTCTTTCTCGTCCAGCTCATCGTTGGAGAGGTCCCCGTTCACCGAGGCCAGGTACTTCAGGAGGCCCCAGAGCGGGTCGGGCTTGCCGGTCTTCGGGTCGGCGAAGCCGAGCTCCTTGTAGGTTTTCAGACCGACGGCCCGGCCCCCGGCCCGGATATCCACGGCCTCGCCGCTGATGAAGCGGATGATGACGCTGTCCCAGGTGGCGTTCGCGAAAAGCGGGGTTTCCGGCACGACCTTGGGTTTAGGCATTTATTGAACGTGGCCGCCGAGCCGAGCCGGCTCGCCGGCCGACCTCCATTATACGACAAGTCGGGGGAAAAACGGCGAATTATCTTGTCGCCGGCCGCCCCGGACGGCCCATCATGGCGATGAAGGCCTCGATCCGGAGCCGGAGCTGCTGGCTGTCCGAGGGCGAATAGTCGGTGACGATCTTGAGATAGGGCAGGCCGTGCCGGGCGTCCACGCGGCGCTTGACCGAGGCGGATTCGACGTCGTAGGTCAGGCAGGCGTGCCAGACCAGGTCGATGACGCCGCCGGGGCGGAACTCCTCGATCAGGCGGTCGATCGTCTCCAGCCGCCGCGTGTTCGGGGTCATGCAGGAGCAGGGCAGATGGTAGTATTTGCGGGCCATCGCCTCGAGCGGGTCTCCCGTTTCGGCGACGTCTTCGAGGAGCGGCTTGAGCCCGGTGCAGGTTTCCTGGGCCACGACCGTGGCTCCGGCGGCCTCGATGACGTCCAGGACCTTCTCCGCGCCATGGGGCGCCGGGACGCCGGTCAGGAGGACCGTCGGACGCCCGTCGGAAGCGGCGGTCAAGCCCCGGGCCTGATCGATGATCCGCTGGTAGGCGGCCAGGTCCTCGGGGATGCCGGAGATCAGGCTCTTGGCGTCCAGGACCTCGCGGCCCGTCAAGCCGCGGCCGGCCAGCCGGGCGACGGCGCGCCGCAAGGCCCGTTCGCGGTTCATCAGCCGGATGGCGGCCCGCAGCCGGTCGTCGGTGATGGCCGTCCCGGTCAGCTCTTCCAGGCGCTCCTTGAGCTTGACGATCTCCGCCTTCCAGCGGAGGAAGCCGCCTTCGTCGTCGGGCTTTTGGGGCAGCTCCAGGACGAGCATGGGCTTGAGCTCCTGGATCCGCTCGAACATCTTCTTCTTGCCGTCGCAGGTCGTCTCCGCGACGACGAGGTCGCTCATCTCGAAGATCGGGTTGGCCCGTTCCAGGGCGAAGCCGTAGCTCGATTTGATCAGGGGGCAGAGGTTGGCGGGCAGCTCCCGCTCCCCGGCCAGGGCCATCTCGTGGCTGCCGCCGCAGGCGCAGACGGGGACGGCGTCCGCCGCCAGGATAAGCTCGCGGGGGGTGAATTCGCAGAACATCGAGACGATCTTGCGGCCCTTGGCCTTTTCCCTCTCGGCGTAGGCGATGGCGTGGGAGACCATCTCGTCGAAACGGGCCAGGGCCGGCACTCCGTGGACGACGGCGCTCTCCGCGCCGGCCCGGTCCGCGCCCTCGCCGACGGGCTCCCGGACGGCGCTCGCGGAACGCCCGACGCCTCCGGCGGCGACGAGCGCCGCTCCCAACGCGCCGGTGACGCGGGGATCGGGCGGGAGGACCAGCCGTTCCCCGAGCTCCCGGGACAGGGCGGCGACCATGGCCCGGTTCAAGGCCACGCCGCCCGTGAAGGCGAGCGGCGGCCGCGGGCCCAGCGAACGCGCCAGCCCCGCGATGCGGCGGGCGATGGCCCGGTGGATCCCGGCCGCGACGTCCTCCCGGCGGAGGCCCCGGGCCAGCAGGCCGATCATCTCCGACTCGGCGAAAACGACGCACATCGAGCCGATCTCGGACTCGGCGGCGCTCCGCTCGGCCAATCCCGCCAGGCCGTCGAGGTCGGTGGCCAGGATCCGGGCCGCGACTTCGAGGAACCGGCCGCTGCCGGCGGCGCAGCGGTCGTTCATGGCGAAGTCCCGGACGCGGCCGTCGCCGGTGAGCAGGATGGCTTTGCTATCCTGGCCGCCGATCTCGAGGACGGTCCGCGCTTCGGGGAGAAGGGCGGCCACGCCGGCGCCCTGGCAGGCGATCTCGGTCGCGGTCTCGTCGGCGAATCCGGCCTGGACGCGGCCGTAGCCGGTGGCGACGATCCTGGCGATATCGGAGCGGCGGGCCGCCCCGGCCTCGAGGACGGCGCGGAGAAGCGCGTCGGCGTCGGCCAGCCGGTCCGTGCCGGCGTCGCGCACCGCGGCGGCGACGATCCGGGAACGGGACGTGTCCCAGAGGACGGCTTTGACCGCCCGGCTGCCGAGGTCCAGTCCCAGTGTCAGGTCAGGCATTGACCCGCTTTTCTACCACAATGCCGCCGCCTATTCAAACCGTTTTCCGGGTTCGGGGCGGCGCGGGCCTTATCCTTGTCGATCCCCGTGGCGGGGGAGGGCCGCGAGAACCAGCGTTACCCCCGGTTCCCCCAGGAGTCGATGTGCAGACGCTCGTCGAGCTTCTCCGGGTCCGAGGCGTCCGGCGCCTGCCTCGGGAATCCGAAGGGAACAATCGCCGCGATCTGGTGGTCCGGCGGCACGGCCAGGGCGTCCTTCAAGCCGACGGCGTCATAAGGCGTGTAGGTGCAGCCGAACAGGCCCTCGGCCGCCAAGGCCAGCATGACGTTCTCCACGCACATCCAGACCGACGCCAGCGGATTCAGATCGAAGAGGGTTCGGCAGTCGGCGAGCGGCTTCATCTTGTAGCAGACGACCAGGACCTCGGGGGCCTCGAGCATCATGCTCCGTTGAAGGGGGAGTGCGCGCCTGTAGACCCGGCGCAGCTCCTCGTCGGCGAAGCGAGAGACGAAGGCCTCGATTTCCGCCTTGTCCTTCATGTCCCTGGCCTCAAGCCCCTCCGTGACGACGCGGGTCCTTTGAGCCCGGTCCCGCAGCAGGATGAACTGCCAGCTTTTGAGGTGGGCATTGCAGGGCGCGCGCAACCCGGCCTCCAGCGCCCGCCGCACGGCTTCCCGAGGGACCGGCCTGGGCTCGAACTCGCGCACCGTCCGCCGTCGGGCGACAACTTCCGCGAAATCCATCTTTTCCTCCCTATCGGGGACGCAGCGCGTCGGTCACGAGATCCAAGGTCAGTCCGGCGAACGCGTCGGGGTCGGGCCCGAAGGTCCCCGCCAGGGCCGCGTCCCAAATTGGAGAAGAGCTAAAAAAAAGGGGGGCGGCTGGATCAGCCGCCCCCCTCGTGGTGCCTGAATCGTGACCCGGATGAGTCGCGGGTCAGTAGCGCCGGTTGCCGCCGAAGCCGCCGCCGGACCGCGGAGAGTCCGTCTTGGGCTTGGCTTCGTTGACCTTGAGGGCCCGGCCCTTGAGGTCCTTGCCGTTCATCATGGAGATGGCCTTGGTGGCCTCTTCGTGGTTCGCCATCTCGACGAATCCGAAGCCGCGGGATTCCCCGCTGAACTTGTCCTTGATGACGGCCGTCTTGTCGACTTGCCCGAACGCCTGAAAGGCCTCTCTCAGGTCGCTCTCGGTGGCCGTGTTGGCCAGGTTGCCCACGTAGATATTCATTCTCGTCTCCTTTCGACGATGGAAAGACTCTCCCGAGCCTTCCCGTTCAATAAAGATGCCGGAACGTCATAAAGGAGAGGAGGATTTGACCGATCAGGGCCTCTGGCCCCTTCCTTTTTGCTGTTCAGGTGCAGAAAGCATTATACCACGAGCCCGATAATTCCGCCCGGAACGGCGCCGGCCGGGCCGGGCAAGCCGTTGATTCCGTTGACTTGGCGGAATTAAAAAAATCCCGTCGCGGGGGTCAGGCGGCTTCCAGGGCGGGCATCAGCGTCATGATCGAATCGAGCTCGGCGCGCAGCTCCCTGAGCCGCGTTTTGACCTGAAGATATTCGGTCCGGATCTGGATGCATCTCTCGCGGATCCGGGCCGCCTCCTCCGAGTATCTCGCTTCGTTCTCGTCCGCCAGCCGGCGCCAGCCGGCCCGCAGCCGCTGCCGCGCGCCGTCGAGGGTCGCTTCGTATTCGCCCCTGAGCGCCCGCAGGGCGTCCGCCCGCCTGGCGACCTCGGCCTTGAGCGCGCCGGCCAGGCTGGCCAGGGCGAAGCCCCGCTTGAGCCCGGCGACGAGCTCCCTGACCGGCACGACGGCCTCCACCCGGTGGGCGTTGGCGCCGCAGAAGACGAAGCCGTTCTCGAAGTTCCCCTTGCGGGCGCTGTCGAGCGCCTCGGAGATGCAGTAGCGGGCCTGGCCGGCCTCGCAGCTCTCGAGACAGCGCGACGGGCAGCGGAAAAGCTTCCGCTCGCCGCGGGCGACGGCTTCCAGGAACGGGCCGCGGATGGCCCGGCCGGGCATCCCGACGGGGCTCCGGATGATGAGGATATCCTGCTCCCGGCAGTCCACGTAGGCCTGCTTGAAGCGGCGGTCGGCGTCGCATTCGTCGGTGGCCACGAACCGGGTGGCCATCTGGACCCCCTGGGCCCCGAGCTTCAGAAAGCGGTAGATGTCCTCGCCGCTGAAGATACCGCCGGCGGCGATGACGGGCAGAGGCCGGGCCCAGCGGGTCCGGAACTCTGCGAGGGCCTCGACGACCTCGGGCACGAGGCGCTCGAGCCGGAAGGCGGGATCGTCGATCTGCTCCGGCTTGAATCCGAGGTGGCCGCCCGCCCGGGGGCCTTCGACGACGACGCCGTCGGGGATGTCGTCGTAGTGCTTTTCCCAGGCCTTGAAGATGAGCCGGGCGGCCCGGCCCGAGCTGACGATCGGCACCACCTGGACCCCGGCGTCGCGGATGGCCCGGACGGGGATGCCCTTGATCGGCAGGCCGGCCCCGAGGAAGAGGACGTCCGCCTTTTCCTCGACGGCGGTCTCGAGCAGGCGGTGGAAGCAATCGACCGCGACCATGATGTTGACGCCGATGAGACCGGCGGAATTACGGCGCGCGGCGCGAATCTCCCGGCGCAGGGCCCGGACGTTGGCGGCCGGGGGATCGTCGTAGTAATCGGGCTCGGTCATGCCGATGGCGTTAGCGGCGATGACGCCGATGCCGCCCTCGCGGGCCACCGCCGCGGCCAAGTTGGCGAGCGAGATGCCGACCCCCATGCCGCCCTGGACGATGGCCAGCGGCGCTTGCTTGGTCCCGATCCGCAGACCGGGCAGGGGATATCGGGAAGCGAGATGCTCCTTGAGGTCGGCCAGCTTCGATTCGATCGTCATCGGCACATCCTTAGGGGTCCTTAGATCGGCGACCAGGCGAGAGAGGCGCGTGAGGCCGAAGGTCATGATAGGCCTTTCCCTCCCGGGGGTCAAACGCGCCGCCAATAAAGCAACCTTATGGTCCGGAGGACCGTCTTCCCCATTGACGTCCTCTCGGGCGCCGCGGCCCTCAAGCTCGGATCGGAGGTCCTCGATGAAGCGCGCATCCGCCCCGGTTATCGCCTTGGCCGGACTCATTGGAGGTTTGGCTCTCTTCGCCGCCGCCGGACCTTCCCTTCCGGCCGGACAGGCCGGCTCCGACCGGCCTCCCGTCCGCCTGGCCGAGGTTCCCAAGGAGCTGGCGCCGGTCGATTTCGTGGCCGTCGCTCCGACGATCGACGGCCGGCTCGACCGGGGGCTGGAA
The DNA here is from genome assembly GCA_964574895.1 of uncultured Eubacteriales bacterium. Taxonomy (GTDB): domain Bacteria; phylum Acidobacteriota; class Aminicenantia; order Aminicenantales; family Saccharicenantaceae; genus RBG-16-66-30. The sequence continues at coordinate 34,151 of CAZNPB010000006.1, forward strand.
GGCCTGCCGCGGCGCGCTTTCTCCCAGGTCGATCCGTTCGGGCCGGCCGGGGAGCCGGTCGAAGCCCATTATCGCCTGGCCTACGGCGCCGACCTCCTTTACGTCTACGTCGAGGCCCGCGGCGACCGCCTGACCTTCAACGACCGGGCCTTTCAGAACGGCGACGGCTTCCACATGGTCATCGCCCGGCCCCGTCCCGGCGATGCGCCTTCCGACGAGTTCTACGTCGCGGCCTGCTCGGCGGTCGACCGGCCCGAGCTCGAGTGGTCCCGTCGCGTCTTCTGGTATTACAACGTCGACAAGATCTTCGTCCCGATGAGCCCGCGGGCCCAGGCGGCCTCGGCGGCGCACGACGGCGTCGTCTCGTTCGAGCTTCTGGTGCCCTGGCAGGACCTCCATCCTTTCCATCCCTGGCTGCCCGGGGAGGGGATCGGCTTCAACATCGGATTCGTCAAGGCCAGCGGCCCGGGCGCCCTTTACTACCGTGTCCTGCCCGACGATCTGGGCCGGGAAAACCAGCCCCGCCGCTACCTCCGGCTGCGCTTCGCCGAACCGGCCCTGGACGGGGGCGCGCAGACGTTCGTCCGGCTCGAGCGCAACCACCTCGAGCGGGGCGAGGCGCTGCGGGCCCGGTCTGTCACGCTGTCCTCCGGCGAGGGCGCGGAGGCCCTGCGGGCGTCCGTCCTGAGCGGGGAAGGGACCACCCTGGCGCGGACCGTCGCCGAATATCCCTGCCGCCGCGGGCTGACGTCGCACGAATTCGGCATCGACGCGGCCGACCTGCCGCCGGGCGGGTACCGGGTGTCCTGGAGCTCCCAGTACGGTCATTCCAAGGGCGACGAGACGACGCGGGCGGCGGGCCTGACCATCATGCCCGCGGCCGTCGCCGACGTCTATGCCCGGCGGCTCGAGGCCGTGACCGGCCGGATCTCCCCGGGCAGCGCGACGACCCTGCGTTTCCTGCTCGACGAGGCCGTCGCTTCGCTCCGGGCGGCCAAGGCCTACGAGACGACGGCCCGGGAGCGGCTGGCCCTGCTGCGCGTCGAGGAGGACCTGGCCCAGGCCGAGTCGGGCCGGGACCTCTTCGCCGCTCGGACCGGGTACATGCGCCGGGCCTTCCGCTCCAAGGTCGACGGCACCCTCCAACCCTACGCCGTCCGGGTTCCGGCCGGCTTCGACCGCAACCTGGCGAAGAAGTATCCGCTCATCGTCTATCTCCACGGCAGCGCTTCGGACGAGACGAACCTGGCCGGCGTCGACTACCTGAGCCGGGGCGACTGCATCGAGATGGCGCCCCGCGGCCGGGGGCCGTCCAACGCCTTCTCCCGCGACCACGCCCAGGAGGACATCGCCGAGGCCATCGCCGCGGTCGCCGCCAGCTACCCGGTCGACGAGACCCGGATCGTCCTGACGGGGTTCTCCATGGGCGGCTACGGCGCTTACCGGACGTACTTCGAGCGTCCCGGGCGGTTCCGGGCCCTGGCGGTATTCTCCGGCCACCCCGATCTGGCCAACAGCTATTTCCCCGGCGAGGCGCACCCGAATTTCCTCGAAGACAAGACGCTCGGCCGGTTCAAGGGCCTGCCCGTCTTCGTCTTTCACGGCGCCGAAGACCGCAACTGCCCCTTCGAGGTCACGCGGGAGCTCGTCGCGAAGCTCCGCAAGGCCGGGGCCAAGGTCGAGTTCGTCACCGAGCCGGGGGCCGGCCATCAGCGGCCGGGGGCAGAGGCCCTGCGGCGCTACCAGGCCTGGCTCGAGTCCGTGCTCCGTTAGCCGCCGGGCTCTGGATATCCCGCCAGCTAGGGGTTATAATCGGCGGCGTCGATGTTCGACCGCATCCGCAACGTCCTCCGCGGCGAGGTGAAGCCATGACCAACTCGTTCTATTCCGTCGAAGACATCCCCCGGCGCCGGTTCCTGGAGCTCGGGATCAAAGGCGGCATCGTTCTGGCCGCCGCGCCGTCGCTTTTGAGCTGCGCCAAGAAGGGAATGGCGCCGCCGCCGCCCCAGTTCGCCCTCGAGGACCTGAACCGGGTCATCCGGCGGGCCCTGGCCAAGGGCGGCGAGTTCGCCGAGGTCTACATCGAGAACCGCGTCTCGCGCTCCATCCTCCTCGAGGAGGGCAAGTTCAAGAGCGCGATCTACGGCCTGAGCCGGGGCGCCGGCGTCCGGGTCATCGCGGGCGACAAGACCGGCTACGCCTACACCGACGACCTGACGCAGGAGGCCTTCCTGAGGGCCGCCGACGTGGCCTCGTACGTGGCCCGCGGGGCCAAGGCCGCGGCGCCGGTCGACCTCAAGGAAGAGAAGCGGCCGTCCTACATCACGGTCAAGGCGCCGCTCCAGACGGTGGCCGACGACAAGCGCCTGGAGATCATGAAGCGGGCCCAGGACGCGGCCCTGAGCTATGATCCCCGGGTCAAGATGGCCTCCATCGACTACTACGACGAGGTCCGCGGCCGGGTCATCGCCAACAGCGAGGGGCTCTACCTCGCGGACGAGCTGCCGCTCATCTTCTTCATCGTCCAGGCCCTGGCGGCCGGCAACGGCACGTCCCACATGGGCCGCGAGCGCCTGAGCCGCCACGCCGGGATCGAGATGTTCGACGACCTCAAGCCGGAAGACGCGGCCCGCAACTCGGCCCGCGAGGCCGTGGCCATGCTCGAGGCCCAGGACGCCCCGGCCGGCAAGATGGACGTGCTCATGCAGAACGGCTGGGGCGGGGTCCTGGTCCACGAGGCCGTCGGCCACCCGCTCGAGGGCGACAACATCGCCCGCGAGACGGGCGTCTTCGTCGGCAAGCTCGGCCAGATGGTGGCCGACCCCAAGTTCACGATGATCGACGACGGCACGCTGCCCTGCTTCCGCGGCACGACCAACTACGACGACGAGGGCACGCCGATGCGGCGCAACGTCCTCATCGAGGGCGGCAAGCTGGTCGGCTTCATGACCGACATCCTGTCGGCCAAACAGCTCAAGATGGAGCGCACCGGCAACGGCCGCCGCGAGTCGTTCCGCTACATGCCGATCGTCCGGATGACCAACACCTTCATCGAGAACGGCGCGGACAAGCCGGCCGACATCCTGGCCTCGACCAAGAGCGGCCTCTACGTCCAGAGCCTGAGCGGCGGCAGCGTCAACCCGACCGACGGCGTTTTCAACTTCACCTGCCGCGAGGCCTACCTGATCGAGGACGGCAAGAAGACCGTGCCGGTCAAGGGGGCCACGCTCATCGGCAACTGCCTCGACGTCGTCCGGGGCGTGGACGCGGTCGGGGACGACCTCGACTTCGGGCCGGGCATCTGCGGCAAGGGCCAGGCGGCCGAGGTCACGGCCGGGCAGCCCACGGTCCGCATCCGGGGCATCAACGTCGGCGGCTCGCGGGCGAGATAGGGCCGGAAAGCAGAAAGGACGCGAATATGGACATCAAAGGGATCGCCGAACAGCTGGTCAAGCGCTGCCTCGAGAAGGGCGCCGACGCGGCCGAGGTCTATATCGAATCGGGCCGGAACCTGAGCCTGGACATCCGCAAGGGCGACATCGAGACCGTCCAGGAGGCCGCTTCCGCCGGGGCCGGCATCCGGGTCTTCGTCCAGGGGCGGATGGCCTTCGCCAGCTCCAACGACCTGGGCGACAAGGCCTTGGACGAGGCCGCCGGACGGGCCATCGCCTTCGCCCGGGTGACGACGGCCGACCCCAACAACGTCCTGCCGGACGACAAGGGCGAGACCGCCGTGGCCGGGCTCTTCGACGCGCGCATCGCCCAGGTGCCGATGGAGGAGAAGATCGAGCTGGCCAAGCGCCTGGAGGCGCTGGCCCTGAAGGAGCCGCGGGTCACCAAGAGCGACGGCGCGAGCTACCGGGAGTCCGAGGCCGAGATCGCCATCGCCAACTCGAACGGCCTCGCCAAGAGCTATAAGGCGTCGGGCTGCGGCGTCGGCGTCTCGGTCGTGGCCGAGAAGGGCGAGCAGAAGTCGTCGGGCGGGGATTCCTGCAGCCGGCGGTTCTACGGCGACCTCAAGCCGGCCGAGGAGATCGCGGCCAAGGCGGGCCGCGAGGCGGCCGACATGCTCGACCCGCGGCAGGTCAAGACGCAGAAGGCCCCGGTCATCTTCCACGCCGACGTGTCGCGGGCCCTGCTGGGCGGCATCCTGGGCGCGGTCAACGGCGAGCGCGTCCTGCAGGGGGCCAGCTTCCTGGCCGGGAAGATCGGGCAGAGGATCGCCGTCGAGGGCCTGACCGTCGTCGACGACGGCACCCTCGCGAAGGGCCTGGCGAGCGCCCCGTTCGACGGCGAGGGCGTGCCCACCGGGCGGCGGGTCATCGTCGAGAACGGCGTGCTGCGGAGCTTCATGTACAACACCGCCGTGGCCAAGCGGGCGGGCGTGCGGAGCACGGGCAACGCCTCGCGCGGCGGCTTCGACGGCCTGCCCGGCATCGGGCCGCACAATTTCCACATGCTCGCCGGGACGGCCAAGTACGACGACATCATCGCCGCTACCAAGACGGGACTGCTCGTCAAGAGCGTCACCGGCTACGGCATCAACGCGGTCAACGGCAACTTCAGCGGCGGCGCGGCCGGGTTCTGGATCGAGAACGGCAAGATCGCCTTCCCGGTGCAGGGCCTGACGATCGCCGGCACGGCCGACGAGATCCTGAACGGCATCGACCTGATGGCCGACGACCTCGACCCGAACGACGCCATGGCCGCGCCGACCCTGCGGATCAAGCTGCTGCAGATCGGCGGCGAATAGGCGCGGTCGGGAGGCGGGAAGGCGCGGGCTTCCGGGAACGCGGCCTAGGCTTTGGCCGCGGCGAGGGCCCGGGCCAGGTCGGCCTGACTGATGGGGACTTGACAAAGGCAATTATATGACTTATTATGTTGACAATTAGTCAACTTAATAGGGCTAAATGTGATGGCTATCGATATCCGGGCCCGCATTCCGACCGAGATCTTCGACTATCAGACCCTGGTCGACGCCGCCAAGGAACTGGCCTACCCCCGGAACAAGATCAACGACCTGCTCCGGCAAGGCGTCATCGTCAGGGTCAAGAAGGGCTTGTACGTCTTCGGGGACCGGCAGCGGCGGCATCCTTATTCGAGGGAGTTGCTGGCCAATCTCGTTTTCGGCCCCTCCTACGTCTCCCTCGATTATGCGCTCGCCTATCATGGGCTCATTCCGGAAGGAGTTGAGGCCTTGACGTCGGTCACGCCGAATCGCCCGCGGCGGTTCGACACGCCGGTCGGCCTCTTCACTTATCGCCGGATCCCGGCCCGGGCTTACGAGACGGGCATGGTCCGCGTGGCGGGGGAGTATGGCCAGGCGTTCCTAATCGCTTCCCCGGAAAAGGCCTTGGCCGACAAGGTCGTCGCGGTGCGCGGGGCGGAAATCGGCACGACCAAGGCGCTGGCCCGGTTCCTCGAGGACGACCTGCGGATCGACGCCGGGGGATTGCGGGCCTTTTCGGCCGAGAGGATCGCGGACTACGCTGAACGCTACCGGTCCCGGCGCCTGCGGCTGATGGCGGCGGTCATCAGGCGAATGGGGAAGGCCGGAAAGGGGGCCGCACGATGAACGAAGCCGTCCGTCAGATGCTGGCCTCTTACGAGGTTCGGGCCGTCGAGGATTCCTTGCGGGCCCTGCGCGAGGTCATGCAGGAGATCGCCCTGCTCGGCCTGTGGCGGAGCAAGTTCTTCGAGAAGGCCGCCTTCTACGGCGGGACGGCGCTGCGGGTGCTTTATGGCCTGGACCGTTTCTCCGAGGACCTGGATTTCTCGTTATTGGAGAAGCGGCGCGACTTCGACCTGGCGGGCTACGGGCAGGCCCTCAAGAGGGAACTGGCCTCCTTCGGCTTCATGGTGGAGATCTCCGGCCGGAACAAGCCGCCGGAGGCGGCTATCCGGTCGGCGTTCCTCAAGGCCGATACCCGGACCCAAATGATCACCGTCGAGTTCGACCAGGCGCTCGTCCGGCAGGTGCCTCGCAACCACGTGCTGAAGATCAAGCTCGAGATCGACACCGATCCGCCGCCCGCATTCTCGACGGAAACGCGCTACCTCCTGCGCCCCATCCCCTTCGCCGTCCGGACGTTCAGCCTGCCGGACCTGTTCGCGGGAAAGATGCATGCGGTCCTCTGCCGCGGCTGGAAGAGCCGGGTCAAGGGGCGGGATTGGTACGACCTGGTCTGGTTCGCGGCCGGCCACCCGGAGCTCCATCTCGCGCATTTGGAACAGCGGATGCGCCAGACGGGGCATTGGACCGGAACGGCCGCCATGACGGACGCGGATCTGCGTGGTTTACTGGCCAGGCGCGTCGAGCACGTCGACGTCGGCCAGATCCGGCGCGAGGTCGAGCCCTTCGTCAAGGACCCCGCCTCCCTGGCGGTCTGGTCCAAGGAATTCTTTCTGGATGTAGCGGGGCGGATCAGGGTCGTCTAAGGCCGGCGTGGAAGCCCGCTCGTCGCTTACGCCTTTCCGAGGGCCCGGGCCAGGTCGGCCATAAGGTCCCGCGGGTCCTCGATGCCGACCGAGTAGCGGACGAGGCCCTCGGGGATGCCCATCGCGGCGCGCTCTTCGGGCGTGCACTCGACGTGGCTGGTCGTGGCGGGGGGGCCGGCCACGGTCTCGATGGAGCCGAGGTTGGCCGCCCGGCGGGCCAGGGCCAGGGCCGGCAGGACGCGCTTGACGGCCTCGAAACCGCCTTTCAGCATGAAGCTCAGGACGCCGCCGTAGCCGCGCATCTGCCGGCGGGCGACGTCGTGATGGTCGTTCGACGCCAGGCCGGGATAGAAGACGGCGGCGACGGCGGGCTGCGACTCCAGCCAGCGGGCGATGGCCAGGGCGCTCGCGTTCTGGCGCTCGACGCGCAGGGCCAGCGTTTTCAGGCCGCGGATGATGAGGAAGGCGGCCATGGGGTCGAGGCAGGCCCCGTTGATCTCCCGGAAATGATAGATGCGCCCGACCAGGTCCGCGGCGCCGCAGACGAGGCCGCCCAGGGCGTCGGCGTGCCCGCCCAGGAACTTGGTGGCGCTGTGGATGACGAGATCGGCGCCCAGGGCCAGCGGGTTCTGGTTGATGGGCGTGGCGAAGGTGTTGTCGGTCACGACGATGGCGCCGGCGCGATGGCCGGCCGCGGCCAGCCGGGCGATGTCGACGACCTTGAGCGTCGGGTTGGTGGGGGACTCGAGGTAGAGGACCCGGCAGCCGCGGCCGACGGCGGCTTCGATGGCCTCGTGGTCGGTCGTGTCGCAGAGCTCGACCTGGACGCCGAAGCGGGGCAGGAACTCCAGGAAGAGCTTGTTCGTGCCGCCGTAGGAGTCCTTGACCGAGACGACCCGGTCGCCGGGGGAGAGCAGGGTGAAGAGGGTGTCGCTGATGGCGGCCATGCCGCTGGCGAAGCTGGCGGCGGCCGCGGCCCCCTCGAGCGTACGGACCTTGGCCTCGAGAGCCGCGACGGTCGGGTTCGTGTTCCGGGAGTAGATGTGGCCGGGCGCGCGGCCCAGCGCGGCGTCGAGCCAGGCGTCGACGTCGGGATAGCCGTAGGCGGCGCTGTAGACGATCGGGACCTGGGTAGCGCCCTCGACCAGGCTGCCTTCTTCGCCGGCCCAAACGGCCAGCGTCGCGGGCGAAAGACCGTGATGTTCGTTTCGATCGCTCATCGGGTGCTCCTGTCCGGCCGAACGAGGCTGAAAGCGGCCTTATTATTGCCGCCGCGTCGCGCGCCTGTCAATGAGATGGGGTCAAACCTACATTTTTTCGAAAATTGTAGGTTTGACCCCATCCGAATTTGACCTTTTCTTGCGCCTTCAGCGCTCGAGAGTGTCGAAGAGCGGCTGGGCGGGCCGGACCGCCGGGCCTTCGTCGGAGACCGTGACGGCCAGGACGCGGATGCGGGGGTCGTTGGGAAGCGTCAAGCTCGACGCCCCGGGCGGCACATCGAGCGCGTAGGCGAACAGGTATGAATAGGCGTAGGGGTCGTTCGTGCCGTCCTGCAGGTGCCGGTGCGAGGCGAACCAGGCCACGGCGGCCGGTTTGACGAAGCCGGGGACGAGGCCGGCATACTCCTGAACGGTCCGCAGGCGGGGCGCGCCGGTCGCGGCGGCCGGGCCGGGTGAGCCGCCGGGCCGGGCCGGGGCGATCTCCTGGCGGGTTGTCCAAACGCGATTGTCCCACTGGCCGATGTAGCCGCCCCAATCCTGGACGACGAGCTCGACCGTCCGGTCGCCGATCTTGAAGGCGGCCTGGCGGTCCCCGGCGGCCGAGGCGGCCAGGATGTAGACCCGGCCTTTCGGGCCGGCCGGAAGCGGCACGACCTGGCCGCGGGCGGTCGCGGCGTTGCGTTGTCCGGCCGGGCCGAGCGCGAACTCGACGCCGGCGTAAGCGATCCGGGCTGGCAGCATTTCGGCGGGATAGGACCGGCCCTCGCCGTCGAAGCCGCCGACCGGGACCTGGCCGTCGGGCGTGGCCGCGTTGATATCGTAAGCCAGGGGCACGCCCGCGAACTTGGGGGCCGCCACGCGGGTCGGGGCGGGACCGAGCTTGACGGCGAAGGAGCGGACCTGGAAGGGCCCGAAATCGGCGACCAGCGCGCCGCCGGCGAGCCGGGCCGGCCCGACCGCGTCCTCGACGCCGTTGATCTCGCGGGCGGCCCGCAGGGGCGCGGCGAAGGAGATCCTGACGCCCTTGGCCGGCCGGCCGCTCATCTCGACCAGGCGGACGACGATCTCGTCGCCCTGCTCGGCCTTCTTCAGCGCCAGGGCCCGGACGCGGGCGTGGCCGACCGTCATCAGCGACAGCGACCTGCCCAGGGCCCCGTCGTGGGCCGGGACGACGAACGCGGCCGGCGGCTGGTCGAGCCGCAGGCCCTGCCAGTCCGTGCCGCCGCGGCGGAAGTCACCGGCGTGGCCGGCCAGGCCGTAGACGAACTCGTGCCGGCCCCAGTCCTGCGAGGTCTGATCGGTGTAGCCGCGCGTCCCTTCCATGCCCGGCGTGCGGACGAGGGTCAGGCGCAGGGTGTGGTCGTCCGGCTTGTCCGAGCCGAACTTGGCTTCGGTCAGGAGGGTGGCCCCGAAGGCGCCCGAGGCGTCGGTCAGGTCGACCCACTGGTGGGAGGGCATCTCGAACTGCTTCTCGCTGTTCGTCGGCCGCTCGATCGTGCCGATGTCCCAGTTGTAGGTCGCGACCTTGTTCCTGGCGGTGAGCGGGAAGACGGCCTTGAGATGGCTGGCCGGCGTCTTCCAGTCCACGACCGTGGCGAACTCGACCCGGTCGGCGGCGCCGCCGGCGGCCAGGCGGATGGTCTGGACGAAGGTCGAGCCCTCAACCTGGCGGCGGACCTCGATGGCCGCGCGGGCCGGGCCGTTCTCGACGACGCGGATCTCGGCCGGACCGCCGACGAAGGCCCGGGGCTCGCGGCTCTGGTCGGCCCAGTCCATATTCCAGGCCGGCCACTGGGCCGGCTTGTCGGTCTTGATCTCGAGACGGGCGGGCCCGGCCAGGAGCTCCCGGCCGGCCGCCTTGTCGAAGATGGAGGAAACGTCGCCGTCGGCGTTCAGGGCGACGCGGTAGCGGGCGTTCTCGAGCGACGCGGGGCCGGCCATGAGCGCCGAGGCCATGGGCGTGCCCGCCGGCCGGACGTCGAAGACGGCGAACCCGACCGGGGGGACCTTGGCCGGGAAGACGACCCGGCCGTCGCGGAGCTGGGCCGGCGCTTCACGGCCGTCGGGGCCGAAGACGCGGACCGCCTTGGGCGTCCCGCCGGGGAAGTCGACGGCTGCCTCGACGATGTCCTCGCGGGCGACGGACAAGCCGTTGCTGACGACCACGGCCGCGCCCTCGACGCGGGTGTCGAGGGCCGCGGAGACCGAGGCGACGGCGTCCGTTAGCACGCCGCCGAACTGGTTGAGGGCCAGAAGCTCGTCGTTCCAGGAGTACTCGTAGGCCTTGGGGATGCTCGTGCCCGGGATGATGTCGTGGAACTGGCCGCCCATGACCAGGGTCCAGGCGTCGTTGAGCCGGCGCCGGGGATAGGCCCGGCCGCCCAGCCACTCGGCGGCGACCGCGGCCCGCTCGGCGTCGTCGGCCAGGACCTCGTTGCGGCGGTTCCAGCGCTTCATGGCGGCCTGCGAGGTGATGGACCCGGCCGAGTGATTGGTCAGCTCCAGGTCGCCCTTGTAGCGGGGGAGCTTGGCCCGGACCTCGGGGGTGATGTCGCGGAAGAGCTGGTCGGACCGGGCCGAGATGACGCGGACCGGGCCGTCGCCGACCCGGACGGCCGGGGCGCCGGGCGCGGGCGAGGCCCACTCGCCGGTGACGATGGCCTCGGCCAAGGCGACCGAAGGCTCGCTGGGCGAGCCGCCGGTGTCGCCGGTGCCGTAGTACATGTAATCGGCGTAAAGGCCGGAGGCCCGCCCGTCGAGGGCGATGCGGGCCGGCCAGTCGATGGCGGCGCGGGGCTGGGGCCGTCCGGCCGCAGCCGGCGCGGGCGGCGGCGGCGTCTTGGACAGGTCGTAGGTCACCGAGCCGGTATAGTCGCCGGCGTTGAGCGCGGCGACGACGCTTTGTCCGTCCAGGCCTTCCCAGACGCCGACGTTGAAAGGAATGCCGGCCGGCGTCTGCTCGGGCGAGTCCGGGCCGCCGACCGGGGCGAACGAGCCCCACGACAGCTTCTGGGTCGAGAAACCGAGCAGGCCGCAGTGGGCCAGGATGCTCGGCAGCGAGGCCGGGAAGCCGAAGCAGTCGGGCAGCATGTATTCGGCGCTCGTCTTGCCGAACTCGGCCCGGAACCATTGGGCGCCGTAGAGGACCTGGCGGATGGTCGATTCGGCAGAGGGGGAATTGACGTCGTTCTCTTCCATCGAGGAGCCGGAGGGATACCAGCTGCCGGCCGCGACGTAGAGCCGGAGCTTGTCGTAGGCCTTCGGATAATATTCCTTGATCATCCGGTAGCGGTTGGCGCCGCTGAAGTTGAAGACGTAATGCGGGTACTTCTCGAAGAGGTCGAAGTTGGTCCGCAGGGTCTTGGGCAGGTACTCGCGGATGGTGGTGGGATAGTCCCAGCGCCACTGGGTGTCCAGATGGGCGTAGCCGACGAGATAGAGCGTCGGGGCCTTGGGATCGGGCTGGGCGGGCCCGGCGGCGTTCCGCGCCTGGCCCGCGGACGGGGCGGGAAGAAGGGCCGGAAGGAGAAGAGCGGCGAGCAGGGCGACGATGGGGATCCGGCGGACGGCAGTGCGCATGATGACCTCGCTTGTTCGTCCCTTCGTCGGGACCAATAAGCTCCCTAGGATAGTCCAACGCGGGTCAAAAGGGAATCCGGCCCGCCGCGCCGAAGAAACCGGAAAGATCGGACGGGGTCAAACCTACAATTTTTCGAAAATTGTAGGTTTGACCCCATCGATGATCCGGACGGGGGACCAGCGGTCCGTGGTCGTGCCGTCGCCGACCTGATAATCGAGGTTGTGGCCCCAGGCCCAGACCGAACCGTCGGAAAGGACGGCCAGGGTATGGTCCAAGGCGGCGCCGACCGCGACCGCCGGCAACGGCAACCCGGTCACGACGACGGCGACGGACCGGTTGGCGTCCGTCCCGTCGCCGAGCTGGCCGTAGAAGTTGAGGCCGAACGACCGCAGGGCGCCGTCGACGAGGATGGCGACGGTGTCGTAGGAGCCGGCGACGGCGCCGGCGACGGTGGTCAGGCCCGTCGCCTGGACGGGCGTCGGCACGGTCATCGGCTGGGCGCCGTTCCCGAGCTCCCCGGAGGAGCCCGAGCCCCACGACCAGAGCGACCCGTCGCTTTTGACGGCCGCCGTGTGATAGCCGCCGGCGGCGATGGCCGCCACCCCGGTCAGGCCGGGCACCGGCGCGGGGAACAGGCGCGTGGTCGTCGAACCGTCCCCCAGCTGGCCGTAGCCGTTGTGGCCCCACGTCCAGACCGTCCCGTCCGACTTCAGGGCGACGCCGTGACGATCGCCGGCCGCGATGGCTTTAACGCCGGTGAGCCCCACGACCTGGACGGCGACGTAGCGGTCCGTGGTCGTGGCGTCGCCGACCTGCCCGTCGCTGTTGCTGCCCCAGGCCCAGACCGTGCCGTCGCCCTTCAGCGCGTACGTGCCGTTCTCGCCGGCGGCCAGAGCGACCATCCCGGAGACGCCCGCCGCGGTCACCGGCGAAAGGCGCTGCGAGTTGCCGGCGTCGCCGAGTTGGCCGTAAAGGTTGCGGCCCCAGGTCCGGACGGTGCCGTCGCCCATCAGGGCCGCCGAGTGATATTGCCCGGCGGCCACGGCGACGACGCCGGCCAGGCCCGCGATCGGGGCCGGGGCCGGGCGGGGGCTCGTGCCCCCGTCGCCGATCTGGCCCTCATAATTGCCGCCCCAGGTCCAAACGGCGCCGTCGCTTAGGACCAGGACGGAGTGGAACCGGCCGGCGGCGACGCCGACCCGCTTGTATTCGCCGTCCGTGACCGCCGAGGCGCCCAGGCCCGAGCGATACGCCGCGGCCCGCAGGGTCAGGGTCCGGTCGATCCGGACCGGCGACGTATAGAGCGTGCCGGCCGTCTGGCTCGGCGTCGAGCCGTCCGTGGTGTAGCGGATGGACGCCCCCGCCGTCGCGGTCGTGATGGCCGCGTCAACGGCCGCGCCGATGAATCCCGGCGGCACGCCGAACTGCGGCGCCGCGACGGCCGGGCCGATCTCGTAGGCCCCGGACGCGACCGGCGAGGTCGTCCAGCCGGCCCGGTAGGCGACGGCCTTGAGCGTCCCCGACGCGGCCAGATGCACGGGCCCGGCGTAGAGGGTCCCCGCCGTCTCGGTCGGGGTCGAGCCGTCGAGCGTGTAGCGGACCGCCGCGTTGGCCGTGGCCGTGGCGATGGCGACGTCCTGCGGTTCCTGGTACGCTCCCGGGGCCGGGCTGAACTCAGGGGCCAGGACGAAGAACCCGATGGTGTAGGCGCCGGACGTCACCGCCGACGTCCGCAGGCCCGTCCCGAAGGCGACGGCCTTGACGGTGGACGACGCGGCCAGGTGCGCGGGCCCGGCGTAGAGCGTGCCGGCCGTCTCGGTCGGGGTCGAGCCGTCCGTGGTGTACCGTATGGAGGCCCCGGCGGTCGCCGTGGTCATGGCGATGTCCTGGGCGTCCGGATATTCCCCGGGCGGCGGGCTGAAGACCGGGGCCTCGGCCCGCGGCCCGATCAGATACTCGCCCGACGTCGTCACGGACGTGGTCCAGCCGGACTGATAAGCCGCCGCCTTGAGGGTCAGCGACGCGGCCACATGGACGGGACCGGCGTAAAGGGCGCCGTTCGCCGCGCTCGGCGTCGAGCCGTCCGTGGTGTAGCGGATGGCGGCCCCGCCCGTCGATGTCGCGATGGCCACGTCCTGGGCCGTGAGATATTCCCCCGCGGGCGGGTCGAAGACCGGCGCGGCGACGAGCGGCGCGATGGTGTAGTCGCCCGACGTCACCGTCGACGTGGTCCAGCCCGTCCGGTAGGCGACGGCCTTGAGGGTCAGGTTGGAGGCGACGTGGACCGGGCCGGCGTAGACCGTCCCCGCCGTCTCCGTCGGCGTCGTGCCGTCGGTCGTGTAGCGGATGGCCGCGCCGGACGTCGAGGTGGCGATGGCGACGTCGATCTCGGCCGAGTAGGTGGCCGGCTGGGGGCTGAGCACGGGCGCGGCGACCGTGGTGGCCGGCGGCTCCTCCTCGTTCTTGACGGCGCAACCCGCCGCGATCAGGAGGGCGATCGGGACGGCCAGGACGGCGGAGCGGGCTCGATGAGTCATGGGAACCCCCGGGATCGAGGATTTTCTGCGGACATCATAGCCCCGGTTTCGACGGGCTGTCAACGCCGCCGCCCTTTCGGCCGCGCCCGGGCCCTCGTCGGCGCTCGTCAGCGCGCGTCGTGGACGATCCTGCCCCCGACCATGGTCAGCAGCACCGTCGTCCCCGCGATCTCGTGGGGGTCGATCTCGAAGATGTCCTGCGAGACCATGATCAGGTCGGCCAGCTTGCCGGCCGTGAGGGAGCCCTCGTCCTTGTCCCGGTGCATGGCGTAGGCCCCGCCCATGGTATAGGCGTACACGGCCTCGGGGAGCGAGACCTTGTGCCGGGGCAGCCAGCCGCCTTCCGGCCGGCCTTCGAGGTCCTGCCGCGTCACCGCGACCTGGAGCCCCGGCCAGGGATTGATGGTCACGACCGGCCAATCGCTGCCGAAGGCCAGGCCGCCGCCGCCGTCGAGCACGGCCTTCCAGGCGAAGGCCCGCTGCTCGCGCTCCGGTCCGGCGTTCTTGATCCAGCTGCCGATCCAGCCCGGCTCGGGATTGGCGTGCAAGGGCTGGAAGCTGCCGATGACCCCGAGCCTCCCGAAGCGGGGGATGTCGGAGGCGGCGATGTCCTCGGCGTGCTCGATCTTGTTGCGGACGTCGGCCGCGCCGGCGGCCCGCTGGCCCTCTTCGTAGGCGTCGAGCGACAGGCGGATGGCCGCGTCGCCGATAGAGTGGGTCGAGACCTGCAGGCCCCTGGCGTTGAAGGCGGCCACGGCCTTCTTATAGTCCTCCGGCGTCCAGAAGAGCTTGCCTTTGTTCTCCTTCTGGCCCTCGTAGGGGTCGAGCATGGCCCCCGTGCCGGAGTCGATGACGCCGTCGAGCATGAGCTTGATGCCGTCGACGGCCAGCCACTCGTCGTGGCAGCGGGCCCGGGCCTCGTCGTAGGCCCGCCAGTCCTTGTCGGTCGGGCCGGGCGCCTCGACCCACATGGCGGCCGTCATCCGGACGGTCAGCCCGCCCTCCTGGCGGATCTTCTCGAAGACGGCCAGGTCCTCGAACTCGCCGCCCAGGCCGTGGACCCGGACGACGCCCCGGCGGGCCGCTTCCTTCAGGCCCTCGCGGACGGCGGCCAGCTTTTCGTCGGCCGTGGGCTCGGGGATGAGCCGGGAGACGAGCGAGGAGGCCTCCTCGAGCAGGGCCCCCGTCGGATCGCCCTTGGCGTCGCGCACGATCCGGCCGTTCTCCGGGTCTTTGGTCCGCCGGTCGACGCCGGCCAGGGCCAGGGCCTTGCTGTTGACCCAGCTCGAATGCCCGTCGGCGCAGCGCATGTAGGCGGGCCGGTCGGCGACGAGGTCGTCGAGGATGCCCTTGTCGGGCATGTTGCCGGGAAAGACCGGGTACATCCAGCCGCGCCCCTGGATCCATTGGGCCTGGGGATTGGCGGCGACGAAATCCCGGATCCGGGACCGGATCTCGTCGACCGTCTTGGCCCCGGCCAGGTCGACGACGGCCATGTTCAGCGAGCCGCTGACGAAATGGACGTGGCTGTCCTCGAAGCCGGGCAGGACCAGGCGGCCGCCGGCGTCGACGACCCGCGTCGTCCCGGCCTTGTAGCGGGCGATCTCCTTGGCCGATCCGACGGCCAGCAGGCGGCCGTCCTTGACGGCCACGGCCTCGGCCCAGGGCCGGGCGGCGTCCACGGTGTAGACCCTGGCGCCGGTGACGATGGTATCGGCCGCGGGCCGGTCCGGCGCGCAGGCGGCCGTCAGCAGGGCCAGGGCCGCGAGGCCCATTACGAAAGAACGAACGGAAGTGACGATGGCGGACTTGCGGGGCTTCCTCATGAGCCGCATTATAGCCGATTCCCGCGCCCGCGGGCCACCTATCGGGCCTTCGGGAAGGCCGGGCTCATGACCGACGCGGCCCGCTGACGGACCGCTCCCCGGCGTCCCGCCTGTCAAGCGCGAAGATGCGCAACAATCGGGCCCGCGGCTCCGTATTCCGAAAGGGAGGCCGCCCTCCCCGGAGCCGCCTCGAGAGGAGAACGAATGTGAGCGCTTATCGATCCGCCGCCCGCTTCCGGGTCGCCGCCTTGGCCGCGGCCGCGCTTCTTGCCGCCGCCGCCGTCGCGGCCGCTCAGGAACGTCCCCAGCCCGAACAGATCCAGAAGCACCCGCCGCTCGAGGTCACGGTGCCCGACTTCCCGGCCCAGGGCCTGATCCTGGACATCGGGGGCGGCGGGGAAGGCGTTATCGGCCAGATCAAGGGCCGTCAGGTCGTCGCCGTCGACCTGGTCAAGCGCGAGCTCGAGGACGCGCCCGGCGAGCCGCTGCTCAAGATCGTCATGGACGCCCGCGACCTCAAGTTCCTGGACGGGAGCTTCGACACCGCGACCGTCTTCTTCACCTTCATGTACATCGCCCCGGAGGACCACGCCAAGGTCTTCCAGGAGCTCGCCCGGGTGCTTCGGCCCGGCGGCCGGCTGCTGATCTGGGACGTCGTTTTCCCGCCGAAAGAGGACGAAAGCAAGCTCTACGTCCTCTATCCTCTGCGGATCGCCCTGCCGGCCAAAGCCGTCAACACGGGTTACGGCGTGAAGTTCGCCGACGACCAGGGCGCGGACCACTTCCTGGATATCGCCGGACGGACGGGCTTCGAGCTCATCGGCCGGCAGAGCTCGAACGGCTGGTTCTTCCTCGAGCTCCGCAGAGCGGCCGCCGCGCCGGCCCGGGCCCGCTAGGCCTCGAGCCGGCCGGAGCGTCGCCCGGACCCGGCCCTATTTCCGCGGGAAGACGTACTCCCCGGAGGGGTCCCGCTGCTTGAGGCCCTTGACGACACCGTCCTCGAGGATGAATTCGAAAACGACGTCGGCGAAGAGCTTGATCCGGAACCGCAGCCCCTTGTAGGGGACGAGCTCCTCCGGCCCCTGGCCGGGCACGGCCAGCACGAGCGTGCCGTCCTCCTTGAGGACGACCTGGGCCTTGATGCCCGAGGGCAGCTCGTAGGTCCCGGCCAGCTTGGCCAGCGTCTCGGGCGCGAGCGTCGTCGGCTTGCGGCTGAAGACGACCTCGGCCTCGTCGAGCGAGATGAGGGCCTTGTCGACGTCGCCCTGCGGGTTGGTCTGGAAATTGATGGACGTCCGGCCGTAGGTTTCGTCGTCGGGGGTGACAAAGCGGTCGTAATGGTAGTGGCCCAGCGGCAGCCGGATCTTGTGGAAGTCCATGGCCAGGGCGCCGTCCTTCATCTCGACCTTGAGGAGGCCGTAGGCCGGGTGCTCGTACTCGCCGGCGTAGTCGGCCAGGGCGTGGGACGGCTTGGTGCCGGGGACGCGGTCGGCGCCGGCCTTGGCCCGGCCCTCGGTGCCGGCCTTCTTGTTCTTGAGC
This sequence comes from uncultured Eubacteriales bacterium, assembly GCA_964574895.1. GTDB lineage: Bacteria > Acidobacteriota > Aminicenantia > Aminicenantales > Saccharicenantaceae > RBG-16-66-30. The sequence goes on from CAZNPB010000006.1 coordinate 51,291, forward strand.
CGGCTCTCGAGCTGGCGCTCGCTCCAGGGCGTCAGGTCCAGCCCCAGCAGGCGCTCGTAGACGTTGTAGCTGACGGTGTTGTAGAGGCTGGAGCAGTGGTCGCCGACGACCAGGACGATGACGCCCAGCTTCTCCCGGGGCATGAACGAGATCTGGGAGTGGAAGCCGGGCAGGTCGCCGCCATGGAAGGTCAGGAGGTGGCCGCGGTAGGAGGCCGTCTCCCGGCCCATGCCGTAGGCGGCGTTGAGGACCTCCCAGAAGCCGCGGGTCTCGGCGGCCGTGTTGGGGAGGGGGATGGCCGGCTCGAGCGTGGCCTTGAGCACGGCCGGCGGCAGGACCTGCCGGCCGTTGTACTTGCCGTCGTTCATCAGGGCGATGAGCCAGTGGGAGATGTCCTGGACGTTGGAGATGATGGCGCCGCAGGGGCCGACGCCGCCGATGTCCTCGTAGTAGGGGAGCTTGTAGAGCTCGAAGCTGTCGCGCTTCTCGGTGTAGGGCACGCCCGGCTCGGCCTGCTTGAGCATGTCGGCGATGGAGAAGACGGTCGAGGTCATCTCCAGGGGCTTGAAGATGCGCTCGCGGACGAAGTCTTCCCAGAGCCGGCCCGACTGCAGCTCGATGATGCGGCCGACGGCGGCGTACATGAGGTTGTTGTAGAGGAAGGTCTGGCGCAGGGCGGCCTGGGGCTCGAGGTAGCGGAGCTTGTCGAAGAGCTGCTGGCGGGTGTCGTCGGCGTTGTACCAGATGGTGTCGTGGCGGGTGACGCCGGTCCGGTGCGACAGCATGTCGCGCAGGGTGACCGTGTTGTCGAGCTCGTTATTGTAGAAGCGGATCGTCGGCACGGACTCCTTGACCGGCTTGTCCCAGGTCAGCTTGCCCTCCTCGACCAGCAGGCCGGCGGCGATGGCCGTGAACAGCTTGGTGTTCGAGGCGATCTGCTGCAGGGTGGCCGGGGTGTAGGGCAGCTTCTGGCCGAAGTCGCGGTAGCCGTAGCCCTTGGCGAAGACGAGCCTGTCGCCGGCCACGACGCCGACCGCGACGCCCGGCGCGTTCCAGTCCTTGAGGACCTTGGCCATGTAGGCGTCGAAGCCGCGGAGCTTCTTGGCGACGTCCCGGTCCGGCGTCTGGGCCTGCAGGCGCGGCAGCAGGGACAGGGCCAGCCCGATGGCCAGCGCCATGGCGAGAATCCGGGCGGGGCGGACCTTCGTTTCAACGGAACGCATCTCGAGGCCTCCTTGCCGCGCGGCGCGGCCGATCTAAATCGAGGGGATAGTAGGCGCAACGGCGACGGGCTGTCAAGGACGTTTTTGGCGGCGTCGCCCCGGCGCTAACTCGTCCGGTCCTTGGCCATGCGAAAGCTATCGACCCCTCGAGGAGATCCGGGGGGCTGTCCTCCCAAACGGACACCGGGTCCTCGACGGGCCCGGGCCTCCGTTCGCGGCCGGGACCCGGATTCGGCGGCTAGTCCTGCCAAATTATTTATAATGTATGGGATAGCCGAAATCGGCGTTGCCTCGCCTTCTTGGCACGGATTTTGCCGATAAGGATGGTGGAATGGAAAGGAGACGAGCGATGAAAGCGAAGATGACCGGCATCCTGGCCCTGGCTCTGATCGCGATGGGGACGATCTCCTGCTACCGTCATTACGGATACCGCGCCTACCCCGACCGGCCGCGCTTCCGGCCGACCTACCCGGAACAGGTCGAGCTTCTCCGGCGCGAGCCGCGGCGGGACCACATCCAACTCGGCGAGGTCTGGATCCGGCCGACCTGGCGCATGGACCGGTTCTATGTCGAGGGCGTTCTCCGGGAGAAGGCGGCCGCGCTGGGCGCCGACGCCCTGGTCATCGTCGCCGACCGCTACTTCCGGGAAGGCGTCGTCTTCAGCTACTGGCACGGACCGAGGACCGTCTACGAGCGCCAGATCGTCGGCATCGCCATCCGCTACCGGCGCTAGCTTCTCCTCGACGCCGGCCTTCAGCGCGAGACCTTGACCGAGATGTCGGAGGCCTGCCGGGGGTCGCTTTCGGAGACGGCCCGCAGGGTGACCGTGGCCGACTTCGAAGCCCCGGGCCCCGGCGTGACGTACATGGCGACGGGCGCGGAGGCGCCGGACCGGACGGCCGCCAGCTCGTTCGTCAGCTGGGCCGTCCAGCCCCGCCCTTCGACCGACGCGGACAGGCGATAAAGGTCGCTGTCGAAGGCCGGGCCGGCGCCGGCCGGGGCCGGAGCGCCGGTGTTGGTCAGCGTGAACGGCAGCGGCGCGGCCGGGCCTTTGGCCTTGGGGGCCCGGCCGGCGGCCAGCCGGACGCCGCGAGGCCGCGGTCCGGCGCCGTCGAGCGAACGGACGGCCAGCTTGTAGATCAGGACGCCGTCGGCCTCGCGCCGCAGGTCGAGGACGTAGAAGTGCAGCCGGTTGGGACCGTCGACCCATTCGCAGAAGCTCCCCGATCCCGTGCCGGCGTGGAAGAGGGCGTCGTTGAGCTGGCGGAAGTCGGCCGCCGTGCGCATGACCTTGACGCCGTCAGGACGGACGTAGTCGACGACGCCGATGTCTTCGGGGTGGGCGTCGATGACCCAGATGTAGCTGTTGAACTCGTTCGGGCCGCCGTTGCGGCCGCGGAGCGTGGCCTTGTTCTTGGCGAGAAGGACGCCGCTGTCGGGCGTGAACGAATCGTAGCCGATGCGCTGGACGACCTCGGCCGTGTAGTAGGCGTAGTTGGGCGTGCCGGGGGACAAGGGATCGGCGGCCGGGTCGGAGGGCGGGGTCAGGTCGCCGGCCTGGGCGCCGTCGAACAGGACCTTGAGCCCGGCGTACGTGCCCGGCCGGGGCTCGACGGCCCGGGCCGTGACCTCGGCCACGGCCGGCCCCGTCTTGGCCAGGACGTCGCGGCCGAGCGTCAGCAGGGTGGACTCGTCGAGGAACTTGTTCTCCAGGCGGTTGCGGACCATCAGGCCGGCCGGCATGAAGGCGCCCTGCGCCGGCGGCACGACCCAGCGGCGGTGCGGGCCGCCCGGGCCGTTGAACGAGCCGCGGTCCATCATGTCCCAGGGCCCGGCCGCGACCCGCCGGTAGGGCTGGACGTAGGGATTGTTGTTGAGGTCGGGCAGGTCGAAGGCGAAGTGGCCCAGCTCGTGGGCGATCGTGCCCGAGCTCTCGCCCTGGCGCATGGACGACAGCCCCCATTGCCGGGAGCCGGCCAGCCAGCTCGTCCATTCGACGTAGCGGGTCGGGACCCAGCGGGGCTTGACCGGATCCGGGTTGCCCCAGGCGGCCGGGATGTCGTCGCGGGAGGCGAACTTCATCTCGCCGAACTCCTGCCAGACGCCCGTCTCGTCGTAGCCGGCGTAGATGCGCAGCACGGCGTCGAAGTCCTTGCGGACGTCCCGGCCGGCCGCGGCCGTCCAGAGGGCGTCGCAGTCCCGTTCCATGCGGCCGTCGGCCCGGCTGCCGTCGGGCGTCTGGCCGTTCTGGCCGTATTCGTTGAGGCCGTAGGACCAAAGGGGCTTGGGCATGCGGTAGGGGCCGAAGGCCTCGACCTCGGTGATGCCGAACTTGCCCCAGGACTGCTCCATCCAGTAGCCGGTGACCGTCTGGCCGTGGTTGAAGACGTTCGGTTTGGTCCAGAAGTCGGCGTAGAAGCGGGGCACCCGGTCGCGGGGGATGGGCTCGATCTGGGGGTTGCCGAAGGGGTCCGAGCCCTTGGGCAGGGTGACGACGAAGGGCTGGTCGGAGAAATCGATGCCGACGACGGCCAGCTTGAAGCCGCGCCCGGGCTTGAGCGCCGGATCGGCCCAGTCGCGGCCGGGGATGGGCCGGTAGTCGGCCCAGGTCATGTCGTCCTGGTCCTGGACCCGCTGGGGGTCGATGGGGGCGGGAAAGGCGCTGTTTTGCGGCGGCGCGCCGGCGGAATGCAGGATGAGGAGGCCCAGGAAGCCGGCCAGCGCGGCCCAGGGGACGAGCCGCGGACGGCGGGACGCGCCGCCGGCCGGCAGGGCTTTCGGAAACGGAGAAGGGCGGTCAGGGGCCATGGCGCATCTCCAGGTTCGAGGATATTCCCTTAATACACTTTCCCGGCCTTGTTGACAATTCCTTGACAACTCGCGCCGCGGGGGTGCTTATGATGCGATCGGGCCCCGTCGGATGACATCGGCCCGGGGGTCGCGACATGGCGCTCGAGGGACGGACGGCGGCCGCGGCCGCCCTGATCGGTCTGGTCCTGGCGGCGTCGGCCGGCTGCGGCGGTTTGAGGACGCGCTGGCAAAAGGTCCCCGTCACCTCCACGCCTCCGGGCGCGGCGGTCTTCGTCGACGGCCGGGCCTCGGGGTCGGCGCCGGTCACCATCTGGCTGAAACGCAAGGCCCGCCGGCAGGTCGTGCGGATCGAGGCCCCGGGTTACGATCCGGTCGAGATCAGGTCAGATCGGACGGCCAACCCGGCGCTGATCCTGGTCGACGTTCTCCTCGGCAGCGTCCCGGCCTGGCCCATCGCCATGGTCCGGGCTTTGAACGACAAGGACAGCCATCCCTTGGCCTACACGGCCGGGTTCGGCTTGTTGTTCACGCTCATCGACGCGGCCAGCGGGGGCCTTTACGACGTCAAGCCGAAGGCGATCGCCGTCACCCTGATCAAGAGCCGGGGGGAGCCCACGGCCCGGGAGATCGTCCTGGCGGCCGAGGACATGCGGAACCTGACCTGGATCCGGGTCCGGCGGGACTGACCGCGGATCGGGGACACGTGCCCGGCACGCGTCCCTCGAGGCCCGGCGCGCGTTACGCGGCCCCATCCGGCTATGCTATACTCCGGGACATGAAAAAGCCGATCCTTCCCGTCCTGGGGCTGTCCGTCCTGACGATGCTGGCCGGGTCCGTTTTGGCGGCCCGGGCCCAGAGCCGCGGCGTCGAGCACGGCCAACGGTACGACCGCCTGCTCATCCGCAACGTCATGCTCATCGACGGCAAGGGCACGCCGATGCGCGGGCCGGTCGACGTCGTCATCGAGGGCAACAGGATCGCCTCGGTCGCCGGCGCGGACCCGCGGCCGGAGAGCTATATAAGAGAGGGCCATGTCATCGACGGCACGGGGATGTATCTTCTGCCGGGCCTGATCGACAGCCACATCCATCTCCATGACGAGCGGGCCGGGATGCCCCAGCCCTTCGAGTACGAATACAAGATCTACATGTCCTGCGGGGTGACCACGGTCCGCGACGTCGGCAGCGATCCGAAAAAAGCCCTGGCCGAGCGCCGCAAGAGCCGCGAGGGCGCCATCGTCGCCCCGCGGATCTACGTCTACATGGTCGCCGGGGGGCGGACGCCCGACGAAGGCCGCCAGTCGGTCCGGTCCATCAAGGAGCAGGGCGCCGACGGGGTCAAGATCTTCGGCCTGGACCGCGACATCATGGCCGCCATCATGGACGAGGCGGCCAAGCTCGGGCTCAAGGCGGCCCACCACATGGCCGTCGAGGAGACCGACGCCCGCGACGCGGCCGAGCTGGGCGTGGACACGATCGAGCACTGGTACGGCATCCCGGACGCGGCGCTCAAGGGCTCGCAAAACTTTCCGCCCGAATACAGCTTCAACAACGAGAGCGACCGCTTCCGCTGGGCCGGGCGGCTGTGGCGGGAAGCCGATCCCGACAAGCTCGAGGGCGTTCTCGAAGAGATGGTCGAGAAGGGCGTGGGCTGGGTCCCGACCTTCAGCACCTACGAGGCCTGCCGCGACATGACCCGGGCCCGCAATCTGCCCTGGTACAAAGAGTACCTGCACCCGGCGCTCGAGACCTACTTCCAGCCCAGCCCGAAGCGCCACGGCGCCTTTTCCTGGGGCTGGTCGACCGCCGACGAGGTGGCCTGGAAAGAGAACTACCGGATCTGGATGAAGGCCGTGCGCGACTTCGCCGACAGGGGCGGGATCGTCGGGGCCGGCGACGACGCCGGGTTCATCTACACGCTCTACGGCTTCACCTATCTGAGTGAGCTCGAGCTTCTGCAGGAGGCGGGCTTCCATCCGCTGGACGTCATCCAGTGCGCCACAAGCAACAACGCCAGGCTGATGGGGCTCGAGGGTGAGCTGGGGCGGGTGCGTCCGGGCTATCTGGCCGACCTCATCCTGATCGACGAGAACCCGCTGGCCAACCTGAAATACCTCTACCCGACCGGGGTGCTGGATATCAAGGACGGCCGGGACGTCGTCCGCGGCGGCATCAAGTGGACCATCAAGGACGGCCTCGTCTACGAGACGCCCCGGCTGATGCGCGAGGTCCGGGAGATCGTGGCCAAGGCCCGGGCCGGCCGCTAGGTCAGACCGTCAGCTGCTCGACGGCCAGACGGTCGACGTCCATCCGTCCGAGACCCCATTCGACGGCCTTGACGATCATCTGGACATCGGCCGCCTTGAGGCCGACGAACGGGGCGCAATAGGCGTCCACGGCCACGGGGTCGGCGCCGAGGACGACCTTGTCGAGCCGGCGCATCTCGCCCGGCCCGGCCGGCCCGTTGGTCAGCAGGAACTCCGTGGCGTCGGCGACGCAGAGGTCGGGGCGGCGCAGGGTGTTGAGGTCGGCGATGCACTGGGACAGGAAGGGGACGTCGTCGTACTCGCCCTTGGCGCCCGAGCCGGCGTGGAAGAACTGGTTGGACGGGCCGGAGTTGGGGCCCATGAGGTTCTTGAGGTTGCCCGACATGCCGACGCCGACGTGGTGCTTGATGATGGGCAGGTTAATGAGGACGTCGCAGTCGAAGAACTCCCGGACCAGGCTGGCCTTCTTGAGGGTCTTGTTCCTGGCGACGGGCGTGTCGACGTAGCGGCCGGACGACATCCGAACGGCCCCGAGCTCCTTCTCGTACCGGGACGCCGGGGCCGAGCGCTTCCAGTAGCCGGGTTGGGGATCGATCAAGTACTGGATATCCTTGGCCCCGGCCGCGAACGCGGCCAGGATGACGGCCAGGGACAGGTCGGGGTGAGTGTGGCTGCCGGGGTTCTTCCACCAGGCCGGGGCGTTGATGACCAGGCCGACCGTCGAGCCGGGCTTGACGAAGCGCTTCATGCCGCCCAGGGCCTCCAGGCCCTTGTTGACGGCGGCCATCCGGTCCTGTCCGGTGACAACGGCCAGGTCGGGAGCGGCGGCGCGGGGGGCCTTCGGATCGGGCTGGCGCTGGCCGCGCAGGTTCCCGGCCAGGGCGGCCGCGCCGGCGACCGCGCCGACCCGGATGAAGTCGCGCCGATTGATGGTCTTGCTCATGGGGCACCTCCTTGTGGCCGACGAGGGCCGGGCTAAAGAATTAATACACCAAATCGCGGCGTTATCATAGGGATCCAAAATGGGGGATAAATGGGAACGTCCCAATTTCTTGACAGGCGGAGCGGGAGACTGATATATCAGCCCTCGGAACCTCGATGAAGCGCCGCCCCGGGATCCTCTCTCCGATCCTCCCCGCGCTTCTCGTCCTTTCCCTGGCCCCTGCCGCTCCGGCCGGGGCCGGGCAGGCCCCCTTTGCGGGCCGGAACGATCCGCGCACCGCCCGAAAGATCACCGCCCTTCCCGCCGGCGGCCCGATCGTCGTCGACGGCCGGCTCGACGAAAGCGTCTGGCGGACGCCGGGCGCGGGCGGCTTCACCCAGCGCGATCCCGCGGACGGCCAGCCGGCCTCCGAGCCCACCACCGTCTGGATCGCTTTCGACCGCGACAATATCTATGTCGCCGCGCGCCTGGCCGACTCCGAACCCGGCCGGATCGTCGGCCGGCTCGGGCGCCGGGACGAGGCCGCCGAATCCGACGTCTTCGATGTCGGCTTCGATCCCTACCACGACCGCCGCAGCGGCTACTATTTCGGCGTCAATCCCGCCGGCTCGATCGAGGACGGCGTCATCTCCAACGACGAGGACCTGGACCCGACCTGGGACGGCGTCTGGGAAAGCGCCGCCCGCGTCGACGCCGGCGGCTGGACCGTCGAGATGCGCATCCCCTTCGATCAGCTCCGGTTCAAGCGCCGCGACGCCCAGGTCTGGGGCGTCCAATTCCAGCGCGTCATCAAGCGCAGGAACGAGGAGGACCACTTCGCCTGGGTGCCCAAGGAGGAGAGCGGCCTGGCCTCCAATTTCGCCGAGCTCGACGGCCTGGCCGGGATCGCTTCGGGGCGGCGCCTGGAGGTCTCGCCCTTCGCCCTGACCCGGGCGGCCTACCGCCCGGCCGTGGCCGGCGATCCCTTCCGGACGGGCCACGCCTACCGCGCCGACGGCGGCTTCGACCTCAAGGGCGGCTTGAGCAGCAACCTGACCCTCAACCTGTCCGTCAATCCCGACTTCGGCCAGGTCGAGGTCGATCCCGCGGTCATCAACATCACCGACCAGGAGACCTATTACGAGGAGAAGCGGCCGTTCTTCGTCGAAGGGGCCGGCATCTTCGAGTTCGGCCGGGGCGGGCCCAACGTCTACCGGATGTTCGGCTGGGAGGACCCCGACCTGTTCTACAGCCGCCGCATCGGCCGCAACCCCCAGGGCGTGCCGTCGCTCGACGGCCCGGGGAGCTACGCCCTGCCGGACTGGACGACCATCCTGGGCGCCGCCAAGGTGACCGGCAAGGTCGGCCGCGACTTCAACTTGGGCGTCATCGGCGCGTCCACGGCCCGTGAGAACGCCGCGATCGACATGGGCGGGGCGCGCTCTGCGGCCGAGGTCGAGCCGTTCACCACGTACGGGGTCGCCCGCGGCCTCAAGGAGTTCGGCCAGGGCCGGAGCGGCCTGGGCTTTATCGCCACGGGCGTGTCGCGGGACCTCGAGAGCGGCGGGCTGGCGGACCGGCTGGCCCGCAGCGCCATCGCCTTCGGCGCCGACGGCTGGACCTTTCTCGACAAGGCCCGCGACTGGGCCCTGGCGGGCTGGGGCGCCGTGACCTCCGTCCACGGCAGCACGGAGGCCATGACCGCCCTGGAACGTTCGTCGCTCCACTACTTCCAGCGGCCCGATGCCGACTGGGTCCGGGTCGACGAGAGCGCCACGTCGCTTTCGGGCTGGGCCGGCCGGCTCTACGTCAACAAGCAGAAAGGCAACTTCGTCTTCAACGCCGCGGTCGGGGCCATGTCGCCCGGCTTCGAGGCCAACGACCTCGGCTACCATGTGCGCGGCGACGTCGTCAACGGCCACGTCGAGGCCGGCTACCGCGTGCTCCAGCCGGGGCGGGCTTTCCGGACCTGGTCGGTCACGGCCTCCTATTACCGCAACTACGATTTCGGCGGGAATCGGGTCGGGGAGTACGTCTATCTCGACGGCAAGGTCAGGTTCCTCAACTACTGGACGGCCGCCCTGCACCTCGACTGGGAGCCGCCCAAGTACAGCCACTACCTGACGCGGGGCGGACCGATGGCCTTCTACCCGGCCGGGGAGTCCATCCAGGGCACGCTGGCCACGGACGACCGCCACAAGGTCATCGTCCGCTTCAGCGCCTATTACCGGTATCACCCGAGCGGCGGCTACAACTACTCGATCGGCGGCGGGTTGACCTGGAAGCCGAGCCCGAACTTCAGCCTGTCGGTCGACCCCGGCTACACCTGGCGGTATTCGGAGGGCCAGTGGGTGCGGCAGGTCGTCGACCCGCTCAAGACCTCGACCTACGGCGTGCGCTACGTGCTGTCGGACATCCACCAGAAGACCTTCCCGGTCGAGACGCGGATCAACTGGACCTTCACGCCGCGCTTGAGCCTGCAGGCCTACCTGCAGCCGTATGTCGGGACGGGCGATTTCTCGGCCTTCAAGGAGCTTCGGGCGGCCCGGACCTTCGATTTCGATTACTACGGCCAGGGCGCTTCGACCATCGCCTTCGCCGACGGCGTCTACACCGTCGACCCGGACGGGCCGGCCGGCCCCGCGGCGCCGTTCGCCTTCGCCGAGCCGGACTTCAGCCTCAAGTCCCTGCGGGGGACGGTCGTCCTGCGCTGGGAGTACCGGCCCGGCTCGCTGCTCTATTTCGTCTGGACGCAGCGGCGCGAGGACTATTCCGACCCGGGCGACTTCCAGCTCTGGCGGGACATGGGCGACCTCTTCCGGGCCCCCGGCGAGAACATCTTCATGGTCAAGTTCTCGTACCGGTTCGAGTTATAGGACGGGGTCAAACCTACATTTTTTCGAAAAATGTAGGTTTGACCCCTTTTAGCGTGACCCGCGTCGCGCCCCAGCCCCCGGCGCCGGTATCGGCGTCCCCGAAGCCGGCCACGCGCGGGTCCTTTTCGAGCAGAGCGCGGACGACGGCCTTGAGCGTGCCGGTGCCCTTGCCGTGGATGACGCGGAGCTCGAAGATGCCGCGCCGCAGGCACTCGCCGATGTACTCCGGGACCAGGTCCTTGACCTCCTTGGGGCTGAAGGTGTGGAGGTCGAGGACGCCGTCGATGGGCAATTCGACGGGGCCGGCGTCCGCGGCGGGCGGGACCTGTTCGGGCGCGTTTCCTGTCCGGGACCGGCGGTCTTTCGCCATACCGGGATTCTAGCGGAAACGGCCTCCGAAAGACATCCCGCGATGTTTGACAAGCGAGCCCGACTTCGCTAAATTAGAGGGGCTTTTTGGCCCGCTAGCTCAATTGGTAGAGCAGCAGACTCTTAATCTGCGGGTTGTAGGTTCGAGTCCTACGCGGGTCATTTTTCATTTGTTCCCCCCTGATGCGATATAATCGGGACGTTCCATGCGCTATGCCTTCGGCGTCGTCGTCCTCTTCGCCTTGACGCTCGTCGCCGTCCCCGTCGTCCTTGTCAGCGCCGTCTTCCGCCTTCCGGACCTGTTCCTCGGCTACGGCAGGTGGATGATGAAGGTCGGTCGCGCCGTTCTCGGCATCGAGGTCGAGGTCCGGGGCCGCGACCGGCTCGACCGGCGCCGGCCCTACGTCTTCATGTCCAACCACCAGAGCTTCCTCGACGGGCCGCTGCTCGTGACCGTCATCGACCGGCCCCTGCGGGCCATCGTCAAGCGCTTCGTCTTCCGCATTCCGGTCCTGGGCCTGGGCATGAAGTTCGCCGGCTACGTCCCCGTGGACAAGGACAGGCGGGGCCAAGGGCGGGAGAGGATCGCCCGGGCGGCCCGGCTGATCAGGGACCGCGGCTATTCGTTCCTCGTTTTCCCCGAGGGCCGGCGCAGCGGGGACGGGGCGCTCCAACCCTTCAAGCGCGGCGGGTTCTTCCTGGCCCTCGAGGCCGGCGTGCCGATCGTCCCGGTCTCCATCGCCGGCAGCTACGAGCTCATGCCGCGCGGCAGCCGGCGCATCCGTCCGGGGCGCGTCCGGATCACGTTCCACGAGCCCGTCGACGTCGCCGGGTTGACGCGCGAAACCATGCCCGCGCTCGTCGAGCGCGTCCGCGGCGCCGTCGCCTCCGGCCTCACTTCGTCGTGAGGGCGGCGATCGCTGCGGCCGCAGGCCGCGCCAGCGGATCGGGGCCGCGATCGTACCGGTCAACGGGCTTGGCGCGGAACCGGCGGATCTCCCGATCGCGCAAATGCCGGGGACCCCAGGCGGGTCCGGCGGCCCTTTGCTTTGAAAACAATGTTTGTTATCATTCGATAACATCAGCCAAGGCACCGGAGAACGCCATGAGCAAAAGCCGGATCGGAAGACGCGATTTCCTCAAGTCGATGGCCACGGTGGCCGCGGGCGGGGCGGCCGTTCCGGCCCTGAACGGGGCCGTTCCCTTCGGGAGCGCTGCCTCGCCGAAGGGCCTCGACCCCAAGGGCCTGCCGACCGCGACGCTGGGCAAGACGGGCGCCGTCGTGCCCCGCATCGGCCTCGGCCTGGGCAGCCGCTTTTGCGCCGTCCTGGGCGAAGACAAGGCCGTCGAGATCCTGGACACGGCCCTCGACCACGGCTTCTACTACTGGGACACGGCCGGCAACTACACCAACGGCGGGATCGTCAGCGAGGAACGGCTCGGCCGGGTCCTGGCCCGCCGCCGCCAAGAGGTCTTCCTGGCCACCAAGTTCGAGGATCGCTCCTACGACGGCGTCATGCGCCAGCTCGAGACGAGCCTGAAGCGCCTGCGGACCGATCATCTCGACCTCTACCAGGTCCACCTGGTCGAATCCCTGGCCGACCTGGACACGCTCGGCCTGCCCGGCGGGGCCCTGGATGCCTTGCGCAAGATCAAGGACCAGAAGATCGCCCGCTTCATCGGCTTCTCGGGTCACGGCGACGCCGCGGCCATGGCCGAGGCGGCCCGCCGCCACGACTTCGACACCATGCTCATCGCCCTCAACCACTACGAGGAGCGGCGCGGCGACCTGGAGGGCGGGGCCATCCCGGCCGCCGCGGCCAAGGACATGGGGGTCATGATCATCAAGTCCGTCCGGCCGCGGGAGACGGTCCCCGGGCTGGCCGCCTCGGACCTCATCCGCTACGCCCTGACCCTGCCGCTCGTCCACTCGGCCGTCGTCGGCACGGACAGCGTCGAGGTCGTCCGCAAGAACGCCGCCCTGCTGCGCGACTTCCGGCCCCTGTCGCCCGAGGAGATGGGCCGCCTGACGATCAAGCTCGAGCCCTTCTTCGCCGGCGCGGCCCTGCCCTGGATGAAGCCCGGCTACCGGGACGGGGAGCCGTGCTGAGGGCGCGTGGGCCCGTTCGGCCGCCGTCGGCGGCCTCGCCGGCCGCCGCGCTCAGGCTCATCCTGCCGCTCGTCGCCCTGCTCTCCGCCTGCCGCGCCGACCGCCCGGCCGGCCCGGGCTCCTGGCCGATCGTCGTCTCCAGCGATTTCGAGTCCGGCGCGGCCGACGGCTGGACGCCCAACGACCCCTCCGGCTGGCGCGTCGTCGTCGATCCGTCCGCCGGCTCGCGGGTCTACGAGCTCGTGAAGCCCGGCCCGCCCGGCCCGGTCCGGGCCCCCTATTCCCGCTCGGTCCTGGCCGGCCCCGACGTCGGCTCCTTCGAGCTCACCGGGCGCCTGCGCTGCGCGACCGACCCGGCCAATCCCTACCGCGACATGTGCGTCATCTTCCATTACCGCGACCCGGCCCATTTCTATTACGTCCATTTCGCCGGCCGGAGCGACGACCTCCACAACATCATCGGCCTGGTCGACGGGGCCGACCGGGTCAAGATCAACCTCGAGCCGGCCGGGGCGTCGACCTTCCGCCTGACCGACCCGGCCTGGCATGCCTTCAAGGTGACCTGCGACGCCGGGACGCGGGAGATCCGGGCCTATCTCGACGACCTCGCGACCCCCATCCTGACCGCCCGCGACCTGATCCTGCTCCGCGGCCTGGTGGGCGTCGGGTCGTTCGACGATACCGGCGCCTTCGACGACCTGGTCCTCCGGGCGCCGGGCAGATGACCCGGCCCGCCGTTCCTGGTAGTATGGACGCCGGAGGTCGATCATGTCCTTCCTCGACGCCTTGAAGAAAGCCGGCCGGTCCCGCGAGGCCGCCGCCGCCGGCGACGCCTGCGTCCTGCTCGACGGGCCGGAGGAATTCGACGCCGCCGTCGCCTCCCGCGACAAGCTCATGGTCCTTCTCTACGCCACCTGGTGCCCGTTCTCCCGGGCCTTCCTGTCCGATTTCCTGGCCCACGCGGCCGCCGGCGACCCCTGCTATGCCCGCATCGTCGTGGACGACGACGACCCCCTGGTCGAGCGCTACGGCATCAACGTCTTCCCGACGGTGCTCTTCTTCGAGAAGGGCCAGCTCGTCCGGCGGCTGGACGGGGTCTTCCACCGCGGCCTGTCGCGCGGCCAGCTCCAGGATTTCGCCCGCCGCTGCGACGTCCGTTAGCCGGGCCGGCGTCTCCCGCGGCGGCCCGCCGGCCCCGGTTTGACAGGCCGGGCCGATTCTGTAATTGTAATTGCGGGCCTCCGGCGTCTCGAGGAGGTCGAAGAAAGGTCGCACCCATGAAAAAGCACCCCGCCCTGACCGTCCTCCTGGCCGCGTTGATCGCCCTGGCCCTGTCCGGCTGCTCGGCGAGCGACGACGGCGGGGGAGGCGACACGGACCCGGTCTACCGGGCCCTCCTGAAGCTGACCTCCAGCGACACGGCCGACACCGACAGCTTCGGCTACGCCGTGGCCGCCGACGCCAGCTTCGCCATCGTCGGGGCGCCGGCCGCCGAGGCCGGCGGGACGGACCGCGGCCGGGCCTACATCTTCGCCAAATCCTCCGACGCCTGGACCGAGGTCAAGGTCCTGTCGGCTTCGGACGCCGGCGACTACGATTATTTCGGCGTCGCCGTGGACATCTCCGGCGACTACGCCGTGGTCGGCGCGGGGGGCGAGAACGGCAACGGCACCGACATGGGCGCGGCCTACGTCTTCTACCGCAACCAGGGCGGCGCGGACGCCTGGGGCCAGGTCAAGAAGCTGACGGCCGCCGACCGGGCCGATGACGACAGCTTCGGCTATTCCGTGGGCATCGACGGCGAGACCATCATCGTCGGCGCCGACGGCGAGGACGGCGCCGGCACGGACCGCGGCGCGGCCTACATCTTCGTCAAGAACGAGGGCGGCGTCGACAACTGGGGCCAAGCCAACAAGATCATGGCCGACGACGCCGCCGACGTCAGCCAGTTCGGCTACGCCGTGGCTCTCGACGGGGACATCGCCCTGGTCGGCGCGCCCCGGGACGCCGGGGCCGGCCTGGCCCGCGGCGCCGTCTACATCTACTCCCGCGACCTCGGCGGGGCCGAGGTCTGGGGCCAGGTCAAGAAGATCACTGCCGAAACGCCCACCGACGACTCCTGGTTCGGCAACGCCGTGGCCATCGACGGCGCCGTGGCGGTCGTCGGCGAAGCCTGGTACGACGGCTCCGGCACGAACCGGGGCGCGGCCTACATCTTCGGCCAGGCGACCGGCGGGACCGACAACTGGGGCCAGATCGGGAAGCTGACCGCGAGCGACATCCACGACGACGACTTCTTCGGCTACAGCGTGGCCATCAACGGCGCCAACATCGCCGTCGGCGCTCCCTGGGCCCCCGGCGACGGCACCGAGCGCGGCCAGGTCTACGTTTTCTCCAAGGACCAGGGCGGCGCGGACGCCTGGGGCGAGGTCCAGCGCCTGCGCTCGAGCGACGCCTCGAACGAGGACTGGTTCGGCTTCGGCGTCGGCGTCCACGGCCTGTATATCCTCGGCGGCGCGGTCGGGGAGGACGGGGCCGGGACGGGCCGGGGCGCGGCCTACGTCCTCAAGAAGTCCTAGCCGGCCCCTGTCCGGGGCGGCCGGAGCCCGATGTCGGAAGCGACGCCGATGCCGCGATACGACCTGGTTATCACCCATGATTGGGAGTACGACGCCGATTTCGTCCGCCTCGTGGCCGGGGCCGGCCGGGCCCGCGGTCTGTCCGTCCTCGTCGTCGCCCCGGCCGAAGCGGGCCGGGTCCTCGAAGACTTCCGTTCCGGGGCCCTCGATCTCGGCCTTCTCTTCGACCGCGGCTCCGGCTCTTCGCCAGAGTTCATCGAGCTGCAGGCCCTGGCCCTGGCCCGCGGCCGGGACGTCCTGGAGGGCCTGGACAAGCTGCGCTGGGCCTCGGACAAGGCGACCATGCACCTCGAGTTCCTCTCGGCGGGCATCCCGGCGCCCTACACGGTCATCCTGCCGTCGTACGCGTCCCGGCCCCATCTTTCGCTGACCGCGGGCGACCTGAAACCGCTGGGCATCCCCTTCGTCATCAAGCCGGCCAATACGACCGGCGGCAGCCTGGGCGTCGTCGTCGACGCCTCCGGGCCGGCCGATGTCCTGGCCGCCCGGCGGACCTATCCGGCCGACAAGTACCTGCTCCAGGAGAGGATCGTGCCCGAGGTCCGGGACGGGCGCCGGTCCTGGTTCCGCGGCTTCTACGTCCTCGGCCAGGTCCACCTGACCTGGTGGGACGACCGGACCCACGTCTACGCCGAGCTCGGCTACGACGACGCGGCGGCGGCCGGCCTCGGGCCGTTCTACGCCGTCGTCCGGGCCATCGCCCGCGTCTCGCGCCTGCGCTTCTTCTCGACCGAAGCGGCCCGCGACATCCGCGGCCGCCTGGTCGTCGTCGACTACGTCAACGAGATCTGCGACATGCGGCTCCGCTCGGCCCACGCCGACGGGGTGCCGGACGCCGTCGTCGAGCGGATCGCCGACCGCATCGCCGCCCACGCCGGCGCGATCGCGGCGCGGCCGACGGGGGCGGGCGAAGGGGAGGAGGCCTGAGATGAAGATGCGCGGTTTGCTGATCGGCCTGCTGCTGGTCCTCGGGACCGCCTATTTCATCTTCTTCACCAGGATCGGCAAGGACGACAAGGGCGGGCTCGAGACCATGGTCGACCAGTATCTCGAATCCAAGATCGACCTGACCCGGGTCAACCTGGAGACCCTGGCCCGGCTGATCCAGTCGTCGTCGGCCGACGCGGACGGCGGCCTGCCCGAGTCGCTCGAGGCCCTGCGGCGGTTCCACCCGACGGCCGCTTCGGCCGTGGACGCCTGGGGACGGAAGATCCGCTACGAGCGGCTCTCGGATTCGGGCTTCCGGCTCCGGTCGGCCGGCCCGGACGGCGCCTACGAGACCGGCGACGACGTCGTCAAGGATTTTTGACGAACAGGCGCTTGATCCGGGCCCACAGGCCCGGCCGGGGCGGGGCTTCCTCGATCTCCAGCCGGCCGATCGACTTGCGGAAGGCGGCCTGGGGCGGGAAATACGGGGCCTGACGCAGCAGGGCCAGGTCGTATTCGCGGCGCCGGCCGGGATCGCGGAGGGTCTGGAAGGCCTCCTGGACGCGGGACAGGACGAGCTCCCGCTCGGCCTCCGAGACCAGGCCGTAGAGGGCCAGCGAGCCGTCCTTGTAGGTGGCCAGGGCGGCCTGGTAGCCCTCCCAAATCTCGTCCCGCGAGGCCGTCCGCTCCACCGACAGGAGCTCGTAGTAGTTCCAGTCCTCGATCTTCTTCAGCATCAGGCGTCCGGAAGGCCGATCTCGGGCGGCGTCCGCAGGGTGAACTCGATCGAATAGGCCAGCTCCTCGGACATGCGCTGGATGGCCTTGGCCGCGGCCGCGTCCCGGTGGTCGGGGTAGTAGGGCCGCAGGCCGCGCAGCGAGGCCTGGACGTCCTCGTCGTAGGGCACCGCGCCCAGGTACTTCATGTCGATGAGCAGGTACTTGCGGGCCACGTCGGCCACCGAGCGGCCGAGCAGCACGTCGCGCTCGTCGCGGGTCTTGTTCATGACCAGGCAGGGCCGGAAGCCGCGCAGGGCCCGGTAGAGGATGGTGCCGTAGGAGCGGTCGGTCTCCATGAGGGACTTGAAGAAGCCGTAGAGCGTCTGGGAGTTCTTCTCGATCTGGTCCAGCATCTTCTGGTGCAGGTCGCGGATCTTGTAGTGGTCCATGTAGAGCTTGAGGACCCGCATGATGCACGACTTCAGGAACAGGTAGGTGTTCTCGATGGCCGTCGGCTCGGGGGTGGCCACGACGACCCCGGGGTTGGCGCTCAAGAAGAAGTCGAGCGTGTTGTAGCTGCTGCCCGTGCCCAGGTCGAGGATGACGTTCGAGGTCGGCAGCTGGCGGATCTGGCGGAGCAGCCGGAGCTTGCGGAAATGGGCCAGGTTGGCGATGAACAGGATGTTCTCCGAGCCCCGGACCAGGCGGAGGTTCTTGAACGGGGTCTCGACGGCCGCTTCTTCCAGGGTGGGGACGGCCCCGGTCAGGAAGTCGCCGAGGTCCGGGTGGGCCGGCTTCATCCCCAACAGGGTGTGCAGGTTGGGCGCGCCGAGGTCGGCGTCGAGCAGGATGACGTCGCGGTCCAGGGAGGCCAGGTGGAGCCCCAGGTTCGCGGCGACGAAGCTCTTGCCCGTGCCGCCCTTGCCGCCGCCGATAGCCCAGATCCTTTTTTCCATCCTGAACCTAATCCAAAACCTTGGCCCCGAAGGTCATTTCTACCATAGACGGGGCGGGAATTCAACGCGGCGGCGAACCGATCATCCTCGCGCCCGAGATCCCCTCCCGCGGCGGCGATGGGCGTCAAAAAAAAGGGGACACGTCCCGCCGGGACATGCCCCCTTTCCCGTTCAGACGGTCTTGGCTTCGCCGCCTTCGACGGCCGCGATCCGTTTCTTCTTCCAGGCCTTGCGGATGAGCAGGCACATGAGCAGGATCAGACCCGTGATCAGCGCCCGGGCGCCCCAGAGGTAGGGCTTGTTGGCGGCCTCCTCGCCCTTCATCAGGAACTTGCCGACGGCGTCCTGGACGGTCCACATGACTAGCAGGACGAGCAGGTAGACCGGGGTGACATAGGTCATGATGACCTTGAAGATCTTCGGCACTTTGAGGTCGGCGCCCTTGTGCATCTCGGTCCAGCCCTTCTTGAGCCCGAAGACCCAGGAGAAGAGGACGATCTCGATGGCCGCGAAGACGACCAGGCCGAACGTGCCGGCCCAGAAGTCGAGCTCGTCGAGGAAGCCGAAGCGGAAGAAGGCGATGACCATGGCGCTGCAGGCGATGAGCACGGCGAAGACGGCCTTGACCGCCTTCTCGCGCTTCCATTTGAACTCGTCCTCGAGGAAGGCGATGGCCGGCTGGCTCATGGCCACCGACGAGGTGATGCCGGCGATGAAGAGCAGGAAGAAGAACATGCCGCCGAAGATCTGGCCCAGGGGGATCTTCTGGAAGATGACCGGCAGCGCCGTGAACCCGAGGTTGTAGGAGCCGCCCTGGGCGATGGCCTGGGTCTCGGCGGCGCCGAAGAAGATGACGGCGGCCGGGATGGCGATGGTGCCGCCCAGGATGACCTCGGCGAACTCGTTGGTCGAGGCGGTCGACAGGCCGTTCAGGGTGATGTCCTGCTTTTCCCGGACGTAGGAGGCGTAGGTGTTAATGATGCCCTGGCCCAGGCTCAAGGTGAAGAAGATCTGCCCCGCCGCGGCCAGCCAGACCGAGGCCGACCCCAGGCGGCCGAAATCGGGGTTCCAGATGAAGCCCAGGCCGGTCGAGATGTTGAGCTCCGGCGCGGACGGGTCGGGCGTGCCCAGGGTCAGGACCCGGACGACCAGGACGATGCCGAAGATGAAGAGGAGCGGCATGCCGTACTTGGCCAGGACCTCGATGCCCTTGGAGATGCCCTTGTACAGGAAGAAGAAGTTCAGGGCGATGGTGATGGTCCAGAAGATCAGGATGGGGGCCATGGAGCTGAAAAACTCGTTCGATTCCAGGCCTTGGAACCCGTGCAGGAACCGGCCCATGGCCTCCCGGTTGGCGTGGCCGAAATACTTTCCGGTCAGCGAGAACCAGGAGAAGCCCAGGCACCACGACTCGACGAAATTGTAGTAGATGACGATGAGGAAGGGGATGACGATGCCCAGGGCGCCCAGGTACTTCGAGGGGGCCTTCTTCCAGAGCAGGTTGAGCATGCCCGGCGTCGTGCCGTGGCCGTGGGCGCCGCCCATGCGGCCGATCGTCCACTCGACCCACATCATGGGGATGCCGAGCAACAGGAAGGCCACGAAATAGGGGATCATGAAGGCCCCGCCGCCGTTGGAGGAGGCCTGGACCGGGAAGCGCAGGAAGTTGCCCAGGCCGATGGCGTTGCCGGCCACGGCCAGGATCAGGCCGACCCGCGAGCCCCATTGCTCGCGGCCGCCGGCTTCGATGACGACCTCCGGCTTCTTGGCGAACAGGACGCGGGAGAAGCAGTAAATGGTCAGGGTCAGGATGAATCCCCATCCGAAGATGAGGAAGAACCAGCCGTTTCCGGTCAGGCCTTGCGTCATGGGACCTCCTCGGGATCGCAGAACAGGTTTGATACCATAGGACCGCCCCGCCTGTCAAAACAAATCCGCGCCCTTGCCTTTCGGGGCGTTTTCTGTTATCGTGAACCGTCTCGATCGCTGAATTCTCCGCAGGAGCCGACGAACTTTGGACGCATTCGGGAACATCGACAGCAAATACCGTTTCATCATCCTGGCGGCCAAGCGCGCCAAGCAGCTCCTCAAGGGCGCCAAGCCCAAGATCGAATCCAAGTCCCGGAACCCGATCCGCATCGCCCAGGCCGAGGTCCGCGGCGGTCTCGTCGAGTACGAGATCATTCCCGCGCGGATGGACGACATCCCCGAGCGCGAAGAGCGCCTCTTCGTGGGCGCCGGCATCCCCGACGAGGCCGTGGAATCCGACGGCCTGGCCGGCAAGGACCTGCCCGACGAGGAGATCGAGCTCGCCCACGCGGACGAGGCCGAAGTCGTCGAGGAGGAGGCCGAGGGCGAGGACGAGAACGAGGACCTCGAAGGCGAGGAAGGCCTCGGCAAGGACGACAAGGACGAATAGCGCCCGGCCGCCCGCCGGCTAGTCCGGCCCGGCCTCTCCCTCCCGGATCCCCAACAGATCGACATAGCTGCGGGTGATGAAGTCCGCCCGTTCGAACCCCAGCGCCCGGGCGAAGCGGGTGATCTCGTGGCGTTCTCCCTCGAGCTCGAGGAAGTTCCCGGCCGCCGTCTCGTCGATGCAGATCGTCAGGCGGCTCTTCCGCAGCACGGTCCGCCGCTTCCGGTAGGACAGGACCTCGCGCAGGCCCAGGGCCTTGAGGATCCGCCGGGCGTCCTTCGGATCGCGGACCTGGGTCTCGAACTCCTCCCGGACCTTGAAGGACCGCGATTTCCGCGGCTCGCCTTTGAAGGTCAGCGTGGCCCGGCGGCCGGCCGCCCGCAGACGCAGGGCCCGGCCCGCCTGCCGGAGGGTCCCGGCGGCGAAATCGAACATGACGCTGGTCTCGAGATGGCGCTCCCGGGCCAGGACGGCCCCCCGGGCCAGGACCTTCTCGCGCCAGGCCATCGGATCGTCGATCCGGATCTTGACCTCGATCTCGGTCATGGCTCTCGCTCCCGCCCTATTTCTTCCGCAGCAGGCTGAAGAGGGCCAGCCGGACCAGGGATTCCTTGGTCGCCGTGTCCGGAAAAGGCGCGATGGCCTCGAGGGCCCGTTCGGCGTAGCTTCGGGCCCGGGCCGCGGCGTGATCGAAGGACCCGGCGCCGGCCAGGGCCTCGATGACGGCCCGGCCGTCCGCGGCGGACAGGTCTTTCCGCCCGATGAGGTCCCGGAGCCGGCCTTGCCCCGCCCCATCGGCGGAACCGAGCGCGTGGATGAGCGGCAGGGTGATCCGGCCCTCGCGGAGGTCGGACAGGACCGGTTTGCCGAGGACCCCGGCGTCGCCCGTGAAATCGAGCAGGTCGTCGACGATCTGGAAGGCCATGCCCAGGTTCAGGCCGAAGGCGGCGACGGCCTCTTCCTCCTCGGGCGAGGCCAGGCCCAGGATGGCCCCGATCCGGCAACAGACGCCGAACAGGGCGGCCGTCTTGTTCCTGACGATCTCCAGGTACCGGGCCTCGGTGATCCCCGGGTCGCCCGACCGGGCGTACTCGTCGAGCTCGCCCTCGATCATCAGGGCCGAAACGTCCGTCAACAGGCGGATGACCCGCGCGTGGCGCGACTGCAGGGACAGGCCGATGGACTTGATGTACAGGTAGTCGCCGAGGAGGACGGTGATGTTCGGGCCCCATTTCGAATGGACCGTCTCCTTGCCGCGGCGCAGCCCGGCGTTGTCCACGATGTCGTCGTGGATGAGGCTGGCCGTGTGCAGGAGCTCGACGAGCGAGGCCAGGAAGACCGATTCCTCGCTGCCGGAGGTGAAGAGCCGGGCGGTCAGCAGGACGAGCGCCGGCCGCAGGCGCTTGCCCTTCTTGCCCAGGACGTAGCGGCTGATCTCGGCCGTCAGCGGATTGGAGGACCGGGACCAGGACTCGAGCCGGTCCTCGACCCGGTCGAGGTCGGCCCGGACCTCCCCGTAGAGAGGGGACGCGTCCGGCCACGCCGTGACGGCGGACCAGCGGTCGACGAGCGGCGTGGGCGGGATCATCGTTGGCGGCGCCATCTTAACATCGGCCCGCCGCTTTTTCAAACGGGAACAGGCGGGAGAACGTCCCGGTCGTGGCCTCGGCCAGGTCCTCGAGCGCCAGGCCCTTGAGGCCGGCCAGGACCCGGGCCGTCTCGACGACGTAGGCCGGCTCGTTGCGCCGACCGGCGCCGCGGTAGGGGACGGGGGCGAGGTAGGGGGAATCGGTCTCGACGAGCAGGCGGTCGAGCGGGACCCGGGCGGCGACCTCGCGCAGGGCCCCGGCCTTGGGGAAGGTCAGGATGCCGGAGAACGAGATCAGGAAGCCCCGGTCGAGCATGGCCGAGGCGATCGCCCAGTCCTCGGTGAAACAGTGCAGGACCCCGCCCCGCCCGAAGCGCTCGCCGTCGACCGCCGCGACGACGTCCGCTCCGGCCAGACGGCTGTGGAGGATGGCCGGCAGCCCGAGCCGCTCCGCCAGGGCCAATTGGGCCCGCAGGGCCCGGCGCTGGGCCTCCGGCGGGGAGAAGTCGTAGTGATAGTCGAGCCCGATCTCCCCGACGGCCCGGATGGCCGAGCGGCCGGTCAGGGCCTCGAGGTCCCGGAGGTGGCCTTCGGTCAGGTCCTTGGCCTGGTGGGGGTGGACGCCGGCCGCGGCCAGGACCGGTCCGAACTCGGCCGCCAGGGCCGCGATCGTGGCCAGGCTGTCCGGGCGGGTCAGGTCGGCCGGGCAGAGGATGGCCGCCAGGCCCGCGGCGAAGGCCCGGCGGACGACCGCGGAGCGGTCCGCGTCGAACTCGGGCATGTCGAGGTGGGCGTGGGAGTCGACGAGGCGGGGCGGCTTGGCCATGGGGGAAAAAAAAGGGGACACGTACCGCGGCGGTACGTGTCCCCGATCTGACGTTACTGGGCCAGCTTGACCTTCAGCTTGGTGAGCGGAATGGCGCCGTAGTTGAGGAGCTTCTGGAGGAACTCCTTGGCGCTGAAGGACTCGCCCTTGAGCTTGCGGTAGTCCTTCTCCATGTCCAGGATCTCCTGGTAGCCGATGTAGGCCTGGGCGCCTTCGCCGGGATTGAGGACGATCTGGGTCCAGCGGCGCTCCGCTTCGGCCTTGGTCATGAAGCCGCGGAGGGTCATGTAGTCGATGACCTTGTCCTTGGTCCAGGTGCCCTCGTGGACGTTGATGTCCATCTGGAAATCGATGACCGTCTTGAGCATGAGCTTGAGCTGGTTGAGGCGCATGCGCAGGTCGTAGTTGCCGTAGCCGGTCTCCATGAAGAGGTCCTCCAGGAAGATCGGCCAGCCCTTGAGCAGGCCCTGGTTGGCGGCCATGCGGCGGATGACGGAGGGGTCTTTCCGGGTCATCGCCAGGGGCACGAACGAGCCGGGGTAGATCCGCTGGATGGTCGAGAAGTCCATATAATAGTTGTTGTGCTCTTCCAGGAACGAGGTGGCCATGTCGGCCGCCCATTCCGCGGGCACGGGCTTGACGTAGAGCGTGTAGGGCCCGGCGGCCTCGAAAGCCCCGGGGTGCGAGAGCTGCGTCCAGCGGCCGGGCTGGCCGTAGGCGGGCATGGGCTCGATGGCCAGCTCGTCGGCCGGCAGCTCGATCAGGCTCTGCTGCTGGATGAAGGTCTTGAGGCCGCCCGCGGCCGTGCCGATGCGGCTGACGAAATCGGCGGGGGGGACGTGGTCGCTCTTGATCTTGTCGAGCACGCCCTGGATGACGGTGTTGCGGGTCTGTTCCTCGCCCTTGGTCCGGCCCAGCTGCTCGATGTCGACGTTCGGGTACATGATCTTGTAGAAGGGGATGCAGACGAGGAACATGTCCCGGCGGATGTTGTTGAAGTCGGCCAGGGAGCGCTGAACGACCTCCTCGAGGATGGGCAGGTTGCCCTGGGTCGTCCGGCGCAGCAGGCGCAGGTGCGGGTCGGGCATGCGGAAGTTCCCGGTCGACTTGGCCAGGAGCTCGCCCTTCAGCCAGCGCTGGTAGTCCTCGAGGGCCGTGACGGCCTTGCCGGCCTCGGCCTGGAGGGCGGCG
Source organism: uncultured Eubacteriales bacterium (assembly GCA_964574895.1). GTDB lineage: Bacteria > Acidobacteriota > Aminicenantia > Aminicenantales > Saccharicenantaceae > RBG-16-66-30. The sequence continues at coordinate 75,130 of CAZNPB010000006.1, forward strand.
GCGCCGCCGGAGAGCTTCGGGATCTCGACCCGGTAGAAGTCGATGATGGCCGGCATCTGGTCGATGGCCGCCTGGGTGTATTCGGGGGGCGGGTTCTTCAGGCTGTCCTTGGCCCGCTTGACCAGGCCGGGGATGAGCTTGGCCCGGGCCGCGGCCGCCGCGGCGTTGGCGCCGCCGTTCTTGACCAGGAGGCTCCGCAGGCTCTGGACGAAGAGGTCGTTGTAGAGGAGCGGATTGTCCTGCCAGGGCAGCGTGTACTGGAGCTTCAGGAACTCGAGATCGAGGAAGTCGAGGTACATCTCGAGATCGAGGAGGTTCTCCGCGGAGAGCTTGCTCCGGTCGATCTTGGTGACCAGCTCCTGATTGAATCCGTCCAGGACCTCGTTGAACCTGTCGAGAGCCCCTTCGCTCGGGTCCTCGAGCTTGTCGTTGTACTTGGCGAAGCCCTGGAGGGTCCCGGCGGTGGGATAGAACTTGAAGTAGGCGTCCCAGAAGGAGTCCTGGAACTTCTTGAACTTGGCGTCCTCGGCCGACTGGGCCAGCAGGGCGCCCGTCGCGCAGGCGAAAAGGGCCAGCGCGACGACGACGACGGCTGTTCTTTTCATGAGTTCCTCCTCAACGGACTCGAAAATCCTAGCACACTTCCGCGGTGCCAGACAAACCCTTTTTTACCCTCGGTGTATATGAAGACGGCCTTTTTGCCCTACCAGCGGAGGAAGGCCGAGGCCCAGGTGTAACCGGAGCCGAAGGCCGTCAGGACCACCAGGTCGCCGCGCTTGATCCGGCCGCTCTTGACGGACTCGTCGAGGGCGATGGGGATGGAGGCGGCGGTCGTATTGCCGAAGCGGTCGATGTTCCGGACGACCTTCTCGACCGGGATCTTGAGGCCCTTGGCCACCTGGAGCGAGATGCGGTCGTTGGCCTGGTGGGGGATGAGGGCGTCGATGTCCTCGACGGCCAGCCCGTTGTGGGCCAGGCCGGTGCGGACCGCCTCGGGCATGCGCTGGCAGGCGTTGACGAAGACGTTGCGGCCCTCCATCCTGGGGAAGAAGCGGCCTTCCCCGAAGAAGGCCGGCTGGAAGGTCGGGCTGTCCTTGGAGCTGGGCTTCTCCATCCACAGGTGGGAGACGAAGTTGCCGTCGGCGTAGAGATGGGTGGAGAGGAGGCCGCGGCCGTCGTCCTCGAGGTGGGGCTCGAGGATGATCGCCCCGGCCCCGTCGCCGAACAGGACCGACATGTCGCGGCCCTTGTCCGAGAAGTCGAGGTTGGACGACTGGACCTCGGCGGCCACCAGGAGGATGCGCTTGTAGGTGCCCGCCTTGATGTACTGGTCGGCGACCGACAGGGCGTAAAGGAAGCCGCTGCACTGGTTGCGGACGTCCAGGGCGCCGGTCGTGCCCAGGCCCAGCTTGGCCTGGACCATGACGCCGATGCCCGGGAAATAGTGGTCGGGCGACAGCGTGGCGGCGACGACGAAGTCGATGGTCGCGGGATCGATCCGGGCGTCGGCGATGGCCCGGCGGGCGGCCTCGACGGCCAGGTCGGAGGTGCCCACCCCGGGCTCGACGTGATGGCGCTCGCGGATGCCGCTCCGTTCGCGGATCCATTCGTCGGACGTGTCCATCAGCTTTTCGAGGTCTTGGTTGGTGACGACGCGGGGCGGGACGTAGTGGCCGGTACCGGTGATGACGGTCCGCGGTGCGTTCATGCTCGTTTTCATTATAGAGGATGCCTCCCCAAAAATAAACTCCGGTCCGCGGCCGCGGCCCGGGTCACAACAGGCCTTTCCAGAGGTACCAGGCGATGGTCTCGCCCAGGCCCTGTTCCAGAGAGAAGACCGTCTCGAAGCCCAGCTCGCGGCGGGCCTTGCCGACGTCGGCCACCCAGCCGTCGGGCTTCATCTGCTTGACCTTGCTGACGTTGGCCAGGCTCTGGTCCACCCCGAGGAGGCGGCCCAGGCCTTCCGAGGCGATCGAGGCCAGGTAAGCCGACCAGAACGGCACGTAGACCGGTACGGTCCGCTTGCCCAGCAGCCGGGCCGAGACGCGGCCGATGTCCTCCCAGCCGCAGGGCCGGGGGCAGGCCAGGTTGAAGATCTCGCCGCTCGGACGCCCGGGCCGGCCGGCCCGCAGGCAGGCCCGCACCGCGTCCCGGACGTAGACGAGGCTCATGATCTTGCGGGAGCCCAGCACGGGCCGGATGCCGCGCCGGATCCAGCGGAAGAACTCGAGGAAGTCCTCGTCGCGGGGGCCATAGATGGCCGCCGCCCGGAGGATGACGACGGAGAAGCGGTCCCGGAATTTCAGGACCTCGGCCTCCGCCTGGAGCTTGCTCTCGCCGTAGGGGGAGACCGGGCGGGGCGGGTCGTCCTCGGTCACCCCGCGGCCGGGGCGGGACGGCCCGACGGCGGCCAGGCTGCTCAAGTGAACGAAGCGCAGGCCCGGCGGCTGGCCCTCCAGGGCCCGGAGCAGATTTGCCGTCCCCTCGCGGTTTACGGTATAATACTCGGCCGGCCGGAGGGTTTTGGTCAATCCGGCCAGGTGGTAGACGCAGGTCAGACCGGCCGGCAGGCGGGGCGGCTTCCGGAGGTCCCCGGCGACGAAGCGCACCCCCTCGACCCCCTGAAGCCAGCGCAGCTTCGATGGGTCGCGGACCAGGGCGTAGACCTCGACACCGGACTCCTCGAGGAGGGCCTCGACGAGATGGCTCCCGAGAAAGCCTGTTCCTCCGGTGACCAGCACCCGCATGGGCGGCATTCTATGAGATTCGGCCGCGGCGGTCAACGGCCCCGTGCCGAAAGGGAGGAGACCAGGTGGATCTATTCGACAAGTGCCGGGCCTTCACCCGGGCCGATGAGCTCAAGGCGGCCGACCTGTATCCCTACTTCACCCCCATCGAGGAAGCGGTCGGGAACGAGATCAAGGTCGGCGGCCGGCCGATGATCATGGTCGGCTCCAACAATTACCTCGGACTGGCCCACCATCCCCGGGCCAAGGCGGCGGCCAAGGAGGCCGTCGACCGCTACGGCGTCGGCACCTGCGGCTCGCGCTTCCTGACCGGGACGATCGACCTCCACGAGAAGCTCGAGGCCCGACTGGCCGGGTTCCTGCGGCGCGAAGCCGCCCTGACCTTCAGCACGGGCTACCAGACCAACCTGGGCATCATCTCGACGATCGCCGGCAAAGGCGACCACATCGTCATCGACCGCATGGTCCACGCCAGCATCATCGACGCCTGCCGCCTGTCCTTCGCCACGGTCCACAAGTACCGCCACAACAGCATGAAGGACCTCGACCGCCTGCTGGCCTCGCTGCCGGAGCGGGCCGGCAAGCTCGTCGTCGTCGACGGCGTCTTCAGCATGGAGGGCGACATCGCCGACCTGCCGGGCATCGTCCCCCTGGCCCGCAAGTACGGGGCCCGGATCCTGGTCGACGACGCCCACGGCATCGGCGTCCTCGGGGCGACGGGCCGGGGCACGCCGGAGCACTTCGGCCTGGAAGCCGAGGTCGACCTGGTCATGGGCACGTTCAGCAAGACCTTCGCCTCGATCGGCGGCGTCGTGGCCGGGTCCCGGACCGTCATCTCCTACATCAAGCACCACGCCCGGCCGCTGATCTTCAGCGCCGCCGCCACCCCGGCCTCCATCGCCTCGGTCCTGGCCATCCTGGACATGCTCGAGACCCAGCCCGAGCTGCGGGCCCGGCTCTGGGCCGTCACCGAGCGCATGCGCTCCGGCTTCCGGGCCATGGGCTACGACACCGGCCCGTCGCAGACCCCCATCATCCCCGTCCTCGTCCACGACGACGAGAAGTGCTTCATGCTCTGGCGGCTGCTGCGGGAGGAAGGCATCTTCACGACGCCGGTCGTCTATCCCGCCGTGGGGCGGGGGCAGTCCCTGATCCGGACCAGCTACGGGGCCGGCCACACCGACGCCGAGCTCGACGCCATCCTGGCGGCCTTTGAAAAGTGCGGCCGGCAGCTGGGGATCATTTGAGAGCCCGGGCCTGGCTGGCCGTCCTGGCCCTCGGCGCGGCCGCCCTGGCGGCCGAAGCGGCCACCATCACCATGCCGCTGTCCCAGGTCAAGCCGGGCCAGAAGGGCCGCGGCAAGAGCGTCTTCCGGGGCCGGGCCATCGAGGACTTCGAGGTCGAGATCCTCGGCGTCCTGGAGAATTCCGCGCCCAAGCGCAGCGTCATCCTGGCCCGGCTGAAGGGCCAAGGCCTCGAATCGACGGGCATCATCGCCGGCATGAGCGGCAGTCCCGTCTACATCGACGGCAAGCTCATCGGGGCCGTGGCCTCCGGCTTCGCCTACTCCAAGGACGCCATCGCCGGGATCACGCCGATCGAGGAGATGCTGGCCGTCGGCGCTTCGCCCGAAGCGCCCGGGCCCGGCCCGGCCCGGACGCTCGTCCTGCGCGAGGACGCGAGCCAGGAGGAGCTGGCCGGGGCCTACCTGAAGACCCTGGAGCCCCGGCCCGGCCCGGCCCGGCCCGACCCCTCGCTGGCCCCTCTCGAGCTGCCCCTGGTCATGAGCGGCTTCCCGGCCGCGGCCTTCGAGCGGGCCCGGTCGTTCTTCTCTCCCTTGGGCTTCCGGGCCGTCCGGAGCGGGACCGCGGGACAGGCCCGGTCCGTCGGCGCCGCGGCCGAAGCGCCGCTGCGCGAGGGCGACGCGGTGGGCGTCCAGCTCATCGGCGGCGACCTCGACATCAGTGCTGTCGGCACGGTGACCTACGTCGACGGCAACAGGATCCTGGCCTTCGGCCATCCGATCTACAATCTCGGGAAGGTCGATTACGCCATGACCCGGGCCGACATCATCACCGTCATGCCCAGCCTGGAGAGCTCCTTCAAGCTGTCGGCGACCGGCCCGGTCATCGGCCGTTTCAGCCAGGACCGCACGGCCGGGGCGGCGGGCGAGGTCGGGGTCCTGCCCCGGCTCATCCCGCTCAACATCGGCCTGCAGGGCGGTCCCGGGGTCCGCAAGGATTTCAAGCTCCGGCTGGCCGCCGACAGGTTCCTGACCCCGGCCCTCGTCAACATGGCCGTGTCCGGCCTGATGACGGGGGAGGAGCGCAGCTACGGCGACCTGGCCCTGGAGTTCAGCGCCGACGTCTTCCTCGACAAGGGCGGCCTGGCCGTCCATCTCGAGGACCTCTTTTCGGGCGGTTACGACAACTCGGCGACCAGCCTGTCCGGGCTGCTGGCGGCGGTCACCTACGTCCTGCTGAACAACGAGTTCCAGGACGTCGGCATCTTCCGCATCGACCTCAGCGTCAAGGCCGTCGAGGAGACCCGCCAGGCCACCCTGGAGAGGGTCCTGCTCGACAAATACGAGGTCTCGCCGGGCGAGGTCATCAAGCTCCAGGCCTTCTACCGGACCCAGAAGGACGAGCGGCGGATGGAGGAGGTTTCCATCCTGGCCCCGGCCCTGCCGGCCGGCACCGAGTTCCAGGTCCTCGTCGGCGACGGCGCGACCATGCAGCAGGTCGAGCGGTCCCAGTACCGCATCCAGGAGTTCGTGCCCCGGAGCCTCGACCAGCTCGTCCGCCTCCTGAGCAGCCTGCGCAAGAACAACCGGATCTACTTCCGGCTCATGGCCCCCAAGCCGGGGCTGTTCCTGAAGGGCGAAGAGCTGCCCAACCTGCCGCCGACCCTCAAGACCATGTTCGCCTCGCCGCGCTCCTCGGCGGCCGGCCCGACCGAGATCAACCGGTCCACGCTGAGCGAATACCAATTGGCCGTTCCCTATGTCTTCAAGGGCGGGGCGACCATCCCCGTCCGCATCCGCAAGTAGCCTGGACCATTCATGAGGATAGGAGCCCACCCCGCCATGCGCAAACACGCCCTCGCCGCCGTTTTCGGCCTGCTCGTCCTGGCCTCGTCCCTCCGGGCGGTCGTGCCCCAGAAATGGGAGCTGCGGACCCGGGAGGACTACCTACGGGGCAAGTTCGACGGCGTTTCGGTCTCCTACGACGGGGCCCTCGCCCTGGCCCCCAAGGAAGAGAGGATCGCCGCTCCCCAGGAGGAGTTCTACCTCTCGTCCCTGGCCACGCCGGACGGGGCGGCCTATCTGGGCACCGGGCACGGCGGCCGCGTCTACCGCATCGACAAGGCCGGCCAGGCCGAGCTCTGGTTCCAGGCCCCCGAGATGGACGTGACGGCCCTGGCCCAGGACCGCAAGGGGATCCTCTTCGCCGCGACCTCGCCGAACGGCAAGATCTACAAGATCACCGACAAGGGCAAGGGCGAGGAGTTCTTCAATCCGGCCGAGAAGTACATCTGGGACCTGCTGTTCTTCGACTCCGGCGAGCTCTGGGCGGCGGTGGGGGAGAGCGGCGGCATCTACCGGGTCTCGCCGCTCGGCGAGGGCGGGATGTTCTTCAAGGCGGCGGAGAACCACATCCTGTGCCTGGAGAGGACCGCCCGCGGCGACGTGGTCGCCGGCAGCGGCGGCAACGGTCTGGTCTACCGGATCTCGGCCGAGGGCCGGGCCTCGGTCCTGTTCGAGACGCCCTACGAGGAGGTCCGCAGCCTGGCCGTCGACCGCGAGGGCCGGATCTACGCCGCGGCCTCGGGCACGCCGTCGCGGACGAAAAGGGACGACGCGGCGGAGGAGCCGGTGCGCTTGAACGCCGAAGTGGTCATGACGGTCAGCGCCGGCGGGGCCGTGGGCGGGCTGGGCGGCGCGACCGGCGCGGGCCGGCCGTCGTCCCTGCCGATGGCCGCGGCCGCCGCCGGCAAGGACGGCGGCGCGGTGTTCCGCATCGCGCCCGACGGCCTGGCCCGGCGCCTGTGGAGCTCGGACGACGAGATGGTCTACACGCTGCTCTGGCGGGAGGCGGACCAGAAAGTCCTCTTCGGCACGGGCGGCCGGGGCCGGATCTACTCGATCGACCGGGACGAGCGGGTGGCCCTGCTGCTGCAGCAGAGCTCCGAGCAGGTCTACCAGCTGGCGGCCCTGGACGCCAAGATCTACGTGCTGTCGAACAATCCCTGCTACTTCGGGCGGCTGCTGCCCGAGCAGCGATTCGCCGGCGAATACACGAGTCCCGTCCTGGACGCCCGGACGCAGGCCTCGTGGGGCCGGATCGTCTGGGCCGCTGCCGCGGCCTCGGGGGCCTCGGTCCAGCTCCAGACCCGGAGCGGCAACACCGGCGAGCCCAACGCGACCTGGACGGACTGGTCGCCGTTCTACGTCAAGGGCGAGGAGCAGGTCTTGAGCCCCCGGGCCCGCTGTCTCCAGGTCAAGGTCCTGCTGCGGACGCCGACCGGCCAGGCTTCGCCGGTCTTCGACCGGCTGGCCGTCTTCTACCTGCAGGCCAACCTCGCCCCGGCGGTGACCCGGTTCGAGTCCCTGCCGCCCAACCAGGTCTATCTGAAGCTGCCCGAGCAGGACGACGTCATCCTCGGCCTCGAGGCCCATCCGGCCGAGACGCCCGGCAAGAAGGACGACGGCCTGCGGATCGGGATGCCGTCGCGGAAGGCCGAGCGCAAGGGCTTCCAGACCCTCTCCTGGGACGCCGCCGACGAGAACGGCGACGCCCTGCGCTACACCCTGGCGATCCGGAAGGACGGCGAGACGGCCTGGCGGGTCCTGGCCGACGACCTGACCGAGACGATCTACGCTTTCGACACCCTGGCCTATCCCGACGGGACGTACGGGCTCCGGCTGACGGCCTCCGACGCGCCCTCCAATCCGGCCGGGACGGAGCTGCGGACGGACAAGACCGGGCCGCCGCTGGTCATCGACAACTCGCTGCCGGTCGTCAAGGGGCTGACCGCGGCCCGCGGCGCCGGCGGGCTCGACATCGCCTTCCAGGCCGAGGACGCCTACTCCTTCATCGAGGAAGCCAAGGTGCTCGTCCGGCCCGGCGAGTGGCGGGTGGTCTTCCCGGTCGACGGCATCGCGGACTCGCGCGCCGAGTCGTTCAAGGTCTCGCTGAAGCTCCCCGCTGGCGCGGAGAACCAGGTCACGGTCAGGGTCCGGGACAGCTACGGGAACGTCGGGGTGGCCCGGCTCGATTACTGATCCGGTCCGGGCGGTCAGGCCCGGCCGAGGTACTTGTCGTCCAGCGTGTCGATGCGGACGACGTCGCCTTCCTTGATGAACTCCGGCACCTGGACGGTCGCGCCGGTCTCGATGACGGCCGGCTTGTAGAGGGCGGTCTTGGTCGCGCCCTGGAGCCGGGGCTCGGTGCTGACGACCTTGAGATCCATGGTCCGGGGCAGGTTGACGCCGACCGGCTTGCCCTCGTACATCTCGATCTCGATGACGGTGTTGGCCTTGAGGTACTTGACGGCTTCGCCGATGGCCTCGGCGTTGAGCGAGACCTGCTCGTAGTTCTCGGTGTTCATGAAGACGTACTCGCCGCCCTGCTCGTAGAGGAACTCCATCTCCAGCTCGTCGAGGCGGGCCTGCTCGAGCCGCTCCTCGGAGCGGAAGCGGTGCTCGGTCTGGGAGCCGTTGAGGATGTTGCGGAGCTTGGTCTGGACCATGGCCTTCCACCGTCCCGGGGTGATGAGCTGCATCTCCATCACCCGCCAGAGGGTGTTGTCCATGATGATGATCATGCCTTTGCGGATCTGGGTCGCGTCGATCATAAGGGCCTCCGAGGGATCGGGCGCCGGCAGGCGCCCGTCAGGCCGTTCATTCTACCACACTCGTCAACGCCGCGCCTGCGACCCCCCCTTCCCCCCGCGCCCCGCCGGCCCCCCCGGATTCGGGTTTGCTTTCGGCCGCCGTTTCTTTTATATAAGGTTCCGAAAGAACGAACATGAAACACGCTTACCTGGCGATGGCTCTCGTGCTGGCGGTGGCGGCCTGGACCGGCTGTCACAAGCGGACGGAGGGGAACATGGTCGACCTGGCGCTGGTCAACGGCAAAGTCTGGACGGGGGACGCGGCCCGGCCCTGGGCCCAGGCCGTGGCCGTCCGCGGCGACAAGATCCACGCGGTCGGGACGACGGCCGAGGTGCGGGCCCTGGCCGGCCCGGCGACCGCCGTCGTCGACCTCGGCGGGTCCCTGTTGCTGCCGGGGTTCATCGACAGCCACACCCATTTCCTGGCCGGCGGCTTCGCCCTGAAGAGCATTCAGCTCCGCGACGCCGGCAGCCGCGAGGAGTTCGTGGCCCGGATCGCGGCCAAGGCCAAGGAGCTGGGGCCCGGGCGCTGGATCCTCAACGGCGACTGGGACCACCAGCAGCTCCGGCCCGTGGAGCTGCCGCGCAAGGACTGGATGGACGCGGTGACGCCCGACAATCCCGTCTGCGTCAACCGCTTCGACGGGCACATGGTCGTGGCCAACAGCCTGGCCCTGAAGCTGGCCGGCGTCACCCGGGACACGCCGGTGCCGCCGGGCGGCGAGATCGAGAAGGACCCGGTGACGGGCGAGCCGACGGGCATCCTCAAGGACACGGCCATGGACCTGGTCTTCGCCAAGGTCCCGGTGCCGACCCCGGAGGAGCGGCTCGAGGCGGCCGAGGCCTCGGTCCGGCACGCCGCGGCGAACGGCGTCACCTCGGTCCACGAGATGGCCGACGCCGCGAGCTTCGAGACCTTCCAGGAGCTGGCCCGCCGCGGCCGGCTGACGACCCGCGTCTACGCCTACGTGCCCATCGACGAGGTCGGCCTGCTGGCCCGGCTGAAGATGAAATCCCCGTTCGGCAACGACGTCCTGACGCTGGCCGGGCTGAAGGGTTTCGTGGACGGCTCGCTGGGCTCGGCCACGGCCTATTTCTTCGAGCCGTACGCCGACGATCCGACGACCTCCGGCCTGCTGGCCGGCCAGATGTTCCCCGAAGGGATCATGGAGAAGCGCGTCCTCGAGGCCGACCGGGCCGGGCTGCAGCTGGCCGTCCACGCCATCGGGGACCGGGCCAACAGCCTGCTCCTCGACATGTTCGAGAAAGCCGCGGCCGCCGACGGACCGCGCGACCGCCGCTGGCGGGTCGAGCACGCCCAGCACCTGCGCCCGGCCGACATCGCCCGTTTCGGGCGGCTCGGGCTGGTGGCTTCGGTCCAGCCCTATCACGCCATCGACGACGGCCGCTGGGCCGAGACCAAGATCGGGCCCGAGCGCGTCCGGACGACCTACGCCTTCGAGTCCCTGCGCCGGGCCGGGGCCGTCCTGGCCTTCGGCTCGGACTGGACGGTCGCGCCCCTGAGCCCGATCCTCGGCATCTACGCCGCCGTGACGCGGCGGACCCTCGACGGGAAGAATCCCGGCGGCTGGGTCCCGGGCGAGAAGGTGCCGATCGAGGAGGCCGTGCGGGCCTACACCGTGAACGGCGCCTGGGTCGAGTTCGCCGAGGCCCGGAAAGGGTCGATCGCGCCGGGCAAGCTGGCCGACCTGGTCGTCCTGGACCGCGACATCTTCACCATCCCGCCCGAGGACATCGACCGGGTCTCGGTCCGGATGACCGTCTTCGGCGGCCGCGTCGTTTACGGGACGATGTGATGGCCGCCGGGCTCTTTCCGCCCGAGCCGGGCCGCGTCGGCTCGGACGAATCCGGCAAAGGCGATTATTTCGGGCCGCTCGTCGTGGCCGCCTTCTTCATGCCCGAGGGGCAGGAGCGCGCGCTGGCCGAGCTCGGGGTCAAGGACTCCAAGCGGACCTCGGACGCCCGCTGCCGGGAGATCGCCGCGACGCTCAAGCGGGCCTACCCCTTCCATTCGGTCGTCACCATCGGCCCGGAGAAATACAACGAGCTCTGGGAGAAGATCGGCAACCTGAACCGGCTGCTGGCCTGGGGCCACGCCCGGGCCATCGAGAACGTCCTCGAGCGCGTGCCGGCCGGACGGGCCATCACCGACCAGTTCGGCGACGAGAAGTTCGTCCGCAACGCCCTGCTCCAGAAGGGCCGCGAGATCGAGCTCGTCCAAAGGCCCCGGGCCGAGGAGGATGCCGCCGTGGCGGCCGCCTCGATCCTGGCCCGGGCCGAGTTCCTGGACCGGCTCCGGGCCCTGTCCCGCGAGGTCGGGGCCGAGCTGCCCAAGGGCGCCTCGGACCTGGTCGAAAAAGCGGCCGCCCGGCTCGTCCGGGAGAAGGGTCCGGACATCCTGAAGCAGGTGGCCAAGATCCATTTCAAAACGACGGTCCGGGTGTTGGCCGCGGCCGGGGTCGCCCGGCTTGTCTGATCCGGCCGGATCGGATGGGGTCAAACCTACATCCGGGAGCGGATTCAGTCAAACCTACATCGGATGGGGTCAAACCTACCTTTTACCCAATATCCCGGGCTCTCCTTGGATATCTCCCAGAAGCCCGGCTCCGTGTCGCTCCGCCGGGCATCTGGCGGTCGCTCCTCTGAATCCGCTCCCGGATGTAGGTTTGACCCCATCTTGTTGTCCCCAAAAGGGGACGCTATAATCGGACCTGGAGGAACGCGAGATGAGCGAGACGCGGCGGCTGTACTTCGAAGATGCCTATCTGCTCGAGTTCGAGGCCGAGGTCGTCGAGCGGCGAGAGCACCAGGGCCGGCCGGCTGTCGTCCTCGACCGGACGGCCTTCTATCCCGAATCGGGCGGCCAGCCGTGGGACCTGGGGACGCTCGGCGGAGCGGCCGTCCTCGAGGTCTTCGACCTCGAAGACGGCGTCATCCTCCACGTCCTCGACCGGGCCATTGAGAGCGGGCGGGTCCGCGGCGCGATCGACCGGGCCCGCCGCTTCGACCACATGCGGCAGCACACCGGCCAGCATGTCCTGTCCCAGGCCTTCTGGGAGATCGTCAAGGGCGAGACGCGGTCCTTCCACATGGGGCCGGAGCTGTCGACGCTGGAGATCGGGCTGTCGAAGATCGCCGACGCCGACCTCGACCGGGTCGAAGACCGGGCCAACGCCGTCGTCTGGGAGGACCGCGAGGTCAAGACCTATGCCGTGCCCGAGGAACGCATCGGCGAGGTGCCGCTGCGGCGGCCGCCGAAGAAGTCGGGGCTGCTGCGCGTGGTCGAAGTGGACGGCTTCGACTACTCGGCCTGCGGCGGCACCCACGTCCGGAGGACGGGCGAGATCGGCCTCATCCGCATCGGCCCGGCCGAGAAGATCCGCGGCAACCTGCGCTTCGAGTTCCTCTGCGGCGGCCGGGCCCTGCGCGATTTCCGGGCCAAGGACCGGACGGTCCGCAAGCTGGCCGCGATGTTCTCCGCCGGCGCGGCCGACGTCGGCGGGCAGGTCGAAAAGCTGGCCGCCGAGCACAAGGCCTCGAAGAAGCGCGGCCGCCAGCTCGAGGAGCGGCTGGCCGCCCTCGAGGCCGGAGAGATCGTCCGCTCGGCGTCGGGCCGGGTCATCGCCGGCGTGCTCGATGGCCGGACGCCCGAGGAGGCGCGCTTCCTGGCCCTCAACGTCGTCAAGGCCGGCGAGTTCGCCGTGGCCTATGGCGCCGCGACCGGAACACAGGGCCACGTCATCCTGGCCCGGGCCGCGACCATCGCGGCCGACCTGCGGCAGGCCATCCCGGCCGTCGCCGCCGTCGCCCCGGTCAAGGGCGGGGGAGGGCCGTCGCTCGTCGAGCTGGTGTCCGCCGACCCGGGCCGGCTCGCGGACGCCGTGGCCGCCGCCGCGGCTTGGCTCACGGAGCACGCGTGACCCGGGTCGTCGTCGTCGGCAGCTCGAACACGGATATGGTCCTGCGCGTGCCGCGCATCCCGCGGCCGGGCGAAACCGTGATCGGCCGGGACTTCGCCATGGCCGGCGGCGGCAAGGGCGCCAACCAGGCCGTGGCCGCCGCCCGGGCCGGGGCCCGCGTCACTTTCGTGGCCCGGGTCGGCGACGACGTCTTTGGCGAGCGGGCCCTGGCCGCTTTGGCCGCGGACGGCGTCGACACGCGGTTCGTGTTCCGCACCGCGGACGCGCCCTCGGGGATCGCCCTGATCACCGTCGACGAGCGGGGCGAGAACAGCATCTCCGTCGCTTCCGGGGCCAACGCCCGCCTGTCCGCGGCGGACATCGCCCGGGCCGCGGCGGCGTTCGCCGGCGCCGATATCCTCCTGCTTCAGCTCGAATCGCCGGCCGAGGCCGTCGAAGCGGCGGTCCGCGAGGCGAACAAGAGGGGAGTGCCGGTCGTCCTCAATCCGGCCCCGGCCCGCGAGCTCGACGACGAATGTCTCCGGGGGGTCGCGGTGCTGACGCCCAACGAGCATGAAGCCGGGTTCCTGACGGGGATCGCGGTGAGGGACGAGCCGGGCGCCCGTGACGCCGCCCGCCGGCTCCGCGACCGCGGTCCCGGAACGGTCGTCGTCACCTTGGGCGAGCGGGGCGTCTACGCGCTCGCGGCCGGCTTCGATGCCCGCGTCCCTGCGTTCAAGGCCGTGCCCGTCGACACCACCGCGGCCGGCGACGTCTTCAACGGGGCCCTGGCCGTGGCCCTGGCCGAGAAGCGCCCCCTGCCCGAGGCCCTGCGTTTCGCCCAGGCCGCGGCCGCGATCTCGGTCACCCGCCCCGGCGCCCAGCCCTCCGCCCCCACCCGCGCCGAGATCGAAGCGTTTTAGCGGAGCTCCCGGCCCGGGCCCGCGAACCGAGTCCCGTCAGGCAGGATTTCCGGACGCATCCGGCCATCTTCGACCTGTTCCGGAATGGCACGAATATTGCGATATCCCCTAGAGGAATCGTTCCGGATAAAGAAGGAGGCTGGTCATGAAGTATGTCGACGGATTCGTGATCCCGATCCTGAAGAAGAACCTGCCGGCCTACCGGCGCATGGCTCGGAAGGGGGGCGAGCTCTGGATGAAGCACGGGGCTCTCGAGTATCGGGAATGCGTCGCCGAAGACTTGCGGGCGCCCTGGGCGCTGCCCTTTTCCCGCCTGCTGAAGCTCAAGCGCGGCGAGACGGTGGTCTTCTCCTGGATCGTGTTCAAGTCCCGCGCCCATCGGGACCGCGTCAACGCCAAGGTCATGAAGGACGCCCAGGGGACGATGGAAGGAATGGCGATGCCGTTCGACATGAAACGCATGGCCTACGGCGGGTTCGAGACGATCGTCGACAGGTAGTCAGGCGCAGGCGCGCGCCCCCGCTCCCTATTCGTAGCGGAGGGAGACGATGGGGTCCATGTGGGCGGCCTTGCGGGCCGGCACCAGGCCGAAGAACAGGCCGATGGCGGCCGAGACCGACAGCCCCAGGATGACCGACCAGGGCGAGACCGCGGCCGGCAGCGGGGTCGCGACCCGGACCAGCAGGGCGATGCCGAAGCCGACCAGGACGCCGATGATCCCGCCCAGGCCCGTCAGCACGACGGCCTCGATCAGGAACTGCTTCAGGATGTCGCCGGACCGGGCGCCGAGGGCCTTGCGGATGCCGATCTCGCGCGTCCGCTCCTTGACGGAGACCAGCATGATGTTCATGACCCCGATGCCCCCGACCAGGAGGCCGATCGACGAGATGACGATCATGACCAGGTAGGCCGCGCCGGTCAGCTGGTTGTAGAGGTCGACCATCGAATCCTGGGTCATGATGGCGAAGTCGTTGGGCTTGCCGTAGGGGACCTTGCGCCGCTGGCGGAGGATGCCGCCGAGCTGCTCGATGGTCTCCTGGAGCAGGGTCTGATCGCGGGGCGCGGCGATGATCTCCATCTGTTCCTTGTCGTAGGGGAAGTGCTTCATCAGCGTGGTGACGGGCAGGCCGACGAAGTTGTCCCGGCTCTGGCCGAACATCTGGCCGCGCTTGGCCAGGACGCCGACCACCGTGAAGGCGGCCGGCCCGACCCGGATCTCCTTGCCGAGGGGGTTGGTCATGGGGAACAGGGCGTCGGCCAGCTCGGAGCCCAGGACGCAGACGGGGGCGCCCCGCTCGACCTCGCCGGCGGTGATGAACCGGCCCAGCTGGGGCAGGTAGAGAGACATGACAACCGGCCACTTGTCGTTCATGCCGAAGATCATGGCCGAATCGTTCTTGGCGTTCTGGTATTTGATCTCGATCTGCTCGAAGACGCTGACGTTGACGCTGACGGCGACGGCCTTGGTCAGGGTCGCTTCCCGTTCCAGGGCCCGGACGTCGTCCATGGTCAGGTCCTTGCGGACCCGCTCCTCCTCGGACATCCGGCCCATCTGGACGGGATCGTTCTTGGTGATGATGATGATGTCCGAGCCGGCCGCCTGGAGCTCGGACAGGAAGCTCTTGTTGAGCCCCTGGATGACGGAGACCATGCCGATGACGGTCATGACCCCGATGACGATCCCCAGGATGGTCAGGAACGAGCGGAGCTTGTGGGACCGCAGGGAATCCAGGGCCATGGCCACGATCTCTCGGACGATCTGGAATCTCACAGTTCCGACCTCAAGGCCTCGACCGGATCGAGCTTGGCCGCCCGGTTGGCCGGATAGATGCCGAAGAACAGGCCGATGGACCAGGACATGACCATGGCCAGGACGATCGACGAGGGCTCGACGCGCGAGGGCATGGCCGTCGCCGCCGTGACGAGCCGGGCGGTCAGGAAGCCCAGGACGATGCCGATGAAGCCGCCGACGCCCGAGATGACCGCCGATTCGAGGAGGAACTGGAACAGGATGTCCCGGCGCCGGGCCCCCACGGCCATGCGCACGCCGATCTCCTTCTTCCGCTCGGACACGGAGACGAACATGATGTTCATGATGACGATGCCGCCGACGATCAGGGCGATCGAGGACACCGCGATCATGGCGAAGTAGATGCCGGACGTGGCCGTCTTGTAGAAGTTGATGAACGTCTCCGAGGTGCCGAAGGAGAAGTCGTCGGGATCGTTGTAGCCGCGCTTGCGCCACGACCGCAGGACGGTGCGGACCTGCTCCTGGGCCAGGGCCATCTCCTCCTGGGACCGGGTGTGGATGTTGATGCTGATGGACCGCCGCGAGCCGTAGGCCTTCATGAAGGTCGTGATCGGGACGCGGACGTAGTTGTCCTGGCTGAAGCCCAGGATCTTGCCCTTCTTCGCGCCCACCCCGACGATCTGGTACTCCCGGCTGCCGACCTTGAGCCAGCGGCCGAGCGGGTCGAGGCCGCCGAAGACCTTCTCGGCGACGTCCGAGCCGATGACGCAGACCGGCCGGGCGTTGGTCTCGTCCATGCTCTGGATGTGGCGGCCGGCGACGAGCTCGAGGACCGCGCCGATCTCGTGGTCGAGATAGGTCACGCCGAGGACCTCGGTCTCCTTTAGCGACTGGCTGCCGAATTTGACCGTCGCGCTCGTCGAGGTCGAGGCCCCGACCAGCTCGCAGGCGGGGCAGTTGGCCCGGATGAGGTCGCGCTCGACGAGCGTGATGTCCTTCCGCTTCAACTGCTCGCGGAATTCCTTGATCGACGTCCCGATCATCGAGAACTTCTGGACCGAGAAATCGTTGGCCCCGTAGAAGGCCATCTTGGTGTACACGTAGTTGTTGAGGCCCTGGATGACCGAGACCACGGCGATGATGGTCAGGACGCCGATGATGATGCCGAGCAGGGTCAGGAAGCTTCGCAGCTTGTTGGACCAGAGCGAGGCCAGGGCCATCCCGAACGATTCGCCGAACTGCAGCTTGGCCATAAAGGTACCTTCTCTATTCTACCCTATCTCTACGAATCTCCGCCGGAAAGGTTCTTTTCCGCGGTCCGCCTCCGGACGGGACCCGCCGGGGAGGACGGGCGACGGCGCCTTGACACCCGGGCGGACGGGCCGGATAATGGGCCCGCACCCATGGAGACGCGGCTCAACAAGTTCCTGGCCCACGCCGGCGTCTGCTCGCGGCGCGAGGCCGACCGCTGGATCGCCGAGGGGCGGGTCCGGGTCAACGGCCGGATCGTCCAGGAGCTCGGCGAGAAGATCGACCCCGTCCGCGACCGCGTCGTGGCCGGCGGGAATCCCGTCCGGCCCGAAGAGGAGAAGCCCGTCTACATCCTGCTCAACAAGCCGGCCGGCCGGGTCGTCAGCGTCAAGGACCCGTTCGGCCGCCCCACGGTCCTCGACCTCCTGGGCCACCAGCCCGTCCGCGTCTATCCCGTCGGCCGCCTCGACCTCGACACCGAGGGGGCCCTGCTGCTGACGAACGACGGCGACCTGGCCCTCAAACTGACCCACCCCCGCTACGGCGCGACCAAGTCCTACGAGGCCCGGGTCGAGGGCGATCCGCGGGAGGCGGACCTCGACAAGGTCCGCCGCGGCCTGTTCCTCGAAGGCCGCCGGACCGCGCCGGCCCGGGTCCAGGTCGTCCGCCGCGGCCACCGGCACTCGACCCTCAAGGTCGAGATCCACGAGGGCCGGAAACGGGAGATCCGCAAGCTCTTCGAGGCCGTCGGATTCCCGGTCGAGACCCTGACGCGGGTCGATTTCGCCGGGCTGACCCTGGACGGTTTGCGGACCGGCCAGTGGCGCTATCTGCGGACCGCCGAGGTCCGGCGCCTCAAGCGGCTCGTCGGGGGCCCGGCGGCGCCGGCGGCCCGCTAGTCACTTCTTGAATTCCGTCGCGCCCTCGCCCCGTTCGGGCGGCGCGCCGAACTCCTTCAACCCCTTGGCCAGGCGCTGGAGTTCCTGGTCGACCAGGAAGTGGACGGTCCCCTCCGGGAACTCGCCGCCGGCCCCGGCCGCGCCGGACTCGACGCCGGTCAGGATCTCGATGCCTTCATCGATAGTCCGGACCGGATAGATGTGGAACCGGCCGTCCTTGACGGCGGCCACGACGTCGGCTCGCAGCATCAGGTTCTGGACGTTCTGGTGGGGGATGAGGACGCCCTGCGTTCCCGTCAGGCCCTTGGCCCGGCAGACGTCGAAGAAGCCCTCGACCTTCTCGTTGACCCCGCCGATGGGCTGGATCTCGCCGCGCTGGTTGAGCGACCCCGTCACCGCCAGGTCCTGCCGGAGGGGCAGGCCCGAGAGGCTCGACAGGATCGCGTAGACCTCGGTCGACGAGGCGCTGTCGCCGTCGACCCCGCCGTAGGACTGCTCGAAGGCCAGCGAGGCCGTCAGCGACATCGGCCGCTTGACGGCGTACGTGCCGCGCAGATAGCCGCCCAGGATGAGCACGCCCTTGTTGTGGGTCGGGCCGCTCAAGTCGGCCTCGCGCTCGATGTTGACGACCCCGCCCCGGCCCATGCCCGTCCGGGCGGTGATGCGGGCCGGCTTGCCGAACATGAACTGGCCCATGTCGTAGACCGACAGCCCGTTGACCTGGCCGACCACGACCCCCTGGGTGTCGATGAGGATGGTGCCTTCCTCGATCATCTCCTGGATGCGGTCCTCGATCAGGCTGACCCGCTCGAAGCGCTCGTCGACGGCCTTTTCGACGTCCTCGCGGCCGACGGTCTTCCGGCCGGCCTTGCCGGCCCAGTAGCTCGACTCGCGGATGACGTCGGCGATGACGTGGAACCGGGTCGACAGCTTCTTCTGCCGCCCGGCGATGCGGGTCGAGTACTCGATCAGGGCGGCGATGCCGTTCTGATCGAGCGGCAGGAGGCCGTCCTCCAGGCAGATCTTCTGGACGAACCGGGCATAATCCAGGAACGAGCCCTCGTCCCGGGTCATCTCCGAGTCGAACTCGGCCTTGATCTTGAAGATCTTCTTGAAGTCCTCGTCCTGGAAATAGAGGAGGTTGTAGATGTAGGCGTCGCCGATCATGACGACCTTGACGTCGGCCTTGATGGGCTCGGGCTTGAGGCGGGCGCTCGAGAAGAGGTACATCTGGAGGTAGTTCTGGATCTCGAAGACCTGATTGCGCAGGGTCCTCTTGAGGGTCGGCCAGACCCCCGGCTCGACCAGGGCGTCGAGGGCGTTGATGACCAGGTAGCCGCCGTTGGCCTTGAGGAAGGAGCCGGCCTTGATCTGGGTGAAGTCGGTCAGGCTGACGCCGATCCGGGTCAGGGTCGACTCGATCGAGCCGAACAGGTTGACGTAATTGGGATTGGTCTCCATGACCACCGGCGCGCCCTTCTGGTCCGAGTTGTCGACCAGGAGGTTGACCCGGTACTCGGTCAAGCCGTCCGCCGGCTCCTTCTCCTCCTCGCCCTTCTTCTGGCTCTTGAAAGCGTCCAGGGAATTGACCAGGGACTTCTCGACCTCCTCGAGGTAGGCCGTGACCTTGGGACCGTCGAACTTGGCCCGGACGTCGTCGATGGCGCCGTGGATGACCGGGGTGATGGCCTCCTCGTCCCAGGCCCGGAGCATCCGCCGGGTCTCCTCGTCGATCTCCTTGAGGCGCTCGAAGACGGCCTCGAGCTTGGAGCTCAGCTTCTCGTAGCGCTCCCGAAGCGCGTCCAGCGTCTCTTTGGGGACCTTGCGCTCCTTGACCAGGGCCTCGATCCGGGCGAAGGGGATGGGCTGGCCTTCGAGGACGGGGATGAGGTCGGGGCGGGTGAACAGGCCCATCTGGACCTGGATGACGGAGAACCCCTGTTCGGCCACCTCCTGCTCGAAGCCCTGGAGGATGTCCCGCTGCTTCTTCTGCTGGGCCTCGACGAGGGCGTCGCGCTTCTCGGTGTAATAGGGGCTCTTCAGCAGGTCGGGGATGTTCGTCCGCAGCATGTCGATGAGCCGGGCCATGGCTTCGGCGAAGGCCTTGCCCCGGCCGGCCGGGAGCATGATCAGGACCGGCTCGTCGGGGTATTTGAAGTTGTGGACATAGAGGATGTCGTCCGGCGTCTTCTCGCCCTTCTCGAGCTGGCCGAGCAGCTGGGTGACGGTCGTCGTCCGGCCGGTGCCGACCATGCCGGTGATGAAGATGTTGTAGCCCAGGCTCTTGATGTCCAGGCCGGTCTGGATGGCTTTCAGGGCCCGCTCCTGGCCGATGATCTCCTCGCAGGGTCCGGCCTCGGCGCTCGTCTTGACGGGGACGAGCTCGGGGGGGCAGATCCAGCGCAGCTGGTCCGGGGATAACTCGGCGAATCCGCTCTTGGTTTTCATGCCCACCTCCGTGGGTTCCAAACTATCACAATCCCCGGGAGGGCTCAAGGCCGCGCGGTCCCAGGTGAATTGCGGCCCGACATCTGATAGAATAAGGGCCGCTCCGGATCGCCGGGGCAGCGCATCGCGTCGGAGGGCGAGATAGCCATGAAGATCCATCAAGGCAAGCTCCAGGCCAAGGGGTACCGGATCGCCATCGTGGTCAGCCGCTTCAACAGCTTCATTTCCGAGCGGCTCCTCGAGGGCGCGCTGGAGGCCCTTCAGAAGATGGGGGCCCAGGAGGCCGACCTGACCGTCTACAAGGTGCCGGGCTCCTTCGAGGTCCCGCTGCTGGCCAAGAAGATCGCCAAGGCCAAGGCCGCCGACGGCATCCTCTGCGTCGGCGCCCTGATCCGCGGCGACACGCCCCACTTCGACTACCTGTCGGCCGAGGTGACCAAGGGCCTGGCCCAGATCGCCATGGACGACGGCGTCCCCGTCGCCTTCGGCATCCTGACGGTCGATTCGGTCGAGCAGGGCATCGAGCGGGCCGGGACCAAGGCCGGCAACAAGGGCTACGACGCGGCCTTCTCGCTCGTCGAGACCCTGAACGTGATCAAGGAGGCGGGTCTCCGCTAGCGGGCGACCGGTCCGGGTCATGGGAGAACGCCGCAAGGCGCGGGAGTGCGCCCTTCAGATCCTGTTCCAGCTCGAGTTCAATGCCGGCGATCCGCCGACCGTCCTGCGCGTCTATTGGGAGGGGCAGCGGGCGTCGAAGGCGGTCCGCGAGTACGGCACCTGGCTCGTCCGGACGATCCTGGACCACGGGGCCGCGGTCGACGAGGCCATCCAGGCCGTCTCGAAGAACTGGCGCCTGGCCCGCATGGCCGTGGTCGACCGGAACATCCTGCGGATCGCCGTCTGCGAGCTGCTGTACGAGCCGACGCTCGGGCCGGCCATCGTCATGAACGAGGCCATCGAGATCGCCAAGCGCTACAGCGGCGAGGAATCGGCCGTCTTCGTCAACGGCGTCCTCGACGCGGCCGTCCGGCGCCTGGGGGCGGCGGCCGCCCCGGCGGCCGGGCCGGCCGGAGACAAAGAAGGTGACCATGAGCCCTAAGACCGAGACCGCCGAGCTCGACCAGGACGTCGCCCGGCGCGAGAAATACCGCCAACTGGCCGCCGCGGGCGTGCCGCTCTTCCCCTACACGGCGGCCCGGACCCACGACGTGTCGCAGGCCGTCGACGCCTTCTCCGGCCGGACGGCCGAGGAGCTCGCGGCCGCGGCGACGGCCGTCGTCGTCCCCGGCCGCATCCTGTCCATCCGCAAGATGGGCAAGGCCACCTTCTTCCATATCTCCGACGGGCGGCGCCGGCTCCAGGCCTACATCCGGTCCGACCGGGTCGGGCCGGAGGCCTACGAGCGCTTCGGCCTCTTCGACCTCGGCGACGTCGTCTCGGTCTCCGGGACGCTGTTCAAGACCCGCACCGGCGAGCTGACCGTCCTTTGCGACGCCGTCACCTTCCTGGCCAAGTGCTTCCATCCGCTGCCGGAGAAGTGGCACGGCCTCCAGGACGTCGAGCTGCGCTACCGCCAGCGCTATCTCGACCTGATCATGAACCCCGAGGTCGGCGAGGTCTTCCGCCTGCGGGGCGCCATCCTGGCCTACATCCGGAAGTTCTTCGACGACCGCGGCTACCTCGAGGTCGAGACGCCGATGATGCACCCCGTCCCCGGCGGGGCCCTGGCCCGGCCCTTCAAGACCCACCACAACGCCCTGGACCTCGAGCTCTACCTCCGCATCGCCCCGGAGCTCTACCTCAAGCGCCTGACCGTCGGCGGCCTGGACAAGGTCTACGAGATCAACCGCAGCTTCCGCAACGAGGGCCTCGACGCCCAGCACAATCCCGAGTTCACGATGCTCGAGTTCTACGAGGCCTACCGGGACTACTTCGACATGATGGACCTGACCGAGGAGCTGCTGAACGGCCTGGCCGTCGACCTCCTGGGCGCCGACGAGGTCCCCTACGGCGAGCACCGCATCTCGTTCAAGCGGCCCTTCCGCCGGCTCAAGTTCCTCGACGCCTGCGTCCACTACAGCGGCCTGGCCCCCAGCCGGTTCGAGGACCGCCCGGGGCTCATCGCCTTCGCCGCCGGCCTGGCCCCGGACAAGAAGCCCCAGAGCTACGGCAAGGCGCTGGACGTCGTCTTCGACCGCTTCGTCAAGGACCACATCGTCCAGCCGACCTTCATCACCAATCCGCCCCGGGAGATCTCGCCCCTGGCCAAGACCTCGCGCGAGAACCCGGAGGAGTCCGAACGGTTCGAGCTCATGGTCGCCGGCATGGAGCTGGCCAACGCCTTCTCGGAGCTGACCGACCCGGCCGAGCAGCGGGCCCGCTTCGAGGAGCAGGCCCGGGAGCGCAGCCGGGGCGACGACGAGTCCCACGTCGTCGATCTCGACTACGTCGAGGCCCTCGAGTACGGCCTGCCGCCGACGGGCGGGGAGGGCATCGGCATCGACCGGCTGACCATGATCCTGGCCAACCGGCGGACGATCCGCGAGGTCATGCTCTTCCCCCTCCTGAAGCCGAGATGATGCCATGAGCTTCGAACTGTTCGTCGCCCGGCGCTACCTCACGGCCCGGAGGAAGGAGGCCTTCGTCTCCGTCATCACCCTGATCTCCGTGGCCGGGGTGGCCATCGGCGTCGCCGCCCTGGTCATCGCCATCGCCCTGATCACCGGGTTCCAGGGCGACGTCCAGGCCAAGATCCTCGGCGCGACGTCCCATGTCATGGTCTCGGACCTGAGCGGGCGGGGCCTCGAGGGCTACGAAGCCATGGCCGCCAAGGTCCGGGCCCTGCCGGGCGTCGAGTCCGCCTCGGCCGTCGTCTACGGGACGGTCCTCATCACCGGCCGGGGCGAGAGCTCGGGGGCCCTGGTCAAGGGCATCGACTTCGACCGGGAACGGCCGGGATCGCCCTGGCTCCGGACCCTCGAGGCCGGCCAAGTCCCCGGGCCGGCGGCCGGCGGCCGCGAGGGGCTGCTGCTCGGCCGGGAGCTGGCCCTGCAGCTGGGCGCCCAGGTCGGCGACGCCGTGCAGATCGTCACGGCCTCGACGACCCTCGGGCCGACCGGGCTCCTGCCCAGGCGCAAGACCTTCGAGGTGGCCGGCATCTTCAACACCGGCCTTTACGAGTTCGACAGCTCGACCGCCCTGCTGGCCATCGGCACGGCCCAGCGGCTGTTCGGGCTCGAAGGCCGGGCCAGCTACATTCAGGTCAAGCTCCGGGACATCTTCGCCGCGCCCGAGATCGGCCGGCGGATCATGGCCGATCTGCCGCCCGTCGTCTACATCACGACCTGGATGGAGCTCAACAAGTCGCTCTTCTCGGCCCTCAAGCTGGAGAAGAACATCCTCTTCCTGACCATCACCCTGATCGTCGTCGTGGCCGCCCTGAACATCATCGCCACGCTGATCCTCATGGTCATGGAGAAGACCCGCGACATCGGCATCCTGATGGCCATCGGGGCCACCCCGGCCATGATCAACCGCATCTTCTTCCTCCAGGGCGCGCTCATCGGCGTCGTCGGCACGGCCCTGGGCGCCGGGCTGGGCCTGGGCTGGTGCGCCCTGGCCAACGCCTTCAAGCTCATCCGCATCCCCGTCGACATCTACCAGATCTCCTACGTCCCCTTCCGGATGCGGCCGCTCGACCTGGCGGCCATCGTCGGCGTGACGCTCCTCATCAGCTTCGTCTCGACCCTCTTCCCGGCCCGCCGCGCGGCCAAGGTGGACCCCGTGGTGGCGTTGAAATATGAGTGACCCCGTCCTCGTCGCCGAAGGCCTGGGCAAGACCTACCCCCTGCCCAAGGGGGACCTGCGCGTCTTCGAGGGCCTCGACTTCGCCCTCGGCCGGGGCGAGCTGGCGGCCGTCATGGGGGCCTCCGGCGTGGGCAAGACGACGCTGCTCAACCTGCTCGGCGGGCTCGACCGGCCGACCGAGGGCCGGGTCCGGCTGGACGGGGAGGACCTTTTCGCCGGCACCGACCGGGAGGTGGCCGCGGTCCGCAACCGCAAGATCGGGTTCGTCTTCCAGGTCTACCACCTCCTGCCCGAGTTCACCGCCCTCGAGAACGTCGCCTTCCC
>CAZNPB010000007.1:0-82733 GCA_964574895.1 uncultured Eubacteriales bacterium
GGCCGCAGCGTCCGCGTCCACATCCCCTGGTGCGAGAACGATTACCAGATCGACGTCGGCACGCCCGAGGGCGTCGAGGAATACAAGCGCATCATGGACCGGGCCGCCGAGCTCGGCGTCACCCACCTGCTCTATACCCCCGCCAATTCGTCGCTCTCCACGCTCGCCGACAACGCCGACGACTGGGGCTGGGAGAACGTGCTCTGGTTCGGCCTGGGCCAGAAGCTCCGCAAAGGGGAATGGGACCCGCGGCGCGACGACGTCCCGGCCGGGCTCAAGGACATGCTGGCCTACGCCGCCTCCAAGAACCTCAAACTCCTGGCCTACGCCTATCCCTCCCTGCCCTTCCTTCAGGACCCGGCCTGGACGGCCCGGGCGGGGGCCGCCGCCGCCAAGACCGCGGCCGACACGGGCCTGCGCTCGTTCCAGGATTGGTGGCTGGACAAGCTCCTGGCCTTCATGAAGACGACCGGCGCCGCCGGGTTCTCCTTCGATCACTGGTGGATCGCCCAGGACGGGGCCTCGAGCAAGTACGCCCAGTGGTTCGGCTGCCGGCGGGTCCTCGAATCGCTCCGGCGCGAGGCCTTCGGCGCCGTGGTCGACGGGCGCCAGCAGTACCAGAACTTCGGGCCCTGGACCTGGCTCGGCGGCTCCTATCCCCATCCGAGCCTGACCGACGAGCAACCGGAAAGCTTCAAGGCCTTTCCAGATCTCCACACCGACCGCGTCTCGGCCGACCGGCAGCGCTTCGCCGCCTGGACCTACAGCGTCGAGCGGTTCACCCCGCCCGAGATCATGCCCGGCTACATCACCCATCAGACGGAGCGCAACGACGAGAAGGAGGTCATGCGGCGCGACCGCTTCCGGCCGAAGGACTGGGACGTCCTGGGCTGGAAGTACTCGCTCCTGTCGTCGATCGGCACGGCCCCCTTCCACCACGTCGTCAATTTCATCCCGGCCCGCGACGCGGAGGAGTTCGCCGCCCTGTCCGAGGAGGACAAGGCCTGGTTCCGGCGCTGGCTGGACTGGACCGACGCCAACGCCCGCTTCCTCCACGCCCTGCGGCCCATCCTCGGCCCGCCGATGGCCGGCCGGATCGACGGCACGGCCGCCATCGTCGAGGACCGGGGCCTCCTCTTCCTCTTCAATCCCAATCCCGGCCGCCAGGTGGCCCGCGTCAGGCTCGACGCCGCGATCGGCCTCGTCAAGGGCGACCGGCTCATGATCAAAGAGCTCTATCCGGAGGAAGGACGCCTGGTCGGCTCGGCCGAGGGCTTCTGGGCCCACGGCGCCGAGGTCCCGATCTCTCTGCCCGGCCGGGAAGCGGCGGTCTACGAGATCTTCCCGGCCCCGGCCGAGATCGAGGAACCCATCCTCTTCAACGTCCGGGGCGCCGCCGAGCTCGTCTCGACGCGGCTGGCCCTGACCGGGGTCACGGCCGAGACGGGCGCGACCAAAACGGTCGTCGTCCGGCTGCCGGAAAAGTCCCGCGTCCGGGCCCTCTCGGTCAACGGCGTCGGCCACCCGTTCAAGGCGGATCGGGGGGTGGTCACGGCGACCGTGCGGTTCGCCGGCCGCGCCTTCGCGCGGTCCCAGAGCGCCGGCCCCGTCGCGGACGGTTTTACGGGCGGCCTCTACAAGGCCCGGATCACGGTGCCCCGGCGGGTCTTCGACCAGCTCGAGGCCCGCCAGGAGAGCTGGCCCGTCAAATATACCGACGACGATCTCCGCGCCCCGTGGCTCGGGTCGTGGCGGCTGCTTCTCCATCTGCCGATCATCGAGGGCGCGGACGACATGGCCGTGTCCTTGAAGGTCAACGGGGCCCCCGTCGAGGTCCTCAAGGGCTACAACAGCGTCTACCCGCACGCGCCGGGGCGGACCTTCGTCGGCCATTACGCCGATCTGAGCCGCATCCGGCCGGACGCGCCGGTCGACATCGAGGTCCTGCTGCCGACGCTGCGGCCCGGCCAGTTCCAGGGGGCTTTCTTCGAGAACGTCGAGACGGAATACACCAAGCGCATCCTGGCCCCGCCGGCGGCCAAGAAAACCGCCCCGAAGACGTGAGCGGCCCGGCGCCGACTTCCCGCCGCGGCGACCGCGTCGAGGGCCTTGCCGTCCAGGTCGAGGCGGATCCTGATCAGGCCGTGGAGCGCGTCGCGGGCCCGGGTGGGCTCGGACTAAACGGCTTCGGCCGGCCGGCCCGCGGCGAGGAACATCGCGGTCGCCGTGTAGACCAGGACGGCCAGGACGGCCCATTTCAATCCCTCGAGGGGCAAAGACCTGACCACGTAAGCCGCGACGGGCACGCCGAGCGTCCCGAACAGAGCCAAAGCGAGGGCGGCCTTGGGATCGTAGGCCTTCTCCTTGACGAAGCGGGCGCTGCCCGCGGCCATGAGCAGGCCCGTGGCCGTCATCATGATGGGGAAGGCCGTCTGGGGATGCATACCGAGCGCGAAGACGGTGGCCATGCAAGGGGCATAGAAACCGACGCCGATCGTCTGCAGCGCGCCGAAGACGAAGCTGACGGTCACGGCCACGGCCAGCTTCCGGCCGGTCAGGCCGATCGCCTCCCCGCCCACGGGCAGCCACTTGAGCCTGTCGGCGAGCATGATGAGGGCCACAACCGACAGGCCGAAGCCGAGGCCCAGCCGGACCCTCCGCCGGGACAGCCGGGCGACCAGGCCCGCGCCGAGCACCGCCCCGGCCGGGGCGGCGAGGGACATGGAGATCAGCGTCCAGGGCTCAACGGCGACGACGGACATGAAGATGAGGGCTTGGACCACCGTGGGGATCGTGTTGCCGACGTTCATCGTGCCCGGGAGGACCCGGTCATCCACCATCTTGAAGGTCTTGAAGACCGCGGCCTGCTGCGCGAAGCTCCCGATGCCCAAGGCGTCCAACATATTGGTGACGAACCCGGTCACGGACAGTCCCGGCCAGGAGGCGGCGGAGAACGCGCCCCGGCTCTTCCAGGCGTCGGCTAGAAAGTAGGCCCCGAACGGCACGGCCAGGAGGCCGAGCGCGATCCTGAGTCCGGTGGTGACCCCCATCGGACGGCCTCCGCTATCGTCTCCGACGCAGGCCGAGGGCGGATGGCGTGACCGACAGGCCGCCCCGGGCCGTGCAGCGCAGCTCCGCCGGGAGCATCCGTCCCGAATCGAAGGAGGCGTCGACCGTGTCGTCGAGCGGCACGGGGTTCTTGTAGCCGCCGAGGACGAGGTCGGCGCAGACGAAGGCGCTAGAGGCGGCCACGGCGTTGCGGGTGTGGCAGGGGATCTCGCAAAGCCCCTGGACGAGGTCGCAGACCGAACCCATGGTGTTCTGCAGCGAAACGGCCGCGGCGTCGCAGGCTTGGGCCGCGGTCCCGCCGGAGGCCTCGACCACGGCCGCCGCGCCCATGGCCCCGGCCGCGCCGATCTCGACCTGGCACCCCGCCACCTCGGCGGCGAACGTCGCTCGGCGGGCCACGACGAGGCCGACCGCGCCCGCGGCCAGGAGCGCGAGCGAGGTCCGCTCCCGCGACAGCCGACGCTCTTCGGCCAACGTGACCAGGACCCCGGGCAGGACCCCGGCCGAGCCGCCCGTCGGGGCGGCGCAGACGACGCCGCCGCTCGCGGAGACGTGGAGGGCGGCCAGGGCCCGGGCCGCGGCCCGCGTCGGCAGGCCGCCGGCGGCCAGGCGCCGCTTGGCTTCGGCCCGCAGGACCTTCCCGGCCGACGGCTCGAGCAACTTCAGGGCCAGGCCGCGGCCGGAGAGGCCCCGGCGCACGGCGTCCTTCATGATGTCAAAGCGCCGGCCGATCTCGGCCAAGACCTCGGTCTCGGGAAGGCCGAGGAGCCCGCTCTCGTAGGCCAGGGCGATGCGTCCGAGCGAGAGGCGCCGTTTGGCCGCCAGACGGACCATCTCCGCGGCGGTGTCGAATAGGGGCTTGCCCTGGCGCACGAAGAACAGCGGCCGGGCCGCCCGGGCCGCGAGGCCGGTCCTCACGGTCACGGCTTTTTTGCCGTCGATGTGGACCGGCCGGCCGTCGAGCCCGGTCACGACGACCATGCCGCCGCCCACGGACTTGGCCGTGAAGGCCAGCCGCCGGCCGTCCCTGGCGACGAGCTTTCCGTGGACGGTGTTCGGATGGTCCGCGCCCTCGAGCGGTGCGACGCGGAAGCGGATGTCGAGGCCTTCGGCCGGGGCCAGGGCCAGGGCCCGGGCGAAGCGGCCGTCCGTAAGCTCCCAACCCAGCAGTCCGGCGGCGAAGGCCAGGTCGACGCCCTGTTGGCGGTAGGTCGCGGCGTAGGAGCCGTCGGGGTCGAAAACGATCTCCGCCGCGGCGGGCTCGCCGCCGAGGAGGTCCCGGACGAGGCGGGCGATGTGCCAGGAGCCGGCCGTGTGCGAGCTCGACGGCCCGCGCATGACCGGGCCGAGGACGTCGTTGAGGATGCTGATGAAGTCCATGGCGCCTCCTCAGCCAAGGACGAGGCTGGCCACCGCCAGGTCCTCGACGGCGTTGCCCACGGACTTGAACAGCGTCGTCTCGTCCTCCGCGAGGCGGCCGGGCTTCGTCCCGGCCAGGACCTCGCCGATCTCGGCCCGGACATGGTCCGGACCGATGAGGCCCTCGCGGATGGGGATGATGAGGTCGCCGGCCTCCTCGAGGGCGGACCGGCGTTCGTCGACGAACAGGGCGGCCCGGCGGACGGTCCGACCCGGGACCTCGCGAACGTGGGGCTTGTAGGACCCGACGGCGTTGATGTGGACGCCGGGCTTGAGATCGCCGTCTTCGAAGACCGGCGTCGCCGACGTGGTCACCGTCGAGACGATGTCGGCGTCCCGCAGGGCCGCGACGGCGCCGGCCGGCTCGACCTCGAGGCCGAGCCGGGCCTCCATCTCCCGGGCGAACGCGGCGGCGGCGCCCGCGTCGACGTCCACGATAAAGGCCTTGCGGAGCTTGCGGACGGCGGCCAGGGCCTCGAGCTGGGTCCGGCCCTGGACGCCGGCCCCGAAGACGGCGGCCACCCGGGCGTCCCGGCGGGCCAGCGCGTCGGTCGCGACGCCCGAGGCCGCGCCCGTGCGCAGGGCCGTGAGAAAGCCGGCCTCGAGGACCGCCAGGGGCGTGCCCTTCTCCGCGTCCATGACCACGGTCACGGCCTGGGCGTAGGGGAGCCCCCGCGAGGGATTGTCCTCGCAGAGGGAGATGAGCTTGAGGCCGACGCGGCCGGTCCCCGGAAGATAGGCCGGCATGACCAGGGCCGTCGTCCGCGTTCCCGGGACCTCGAGGCTCGTCCGTTGCGGGACCAGGGCGCGCCCGGCGGAGAGTGCTATGAGCGCCTCGGACACGGCCCGGATGGCGGCCGGCATGGCCGCCGTCCGCCGGATCTCCTCGGTTGTTACGTAACGGAAGGAAGTTGTCGGATTCATGAGCACATCCCCGGGCATACTAACAGATAATGCCGGTTTTGTTAATCCTTTAGGTTGCTCGAGATCCAAGATATTAAACCCCGTGCCTGGACAAAAAGGACTTTCTTTGTTATATAATGAAATGATGTTCCGTTTGTCGTTGTCTTCCCTGCTCGTGGCTCTCCTCATCGCCTGCGGTCTGGACGCGGGTCAAGCCGACCCGAAGCCTCGGCTTTCGGCCGCCCACAAAGCTTGGATCGAGGAGGAAGCCGTCTATATCATCACCTCGACCGAACGGTCCGTTTTTCTGAAGCTCCGGACCGACCGGGAGAGGGACCGGTTCATCGAGGCCTTCTGGAAACAACGGGACCCCACCCCCGAGTCCCCCGAGAACGAGAATAAGATCGAGCATTTCCGTCGCCTCGATTACGCCAACCGGGTCCTCGGCCGGGAAACTCCGCGCCCAGGCTGGAGGACGGACCGCGGCCGCGTCTACATCATCCTCGGCGAACCGCAGGACATCGAGAGGTACGAAGGAAAGTCCTCGATCTATGATACGGAGGTCTGGTTCTACCAAGGCAAGACCGATCTCGGCCTGCCGCCGGCGTTCTTCGTGGCCTTTTTCAAGCCGGGAGGGTCCGGCGAGTTCCGGCTCTACAGCCCCATCGCGGACGGTCCCCACGCCTTGATGCCAGGTTACATCGGCTACGTGGACCCGACCGCCGCCTACGAAAAGCTCCGGGACATCGAACCGAGCCTGGCCGAAGTCTCCCTCTCGCTCATTCCCGGGGAGGCGGGCACGTTATACGGGAAGCCGTCGATGTCGGCGGACCTTCTTCTTCAGAGCATCGCCCTGGCCCCGTCGCGCAGCATCTCATCCCGTTATGCCCAGAAGTTCCTGGCCTACAAGGACCTCGTCGAGGTCGAGTACTCGGCCAACTACATCGACAACGCCAGCCTGCTCAGGGTCTTCAAGGACGCCGCGGGCCCCTACTTCGTCCATTACGCCGTCCAGCCGAAGCGGTTGTCGGTCAACCAGCGGGATGACGCGTATTACACGACCCTCAAGGTCAACGGCCGCGTCTCGACGTCGGACGGCCGGCTGGTCTACCAGTTCGAAAAGACGGCCGCCCTGAACCTGACCGCCGCCCAGATGGAGGAGGCCGACC
The DNA here is from genome assembly GCA_964574895.1 of uncultured Eubacteriales bacterium. Lineage (GTDB taxonomy): Bacteria > Acidobacteriota > Aminicenantia > Aminicenantales > Saccharicenantaceae > RBG-16-66-30. Next base: position 6,561 of record CAZNPB010000007.1, read on the forward strand.
GGGTCCCGTTCGATCTCCAAGACCTCTTTCCGCTCGTCGGCGGGGACTACACGGTGTCCTTGCTCATCAAGAACGAGGTCTCGAAGGAGTTCACCTCCGTCGAAGAGACCCTGCGCGTTCCCGGGCCGGGGACCGCGGTCCAGATGACCCAGCCGCTGCTCGGATACAAAGCCGTCCGGCTCGAGCCCGCCGCCCGCCGGACCAAGGCCTTCCGGATCGGCGCCCACCAGGTCTTCTGCCAGCCGGACCGCGCCTTCTCGCGCCGGGAAACCCTGGCCGTCGCCTTCCAGGTCCACAACCTGACCGGCGAGACCGCCGCGGCCGCCGAGATCAGGCTCGAGTTCCGCAAAGACGGGCAGCTCTTCAGGACGATCGCCCGGAAGCCGTCGGAATACGAGGGCCTGCCCGACATCGTCGAAGAGGTGCCGCTCGCGGACTTCCCGCCCGCGCATTACGCGGTCAAGGCCGCGGTCGTTGCCGCGGGGGCGGAGATCGTCGCGGCCACCGAGGAGTTCGAGGTCAGCTTCGCCGAAGTGCTCCCCCGGCCCTGGTTCTACTCACGCATCCTCCCCGACGCCGGAGATCCCGTCTTTCAGGGGATGGTCGGCGTCCAGCTCTTCAACCTCGGCCGGCTCCCCGAGGCCCAGACCGTTCTGGAGGGCGTCCAGAGCCGGCTGCCGGGCTCCGAGGACGCTGCCGCGGCTCTGGCCCGCGTCCATTTCGGTCGGGGAGCGGCCGCCGACGCGGCCCGCATCCTTGCGCCGTTCATCGACCCGGCCCGGACGGCGAGATACGAGACCTACTTCCTCGCCGCCCAGGCCCTCCGGCGCGCCGGCGAGCCCGGGGCGGCGGTCGCCGCTCTGGAACGGGCCGTCGAGCGCTTCGGCATCAACGCCGCGCTCATGAACCTGATGGGGGAGTGCCTGGCCGACCTGGGCCGGATCCCCGATGCCGCGGCGGCGTTCGAGAGATCGCTCCAGCTCAGCCCGGACCAGCCGTCGATCCGGGCCCGGATCGAAGAGATCAAGAAGCGCAGATGATCCCCCTGTCATGGAGGCCGCGATGAGACCGTTCACCACCGTTCCTCTGATCCTCCTGGTCTTGGTCCTGGCCCTGCCGGCCCAGGACGACCTTGGGCGAGGCCGGATAAGCGGCGACGTCGTCGACGGGAGCGGGGCCCGGGTCGCGGGCGCCCTGGTGGTCATCGAAAGCCCGCGGAGCGCCACGAAGCTGGAGACCAAGACCGACAAGAAAGGCCATTTCGCCTTCGGGGGCCTGGGGACCGGATCCTGGCGGGTGACCGTTTCCCTGGAGGGCTACCTGACCGCCGCCACCAATGTCCAGGTCAGCCAGATCAAGGCCAATCCGCCGGTCGCGCTGACCCTGTCAAGAGCCGCCGGGGGCGGGGCCGCGACCACCGCCGGGGCCGGCGCCGGCCTTCTTGACAAGGGGAACGCGTTGCTCGAGGAGGGGAAGTTCGACGAGGCCCTCGCGGTCTTCGAGGAGTTCGCCGCCCAGTTCCCCGAGGTTCACGCCGTCCATCTCAATATCGGGAGCGCGCTCAAGGAGAAAGGCGATCTGGACCGGGCCGAGGCCGAGTTCAGATCCGTCCTGGAACGCTGCGGGCCGACCTTGGAGGACCTGAGAAAGCAGAAGGACATGGCGCTCAAGGCCCTTTCGGGCCTGGGAGAGGTGGCCCTCGCGCGCGGCGACCACGAGGCCGCCCAGCGCTTCTTCCAGCGGGCCATCGAGATCTCGCCGGAAGACCCCGGCGCGGCCTACAACGTCGGCGAGATCTTCTTCTCGAATCAGAAGATCGACGAGGCCATCGGCTATTTCGAGCTGGCCATCAAGATCAAGGGCGATTGGCCGAAGGCCTACCACCGGCTGGGGCTGGTCTTCCTCAACAAAGGCGACTTCCCGAAGGCCTTGGAGAATCTGAAGAAGTTCCTCGAACTCGATCCGCAGAATCCGGAGGCGGGGAGCGTCAAGGCGGCCATCGCCGCGATCGGGCAGATCAAGTCGTAAGGGCCGCCCCGCGGCCGGTCTGAAAGCGGAGGTCCTCATGTTCGACCGGGATGTCTATCGCGCGCGACGGGACGGGCTGCGGCGCCGGCTGGGCTCGGGGGTGGCGCTCTTCCTCGGCAACGACGAGAGTCCGATGAACTACGCGGACAACACCTACCGGTTCCGCCAGGACAGCTCCTTCCTCTACTATTTCGGGCTCGACACGCCGGGCTTGGCCGCGACGATCGACCTCGACGACGGTACGGAGACCCTCTTCGGTCCCGAGCTGGCCGTCGAGGATTTCGTCTGGACCGGCCCGCTGCCTTCGTTGAAGGACAGGGCCGCCCTGGGGGGCGTGGAGAGAGTCCTCCCGCCGTCCCGTCTGGCCGAGGACCTGGCCCGGCTCCGTCAGGTCGGCCGGGCGATTCACTTCCTGCCCCCGTACCGGCCGGGCAACACGCTCAAGCTCCTGGCCCTGATGGGGGTGGCCCCGGCGCGGGCCGCGGCCGAGGCCTCGGTGCCGTTCATCAAGGCCGTGGTCGACCAGAGGTCCGTCAAGACGCCCGGGGAGATCGCCGAGATCGAGAAGGCCGTCGACGTCTCGGTCGACATGCACCTGACGGGCCTGCGGATGGCCCGTCCCGGCGTGACCGAGGCCGAGATCGCGGCGGCCGTCCACCGGGTGGCCCGAGCCGCCGGCGGGGACCTGTCTTTCCCGATCATCGCCACCGTCCACGGCGAAGTCCTGCACCAGCACGCCCAGACTCAGACACTGACGAGCGGCGGGATGTTCCTGCTCGATGCCGGCGCGGAGACGGCCCTCCACTACGCCGGCGACCTGTCCACGACCATGCCCGTCGACGGCCGGTTCACCGAGCGCCAGAAAGAGATCTACCGCATCGCCCTCACCGTCCACGAGACGGCCAAGGCCTCGATCCGGCCGGGCGTCCCGCACCTCGACGTCCATCTGGCCGCTTGCCGGACGATCGCCGAGGGCCTCAAGGGCCTCGGCCTGATGAAGGGCGATCCCGATGAGGCCGTGCGGGCCGGCGCGCACGCCCTGTTCTTCCCCTGCGGCGAGGGCCACATGATGGGGCTCGACGTCCACGACATGGAGGACCTGGGCGAGGTCCATGTCGGCTACGAGGGCCGTCCGAAGAGCACCCAGTTCGGCTTGAAGTCGCTGCGTTTGGCCCGGCCCCTCCAGCCGGGGTTCGTCGTCACCGTCGAGCCGGGCATCTACTTCATCCCCCAGCTCATCGACCAGTGGCGGGCCGAAGGCCGGTTCCTGGACTTCATCGACTACGACCGGGTCGAGGCCTGGCGGGACTTTGGCGGCCTGCGCAACGAGGAGGACGTGCTCGTCACCGCGGACGGATACCGCGTCCTGGGCCGCCGGAAGCCGCTGACGATCGATGAGGTCGAGGCGGCGATGGAGTCCGCCGGCCATTGACCCGGCCATGAGACGCCGAGATTTCGTCCGGACGATCGGCCTCGCCGCGGCGGCGTTGTCTTCGCCGGCTCGGTGCGGGGAGGCGGGCGCCGGATCTCCCAACATCGTCCTGATCCTGGCCGACGACCTCGGATACGGCGACCTCGGCGCTTACGGCGCCGCCCATCAGACCCCCCATCTTGACCGGCTGGCGGCGGAAGGCGTCCGCATGACCGGCTGCTACGCCGCCAGCGGCGTCTGCACGCCGTCGCGGGCCGGGCTGATGACCGGCTGCTATCCGCGCCGCGTCGGCCTTGAAGAGGATGAGGACGGGGAATGGGTCCTCTTCCCGGTGGCGAGAAAGGGGCTCAACCCCGATGAAACGACCATCGCCGAGGTTCTCAAGGGCCGCGGCTACGCGACGGCCTGTATCGGGAAGTGGCATCTCGGCGATCAGCCCGACTTCCTGCCGACCCGGCACGGCTTCGACAGCTTCTTCGGGCTCCCCTACAGCAACGACATGGGCGTTGCGGACGACCGGCCCCAGAACCCGCCCCTGCCGCTGCTGCGGAACGAGGAGGTCGTCGAGTCCCCCGCCGAGCAGTCCACCCTGACCGAACGATATACCGCTGAAGCCGTCCGGTTCATCGCCGCGCAACGCGCCCGGCCGTTCTTCCTCTATTTGGCCCACACCCTGCCCCACACGCCCCTCCATCCGGGGGCGCGGTTCCGGGGCCGGTCGGCGGCCGGGCTCTACGGCGACGCGATCGAGGAGATCGACGCGTCGTCAGGCCAGATCCTGGCCGCGCTCCGGACGCACGGCCTGGAGCGGCGGACCCTCGTCCTCTTCACCTCGGACAACGGGGGCGTCCGTCCGGCCAACAACGCCCCCCTCTCCGGCACGAAGGGCGGGACGACGGAAGGCGGCATGCGCGTTCCCTGCCTCGTCCGTTGGCCCGGCAGGATCCCGCCGGGAAAGACCTGCCGGGCCCTGGCGACGACGATGGACCTGTTGCCGACGTTCGCCCGACTCGCCGGGACGGCGCCGCCCGCGAACAGGATCATCGACGGCCGCGACATTCTGGCCCTCTGGGAGCGGCCCGAGGACGCCGCCACGCCCCACGAGGCCTTCTACTATTATTTCATGAGCCAGCTCCAGGCGGTTCGGTCCGGGCCATGGAAGCTCCATCTCCCGCTCAAGGAGAAACGCCACGGCTGGCACCGGCCGCCGTTCGAGGAGCCCGGGCGGCTCTATGATCTGGACGCCGACCCGGCCGAGTCCACCGACGTCCTGCGCGGCCATCCGGATGTCGCGGCCCGCCTGTCGGCCCTGGCCGAACGGGCCCGGACCGATCTCGGCGATGGCCCGGCTCCCGGCCGGAACTGCCGACCGGCCGGCTGGGTCGAAACGGCCCGGCCCCTCTTGAAAAAGCGGGCCTAAGCTCCGCTCAGTCGGCTGCGACCCGGACCGTGAGCGGTGACCTGGCCTCGGTCGGCAGGTAGATGACCAGGTTGTCGCCTTCAATCCGGCGGTCGAGGCCCAGCCGGGCCTCCGGATAGTCTTTCCCGTTCAGGATGACCCGAGGCAGGCGGCCGTTCCAGCCCCGGACGCGCAGAACGGGATGGATGGCCGGCGACGAGCTGTCGGCCTTCAGACGGACTTCGAAGCCGCGGGATTTCCCGGCGGCGGCGACGAGCTGATAGCAGCGCTCGCTGCGGTCGTAGCCTTCCGAGATGACGCCGGACCCGTTGACGACGAGCTCGGGGGCATACGCCCAGGACCGGCCAAAAGCGACGACCTGAGGCAAGGTCCACTCCGTCATGCCATAGAGCCCGGCCCAATACTCCCGGCCGTCTTTTTCGTGGAGGACGGGATCCGAGATCGGGAAGCTCGAGCAGTGCGAAGGACGGTCCGAGGTCAGGGTCGTCCGGCCGTCGCAGCGGGCCTGGCCCACCGGGAAGTGGTTGCAGCCGCTGGCCCGGTCGTACGCCGAGAGCCTTTCAAAGCGGAGATACATCTTGTTGCCCGGCTCGAAGCAAATGAAGGGCTTGTTCCGGGACTTGAACTGGTACTGCTGGACCGTGAAGGGATGCGCGACGTCCCAGCTGAAGGGGCCGTACGGCGCGACGTCGGGGTTTTCGACGAAGGACACCTTGGCCGTCCGGCCGGCGTAGTCGGCGACCGCGGCATAGTCCTTCTCGAGGAGGTCGGACACGATCTGCCCCGGATGGAGCAAAGCCAGCGTCTCCTGGAATTGGCGCGGCTCGCCGAGGGCGCCCGTCTTCCAGGAGACCTTGCGGATCGCGCTGGCGTCGGGATAGATGTAGTAGTACTCGTCGATCCAGCACTCCCACCCCGTCTTGGGGTCCACGCGCCAGGTGTGGTCATAGGCGCTGACGGGCGCGTAGCGCCAGTGGACGACGACGCGGGCATCGGTGTTCTCGATGATCCGGACGTGGGAGAACCGGCAGTGCCGGTCCTGCATGTGCTCGTAGCAGCCCTCCCGGTCGTTCTTCGTGTCCTCCCAGGCCTCCACGCTCTGATCGGACATCCAGTTCTCGTTCTCGGAGACCCACGAGGCCCCATAACGGATGCCGCGCCAGAAGATCAGCCTGACGGCCGAGCCGGGGAAGCAGACGACGATATCCGGATCCTGGTCGACGGGCCACAGTCGGTCCCAGCCCGGATAGTATTTCAGCTTGGTGTAATAAGCGCCGAACCGCCCCGGGTCCTTCTCGACGGACGGGAGGCGCCGCGGGGCGATGTCCGGCTTCAGGCCGGCCGGGCGGGTCGAGCGTTCTTTGACCGCGGCGGCCGCCAGGGCTCGGTCGTAGACGGCGACTTCGTCCAGGATGCCGTCCAGGCCGAAGTAGGCCGGCACCGTCCCCCAGGTCCTGTGGATGTCGGACGGCCTCTCCGGCCGGGCGACCAGGCCCAGGAGGTAGCCGGCCCGGGCGTGCGTGATCGCTCCCGAGATCCGGTTCGACGCGGCCAGCGTGCCGTCGATGTACAGGGACATCTCGGACCCGGCCCGGTACACGCCCACGACATGCATCCATGTCCGGAGGGGGATGGCGTCCCTCTCGCTGGTGCAGGCCAGCCATTGGCCGCCGATGGCGCATTCGAGCGAAGCCTGTCCGAGAGGGCCGATCAAGAGACGGTAGCCTTTCACCTCGTCGTTCTCGGAGGTCAGGACCGGGCACCAGTTCCAGGGGTATTCGCCGAGGGCGATCCAGGCCTCGACGGTGATCTCGTCGCCGGTCACGACCCGGTCCGGACCCGGGACCCGCAGACAGGCCGTGAAGCCGTCGAGCCGCAAGCCGTCGCCGCGGACGCCGGGCGCCCGCTCGGCATAGCCTTCGACAGCGTCCATTTGGCCGCTGACCGACTCCCGCGTCCGGCCGTCGGCCAGGGTGTCGAACGACCAGCGGACCTTGGCCTCCTGGGCGGCGGCCTCGATCGTGCACGCGGCCAGGATGATCGCAGCGAGCATCTTATTCATATCGACTCCTCCCTCATTGCGGCCCGGGTCTCTTGTCGACGGCCGGTGGGACGCCGGGCCCGAGAACCTCGAAGACGCCCTCGAGCCGGGTCGTCCCGCTCCGGACCACGACCCGGTACCGTCCGGCCTCCGCCAGCCGCCGGGCCGGGGGGTAGACCTCCGCGCGGGCGGGGGGGCCGTCCGGGACGAGGTCCCAAGGCACCGAATTGACCCCGGCCGGCGTGTCGCGCTCGATGGCCTTGACCGTCCGGCCTTTTGCGTCGATGACCGTGACGGTCGTCCGGCCCGCTTCTCGCGACCGGAAGTGGAAAACCGCGGGCCGCGAGGTCTCCCAGATCCAATCGCCCCGGTAATCCCGGCTCGACGGAAGGCGGGCGGGCTCGACCGCGAACAGACGGCCCTCTCCCGCGGGATCGCCCGCCGCTTCCCGGACCGGCGCGATATCGAGCGTGAACACCCCCCGGCCATGGGTGGCGGCCACCAGCTCGTCTTCGTCCTCCTGGACGCACAGGTCGTGGACCGCCGCGGGGGGCAGGTCGGCGCAGAGGGAGGACCAGGTGTCCCCGTTGTCGGCGCTGGCGTAGACCCCGCCCTGGTCCGTGCCGATATAGAGCAGCCCCGGCCTTTCCGGGTCCTCCCGAACGACGTTGACGGACTCGGGCGGCAGGCGTCCCGAGATGGATTCCCAGGTCCGGCCGTGATCGCCCGAGCGAAAGAGATAGGTCCGGAAATCGTCTTCGCGATAGCCGGTCAGAGCGGCGTAGACCCGGTCCGCGTCGTGAGGGGACGCTTCGAGGCGGCTGACCCACTTCCGCGGCAGCCCGGAGTCGATGGAGACCCAGGCGGCCCCGTCGTCCGCCGTCATCCAGACCCTGCCGTCGTCGGTCCCGGCGAAGAGAAGGCCCTTCGCCAGCGGAGATTCGGCGATGGTCGTGATCGTCCCGAAGGGGACGTCCCCTTGCCGGTCGGGGCCGGGCGCCGTCGACAGGTCGGAGCCGAGGACAGTCCAATGCTCCCCCCTGTCGCCGGACCGGAACATCCGCTCGGCCCCGCAGTAAAGGACCGCCGGGTCGTGGCGCGAGACGATGAACGGCGTCATCCAGTTGAACCGGTAGGGCGGCTGTCCCTTCCCGGGGCGGGGCCGGATCGTGACCGTCCGGCCGGTCCTCGTATCCTTCCGTTTCAAGTCCCCGAATTGCTGCTCGTAGTAGACAACGTCCGGGTCCGCGGGATCGGGGAAGGTGAAGTAGGAGTCGCCGCCGCCCCAGAGGTCGATCCAGAGATGCGACCACCCGTCGAGGGCCGCGTCGTCGAGGGGGCGGTCGGAGCGGCCGCGTTGGACGGCGTTGTCCTGGGTGCCGCCGTAGATCAGGTAGGGGGAGCCGGGTCCGGCGAAGGCCGCGTAGAACTCCGTGATGGGCAGGTTGTTCAGGTGGAGCCAAGCCCGCCCGCCGTCGTTCGAGAGGAACAGGCCGCCGTCGTTGCCGAGGACGAGCCGGTCGGGATCCCGTGGATCGATCCAGAGCTCGTGTTGGTCGAGGTGCAGGGCCCGGGTGGGCAGGGGACTCAGCCGCGCGACCGTCCCCTCGAGCCGGGTGAACGTCCGGCCGCCGTCCGCCGACCGGATCAGGCCGACGCCCAGGACATAGACGACATCGGCGTTCGCCGGAGAGACGCGGATGTCGCCGAACGCGTAGCCCGTCCCCGCGGCCAGGTCGCCCTCGTTGACCTTGCGCCAGGAGAGGCCGCGATCGTCCGATCGATAGACCTCCCCGCCGGCCGGGGCCGGATCCCGTTTCCGCCCGGCCGGGGGCGGCACCGGGGTCAGGTTGTCGACGACCGCGTAGACGACGCCCGGAGCGGCCGGACAGACGTCGATCCCGATCCGGCCGATGAACGGGCCGGCGGGCAGGCCGTTCGTCAGCCTCGTCCAGGAACCGCCGCCGTCCGTCGTCCTGTAGATCCCGCTCCCGGCGCCGCAGGCGGTGTTGTTCCACGCCTTCCGGTCCCGCTCCCACGCCGCCGCGTAGAGAATGCGGCTGTCCGCGGGATCCATGGCCAGATCGACGACCCCCGTCCGCGCGTCGATGAAGAGGCTGCGCGTCCAGGTCCGGCCGCCGTCCGTGGTCGCGAAGACCCCGCGCTCTTCGTTGAACGTGTATTGGCTGCCGATCGCGGCGACGAACACGCGGTCCGGGTCCCTCGGATCGACGACGATCCGCCCGATGTGATGGGTGGCCTCGAGCCCCCTCCGTTCCCAGGTCCGGCCGCCGTCGGACGTCCGGAAGATCCCTTCGCCGGCGAAAGAGCTTCGGGCCATCAGGCTCTCGCCCGTGCCGACCCAGACGATCTCGGGATCCGACGGAGAGACCGCCAGGTCGCCGACCGCCATGGTCGGGCCCCGGTCGAACAGAGGCGTCCAGGTCAGGCCGCCGTTGACCGTCTTCCAGACCCCGCCCGATCCGGCCCCGACGTACATCGTCCCCGGCGAGTCCGGGGGACAGTCGATGGTCTCGATGCGGCCTCCCGCGGACTTGGGTCCGAGCGCGGTCCACGACATCCCTTTGAACAACGAGGCCTCCCGGAATCCGGTCCGGGAGAGGGCCGGGCCCGGACCCGCCGCGTCGGAGGCGGACGATCCGAGGCTGGCCGCGAGTATCAGTAAAAAAAGGACTGCTCCGGCCTGACGGGCGGTCTTTGCTAACATGGATCCATCTCCACCGGACTTCCGGTTCGGGGATTTCGTCTTGACTCAGGGTCGAAGTCATTATAATTTTATTACAGTAAGAAAGAAATGCTTATTAATAAACTTAGCCTAATCCAGCCAGGCGGGACGATCCCTGTTTCATCTCCGCTCCCTCCGCTCAAGGAGGGGAGATGTTCGTTCGGCCTGTCGAGGGGGAGAGAATGACGGAGCATCGATCCAGGACCAGGCGCACGTTCCTTCAGGAAGCGGGTCTGGCGGCGATTTCCTCGGCCCTTTTGGGCTTCTCTCAAGCCGCCTGTTCGAGAACCCGGCGCCCCAATGTCGTGCTGGTGCTCACCGACGACCAGGGCTTCGGCGACCTCGGCTGCCATGGCAATCCCCGCATTCGAACCCCGCGATTGGACCGGTTCCATGCGGAAAGCATCCGCTTGTCCAATTTTTACGCCTGCCCGCTTTGTGCGCCGACGAGGGCCAGCCTTCTGACCGGGCGCTACAACTATCGGACGGGGGTTGTCGACACGTGGGTCGGGCTGGCCATGATGCGGCCGGAGGAGCTCACCATAGCCGAGATCCTGGGCGCGGCCGGCTACCGGACCGGGATCTTCGGCAAGTGGCACCTTGGCGACCACACGCCCTTGCGTCCCCAGGAACAGGGTTTCAAAGAATGCCTGGTCCATAAAGGCGCCGGGATCGGCGGGCGGTCCAATCCGCCAGGCAACCGGTACTACGATCCCATGCTGTATCATAATGACGAGGAGCCGCGGACCTACCGCGGCTACTGCACGGACATCTTCTTCCGGGCGGCCGAGGACTTCATCCGGGACCACGCGACGGAGCCGTTCTTCGTCTATCTTCCGACGAACGTCCCCCACGTGCCCCTGGAGATCGCGGAAGAAGAGATCCGGCCCTATACCGATCAGGGCCTCGACGAAACGACGGCCCGGCACTACGCCATGTTATCCAATCTCGACGCCAACTTCGGGCGGCTCCTGGACACCCTCGAGAAGCTCGGCCTGGCCCGGGATACGATCGTCATTTTCATGAGCGATAACGGCCCGGCGTTCGGGAATCGCTACAATGCCGGCCTTCGGGGAGTGAAGGGCTCCGTCTATGACGGCGGCATCAAGGTGCCGTTTTTCGTCCGCTGGCCGGCGGGGCTCAAAGGCGGCGTCGATGTGGACCGCATCGGCGCGCATATCGACGTTCTGCCCACGGTCCTGGGCCTGTGCGGACTGTCCCGTCCGCCGCGCGTCAAGCTGGACGGAGTCAACCTGGCCCCGCTCTTGACCGGGGCCGCGGCGGATTGGCCGGACCGGACCCTCTTTTTCCAGCAGTGCCGGCCCGATGCGGAGGGCCTCGACGTCCCGCGGCTCTTTACCCATTGCGCGGCCCGCACCCAGCGCTTCAAGATCGTCATGTCCGCCCGTCCGCCCGCCGACCGGTTCTCCCGGCCCGTGCCCTTCGAAGAAACCGAGCTCTTCGACCTGGCGGCCGACCCCGGCGAGCGGACCGATATCGCGGCGGGGGATCCCGGCCTCGTCGGACGCCTCCGCGCGGAATACGAACGCTGGTTCCGGGACGTCACGACCGATCTGGCGCCCGTCCGCATCCATCTCGGCTCTCCCCGCCAGAATCCCCTCGTTCTCAATAATCAGGACCTGGTCGGTCCGGGGGCGGCGACATCCTATTCGAGCTACAGCCGGCTGGGGCTTGATCCGGAGGAGGAGCCGGACGGATACGGGGTTTGGAACGTCCATGTCGTCCGGCCCGGCCGCTATCGCGTCGCTCTAAGGTTCGGGCCGGTGAACAGGGAAACCTGGATCCCGCTTCGGAAGGGCCGGGCCTTCTTCAATCTGGGCCTGGCCGGGACCGCCATGGATGTCGCCGCGGGTCAGCGGGAGGCCGAGTTCATGATCACCCTGGCGGCCGGCGACGGCGTTTTGGAGGCCTCCGTGACCGGACAGCGCGCCGACGGCCGGCCGGTCACGCCGTTCTTCGTGGAGGTCGAATATCTGGGACCGTCGGGCCCTCGGCTCCCGTCGGAGAGGGAATCATGAGCCCGGCTGGCGCGAGGTCCCGGAAGTCGCTCCTGACCTTCCTGAGCGCCGGCGGCATCGTTGTTCTGGCCGGCCTTTCCGTCGGCGTCATACCGGGTCCGATACCGGCCCTTCGGCAAGCGGAAACCGCCGCGCCGGCCCCGTCCGACGGCTGTCTGGCCCGGTGGACCTTCGACGAAGTCTCGGACGGAACGGTCACGGAGGCGGTTTCCGGAGGCCGAGACAGCCTGGCCGGCAACTACCGGCTGACGGCCGGCGCCTCCGGGCGGGCCGTCAAGTTCGACGGCTACACGACGGTCGTTACCCGGGCCGCGGACCGGGCCCCCGTGCCCGCCGGCGGCTTCAGCGTCTCCGCCTGGATCGCCCTGGCCGCCTATCCCTGGAATTGGTGCCCCGTCGTCTGTCACCAGGACGAGAACGCCGGCTGGTCGCTCGAGATCGGCCCGGCCGGCGAGCTGGCGATGAAGGTGTTCACCGGGACGGTCTGGAGGACGTGCATCTCGGAGGCCGTCCTGCCGTTGAGGTCCTGGGTCCATGTCGCCGGGACTTTCGATCCCGAGGCCGGCCTGACCGTCCGCCTGGACGGCCGGGAGAACGCCCGGCTTCCCTTTCGGGGACGGCTGTCGGCCGCCCCGCGCGCCGATCTCCTGATCAGCTCCACGGCCGCGCCCCTCAAGCCCGCCCTGATCCATCGCGAGTTCGGGACGCTGCCGGACTCTTTCTCGCTCGACGCGATCGTCGACGAGGTCGAGATCCGGGCGTTCGCCGGCTCGGACGAGGCGGCGCCGGTCCCTGCCGCGCGGCCGGCAACCGGGCCGGAGATCGCGGCCCGGGTCCTGCCTTCGGGTCCGCCCGGCCCCGGCCGCTTCGGCGCCTACGCGACGGACCTGAAATTCCATTGGGAGTGGGACGACCTGTGGCCGACGGCCGTCGATCCCGATATCGTCGTGCAATTCGACGGTTCGCCCGTGCGGCTCGTTTTTTGGCGGGGGACGCGGTATTCGCCGGCCTGGGTCAGCGAGAACAACCTCTGGATGGCCGACCAGAGCATTGAGGCCTGGAACGGCGAAGAGGGCTGTTTCGAGCACATGCAGGACCGCTACGGCGTCTATTCGCACGTCCGCGTCATAGAGAACACGCCGGCCCGCGTGGTCGTCCACTGGCGTTACGCGCCGGTGAGCGCCCACGGGCGGCTGTGGCGGACCGACCCGCGCACGGGCTGGGGCTGCTGGGTGGACGAATATTATTACATTTATCCGGACCAGACCGCCGTTCGGACCTATGAATGGGAGAAGCGGACCCTGGGCCAACCGCGGCAGTTCCAGGAATCCATCCCGCTGACGGGTCCGGGCCAGCGGCAGGGCGACGTGATCGAGGCCGATTACGTGACCGTGGCCAACCTCCGGGGCGAGCAACAGACCTATTCGTATATCGATGCGCCCGGGCCGGCGGGATCGAAGAAAGCCCCCGCGGCGCCCCTGATCCAGATGCATCATCTGAAGTCCCGGAACAAGCCCTTCGCTATCTTCGAGCCCGGCGGCCGAATGCACTTTCTCCGCGATCTCGATATCGCGTCGCTCGCCCGGCCCGGGTCGTGCAGCCATTGGCCCGTCGGCCTGATGCGTTGCGACGGCCGGACCCAGCAGACCCTCGACCGGGCCGCGAGCTTTCTCGGATTCCCCATCACCGATCCGGCCGTTCACGAGGACGAGAGGCGCGAGTGGGCGAATTCGCTCTACGGCATGAACGACCGGCCGTTCTCGAACCTGATGCCCTTGGCCCGCTCGTGGGCCCGGGCGCCGCGGCTCCGCGTCGAACGGGGGACGGGCCGCGGCCTCGTCGGCCGGGGCTACGACATGAGGCAGCGGGCCTACATCCTGGAGCGGGCGGACGGCGAGGCCGCGAAGGCAGCGGTCCTGTTGCTCGAGGCCTCGGCCGATTCGCCGATGGTCAACGCCTGCCTGGTCGTGAAGAACGGGGGGGACATGCCGCCGGCCCTGGCCATCGACGGCATCCCGGCCGTCGATGGCCGCGACGTCCGGTTCGGCCGGGTCCCGACGCTGGATGGAACGGATCTCGTGGTCTGGATCGCCCGGGAGTCGACGGCTCCGGTCCGGATCGAGTGGAGGGTCCCATGAGGCCGCTTCTCGTCCTTGCCGCCGCGGCGGCCGCCGCGGTCCTGTTCGCGTCGCCCGGCCCGGCCGGCGACGGCGCGCCCCGTCCGGCCGAGAGGGCGAAGCTCCTGGCCCGGTGGCCTTTCGATGACCGGCGTCCCTCGGATCCGTCCGGGGCCGCGCCGGAGGGACGGGGACCGGTCGACGCCGCGGCCGGCGCCCGTGAGACCGTTTCCGGCCTCGCCGATCCGATCAACGGCAACTTCCGGTTCGTTCGCGGCGTCTCCGGCGCGGGGTTGAAGCTCGACGGCTACACGACGGCCGTCGTCAGGTCCGCGGCCCGCGCGCCGCGGCTAGCCGGGGCGTTTTCCCTCGAAGCCTGGATCGCTCTGGCCGCCTATCCCTGGAATACCTGCCCCATCGCGGCCCAGCGCCGAGGCGACGCCGGGTTCGCCTTCAGCGTCGGACCGCGCGGCGAATTGAGCTTCAGCGCTTCGGACGAAGGAGAGTGGCTGTCCTGCGACTCGGGGCCCGTTCTCCCGCTTCGGACCTGGGTCCATGTGGCCGCGGTCTACGATCCCGGGTCGGGGATCCGGCTCTATGCCGACGGACGCCCGGTCGGGGCCGTGACCAGGCCCTCCCGGTTCAAGCCGGCGACCGCGGCGGACCTCGTCCTGGGCAGCGTCACAGAGCCCGTGCGCCCCTCGCACGCGGTCGGCGCGGGGGAAGGGACGCTGCCGAGCTGGTTCAGCCTGGACGCCATCCTCGATGAGCTGAAGGTCCATTCGGGGGCCTTGAGCGAGAGCGATCTCCGGGCCCGGGCCGCGTCCGAGTCGGCCCGCCAAACGCCCCCGCTTCCTCCGCGCCGGATGCCGTCCGGAGGGAGCCGGCCGGGGCCTTTCGGGGCCGTCTACGCCAAGCTCGCCTATCACTGGGAGTGGGACGATCTCTGGCGCGTCGGCGACCACCCCGATGTCGTCGTGAGGTTCGAGGGATCGCCCGTCCGGGTCGTCTTCTGGCGGGGCCTGCGCTATTCCCCGGCCTGGGTGACCGAGAACGGCCTCTGGGTCGCTGACCAGAGCGCCGAGTCGGGCAACGCGGAGGGCTGCATCGAGCACATGCAGGACATCCAGTGCCGGTACTCGCGCGTCCGGATCCTGGAGAACACTCCGGCCCGGGCCGTCGTTCACTGGCGCTACGCCCCGGTCAGCTCCCGCGATCACCGCTGGCCAGCCGATCCGCGGACAGGCCGGGATTGGTGGGTGGACGAGACCTACACCTTCTTCCCGGACGGCACGGCGGTGCGGAAGATCGCCTGGCGGGAGCCCGGGCCGGGGTCGCGGCTGCCCTGGCTCCAGCTGCAGGAAACGAGCATCCTCTGTCATCCCGGGCAGAACGCCGAAGACGTTCTCGAGCGCCGGGCCCTCACGCTTCTGGACCTGGCCGGCGAACGGCGCACGTTCGGCTGGCCCGACAACGGCGAAGAGAACACGCGGGAGCGGCGCAACAGGGCCGTCGATCCCAGCCTGGTCCGGCGCATCGAACCGGCCGGCGCGTCGATCCAGGTCGTCCACTCCAAGGCGGCCTACCAGTCCTTCGTCGCTTTCGAGCCGCCCGGGAACGAGTTCCGCGTCTATGTCGGCCGCGTCCGCGACAAGCTGGTGGATTTTCCGGCCTATAACCACTGGCCCGTCAACCAGACCGCTTCCGACGGGCGGTTCGCCCAGGCCGCCGACCGGGCTTCGAGCTTCTCCATCGCCCAGGGCTACCCGGTCATCCGCGAGGCCGGCGACGGCCTGCGCTGGACGGCGCTCCTCTACGGCATGCGGAACATGGCTTCGTCGGCCGGCCCGGACGGCGGCTTCGACGCCGTGCTGGCCGCGGCCCGGTCCTGGGCGCGGCCGCCCGCGGCCACGGCCGCGGGCGCGGGTTTCGAGGCGGCCGGCTACGATGCCGCGCAACGGGCTTACCTATGGCGGCGCACGGACGAGTCCGCCTCGGCCCTGAAGGCCCGGATCGACGCCTCCGAGCTCTCGCCGATCGAGAACCTCAGTTTGCTCGTCGAGGGCTGGGACGATCCGTTCGCCCAAGTTCTCATCGACGGCCGCCCCGCCGCGGACGCACGCCTTGGGCTGGTCCGCGGAACGCGGGGCGACCGGCTGTCCGTTTGGATCGGTCTGCGCTCGACCGAACCCGTCGCCCTGGAGATCCGGGGCGTTCGGGGCAGCGCGATCTCTCGTCCCGAGGGCCCGAAAGCAGGCGGGAATGAGCTCGACCACGGACCGGCCGTCGCCGAGCTCACGGCGCTGCTCGAGGAGTATAAGAAGGAAGGCCGAAGCATCCCGCCCCGGCCGCGGTGAGGGCCGGGCGCCGGCGGGCCGCTCAGCGCTCCGTGATCCAGCGGGGACCGGAGCCGGAAACGAGAAGCACGTTGCCCCAGGCCGTGAAATCCCCGGTCCGGACGATCGTCTTGACCTCCCGGCTCCGTCTCTTCAGCTCGGCGTGCGGGACGACCTCGACCTCGACGCCCTTCCCGAAGGCGGCGGCGACCTTCCCGAAATGGGTTGGATTGTGTTCCCGCGTCTCCTCGGCGAGGACGACCTTTTCGACCGAGTGAACGAGGGCGATCTCGGCTAACGCCTCCAGGACCGACGGCTTCCCGGGGGACAGGGCGATGTCGATCAGCTCGACGTCGTCGGGACACGGGAAACCTGCGTCGACGACCATGAAACAGTCCGTGTGTCCCTGCCGGTTCAGGGCCGAATCGATCTGCCGGTTCAGCATGCCGACTTCCTTCATCTTGGCTCCTTTGGACCCGTCAAGGTCCGGTCATTGCCATCCGCACGGAGAAACCGGATGGCGCTTTATTGAGTTCTTCATATCCATCATTGTCAAAGCACATCGGTTCATATAGTTAATAAAAGAAAGAAAATATCTACCTTTAATATTTATCATGGAAATAACGCTCATATTATAATGTATTTAATTATTAATTGACAACAAGAAACAAATAAACTTTTTCTTGACAAGCGATGATTTTTAGAGTTATTAAGGCCCTGCATCTCATTTCATCTGCCCATGAAGGAGGCAACGGACGATGAATACTCGGAGGTTCCTGTTATCAGTCCTATTATGTTTAGCCGTCCTATCGGCGCTTCAAGCCCAGGTCATCCAGACGGGCGCCATCAGAGGCGTCGTCAACGATGACGAGGGCAAGCCCGTCCCGGGCGTCAGCGTTGTTCTGACGAGCCCCGCCCTGCTGGGATCCGAATCCTCGGTGACGAACGAGTCCGGGGCCTTCCGCATCTCCTTCCTTCCCCCCGGCACCTATACCATCGTCGCCCAACTGGACGGGTTCCAGACGGTCAAGCGCGAGCAGATCATCGTCCGGGTTGGCATGACCGTCACCATCAATCTCCAGATGGCCATGGCCAGCATCAATGAGGTCATCACGGTTTCGGCGACTTCGCCGCCCGTTGACGTGGTGTCCACGAAGGCCGTGACCACGGTGGCTCAGGAATCGATCGCCAATATCCCCATCGCGCGGGATATCAACAACCTCCTGAACCTCGCCCCCGGATCCACCAATCTGAGCATCAAGGGCGGCGCCCGGAACAATCACGCCTTCAACTTGGACGGCGTCAACGACAACGCGCCAAACCAGAACTTCGGGGAGGTCTATATCCCCTGGGATGTCGTCGAAGAAGTCGAGATCGTCACCGCGGGTGCGGGCGCCGAGACCTTCCAGGGCATCGGCGGGGCGATCAACGTCGTGACCAAGTCCGGGGGCAATAAATTCAGCGGACAGGCACAGATCTATTTCACCAACAAGAGCCTCTCCAAGTCCGTCATCCCCCTGGACAAGCTGGCCGCAGTGGGCTCGAGCCTTCCGGCCATCCCCGCCTTGGACCGCGAGTATTCGTTCACCCTGGGCGGCCCGATCGTCAAGGACCGGATCTGGTTCCTGGCCCTGTACCGCAACCAGGCCATCCGGACCACCTCCAGCTTCATCCCCACCACCATCCAAGGCGTTCCCTACGGCTCTTATGACCTGGATCAGGGTTACAAATACTATTTCACCAAGATCTCGGCGCTGCCCTGGAAGAACTTCCGGCTGTTCGGCACGCTGCTCGTGGCCCGCCGGGACACGCCGGTCTTTGACAACGCGGCCCGCCGGACGATCGAAGCCAACCGCTGGCAGCTGCTCGATCAGCGGACGACCGCGTTCAACGCGATCTGGACGCTGAACCCGAACACCATCGTCGATTTCAACGGCGGCACGTGGTGGAACAACGGCCAGAACATGGATACCGCGGCCGCGAATTCCGCCGGCCCGTACTTCATCGACTCTTACACCGGCTACGAGTGGGGGCGGGGCAGCAACAGCCAGGCGTTCTTCGGCTTCAAGAGGAACGCCGTGGTCGGGGCCAAGCTCACCCATTTCAGCGACAACTTCCTCGGCGCCGACCATCAGATCAAGGCCGGGGCGGAATACCAATACGGATCCATGCGCAGCTTCCAGCCGCTGAGCAACGGGATGCAGTGGAACTTCTACAACGGCAACCCCTACTACTACCGGGGGCTGTACAACCTGGACCACGCCGATCCGGAATTCGGCGACGGCTTGCTCTACCTCAGCAACGCCTCGTCGCGTGAGGGCACGACCAGCACGGTCAATTCGGCGTTCGCCCAGAAAAAGCGCCTCGGCCTCTTTGTCCAGGACGCCATTACGATCCGGGAGCGGCTCAGCGTGAACCTGGGCCTCCGGTTCGATACGATCCGCAGCAGGATCCCGGACATCTCGAAGACCGCGGCCGTGGATCCCCTGGGCATCGCGCTCAGCCAAGCCTATATCCTGCCGGCCTACGACGTCGATCCGTTCGGAGAGTTCACCTGGAGCCGGTTCGAGAATCCCTTCCCCTACAGCTTCCTGAGCCCCACCGTAGGCCTGTCCTACGACCTGTTCGGCAACGGCAAGTCGGCCTTTAAGGTCTCCTGGGGCCGCTACGCCGAAGGGCTGATGACCGACAATATCCCGCAGCCTCCCGTGTCCTCGGCCAATTTCCAGTTCCGCTGGTGGGACACCAACGCCAACCAACAGCCCGATCTCCCCGGCGTGGACGATTACCTGTTCGTGATCGGCGCCTCCAATCCGAGCTATATGGTCGGCGAAGCCTACAAGGACGCCATCGATCCGGACATCAAGATCCCCTACGAGCACCAGTTCGTGGCCGGGTTCGACCACGAGCTCTTCCCCGATTTCAAGCTCAGCGTGAACTACACGTACAAGACCCGGCGGAACGAGATGGTCAACATCTACTACGACCGTCCGACCGGCGAATATTGGAGCTTCGACGAAAGCTACTGGGTCCCCTTCAACACGACCGTCCCGGCCTACGCGGGATTCCCGGCGACGGACGTGACCGTTTACTACCGGAAGGCCGTCCACCCGGAGCTGTACCTGCGCACCACCAACCTGCCGAACGATAAGCTGAAGCAGCGCTACAGCTCCTTCGAGCTCTCGTTCAACAAGCGGATGTCCAAAGGCTGGTCGCTCGGAGGATCCGTCGTCTATACCGATCTGAAGGGCAATCTGGAATATTCGGGCGGGTATGCGCAGGGCGCTTTCCGGGATCCGAACTACCTGACCAACCGGTACGGCGAGCTGGCCTTCAGCATGCCGCTGATCATCAAGCTCTACGGGACGGTGTCCCTGCCGCTGGGCGTCAACACCTCGTTCTTCTATCAGTATCTGGACGGCGCCGGCTGGGGCCGGACCGTCAACGTGCAGGCCCCGGCCTCCTGGCGGGCGGACAACGGGATCGACCCCAGTCAGCCCACCAACACGGTCATCCTGGAGCCCGCGGGCACCCGGCGGAACCAGAACACCCAGAGCTTCGACCTGAGGATCGAGAAGGAAGTCGTCCTCGGGCCCCGGCTCGGACGGGTCAGCGCGTTCGTGGACATCTTCAATGCCTTCGGCCTCATGTCGTTCACCGCCGCGGTCAATCCGGCCGGTTTGTGGGTCCCGGACGCGGAGGGCTCGACGACGGGAACCTATACGCCCGGCCGGACCGGGTTCAACGCCATCACCGGCGGCGTCATCAACTTCAAGTTCTCCCTCCGGTACACTTTTTGAGCGGCAGGACCGCAAGGACGCTAAACTAAGGAGCGCGATGAGCCAAGGATCGCAGAGGACCAGGCGCCAGTTCCTGAAGGACGCCGGACTCTCGATCGGGTCGATGGCCCTCCTATCGGAGCTCGGCTTGAGCCGGTGCGGGCGCCCCGACGCGCCGGCCGGGCCGGGCTCCGGCCGCCGGCCCAACGTCGTCCTCGTCATGACCGACGATCAGGGGTATGGCGACGTGGGCGTCCACGGGAACCCTTGGGTCCGAACCCCAGCATTGGACGCTCTTCACGCGGAGAGCATCAGGCTTAAGAACTTCCATACGGATCCGTGCTGCTCTCCAACGCGCGCGTCCCTGCTGACCGGGCAGTACTCCGCCCGGTCGGGCGTCTGGCATACCATCGGCGGGAGGTCCCTGCTTGGGAGGGACCAGACGACGATGGCCGACCTCTTTCGCGCGGCCGGATACCGGACGGGGATCTTCGGGAAATGGCATCTGGGCGAGAACTATCCCTTCCGGCCTCAGGACCGCGGCTTCGAGGAGACTCTCGTCCATCGGGGAGGCGCCGTCGCGGCGGCTCCGGATTATTGGGGCAACGATTATTTCGGGGACACCTACATCCACAACGGACGGCCGCAGAAGTACGAGGGCTACTGCAACACGGTCTGGTTCGACCAGGCCATCCAGTTCATTCGCGAAAACCGGGACCGGCCCTTCTTCTGCTATCTGCCCACCAATCTCCCGCACGCGCCGCTCAATGTGGAGCCCCGTTACGCCGAGCCCTACAAGTCCCTGGTCTCCGACCGCCTGGCCCGCTATTACGGCATGATCAGCCGGTTCGACGAGGACCTGGCGAGGCTGCTCGCCGAGCTGCGGAAACTGGGGCTGGACAACGACACCATCTTCATCTATCTGAGCGACAACGGCCCCTGCCCCTGGTACGGCGGCATTGTCATCGACGAGGACGGCTTCGTCCTCGAGGGCTACAGCGCCGGGATGAGGGGCGGAAAGATCTGGGGCTACGAGAACGCGCACAGGACGCCGTGCTATATCCGCTGGCCGAGCGGCGGGATCGCCGGGGGCAGGGACGTCGGCCGTCTGACCGCCGCCTTCGATCTCCTGCCGACTCTGCTCGGGCTCTGCGGGCTGGAGGGGCCGCGATCGGCCGCCTTCGATGGAACCGACCTCGCGCCGCTGCTCCGGGACCCGGATGCCCCGTGGCCCGAACGCACGCTCTTCGTGCACAATCAGCGCGTGGACGTCCCGGTCAAATACAAGGAATATCAGGTCCTGACCGAACGCTGGCGCCTGATCCAGCCGCCCCGTGAACGGGACGAGGAGGCTCCGGCGCCGGTGGACGGGACCCCGAAGCCCCTTCCGGATCCCGAGCTCTACGATATCCTGACAGACCCGGGCCAAAGGGACGACATCGCTTCCGCGCACCCGGGGACCGTGGCCGAGTTGAAGCGGAAATATGAGGCATGGTGGGACGACGTCTCCGGGACGTTCGGCGGCTTCAACGACATCATCGTCGGCTCCGACCGTGAGAACCCGGCCGTCCTCTTCGCCCACGATGCGCACCGCCAGAACGGCCGATTGATCTGGGTGGTCGACGCGGAGCGGGACGGCGCCTATCGATTCCAGGCCTATCGGTGGCCCCCCGAGTCGGGCAAGAAGATCCGAGAGGGTCTCGGAAGATCGGAGACGACGGCTCGGCTATTGATCGGCAATACGGACAGGTCCGTTCGGGTCGGGGAGGACGAGGCGGCCGTAGAGTTCAATGTCTCCCTCAAGTCCGGTCGGACGTGCCTGGAGGCGTGGTTCTCGCAAGAGGGCTCCATAAAGCCCTTGCCTGCCGCGGCCCTCAAGGTCGAGCGGACCGGCCCGGCCGATCCCCGTCAGGCCGCCGCCTATCGCGCGACCGACCCGAAGGCGCTCGTTCGCTAGCCGCCATTCGGCGGCGGCTCCATTTACGCGGCTGTCGAGTCTCTCGACTCCGCGGCCATCGGACGGGTCAGGTCGGGGGGGGCGGGACGGGGCTGGCGAATCGGCCTTCAGGCGGAATGGTGGACCGGCCTCGGTTGCCGCTTCCATGGGCGCCTCGGCTTTAATAAAGATTGGCGGTCGCCGAAGAAATAATGCTTGCATTCTTAATAATAATTAATTACTTTATTAGCGACTGTAACTAAGACGACACGATGATTAATAAAGAGATCGTTCATAGAAAGACGGAAACGAGGACGGGGAACGCCAAGCTCATCAGCGAACTCAACAAGGTCAAGGTCACGAATCTCGTCCGCGACAACGGAGGGATTTCGAGGGCCGACCTGGCCAAGCGAAGCGGGCTAAGCGCGCCGACCATTTCCCGGATCATCGACGGTCTCATCGGCGAGGGCCTGGTGATCGAGATGGGGGCCGGCATCTCGCACGGCGGCCGCAAGCCGACCCTGCTCAGGTTCTCCGGCGTCGACAACTTCATCATCGGCATCGACCTCGGGACGACGAACATCTACGGCGTGCTGACCGATCTCGACGCCAACGTCATCGCCGAGATCAAGACGCCGACCCAGGTCGAGCGGGGATTCGACCGGGTCATGGAGCGGACCGCCGACGTGATCGGCGAGCTGCGGGGCCATCTCAGCGGCCGCAAGGGTCGCATCTGCGGCATCGGTCTGGCCATCGCCGGCCTCATCAACCGGGAGCGGGAGATCGTCGAATTCTCGCCGGACTTCCACTGGCGCGACGTCGACGTTCGGGCCGCGCTCAACCGCCGGCACCCCGACATCCCGATCGTCTTCGACAATGTGACCAGGGTCATGGCCCTTGGCGAGATCTGGTACGGCGCCGGCCGGAATTACCAGGACTTCGTCATGGTCAACATCGGCTACGGCATCGGCGCCGGCGTCATCATCCGGGGCACGCCCTTGTACGGCAGCCTGGGCATGGCCGGCGAGTTCGGGCACATCACCCTTGACAAGGACTCCGAGGCCCAGTGCGAATGCGGCAATTTCGGGTGCCTCGAAGCCCTGGCCTCCGGCAACGCGATCGCCAAGGCCGCCCGAAGGGAGATCGAGAAGGGCGCCGTCTCCGACCTCCTCGGGGCCTGCGACGGGGACCCGGCCCGGCTGACCGCCGAGATGGTGGCTCAGAGCGCCAAGCGGGGAGACCAGGTGGCATGGAAGGTCTTCGACCAGGCGGCCGAGTATATCGGCGTCGGGATCGCCGGGATCATCAATCTCAATAATCCCGAAGCCGTCTTTATCGGCGGAGGCGTCGCTCAAGCGGGGGACATTCTTTTCGACCGCGTCCGAAAGACCGTCCAAGCCCGGGCGCTGAAGAAGACGTCCATGGACGTGGCCCTCATGCCCGCAACCTTCGGAATGAGAGCGGCCGTCATGGGAGCCGTCTCGCTCATCCTGAGCGGCCTCGTCAACCTCAACTTCGAGCATCCCTCCCTTTCGACGCCAGCCCGAGAGGTGTAGGCCCTGAGGAACTGAAGGATCGGCAAAGCCATGTCAGAGCGGAGATTTGTTTATAATAGCCCGCTGGTTACTTATTTATCATTAGGAAGTAATTTTTATTAAGTCATGGGGAGGCCGGACGGCCTCCCCCGTTCGGTCGCATCGGCCCGGCGACCGAGGAAAAAGAAGACGGCCGGCCTCCCGGCTTCAGGGCGGAATATAGGAGCGATCTCAGGAGTGTCCCATGACCCAAGCCTCGCTCGGCATTCCCATCGTCGATCTCGTCATCATCGTCGCCTACATGCTCGGCATCCTGGCCGTCGGCGTCCTCTCGACGCGGGGCCTGAAGCAGACGGCCAGCGGCTATTTCCTGGCCGGCCGGTCCCTGCGCTGGGGCATGGTCGGCTCGGCCATGTTCGCGGCCAATATCTCGACCATCCACCTCGTCGGCCTGGCCGCTTCGGGCTATTCGGAAGGCCTGGTCTGGGGCAACTTCGAATGGATGGCCACCTTCACCCTCGTCCTTCTCGCCCTTGTCTTCGCCCCGTTCTATTTCCGGAGCCGGATCTCGACCCTGCCCGAGTTCCTTGAGAAACGCTTCGGGCCGGGGGCCCGGGTCATGCTGGCCTTCATGGCCATCCTGGCCGCGCTGTTCATCCACATCGGGATGAGCCTCTATGCCGGGGCGGCGGTCTTCCGCCAGTTCTTCGGCATCGACGTCGTATCCTCGATCATCATCATCTCGGTCGTCACCGGGATCTACACCATCCTGGGCGGGCTCAAGGCGGTCGTGGTCACGGAATCCATCCAGTCCGTCATCCTGATCTTCGGGGCCGTGGTCGTCACGGCCTTTGCCGTCCTGGCCCTGCCGGAGCACGGCATCCACACGCTGGCCGAATTCAAGGCCGCCGTCAAGCCCGACCAGCTCAGCATGCTCCAGACCGGCAGCGCGGCCGGCCTCAACTGGTATGCGATCTTCCTCGGCTACCCCATCCTCGGGATCTGGTACTGGTGCACCGACCAGACCATCGTCCAGCGCGTGCTCGGCTCGCGGACGGAGAAGGACGCCCAGTACGGGGCCCTCTTCGCCGGGCTGCTCAAGATCCTGCCCGTGTTCATCCTCGTCTTCCCCGGCGTCGTTGGCTGGGTCCTGTTCCGCGACATCATCGGGGCCGATCCCAATCAGACCCTTCCGGTCCTCCTCGTCCGGCTCATCCCGACGGGCCTCAAGGGCCTCATCGCGGCGGGGCTCCTGGCGGCGCTGATGAGCACCATCGCCGCCGCACTCAACAGCTCGGCCACGCTGGTGGCCGTCGATATCGTCAAGCGGATCAAACCGGGGACCTCGGACCGGGCCCAGGTCCGGATCGGACAGATCTGCGCCGTCGGGGTCATGCTCCTGGCCATGGCCTGGTCGACCCAGGGCGGAAGGTACACCAGCATCTTCGAAGCCATCAACACGATCGGCAGCTACCTGGCCCCGCCGATCACGGCCGTTTTCCTGTGGGGCGTCTTCTGGAAGCGCGGCACGCGCCAGGCGGCCCTCGCGACCCTCGTCGGGGGCTTCCTCATCGGCGTCGCGTGTTTCCTTGTCGATATGCCGGCCTTCGGCGCCGAGAAGGTCATCACCCAGGGATTAGGCATCCCCTTCATGATGCAGGCTTGGTGGCTGTTCTGTCTGTGCAGCCTGATCTTTGTCGCGGTCAGCCTGCTGACGCCGCGGCCGGACCCCGAAAAGATCGCCGCCTTGACCTGGAGCAGCCCGGCCGCCGTGTTGACGCACAGCCGGATCACGGGTCTCGGCGATCCGCGGATCCTGGCCGGGGGCCTGCTGGCGCTGCTGGTCGTCCTCTACATGATCTTCCATTGAGGCCGCGCGCCGCGGCCAAGGAGTTGAGGCATGAAGCAAGCCGTCATGACCAGCCCGGGGGTCATCGAATTCCGGGACGTCCCCGTTCCGAAGCCTGGACCTGACGAGGTCCTCGTCCGGGTCCGCAGGATCGGCATCTGCGGCTCCGACATCCACGTCCGCCACGGGCGTCATCCTTTTACCTCCTATCCGGTCGTGCAGGGCCACGAATTCTCGGGCGTCATCGAAGCGGTGGGGAAGCGGGTCAAGGGCCTGCGGCCGGGCTTGACGGTCACCGCTACGCCGCAGATCGTCTGCGGCCGCTGCGCGCCCTGCCGGCGCGGCGACTATCACATCTGCGACGTCCTCCGGGTCCAGGGTTTCCAGGCTCCGGGCTGCGCCCAGGAGTTCTTCCTGACCCGGGCCGACCAGATCGTGCCCCTGCCCGCTTCCTTCAGCCTCGAGCAGGGGGCCATGGTCGAGCCGGTCGCCGTGGGCGTCCACACCGTCTCCCGCGCCGGGGGGATGGCCGGGCTGAACGTCGTCGTGACGGGGGCCGGGCCCATCGGCAATCTCGTCGGGCAGGTGGCCCGGGCGTCCGGGGCCAAGGTCCTCATGACGGACGTCAGCGAATACCGCCTCGAGGTGGCCGGGAAATGCGGCCTCCGGTCCGTCTCGCTGGCCGGGCGGGAGCCCTTGAAAGACGCCTCGGACCGCGTCTTCGGCGCCAAGGGCTTTCAGAAGGCCTTCGAATGCGCCGGGGCCGAAGCGGCCGTCAACGAGGCCATCGACGCCATCCAGAAAGGCGGCTTGATCGTGGCTGTCGGCGTGTACGGCGACAGGCCCCGCGTCAACATGGGCCTCGTCCAGGACCGTGAGCTGACGCTGATGGGCACGCTCATGTACCAGCGCCGAGACTTCGTCAAGGCCGTCCGGCTCATGCGGACGGGGGCGCTGGTCACCCGGCCGCTTGAGACCGCCCATTTCCCCTTCGACCGGTACCGGGCCGCCTACGACTTCGCCGACAGCGAGGGCGAAAGGTCCATGAAGATCTTCGTCGACCTCGATACCTAATTACAGGAGCTTACCCGAATGAAGACGTTCCAATACTTTCAGCCCACCGAGATCCGCTTCGGCCGCGGCCGCTTGGCCGAGCTCGGGTCCGTCGCGGCCCGTTTCGGGCGCCGGGCCCTGCTCGTCACCGTTCCCGAGGAGCCCTGCTTTCACGGCCTGTTCAGCCGGGCCAAGGCCGTCCTGGCCAAGGCCGGGCTGGCCGTGGCCCGCTTCGACGGCGTCATCTCCAACCCGACGACCGAGGTTGTGACGCGGGGCGCCCGCGCCGCGCGCGCCCTCCGCGCCGACGTGATCGTAGCGGTCGGCGGGGGCTCGACCATGGACACGGCCAAGGCCATCGCCGTCGAAGCGACGCACCCGGGCGGCGCCTGGGACTACCTGTTCTTCCGGAAGACCCAGCCCACGGCCAAGACCCTGCCCGTCGTCGCCGTCACGACGACCTCGGGCACGGGCTCCCACGTGACCCAGGTGGCCGTGGTGACCAACCCGGCCGAGAAGAACAAGTCGGCCCTCTTCCATCCGCTCCTCTATCCCCGGGTTTCGCTGGTCGACCCGGAACTCATGCTGACGCTGCCGACCAAGGTCACGGCCTCCACGGGTTTTGATGTCTTCGCCCACGCCTTCGAGAGCTATATCAACCCCGGCGGGTCCCCCTACACGGACATGATGGCCCTCGAGGCGATCCGGCTCGTCGTCCGCCATCTCCCCGCCGCCGTCAAGGACGGGAAGGACCCGGACGCCCGTGAGAGCATGGCCTGGGCCGACACGCTGGCGGGCCTCTGCATCGCCAACGCCGGCGTGACGCTGCCCCACGGCATCGGCATGGCCATCGGCGGCCTCTATCCCCACGTGGCCCACGGCCAGGCCTTGGCCGTCGTCTATCCGGCCATCCTCGAATACACGTATCGTGTCGTGCCGGAGAAGTTCGCCGCCGTCGGACGGATCCTCGATCCGCGCCTGGCGAAAGGCAAAGGGGTCCGGGCGGCCGCAGAGGCGAGCGAGGCCATAAAAAGGTTCATCAAGAAGATCGGGATGGGGATCCGGCTTCGCGACCTGCGGGTGCCCAAGGCCGAGCTCGAGGCTCTGGCCCGGCAGTCCCTGGTCCTGCCCGACTTCAAGAACCATCCGCGCCTGGCCACGCTGGCCGACGTCGAGGCCATCCTCGACCGGAGCCATTGACGGCCGCCGTCCGCTTTCCCCCCGGGCGGCGGCGGGCCGCGTTCCCTCTCGAAGGGCCCGCCTGAATCACCGTGGCGCGCCGGGCCGCCCCGTCGCGCGCGAAGGAGGAGATCATGATCCGACGCCTCCGCATCGTCGTCGTTCCGGCCCTCGCGATCGGCGCGGCCGTGCTGACGCCGTTCTTCGCCGGCCTCGGCGCCGCAGAGCGGGCCGGCCGGCCGGCCGCGGCCCCGGTCCCGGCCCCGGCCCCGCTGACGCTGGCGCCGCCCGAGAGGGGGTTCGTCAGCGCCGAGCCCGGGGTGACCTGGGAGCAGGGCCTGCTCAGCGGCAACGGCACCGTCGGGGCCAGCGTCCTCGGCCGCCCGCTCGACGAGATCGTCGTCTTCAGCCATAAGCGCCTGTTCGTCCCGGAGCGGCCTCCGCTGCTCCCGCCCCCTACGGCGGCGCGGCTGTTCGAGATCCGCCGGCTCATCGACCGCGGCCTTTACGCCTCGGCCGGACAGCTGGCCAAGGACATCGGCGAGCAGAAGGGGTTCCTGTATCCCGATCCGCTCATGCCCGCCTTCGACCTCCGGGTGGCCATGCCGGCCGCGGGCGAGGTCCGCGGCTACGGCCGGGCCACCGACTTCGAGACCGGCGAGACGGTCGTCCATTGGTCCGACGACCGGGGCGCGTTCGAGCGGCGCCTGTTCGTCTCCCGGGCCGACGGGATCGCCGTGATGCGCATCTCGGGCCCGGGGCCCGGACGGGTCTCCTGCCGGCTGACGCTCGAGCCCCGGGAACCCAACAACCGCAGGTTCCGGGCCAACGTCGACCACCTGGCCACGACTACGGACGCCTCGGCGCTGACCTACCGCAACGAATTCACCAACGCCTATCCCGGCAGCATCCAGGCCCTCGAAGGCGTGGCCCGGGTCGCGGCGGCCGGCGGGACCGCGGCCACGGACGGCCCCGCGCTCGCGGTCGCCGGCGCCGATGAGATCCTCGTCCTGATCGACATCCGGGTCCTCGACGAGCCCGGACAGACGCGGCTCGAGGACACCAAGCGGCGCCTGGCCGCGCTCCCGGCCGACTACGCCGGGTTCCTGGAGAGGCACGAGAGGATCCACGGGCCCATCTTCCGCCGCATGCGGCTCGACCTCGGCGGGGGAGAGGACCGCCTTCGGACCTCCGAAGAGCTCCTGGCGGCGACGACGGACGCCGCCCCGTCCCGGGCCCTCCTGGAAAAGGTCTTCGACGCCGGGCGCTACAATATCCTCTCCAGCACCGACGACCTGCCGCCGACCCTCCAGGGCGTTTGGGCCGGGACGTACGATCCGCCCTGGGCGAGCGACTTCACCCACAACGGGAACGTGCCCTCGGCCGTCGCCTCCCTGCTCATGGGCAACATGCCCGAGCTCATGACGGCCTACACGTCCTATATGGAGTGGCTGGTGCCGTATCTCGAGGTCAACGCCGAGAGGATCTTCGGGGCCCGGGGGATCGCGCTGCCCTCCCGGTCGACGACCAACGGCTACAATAACGCCTACGAGGCCGGTTTCCCCGGCCAGTTCTGGGTCGCGGGGGCGGCCTGGGCGGCCCATTTCTTCTACGACTACTGGCTCTACACGGGCGACCGGGCCTTCCTGGCCGGCCATGCCCTGCCCTTCATGGAGAAGGCGGCCCTGTTCTTCGAGGACTATCTGTATGAGGGACCGGACGGGCGGTACGTGTTCAGTCCCACCCAGTCGCCCGAGAACGCGCCCTCGAACACCCGGTCGCAGACGACCTTCAACGCCACCATGGATGTCGCCGCGGCCAAGGAGCTGCTCGAGAATACGATCGCCGCGTCCCGGGAGCTCGGCGTCAACCGGGACCGGATCCCGGTCTGGGAAAGGATGCTGGCCAAGATGCCGCCCTATCTCATCAACGAGGACGGGGCGGTCAAGGAGTGGCTCACGCCGCGGCTGGCCGACAACTACAACCACCGCCACAGCTCCCAGCTCTACGCCCTTTTCGACGGCCTGCCGGAGGAGATCTCCCGCGACCCGAAGCTCCGGGCCGCGTTCACCAAGCTGATCGAGATCAAGCTCGAGCGCCATTGGAGCAATTGGGAGCGGCAGGCCGGATTCATGTCGTTTGGCCTGGTGCAGCTCGGACAGGCGTCGGCCAGCCTGGGCGAGGCCGGCCTGGCCTACCGGTGCCTGGTGCCCCTCGTCAACCGCTACTGGCTCCACAACCTGGCCTCCATGCACAACGCCAAGAAGCTCTTCAATATGGACATCAGCGGCGGTCTGCCGGCCGTGGTCATCAAAATGCTCGCCGACTCAGCGCCGGGCGTCGTCCGCCTGCTCCCGGCCCGGCCGGCCGACTGGCCCTCGGGCGCGATCGAGGGCATCCTCTGCCGCGGCCAGATCGAGATCCGTCGGCTGGCCTGGAACGGCAAGTCCGTCCGGGCCGTGCTCGAGAGCGCCAAGGCCCAGACGATTTCGCTCCTCGCGCCCGCGGCGATCGCGTCCTTCCACGTGGCCGGGGGCGGGGCCCCGGTCTCTCCCCTGAAAGACCCGCGCGGCCGGCGTCTGTCGCTCCCGGCGGGCCGGGAGATCGAGGTCGAGATCGAGCTCAATTGACGCGGAGCGAAAGGAGTCCCTCATGATGGCCATCACGTCGAGACGGGTGTTCATCCCGGCGGCCGCGCTGGCGGCGGTCCTGGTCTGTGCGACTGGGGCCCGGGCCCGGGAAGAAGCCGCGGCGGGCTCCGATCCGGCGACCCGGGTGTGGTACGCCCATCCGGCCGACAAGTGGGAGAACGCCCTTCCCGTCGGCAACGGCCGGCTGGGGGCCATGGTCTTCGGCAAGACCGACGAGGAGGAGATCCAGCTCAACGAGGAGACCTACTGGTCCGGCGGGCCGTATTCCACGGTCGTCAAGGGCGGATACCGGGCCCTGCCCGAGATCCGCAAGCTCGTCTTCGACGGCGACCTCGCCAGGGCCCACATCCTCTTCGGCCGGAACTTGATGGGCTACCCCGTCGAGCAGATGAAATACCAGTCCCTCGGCCGGCTGGTCCTCCGCTTCCCGTCGGCAGCGCCTGCGGCGGAATACCGGCACGAACTGGACCTGGATGCCGCGGTGGTCCGGACGACCTATGTGCAGGACGGGGTGCGCTTCACCCGCGAGGTCTTCGCCAGCCCCGTGGACCAGGTCATCGTCGTCCGGCTCACGGCCGACCGGCCGGGCCGGATCTCGTTCCGGGCCCAGCTCCGGGGCGAGCGCAATTTGGCCCACTCCAACTACGCGACCGACTATTTCCGGATGGACGGTCTCCCGCCCGACGGTCTCGTCGTCCGCGGCAAGTCGGCGGACTACATGGGCGTCGCGGGCGCGCTCCGCTACGAGAGCCGGCTCAAGGCCCTGCCCGAAGGCGGTGCGATGCGGCTCGACTGGGACGAGCTGAGCGTGACAGGCGCCGACGCCGTGACGCTGCTCGTCGCGGCGGCGACGAACTTCGTGAGCTACAAAGACGTGAGCGGCGATCCGCGCGCCCGCGTCGAGGCGGCCCTGGCGGCCGCCTCCCCGAAGCCCTATGAGGCCCTCAAGGCCGTCCACCTCGGCGAGCACCGGCGCCTGTTCCGCCGCGTGGCCCTGGACCTTCCGGCGACCCCGAATTCCCTGCTCCCGACCGACGAACGGCTCAAGGGCTTCGACGGGACGAACGATCCCGCCCTCGGCGCCCTCGTCTTCCAGTTCGGCCGCTATCTCCTCATCTCGTCCTCGCGCCCGGGGACCCAGCCGGCCAACCTGCAGGGGATCTGGAACAAGGATATGAATCCCATGTGGGATTCGAAGTACACGACGAACATCAACACCGAGATGAACTACTGGCCGGCCGAGGTCGGCAATCTCTCGGAGTGCGCCGAGCCGCTCTTCCGCATGGTCCGCGAGCTGACGGACCAGGGGAGCCAGGTGGCCCGCGAGAACTACGGCGCCGGCGGCTGGGTCTTCCATCAGAACACCGACCTCTGGCGCGTCGCCGCGCCCATGGACGGGCCGAGCTGGGGTACGTTCACGACGGGCGGGGCCTGGCTGGCGACGCACCTGTGGGAGCACTACCTGTTCACGGGCGACAAGGCGTTCCTCGCCGAGTACTATCCCGTCCTCAAAGGCAGCGCGGAGTTCTTCCTGTCTTTCCTGGTCCCGCATCCCCGTTACGGCTGGCTGGTGACCAATCCCTCGACTTCGCCGGAGAACTTCCCCGCCGTCCCGGGACAGGAGCGGTTCTTCGACGAGATCACGACCTTCCGGACGACGACCTCGATCTGCGCCGGCTCGACCATCGACATGTCCATCCTGAACGACCTGTTCGGCGCCGTCGCCCAGGCCGCCGACGCCCTTGGCGTGGACCGCGACTTCAAGGCCCGGGTCCTGGCGGCCAAGGCCAAGCTGGCGCCCTTGCGGATCGGCCGCAAGGGCAACCTCCAGGAGTGGCTCGAGGATTGGGACGAGACCGAGACGAGCCACCGACACATCTCGGGGCTGTGGGGCCTGTTCCCCGGCCGCCAGATCTCGGCCCGGCGGACGCCGGAATTCGCCCGGGGCAGCAAGGTCGTCCTGGAGCAGCGCGGGCTGCCCGGCAACGGCTGGGCCTCGGCCTGGAAAGCGGCCTGCTGGGCCCGCCTCGGCGACGGCGCCAAGGCCCTGGAAAACTTCACCTACGCCATGCGCCAGTACACGACGACGAGCCTGTTCTCGATCTGCTCCCGGGCCATGCAGGTCGACGGGGCCTTCGGCATGTCCGCCGCCGTGGCCGAGATGCTCCTCCAGTCGCACGAGGGCGAGCTGGCCCTCCTGCCGGCCCTGCCGGCGTCCTGGAAAGACGGTGAAGTCGAAGGCCTCGTCGCCCGCGGCGGTTTCGAGGTCGGCCTGCGCTGGCAGGACGGACGGGTCGCGGGCGCGACGATCGTTTCGAAGAACGGGAACCCCTGCCGGGTGCGGACCGCCGTTCCTCTCAAGGTGACCGCCCAGGGACGGCCCGTGTCCGTCCGACGCCTCGAGCCGGGCCTCATCGAGTTCAAGACGGGGCCGGGCGCGGCCTACGCGTTGACGCCCGCGGGGCGCTGAGGGCCATGGACAGGCGCGAGGCCATGAAAAAGGCTCATCCGCATTTACCGGGAGCGGACGCGGCCCCGGGACGAGCCCGTCCCCCCCGCGTCCCTCGCCCCGGGCGAGCCGGCGCTGATCCCGAAATGGTTCCCCGAACTCAAACCCTGAAGGAGTCGTCATGAAGAACCGGACCATCGGCCTGACTTTGAGCCTTCTCGCCGCGGTGCTCCTCTCTTGCGCCCCAGGCGTCAAAGAAGGCACCGTCGCCTACGAACCACAGCCCTGGCCGGCCCGCGTCTGGGCGTCCGACGTGCCGTCCGATTGCCCGTTCGAGCGCTCGAAGGACATCGTGGCCGTGGCCTTCACCCGGAACGCCGTTGCTTACACCGACGCCGATACGTGGTATCCATCCTGGGCCCCGGACGGGAACATGTACAGCGGTTGGACGGACGGCGAGATCGGCGAGGAGAGCGTCCACTCGAGCGGCCCGAAGGCCCGAACAGGCAACGCCCGGATCGAGGGCGACGACCCGCTGAAGCTCACGGTCGTCTCCCTGGGTTCGGAGGCCGCCTCGCCCGCTCCCTACGGCGGGCGATACCCGAGCGCCAATCTCGTCCATGACGGCGTCTGGTATTACGGGACCTACGCCGTCGATTTCGACCTGTCCAAGCCGGAATACCGGGACGTCTACAGCTGGGCCATCTGCGGTCCCGTGCCGGGTTTCCGCATCTCGTTGGATTACGGGAAGACCTGGGTCCCCAGCCCGCTCTCGCCCGAGAGCCCTCTTTTCCCCGAATCGGGCAAGGACGGCCGGCAGGTGAAGATGGGCACGCCCCATTTCGTCGACTTCGGCCGGAACCTGGAGCATTCCCCCGACGGGAAGGCGTATCTCGTCGGGCACGGCGCCCTCGACGACGATCCCTCGCCGCGCATCGCCGGCAACAGCTGGATCGCGGGCGACGCCGCCTACCTGGCCCGGGTGACGCCCAGCCCCGAGACGATCAATGACGTCCGCAGCTACGAATTCTATGCCGGCCCCGGGCCCGACGGGCGCCCGGTCTGGTCAAATGACTTCGCGGCCATCCAGCCGCTCGTGTCCTGGGACAACCGGATGGGGTGCACGACCATCACCTACGACGCGCCGCTCGGCAAGTACCTGATGTGCGTCACCGACGGCTGGCCGGGCGTCAGGGACATGAATTCCTACTTGCTCGAGGCCGACGAGATCACCGGACCGTACCGGCTGATCACGTTCATGTCCGCCTTCGGCCGCCAGGCCTATTTCCTGACCTTCCCCTCGAAATTCATCGGCGCCGACGGCCGGAGCGTCTGGCTCAGCTACTCGGCCAACTTCCACAGGAGCTTTTTCGGCAACCGGACCCTGGCCGATCCGATGGGCGGCCGCTACGCCTGGACGCTCCAGGAGGTCCGGCTGCTCGATGCGCCGGGCCTGGCCGCCCTGTCCGAGGCGGCGGCCAAGGCGCCCGAGGACCGGATCAAGAGCGGCGCCAACCTGGCCCTGCGGGCCCGGGTCAATGTCTCGTCCGTCCACAAGAAGAACCGCCCCTTCACCGAGTTGATCGAGTATTTCGGGGAAGGGGCCGTCGACGGCGTCGTCGATCCCGACGAAGCCATCAACCGGCACGAGTGGGTGAGCCGGGGAGAGCGGCGGACGGCCCTGATCCGTCTGAGCTGGGA
The DNA here is from genome assembly GCA_964574895.1 of uncultured Eubacteriales bacterium. Classification (GTDB taxonomy): domain Bacteria; phylum Acidobacteriota; class Aminicenantia; order Aminicenantales; family Saccharicenantaceae; genus RBG-16-66-30. The sequence goes on from CAZNPB010000007.1 coordinate 40,852, forward strand.
TTCTTCCCAGACGGCGCGCCGCGTCTGGCTCTTCGACCGGCCCAATCCGAAAGACCACATCGTGTCCGGCGTGCTGCTCTTTAGCGACGGGACCGCGATCCGCGTCGGCGAGCTGCCGAACGACGCCCGGTCGGCCCGGGAGGTCGTCTTCCCGGCCAAGACCATCACCTGGGTCATTTTCGCGGTCGACGGCGTTTCGCCCGAGACCGCCAACGCGGGCCTCGCCGAGATGGCCGTCTTCGAGGACTGAAGAGCGGGTCCGCAACCCGGCCCCGGGGCCCTCGCGCGGCGGGTTCGGGTTTGATATCCTGAGGCTGACAAGGAGAGCAAGATCATGAATAGAAGGACCTCTCTCGGCGTTCTCGTCGGCGTCGTCATCTCCCTCCTGGGCGCCTTCGCCGGCCTGACCGGCCAGGATCGGGCCGCCGATCCCGGCCGACTGACCCTGGACCGGATCTTCTCTTCCCGGGAGTTCGCCGCCGAGCGTTTCGGGCCGGCCCGCTGGATGAGAGACGGGTCCTCCTACACGACCCTCGAACCGAGCGCCGGGGCCAAGGCCGGACGCGACCTCGTCCTTTACCAGGCCGAGACCGGCCGCCGCGAGGTCCTGGTCTCGGCGGCCCGTCTCGTTCCGCCCGGCGCGGCGGCGCCGCTGGCTATCGAGAACTACGCCTGGTCGCCGGACGGCCGGGTCCTGATCGTGTTCACGAACTCTCAGCGGGTCTGGCGCCAGAACACGCGGGGAGATTTCTGGACTTATGAGCTGGCCTCCGGCCGGCTGCGTCAGCTCGGGCCCGGCTTCGGGCCCTCGAGCCTGATGTTCGCCAAACTCTCGCCGGACGGCCTCAAGGCGGCCTATGTCGTTAAAAATAATATCTATGCGGAAGACCTGGCCAGCGGCCGGACGACCCAGCTGACCTTCGACGGGGCCGAGGACGTCATCAACGGGACCTCGGACTGGGTCAATGAAGAGGAGTTCGCCATCCGCGACGGCTTCCGCTGGTCACCGGACAGCCGGTCCATCGCCTTTTGGCAGTTCGACACCCATGACGTGCCGGTCTTCACGATGATCAATAATACGGACACGCTCTACCCCAAGGTGACGGCCTTCAAGCATCCCAAGCCGGGGCAGGTCAATTCGGCCGTCCGCGTCGGCGTCGTCCCGGCCGCGGGCGGTGCGCCGGTTTGGATCAAGACGCCCGGCGATCCGCGCCACGCCTATATCGCCCGGCTCGAATGGGCCGGCAACTCCCGAGAGGTCATCCTGCAGCATCTCAACCGCCTGCAGAACAGGCTCACCGTCTTCCTCGGCGACGCCGCGACAGGCGAGGCCCGGAGCGTTTTCACCGACACGGACGAGGCCTGGGTCGAGATCATGGAGGACTTCGTCTGGCTTGACGGCGGCCGGAGCCTGCTCTGGCTGAGCGAGCGCGACGGCTGGCAGCACGCCTACCGCGTCTCGCGGGACGGCCGCGACGTCAAGCTGCTGACACCCGGCGAATACGACGTCCTCAGCGTCGACGCCGTGGACGAGCGCGGCGGCTGGCTGTACGTCACGGCCTCGCCGGCGGACGCCACGAAGCGCTTCCTCTTCCGGGTCCGCCTCGACGGGAAGAGCGCCCCCGCGCTCGTCGGGCCGACCGGCCAGACCGGCATTCATCGCTACGATATCTCGCCTTCGGCTCGCTGGGCCTTTCATACCTTCGGCTCTTTGGATGCGCCGCCGGTGACGGAGCTCGTCCGACTGCCCGACGGCCGGTCCGTCCGCACCCTGGCCGCCAACGAAGCGCTCAAGGCCAAGGTCGAGGCCCTGGACCGCAAGCGGGCCGAGTTCTTCAAGCTCGATATCGGCGATGGCATCCGAGTCGACGGCTGGCGCGTCCTGCCGCCCGATTTCGACCCGGCCAAGAAATACCCCCTCCTTGTCTACGTCTACGGCGAACCGGCCGGCCAGACCGTCCAGGACAACTGGGGCGGCAGCGGCTACCTCTGGCATCTCATGCTGGCCCAACAGGGCTACGTCGTGGCCAGCTTCGACAACCGGGGCACGCCGGCCCCGCGCGGCCGGGCCTGGCGCAAGAGCATCTATCGCCAGATCGGCATCCTGGCCTCGAGAGACCAGGCCGCGGCCGTGCGGGCGGCCATCGCCGCCTGGCCGTACATCGACGCCGACCGGATCGGTGTTTGGGGTTGGAGCGGAGGCGGCTCGATGACCCTCAACGCCCTGTTCCGGTATCCCGGCCTCTACAAGGCCGGCATCTCCGTGGCTTCGGTGCCGGACCAACGCCTGTATGACACGATCTACCAGGAGCGCTACATGGGCCTGCCGGACGATAACAAGGACGGATACCTCCAGGGCTCACCCATCACTTTCGCCAAGGACCTCCAGGGCCGGTTGCTCGTCGTCCACGGCACGGGGGACGACAACGTCCACTATCAGGGTTTCGAGAAGCTGGTCGACGAGCTTGTCGCCCGCAACAAGGCCTTCACGATGATGGCCTATCCGAACCGCTCGCACGGCATCTCCGAAGGGCGCGGTACGACGCTCCACCTCTACACGATGTTCACCCGTTTTCTCAACGAGAACCTGCCGCCGGGCGGGCGGGCGCGCTGAGGACCCGGGCTTCGCTCCTCTTTTTGGCCGGCTGAAGCCCTGGCTTCGGCGTTTATCCAACGGGGCCGATAGCGCTCAGGACCGATCCCAGTCGGCCAGCTCGGCCGGCAGGTCCGGCCAGGCCCCTTTCCGGGAACAGACGAAGGCGGCGACGCGGTTGGCTCGCTCGCCGATCTCCTCCCAGCTACTGTGATTCAACGCCCCCGTGACCAAGGCCGCCGTGAACGCGTCGCCCGCGCCGACCGTGTCGGCCGTCTCGACCGGAAGGCCGGGGGTGCTGAGATCGACGCCGCGGCCGAAAAGCCGGCTTCCCGACGGGCCTTTCGTCAGGGCGATCAGGGTCAGGGGATAAGCCTCGAGCAGTCCGGCGAGGACACGGTCTTCGGGGCCCGGAAGCGACAGCAGCCCGGCGACCGTCGTGAGCTCCTCGCCGTTCAGCTTCAGCACACTGGCTCGTCCGAGAAGGCGGCGCACGGTCTCCCGGCCGAAATACGATTGCCTCAGGTTGAGGTCGAGGACCCGCAGGCACTCCGGCCTCGTCGCGTCCAGGAAGGCCCCGATCGCGGCCCGGCTGACCGGCGACCGTTGGGCCAGCGAGCCGAAGCAGACGGCCTCGGCCCGGGCCGCGATGCCGGCGAGCCCGGCCGTCCAGGGGATGACGTCCCAAGCCACCCCTTCGTGGATGGTGTAGCTCGGGATCCCGCCGGCGTCCAGCGCGACCGTGACCGTTCCGGTCGGGACGCCGCTCACGACCGCCAGGCCGCTCCGGTCGAGCCCGCGGCGGCCGAGCTCTTCGAGGATCTCTTGCCCGGGCTGGTCGTCGCCGACGGCGCTGACGATCACGCTCGACGCCCCCATGGCCCGGGCGTGGACGGCGAAATTGGCCGGGGCCCCGCCCATCTGCCGGCCGTCCGGGAGGAGATCCCAGAGGATCTCCCCGATCCCGATGACGAGGGGCGATGCGCTCATGCGAATTTCACGTTCTGGAATTTCCCCGGGAATTATTTTAGAATAGTATCTTATTTAAGGCAAGAAATGAATACACGTGGGGGTGCTTCTTGACCGGCTCGCGGGCCCTGTGCTATAAGCCCGAGGGAGGGCGCGGATGAAAAGACGGGAATTCGTCAGGTCAGTCGGCTGGGCCTCGTTGGCCGTCCCCCTCGGCCGGCACCGGTCCCGGCCCGGGCTCCAGAAGCGCTATGGGGACTCCGAGGAGCTGGCCCGCCATTTCGTCGAGGCCGACGTCAAGAAGTGACGCCCGGACCCGCCTTCCACATCATGGCCAAGCCCGCGGGGGCTCGGTGCAACTGCCGCTGCGACTACTGCTTCTACCTGACGAAGGAACGGCTCTACCCCGGCTCGAGCTCCCGGATGCCGGACCGGGTCATGGAATCCTACATCCGCCAGGTCCTGTCCGTCCATCCCGCCGCCGAGGTCCCGATCGCCTGGCAGGGCGGAGAGCCCACGCTTATGGGCCTCGACTTCTTCGGGAGGGCCGTCGAGGCGGGACGGCGGCACGCCCGGCCCGGGCAGCGGGCGGCCCACGTCATCCAGACCAACGGGGTGCTCCTCGACGAGGCCTGGTGCCGGTTCTTCCACGAGAACGGGTTCCTCGTCGGCCTGAGCCTCGACGGTCCGCGGGCGCTCCACGACGCCTACCGCCGTGACCGGGGCGGCGATTCGGTCTTCGCCAAGGTCGTCCGGGCGGCGCGCCTGATGCAGGCGCATGGGGTCGAATTCAATATCCTCTGCACTGTCAACGCGGCCAACGCGCGTCATCCGCTTGACGTCTACCGCTTCTTCCGGGACGAGATCGGGGCCCGCTACGTCCAGTTCATCCCGGTCGTCGAGCCGGCGGCGGGAGCCGCCGGCGGCGGGGGGCCGAGGGTGTCCGCCCGCTCCGTGGGCGGGTCCGATTTCGGGCTCTTCCTGTCGACGATCTTCGATGAGTGGGTCCGGCGGGACGTGGGGGTCGTGTTCGTCCCCTTTTTCGACGCGGTGCTGGCGTCGTATCTCTTCGGGGAATCCACCCTCTGCGTCCTGCGCCCGACTTGCGGCGACGCCTTGGCCTTGGAACACAATGGCGACCTCTACGCCTGCGACCATTACGTCGACCCGGCCCATCTTCGGGGGAACATCCTGGAGACGCCCGTCGGAGAGCTGGTGTCCTCGGAGGGACAGCGGGCTTTCGGCCTGGCCAAGTCGACGACCCTGCCGAGCGACTGCCGCGAATGCCGGTTCCTTTTCACATGTCACGGCGAGTGCCCCAAGAACAGGGTCCTCGAGACGCGCCGCGGCGAACCCGGGTTGAATTGGCTCTGCGAGGGCCTGAAGGCGTTCTTCGCCCACACGGAGCGGCCCCTGCGGCTCATGGCCGGCCTGGTCGGCCGGGGCAGGCCGGCCGCGGACATCATGAGGCCCATCTCCGACGCGCCAGGCCGCCGGCCGCCGGCGCCGGCCGGCGAGAGGCCCGGAAGGAACGATCCCTGTCCCTGCGGCAGCGGCCTGAAATTCAAGAAGTGCCACGGCCGGGAGTGAGCCCGGAACGCCCGGGCCCTCATCTCATTTCGATCTCGAGGACGTTCTCGATTCTCCCCCCCGGCAGCCCTATCGCCCGAGCTGCTTGAGGGCCTCCTCGGCCGCCCGATTGATCAGGTTCTGGTGGGAGGGGACGGCGGCGGACTCGCGGAGGAACGGGGCGAGCGCGGCGTCCCCGGTCAGGCCCAGCGCCCGGAGGGCTTCGGCCCGGACGAGGACGCTCTTGTCCTTCCGGAAGAGGTCCCTGTAGAGCCCGCTCAGGCCCTTGTCCTTGGAGGCGCCGAGGCCCCGGACGGCCGCAGCCCGGACCGCGGAATGGGAGTCCCGGCAGGCCTGCTTGAGCGCGCCCTCGGCTGCGGGCCGCGGGGCCCGGGTCATCGCCTCGACGGCGGCCCGCCGGACCGCCCAGAAGGGATCGCTCCGGATGCTGCGGGCGAGCTCGGCCATGACGGCGGGCTCGCCGGCCGTGACCGGCAGCTCTCCGGCCGCGGCCATCCGGCCGATGACGTCGTCGGTCTTGAGCTGGAAGAGCAACTCGGCCGTCTCCTTGGGGAACGTCGCCTCCTTGATCAGCTCGTTGGCCGCGTCGAAGCGGACCAGAAGCGGTTTCGCCTCGGCCGGGAATTCGAACGTCTCCTCCCGTTCCCGGATCCAGACCCGGCGGGTCGTCGCCCCTCCGGCCGTGACGATCTTGACGCTGACCGGAACGCGGAAGACGGGCACGCCCTTGGCGAAGTCCTGGACCTGCGCGACCCTGAGACGGACGGCCCTTTTCGCCGCGTCCCACTCGCTCCGGATATCGAAGACGGGATGTCCGGGCTTGAACAGCCACTGGTCGAAGAACCAGTCGAGGTTCTGGCCGGTGACCGTCTTGACCGAGCGGACGAAATCGGCTGTGTCGACCGCGTCGAAGGCGTAGCGGTGGAGGAAGCGGCTCAGGGTCTTGAAGAAGGCCTCGTCGCCGAGGATCGACCTGAGCATGTGCAGGACCAGGGCGCCCTTGGGATAGCTGTGCGAGTCGAACATGTCCCCCGGCCGGTCGAAGCGGTCGGTGACGATCGGGCGGATGTAGCGGGTGTGGGCCTCCCGGAGGTAGGCGGCCAGCTTGTTCTGGAGGTTGACGGCCCCCTCGTCCTCGCCCCTGTCGTGGCGGTGGTACAGGTAGTCCGAGTAGGTCCCGAAGCTCTCGTTCATCCAGGCGTGGCCCCAGCTGCGCAGGGTGATGAGGTCGCCCCACCACTGGTGGGCCAGCTCGTGGGAGACGATCCCGATGGCGGTGAAATCCGGCTCGTCCTCTTCCGAGACCATGATCCGCCGGGTCATGGCGGTGGCCGAGGTGCTCTCGGCGCCGCCGCCGAGGGGGACGGAGACCTGGTCGTACTTCTGCCACGGATAATCGAATCCGAAGGTCTCGTTGAAGAAGGCGATCATCTCGGGGGTCTTTCCGTACGTCGGGCGGGCCTTGTCCACATCCTGGGGATAGACCCAGTAGTTCACCGGAAGCGTTCTATAGGCGTCGCGGACGACGACGTAGGGCGCGGCGGCCAGGAAGACGAGGTAGGTCGAATGGGGCAGGTCCTGGGACCAGTGATAGGTCGCCGTCCCGGCGGCCTTGTCCTCGGTGACGCCGACGAGCCGGCCGTTGGCCGCGACCTTGAGGCCCGCCGCGACCGTGGCCATGATCTCCGTGGTGGCCTTGTCGTTCGGGTAATCGAAGCACGGGAACCAGTGATGGACGTTGTCGGGCCAGGAATCGGACCAGACCAGGCGGGGGGAGTCGGGAGTCTCGTCCACGAACTTGAGCCCCTCGCGGGGCTCCCGTCCGTTGTACGCGCAGGTGAAGGTGACGATCTCACCGAACTTGGCCGGACGGAGGAGGAAGACCTTGAGCGTCTTGTCCGACTGCTCGAACTTCAGGGGCGTCCCGTAATCGTCGACGACCGAGGTCACGGCGAACTCCTCGGCGTCGAGGACGCAGGCCTCGAGCCCGTCCCGGAACGAGGACAGCGTGACCGTCGTCGCGCCCTGGAAAGACTTTCCGTCGAGATCGAGCCCGATCTTGATCAAGTAGTGGAGCGCATCGTAGCTCCGGGTGCGCTCGGATTGGAGCGGCTTCTTGGCGAAGTCGACCGTCTGCCCGGTCAGGACCAGGGCCAGGCCCAGAACGGCGGCGGCGAAGGAGAGGGATCTTCTTCTCATGGTCTCATTCTCCCCGGACGAGGCCCCGGTCCCGCAAGACCTGGAGGATCCCGTCCGTTCTCATCAGGGTTTCGATCTCGGCGCCCGTCCGTGGGACTCCGAGCGACAGGTTCTCGCAGCCGGTCTCGGTGATGGCGACCGTGTCCTCGATCCGGATGCCGATCTCCTCCAGGCCTTTCTCCTCGAGCATGGCCGCGACCCTCGCCCCGACCTGCTTGAACGAGATCCCCGGCCGGTAGTTGGCCAGGCACGCGTCATGGACGGCCAGCGCGGCCTCGTAGAGCTCCCCTTGGCGGGCCGTGAACGATCCCGAGGCCGGGAACGTGGTCGAGATGTCGACGTGATAATCGGCGTAGTTGGGGCCGGCGTCCAGGATGAGGCACCCGGCCAGCCGGGCGAGAGCCCCGGGGGCCCTCCTCATCGGGACTCTCCCGGCGCCGCCGTTCCCGGCGCGGCGACCGAGATCCGGACGGGCGACGTCCATTCCCCCCGGACCCAGAGGACGAGATCGTCCCCCTCGAGCCCGGGGACCAGGCCGGCCCGGACGTCCCGGCCGAGCGGCGACGGTCGGCCGTCGACCTCGACCCGGGGCAGCGGCGCGTCCCAGCGCCGTACCCTGAGGACAGGATTGACGGCGGGGGTCTCTTTGGCGGCCCGCAGAGTGACGGTGAACCGGGCCGGGCCGGCCGGCTTCGTCCGGGTGACGGCGAAGGCCCGGTCGGTCGGATCGAAGCCCGCGCCGGTGAAGCCGCCGCCCTCGACCTCCAGGGCCGGCGGCGACAACCAGGACTTGGCCAAGGGCAGAAGGGCTTCGGCCGGCTTGTCGGTCAGGCCATTCAGCATGAGCATCGTCACGCCGTCGGCCGTCTCTTCGTAGGGCTGCCAGGATTGGATGTGGGCCAGGGAGCTGTGCGAGACCCGGTCGGGAGCGAGGGCCCAGCGGCCGCTCGAGCGGATCTGCTGGGAGACGGGCCAATGGTTCCACCACGGGAAGATCGATCGCTCCCGGATGATCTCGCCGGCGTAGCAATCGATGGCCACGTTCCTCGGGTCGACGATGACGTAGGGGCTGAAGCGGGCCTTCAGGTTGACCCGGAGGATGTTCCCGCCGGCCGGCCGGACGAGCCATTGATGTCCGGCGGTGTCGAAGTCGCTGATCCGGCGCAGCGTCGCCAGGGTCTCGGCGTCGAAGGAGGCCTTCTCACCGGGAGGGCCGTCGGCCCAGGAGTACGTGTGGACCTGGCCGTTCATGTTGGCCAGCGTCAGCGCGTCGGTCCGGATATTGTCCTCGGGCCGTGTGCCGGGCGGGTTGATGATGATGGCCTCGTGGTATTGGCGGAAATTGTCCAACCCCCGGCCTTCCGCCGGGTCGAGCCGCGGTTTCGACGACCAGACCCTGATCTTCCGGACGCAGGAGCCGTCGGGGTAGACGGTGTAGGTCTCCTCGACCCAGTCGCCCCACCCCGTCAACGGATCGACGTTGACGAGATCGTAGTGGACGCTGACCGGGGCGTACCGCCAGAGGACGACGACCCGGGCGTCGTGGCTCTCGATGATCCGGGGATGCGAGAACCGGGCCTGCTTGTCGGCCATGGGCTCGGCGCTCGTGGGCATCGCCGGGACCTGGGTCTCGTAGAATTCGTTGGTGTACCAGATGCCGTTCTCCGTGACCCAGGCCGGGATATAGCTCGTGCCGCGCCAGAAGACGAGCCGGTTGGCCGTTTCGTCGAAACGGACGACGACGTCGGCCGCCTCGCCGACGCGCCAGGGGTTCTCCCATTCCTCGGCGTAGCGGAGCCGCGCATAGTAGGCCCCGAAGCGGCCCGGCCCTTTCGGCCCGGCGGGCAGGACCGGGGGGCGAAGCGGCGGCGGGCCGGAGGGCTTCAGCCTGGACCAGGCCGCTCTCGCTTCGGCGGGATCGAGGACCGCGTCGTAGAGCCGGACTTCGTCCAAGAGGCCGTCGAACGAGAAGGCGACCGGGGCGACGACCCGGATCTCCTCGCTCAGGCCGAGCGGGGTCTGGTTGCGCCCGATCCAGAGCTCGGCGTCCGCGGCGAAGACGGCAGCTCCGGCGGCCTTGGCCTCGCCGGCCGGCCGGCCGTTCAAAAAGAGCATGAGCCCCGAGGCCGGGTCGAACGTGCCGAGGATGTGGTTCCAGGCATAGAGCGGCAGGCCGGCTTCCGAGCGGCACTCGAGCCAGCGTCCCCCGACGGCGACCTGGAGCCCGAACCGGCCGTCCGGATCGATGCCGAAGAAGAAGCCCGCCCGGCGGTCCTTCTCCTGATTGACGACGGCGCACCACGTCCAGGGATAGGTCTGAAGGGCGACCCAGGCCTCGACCGAAAAGGCGCCGCCAAGACGCGGGGCCCGAGCGGCCGAGCGGACGACGGCCGTGGTCTGCCCGTCGAAACGGAGGGCCTGGCCGGTCACGCCGTCGACGGTCTTGTGAAAACCCCGGATCGCGTCGCTTCCCGGGCCGTCGAACGACCACGAAGCGACCGGGAGCCGTTCCGCCGCAAAAAGGGCGTTCGTCCAGATGGCCGTCAGGATCATGATGCCGAGTCGTCGCATAGTCCCTCCCGGACAGATATTTTCAATACATTTCTAAGTACCATAGAAACAGCCCCTATTCAATGGTGAACAGGCCATCCAGGATTTTTCCCATATTCTCACAATTTTTTTAAAATAATTGACTTATTCGCCATGCTTAACGATGGTCGAAGCATTAGTTACAGATGTTTCTAAACTCGTCCTCGCTGAACCCGTTTTTCCGATCGCGGGTCGGAGGGACCGTCCGGCAATAGCCGGCGGCCGCCGGGCTTTCCCGGTTTCTGGCGGTTCCTGGCGATTGACTTGGAGAGGGCATGTCTAATATCCTGAAACCAAGGCCGCCGTTGCTGAGAAAGGACCCGAGCGCATGGACCCGAAGCCGATCCTGAACGTCAAGTCCCTCAAAGAACAGGTCTACGAATACCTCCGCGAGCAGCTGCACCGCGGCGAGATCCTGCCCGGTTCGGCCATCGACATGGGGGAGACCTCGAAGAAGCTGGGCGTCAGCAAGACGCCCCTCCGCGACGCCCTGCTCCAGCTCGAGATGGAGGACTTCGTCACCATCCTGCCCCGTCGCATGGTGGTTGTCAACGCCCTGACCGAGCAGGACATCCGCAACTACTACGAGATCATCGGCCCGCTCGAGAGCATGGCCCTGCTCCAGGCCTTCGAGCGCATGAAGCCGTCCGACATCGAACGCCTGGACGCCCTGAACCGGGACATGGCCGCGGCCCTGGCCAAGGACGATTTCGACGCCTACTACGACCGCAACCTGGCCTTCCACAACGTTTTCCTGAACCTGTGCGGCAACGCCCACCTGGTCAAGATCGTCAACAACCTGAAGAAACGGCTCTACGATTTCCCCCGGGCCAAGGGCTTCGTCAAGGAGTGGGAAGAGGCCTCGATCGGCGAGCACCAGGCCCTGATCGACCTCCTGCGGCAAGGGCGCAGCCGGGACGCGGCCGCCCACATCCAGGACGTCCACTGGTCGTTCGAGGTCCAGGAGCGGTTCATCCGAAAATACTATCCGTCCATCGTCGGATCCCCCGAATGAGCCGGACCGCCGCGCCGGCCGGCGCGGCGGGACGCGGGTCAGACCCGCAGGAAGACCTTCTGCCGGTAGAGGAAGTACAGCGCCAGCCACTCGACGACGATCGCGCCGGCCTCGAGCACCAGGACGCCGGCCGGCCCCGACAGACGGGCCAGCCCGCCGAACAGGAACCTGCCGGTGTAATCGAAGTCGATCATCCGCGATCCCAGGTAGATGGTGATCGAGTTCAGGCCGATGACGCGGAAGGCGAACGACCACTTGCGGAGCCCCCAGACGTCGATGACCAGGTAGAAGAGGGCCAGCAGGATGGCCGAGAGCCCGGCGGCGTAGATGTCGAAGGTGGCCGTCCAGGCCTTCTTGATGATCGGGTACCAGCCGGCCAGGACATAACCCAGCGCGGCCAGGCCCAGGCCGCCCCCGGCCAGGGCCAGGGCCTTGCGGGCCGGCGCCAGCCGCCCCGACTTGAGGACCAGCCCGGCCAGCGCGCCCATGAGGGTCACCGAGGTCGCCGACAGGATGCAGAGGAGGCCTTCGGGATCGAAGATCTTGTCGTAGAGCCGGCCCGGCAGGAGCAGGCGGTCGACCCAACCGTTGATGGTGCCGGCCGGGGTCAGGACGCCGGCGCCGACGCCGGGCACGGGGATGAGCAGCTGGACGGCCGCGTAGCCGGCCAGGATGGCGAGCAGAACGGCGATGCGGCCCCTGAGCGTGCGCACGCCGATCATGATCAGCGCGGCGAAAAGATAGGCCAGGCCGATCTGCCCGAGGACGCTGGCGTAGCGCTGGGTGGCGAACTGCAGGTCGGTCAGGTGGTTGTAGACGAAGCCGAGGAAGACCAGGAGCAGGGCTCGCTTGACCAGCTTGAGGTAGATGGGGCGCCGGTCGGCGGCCGTCTCGGCCTTGGCCAGGAGCGAGAAGGGGATGGCCACGCCGGAGATGAACATGAAGAGGGGGAAGATGAGGTCGTAGAAATGGAACCCGGCCCATTCGACGTGCTCGAGCTGAACGGCCCAGGCCCGGGCCCAGCCCCAGCCGGTCACTTCGGCCAGCGACCGGAAGAAGGCGTCGCCGCCGATGATCCAGAACATGTCGAAGCCGCGCAGGGCGTCGAGCGAGAGAAGCCGCGTCTTCGTCGTGGCCGCTGCGTCCATTCTGTCCTCCCTTTCCTTTCCCCGGGACCAAGATGGGGTCAAACCTACATTTTTTTGACCCCGTCTTCGCGAGCCGGGTCATCCGTCAGGTTCATCAGCAGCCGGGGGGCCTTGGCCTCGCCGGCGGCTTCATGGGCGTAGAACGAGGCCTCGATCGAACCGAGCGGTGTCAGGGCCAGGCCCAGCGTCTTGCCGTCGATCAGGCGCTGGAGGACGACGGCCGGGATGGTCAGGCAGGTCTTGCCGCCGTCGCCGGCGGTCACGGGTCCGTCGATGATCATCTGCGGGTTCAGGACGAGGTCGCGGGGAGCGCCGCGGCAGATCCGCGTCCAGGTCGCCGTCCGCTCGTCCCAGCCGGGCTCGCCGCCGACGACCTCGACCACCCGGAGCTGGCCGAAATCGGGCCGCTCCGTCGCGGACAGGGATAAGCTCTGGGTCGTCAGCTCGAGCAGGCCCGGCCCGGCCGCCCGGCGTCCGGCCAACCCGCCGAAGTCCCAGCGGAGAAGGGTGAGGCGCGTCCCTCCGGCCGAGAGCACCCGGGTCGCGCCGGCCGCGTCGGTGACCGTCCAGTCGTCGAGATTGACGCCGGGCTCGGCCGGATCGACGGTCATGTCCGCCGCCGCGGCGAGCTTATGCGCGAACGACGCCGGATCGGCGACCGGCGGGTGGTAGGGGATGGGGGGCCCCAGGTCGGGCCCGGCCTGGGCGGCTTCGACGACGTCGACCCTGATGTAATCGACGTCGACGCGGTAGCGGCCCAACCCCCAATCCATGAGGGCCATCTGGGCGTCGACCGTATCGCCCGGCCCGGCCTGGAAGCCGTGCGTGGTCAGGCTGACGGTGTACCAGGTCCCGGCCTCGGCCAGATCGTACTCCATCAGGTGACTGTGGAAATCGGTCGTCTTCTGGGTGTTGAAGCTCAAGTTGATCCGCCGCGGCGCGGTGTCGGTCCGGACGCGGGCTTCGACCCGGAGCTCGAAGCCGGGTCTGGCCAGGCGGGCCAGGTCGAGCCACGGCGAGACCCGCCGGACGATAATGGCCCACCAGACGTTGCGCCGGTCCCGGGTCGCGTCGACCCGGACGGTGAGATAGCCGGGTCCGGCGAGAAGGTCGATGGCCGCGGCGCCTTCCCCCGTGGCGGAGCCCCAGCCCTTCGCCCCCTCCCGGTCCCTGACCAGCGGCCCGTCGAAATCGTCGCGGAACTGGGCGGCCAACGGCGCGGCGAGAAGGACAGCCAGGATCGCGGCCAGCCCCGCTCCCGCCCCGGCCCGAAGCGATGACGTCTTCACGCGGGGCGGCTCAGAGCTTGTAGCCGATCTGGCGCAGGAAACCCTTGCGCCAGGCGATGCCTTCGGCGTCCTCGACGCCCTTGGTCCTGACGCCGTCGACGACGCCGAGGATGGCCCGGCCCTGGGCGGTCTCGGCCACGACGACCTCGGCCGGATTGGCCGTGGCGCAATAGAGGCCGCAGACCTCGGGCACGGCCTTGACGGCGTTGAGGATGTTGACGGGGAAGCCGCCGGTCAGGAAGATGAAGAAGGAATGCCCGGCCCCGACGGCCAGGGCGTTCTTCACGGCGATCTCGACCAGGGCCTCGTCGTTGCCGCTGCGGCGGACGAGGGCCAACCCCGACGATTCGCAGAAGGCGAGGCCGAATTTCATGTTCGGGGCGGCGGTGACGATGGCCTCGTGGAGGTCCTCGACCGTCTTGATGAAGTGGGCTTGGCCGAGGACGAAGTTCATATCCTCGGGCTTGTCGACGGGAACGACCTTGATCTCCATGGTCCCCTCCTTGGCGATGACCCGTCCGGCGGCTATTTTTTCGGTGGGACGCGATCGCCCTTGGCCGGATCGGGCGGGAAGACGTCCTGGACCGCGAAATCGACCCAGATCAGCGTCTCGGTGTTCGGGATGGCGGCCAGGATGCGGTCGCCGATCTCCTTGACCGGGTCCTTCATCGGGCCCCACCAGGGCTTGTCGGCGTTGTAGCCGAACTGGAAGCCGACCGGCGAAGGGGCGAACGTCCTGCCCCACGCGGCGAAGTCCTCGATCATCTCGTCGACCGACTTGAAGATCTGGCTGTCGTTGACGAACAGGAGGCCGTCGCGGAAGGTCGGCGGCATGACGTTCTCGCGGAAGTGCTTGAGGAACATGCGGTAGGCCGGGTTGTGGGAGCGGGCCGCGGCCAGCCAGGTCCGGGCCATCTCGTCGGTCACCGGGTCGCCGAGGTCGGGGTTGTTGGAGCGGTGCCACTCGATGTCGACGCCGACGCCGATGACACAGGGGTGATGGCCGTAGCGGTCGAGCATGACGTGGAAGGTCTTGTCGACGGGAGCGTAGCCCGGCTCGGTCTGGAGCCAGACCCGGTAGCCGAGCTCGTCGAAGAGCTTCAGCACCGGCTCGCTGATGTCCTCGGGCAGGCCGGTGATGAGCGGATCGGTCCCCTCCGGGACCGGGAAGGACATCTCGGTGCCCCGGCCCTTCAGCCGGCTGACGATCCAGATGGCCTCGGGCTTGGCGCCGGGGAACTTGGCCGCGATCTCGACGCCGGTGCGGGCCCAGTAGCCCGGCCCGGGATCGGTCGGCCGGCCGTAGGTCGAGCTGCGAATGCCCGCGCCCTTGAGATTGTCCGTCCGGCCGGCGCGCGACGGCAGAGCGGCCGCCGCCAGGATGACCGCCAGGACGGAGGCCGCGCCGAGCGCCGCCCGGCCCTTGTTCGCGTGCGTCATGATCATGGCTTTTCCTCCCGAAGCGGCCCGAATATACCACCTGCCCGAGGCCCGTTCAAGCCGCCGCCCGGGCCGGCGGGCGGCCCGGCCGTTAGAGGTAGATCAGGGCCAGGACGTCGGCCACCATGGCCGGCTTGGCCTGGCCCTCGATCTCGACGGTGTTCTCGACCGTCAGCAGGACCTTGCGGAAGCCCCGCTTCTCGATCTTCTTCAGGACGGCCCGGTTGCGGACGCGGGAGCCGGCGCGCACGGCGTTGGGGAAGCGGACCCGGTCGAGCCCGTAGTTGACGGCCATCCGGAAGCGGCCCCGGAAGATCTCGTTCTGGAAATTGAAGTACGGCACGAGCGAAAGGAGAAAGAAGCCTTGGGCGACCGTGCCCCCCAGCGGGCTCCGGGCGGCCCGCTCCGGGTCGACGTGGATCCACTGGTCGTCCCCGGTGGCCGAGGCGAAGGCGTCGATGCGCGCCTGGGTGACGGGGAGCCACTCGGACAGGCCGACCTCATGGCCGGCGAGGGCCTTGAGCCGGCGCAGGTTCAAGCGGCCGCCGAAGATCGTCATGGGCGTCTTTGTCGCGGCCTCCATGATGTCAGAAGGGCCGGCGGGAATCAAGACGGTCAGGGCGTGCGGCTGGAGACGGCCAGAACGGCTGCCGCCGGGTCGCCGGGACGGAACGGTCCGAATTCGGACGCGGGGTAGGGCCGGAGCGCGACGCCGGGCCCGGTCAGGCTGGCGGTGAACGAGGGCTGGCTGAACGCGGAGACGAAAATGGTCTCGTGTCCCCGGCCCATGCACGACAGGACGCCCTGGAACGCCTGGCCGGGCCGCGGGGCCGGGATGTCCACCAGGGTGTAGTGCCTCTTCTTGGTGAACAGGGGTTCCTTGACGTTCGGGTCCAGGACGTTCCGCTGCCCGCCGCCGCCCGTGATGACCATGAGGACGCCCCGATAGACGAGCGTGGCGTGGACGTGGCGGTGGCCGAAGGCGGCCATGACGACGTGGTTCCGGGCCAGGATGTCCAGGAACTCCGCCTCGTTCTCGATGGCCGGCGTGAACAAGGAGGCCGGGCCGGGGTCGATGCGCTTGAACGGGGCCCGGGGCGGCACATGGGCGAAGAAGAACTTCCGGGCCGGCCCGGGCGCGGCCAGCGTGCGCTCGAGCCAATCGAGCTGCCCGCGGTCGAAGCCGTGGGCCCCGCGGGGGCGGGAGTTGCCCATGAACACGAAGCGCTCGTCGCCCAGGTCGAAGAAGAAGTCCCGGTCGCCGAAGAAGGCCCGGGCCATCCGCTCGCCCTCCTCGCGGACGTCGTGGTTGCCGTCGATGTGGAGCAGGGGGCAGGGCGGGTCGGCGATGACCTTCAGGTAGGCGCCGAAGGACTCGACGACCGGTGAAACGGCCCGGTCGCCCAGGTGGACGATGAACTCGGGCGGCGGGTCGAGGGCCGCGATCTCGCGGAGGAAGCCCTTGAAGGTTTCGTTGTGGTCGGAGACCGTGTCCCCGATGACGGCGAACCGCAGCGCCCCGCCGCGGTGGCGGGCCCCGATGGCCCGGACGGCCTCGGCGTTGGTCGGGACGAGGCCCGTCAGCTCCGCGGGGAGCGCGGCCAGGCCCGGGTCGTCGCGAAACCGCGACAGGTCAACCCCGCCGTTCTCGGCCTTGTATCGGCAGCGGCCCGTCAGCAGGGCCAGGGCGAGCGACATCAGAACGACTCTCTTTCGAAGCATGGGTCCGTTTCAAAGCTCCGACTTCTATTATAGCGGACGGCTGAAACGGGGCCGGGCGCGGGAGAGGCCGCCGGCTTGCGCCCCGGGGGCCGGCCGGCTTACAATGCGGGCGGAGGGAGCGACATGGGGACGTCCAGGAAGAAGAACGGCCGGGTCGAGAGGTACGACCAGCTGCGCCAGGCCCTCGAGGCCGCCGACATCGGGCTCTGGGACTGGGACCTGCGGACCGACCGCCTGCTGATGTCGGCCAACATGAAGGCCCTTCTGGCCATCGGGACGGGGGACGGCGACGAGCCCTTCGGGTCCTTCCTGAAGATCGTCCACCCCGAGGACCGGGCCCGACTCCTGGCCGCCCTGAAAAAGGCCGTCGATCAAAGGGCCTCCTTCGACGAAGAGTTCCGGGCCGAGCGGGGCGACGGCGCGGTCCGCTGGATGCGCGTCCGCGGCGGCGTGTGCCTGGGGCCGCGCGGCGTCCCCCGGCGCGTCATGGGCAGCATCCACGACAAGACCGAGCGGAAAAACGCCTTCGACGCGCTGGAGGAGCGGGTCCGGGGCCGCACCCGGGCCCTCGTCGACACGAACGAACGGCTGCGGCGCGAGATCGGCATCACGACCGACCTGCAGCGGCAGATGATGGAGATCAGCGAAAAGGAACAGCGGCGCATCGGCCAGGACCTCCACGACAGCCTGTCCCAGCAGCTGGGCGGCATCGTGTTCATGGGGCGGGCCCTGGTCGAACGGCTCAAGGCCCGCGGCCTGGCGGAGGCGGGGGACCTGGAGAAGCTGGTCGCCCACCTCCAGAACGCCCTGACCCACACCCGGGACCTGGCCCGCGGCCTGTATCCGACCCGGGCCAAGGGCGGCCTCGTGGCCGCACTCAACGAGCTGGCCTGCTCGGTCGGGGAGCTGTTCAAGGTCCGCATCACCGTCGAGAGCGAGCCGGGCCTGAACTCGACCGACGAAGCCGTCACCTTCCACGTCTACCGCATCGTCCAGGAGGCCGTGAACAACGCCCTGCGGCACGGCAAAGCCGGCCGCGTCGCCGTCCGCCTGGAGCGGCGCAAGGGCGCGGTCGTCCTGACCGTCGCCGACAACGGCACGGGCTTCCCGGAGAAGCCCAACCGCAAGGGCATGGGGCTGAACATCATGGAATACCGGGCGGCCTCGATCGGCGCCTCGTTCCGTGTCGAGCGCGGCCGGACGCGCGGGGCCGTCGTCAAGTGCGTGTTCGCCGACCCGGCGGCCTTCGGGGACCGGGGCTGACATGGCGGAGCGGGGACCGCGCAGGAGGGCCGTCCTGGTCGTCGACGACCATCCCCTCATGCGCGACGGCATCTCCCAGCTTATCGACCAGCAGCCCGATCTCCGCGTCTGCGGCGGGGCCAGCAGCGGCCCCGAGGCGCTGGCGGCGCTGGACCGGCTGGAGCCGGACCTGATGCTCGTCGACATCTCCTTGCCGGGCATGGATGGCATCGAGCTCATCAAGGCCGTCCGGAAGCGCTCGGCCCGGGTGCCCCTGCTCGTCCTCTCCATGCACGACGAATCCCTGTACGCCGAGCGGGCCGTCCGGGCCGGGGCCAAGGGGTACGTCATGAAGCACGCCTCGGCCGAGACCCTGCTCGCCGCGATCCGACGGGTCCTGGACGGCCGGGTCTACCTCAGCCCGGCCATGACCGACAAGCTGCTGGACAAAATAGCCCGGGACGGCGCCGCCGGCCACGAGTCCCCCTTGGCCGCCCTCAGCGACCGCGAGCTCGAGATCTTCAAGCTTGTCGGCCGCGGCCTGAGGACCCAGCGCATCTCCGAGGAGCTCAACCTGAGCGTCAAGACCGTGGAAACCTACTATTCCCGCATCAAGCAGAAGCTCCACATCAAGGACGCCTCCGAGCTCCTCCAGAAGGCCATCGCCTGGCGGGCCGACCTCGAGCGTCTCGAGGATCCCCGGTAGCGCCGCGGCCTTTTCCCCGGCGGGCCCCCGCTGTCGGGGGCGCCCCCGACAAAGAAACCGGGGCTTCCCCTTATTGCCGTCGGGCCGCCCGCGGACGATAATGTTTTCTAAGGCCGGCATGGAAGGGGATCGCACATGGCGCAGATCATCGCACGCTGGGAATGGCGGACGTTCGGGGCGTCGTTCGGCGAGGCCGAGGTCCGCATCAACGCCCACCCGGCCGAACAGGTCCGGACGAGCGCGGAGACCTACATCCTGTCCCGCCGGAGCATGGACAACACCAAGATCCGGGACATGCTCATGGACGTCAAGACCCTCCAGCAGGTCAACGCCGACGGCCTGGAGCAGTGGTTTCCGGTCATGAAAGCCGGCTTCCCCCTGGCCCGCCCCGTCCTCGAGGACGTTTTCCGGGCCTGGCGGGCCCCGCTGCCGGAGCTCCGCCGCGAGGCCTACGGCTACGACGAGTTCCTCAACGAGCTCGTCGCGCCCCACCCCGAGCTGCGGATCGTCCGGGTGGACAAGGAGCGGCACGGCTTCAGGATCGACGGCTGCATCGTCGAGCTGGCCGACCTCAGGTTCGACGGGCGCCCCATCCGCACGGTCGCCGTCGAGATGGAGGACCCGGCGGCGGTCATCCGGACCGTCCGCGGGCTCGGCCTCGGGGGCTACGAGAACGTCAATTACCTGAAAGCGCTGAAGCGCTTCGCGGGTATCGAGATATCCTAATCACCCAAGGAGGTTCCCATGAAGAAGATCTTCTTATTGACCCTGCTGGTGCTCGGCGGCGCTCTGGCGCTGGCGGCCCAGGAGGCCGAGACCCCGGCCATCGCCGGCCACAGCGAGGACGGGCTGCTCGTCTTCCAGTCGGAGGACGGCAAGTTCCAGTTCCGGCTCGACGGCCGCATCAACCTGGCCTTCGGCCTCTACTCGGGCAACGAAAATCCGCTCGGCAACGGCATGGAAGTCCGCCGCGCCCGCCTCGGCCTCAAGCCGGTGTGGGGCAACTGGGTGGCCCAGTTCGACATCGACTTCGCCGGCAACGAGGTCGACGTCAAGGACATGTGGATCGGCTACCGGGGCTTCAAGAACATGCAGATCACCCTCGGCAACCACAAGAGCCAGTACAGCGTGGAAGAGGTCACCTCGTCCCGCTACATCACCTTCCTCGAGCGGGCCCTGCCGAACGCCCTGGCCCCCGACCGGCGCCTGGGCCTGAGCGTCGCCAAGTGGGGCAAGAATTGGCGCCTGTTCGCCGGGCTCTTCGGCGAGGAGGCCGGCAACCTGGACGAGACGGGCGAGAACGAGGCCCTCAACTACAACGTCCGCGCCAACTACGTGCCCCTCCTCTCGGACAACGGCTTCATCCACCTCGGCGGCTCTTACGGCCACTCCACCCCGTTCGCCAACGACGAGGGGCGGGTGCGCTTCCGGGCCCGGCCCGAGACCCACGTCGCCGACAACCGCTTCCTGCACACCGGCTGGATGGACGCCGAGAGCTGGGACAGCTACGGCCTCGAGCTGGCCGCCGCGGCCGGCCCCGTCCTGGTCCAGGGCGAGTACCTGGCCACGAGCGTCAAGCAGATCGAGGCGGCGCGGGCCGATTTCTCCGGCTACTACGCCTTCGCCAGCTGGATGATCACCGGCGAAAAGCGCGTCTACAGCGTCGAGGAAGGCGAGCCGGCCGGCCCCATCCAGCCCCGCAACAAAAAGCTCGGCGCCTTCGAGCTGGCTGTCCGCGTCAGCAGCCTCAACCTGAACGACGCGGTCGCCGACGTCCTGGGCGGCAAGGCCAACAACGTCACCCTGGGCCTCAACTGGCGGCCCTACGCCAACCTGCGGTTCATCCTGAACTACACCTTCGTCAACCTGGACATGAACGCCACCGGCAACGGCGATTACATCGGCAACGACGACTTCACGATCCTGCAGGGCGGCTTCTACTTCTCGTTCTGATCGCGGCGCGCATCGAAATGATCCGTCGCGGGGGCGGGCCGTCCCGCCCCCGCGATTCTCTATGAAAGAAGACACCATGGGCCAAGAGATCGAAAGAAAGTTTCTGGTCAAGAGCGACGCCTGGAAAGCCGGGGCCAAGGGCGCCGTCTACCGGCAGGGCTACCTGTCCTCCGTCAAGGAGCGCGTCGTCCGCGTGCGCGCCGTCGAGGACAAGGGCTTCCTGACCATCAAGGGCCTGACCCGGGGGGTCTCGCGCTCCGAGTTCGAGTACGGCATCTCCGTCGAGGACGCCAACCTCATGCTCGACCACATCTGCGAGAAGCCCCTCATCGAGAAGACCCGCTACCGGATCCCCTACAAGGGCCTGCTCTTCGAGGTCGACGAGTTCTTCGGCGAGAACGCGGGGCTGGTCGTGGCCGAGGTCGAGCTCGAGGACGAGGGCCAGGCCGTCGAGTTGCCCGACTGGGTCGGGGCCGAGGTCTCCGGGGACCCCCGGTACTTCAACTCCAACCTGACCCGCCACCCGTTCACGAAATGGTGAGGCCCGGCCGGCGGGAGGCCGGCCCGGCCGCCCGGAGGAGCCCATGAGCCTGACATCCCTCAAGCGCTCGAAGGTCCTGGAAGGGGAGATCGACGAGCTCCTGGACACCATCAGCCGCGGCTCGCTCCTCTTCCGCCGCGGCATCCAGGAGTACCTCGACGGCGCCCTCGGCCCGTTCGAGGAGACCATCGCCGAGATGACCCGGCTGGAGAACCGGGCCGACGAGCTGCGGCGATCCATCGAGAACCGCCTCTACCTCCACTCGCTCATCCCGGAGATGCGCGGCGACGTGCTCGGCCTGCTCGAGAGCATGGACACGGTCATCAACTCCGAGAAGAAGACCCTGCTCCAGTTCTCCGTGGAGCTGCCCCGGGTCCCGGCCGAGCTCGGGGCCGACGTCCTGGCCCTGACCGATGTCAGCCTGGCCGCCGCCGAAGAGATGGTCACGGCCGTGCGGGCCTATTTCCACGACTTCAACATGGTCAAGAACTATCTCCACAAGGTCTACTTCTACGAGAAGGAGGCCGACCGGATCAGCGACCGGCTCAAGCGGCGGATCTTCGCCTCGGGCCTCGATCTGGCCCAAAAGACGCACCTCCGCTATTTCGCCCTGCACATCGAGACCATCTCCGACTACGCCGAGGACGTCGCCGACCGGCTGACGATCAGCAGCATCAAACGGAGCTATTGAGCCCGGGCCGGCTATGATCTACCTCTACCTGCTCAGCGGCCTCTTCCTGGGCTGGTCGCTGGGCGCCAATGACGCCGCCAACGTCATCGGCACGGCCGTGGCCACGCGGATGGTCCGCTTCCGGACCGCCGCGGCGATCTGCAGCGCCTTCGTCGTCCTGGGGGCCGTTCTGGGCGGGGCCGGGACGACCGAGACGTTGGGACGGCTCGGCGCCGTCAACGCCCCCGCCGGCGCGTTCATGATCACCCTGGCCGCGGCGGCCACCGTCTACGGCGCGACCCGGCTCGAGCTGCCCGTGTCGACGACCCAGGCCATCATCGGGGCCATCCTGGGCTGGAACCTGTTCGCCGCGGTCGAAACGGACGTCGGGTCCCTGGCCGAGATCGTCTCCAGCTGGGCGGCGTCCATTCTCCTGACGGCGGTCCTGGCCGCCGCCCTGTACGCGCTGTTCCGGGCCGTCCTCAAGAGGGTCCGGATCCACCTCCTGGCCCTCGATACCTACACCCGGCGCGGTCTCGTCCTGGTCGGCGCCTTCGGCGCCTACAGCCTGGGCGCCAACAACATCGCCAACGTCATGGGCGTCTTTGTCCCGGTCTCCCCCTTCCATGACGTCCGGGTGGCCGGCCTATTCACCCTGACCGGGGCCCAGCAGCTCTTCCTCCTGGGCGGGCTGGCCATCGCCGTCGGCGTGTTCTCCTACTCCCACAAGGTCATCCGAACGGTGGGCAACGACCTGCTCAAGCTGACCCCCCTGGCCGGGCTGACCGTGGTCCTGGCCTCGTCCCTGGCCCTCTTCCTGTTCTCTTCACAGGCGCTCGAGGCGTGGTTGGCGGCGCGGGGGCTGCCGACCGTTCCGCTCGTCCCCATCTCGAGCTCCCACGCGATCGTCGGCGGCATCCTTGGCGTCGCCCTGGTCAAAGGGGGCCGGAACATCCGCTTCCGGGTGCTCGGCGAGATCTCCCTCGGCTGGCTGGCCACGCCCCTCTTGGCCGGGGTCATCGCGTTCTTCGGGCTCTATGTCCTGCAGAACGTCTTCAGCCTGGAAGTCCATCGCCCGGCCGCGCCGGCCCCGGCCGCCGTGTCCGCCCCCGTTCCTGCCCCGTCCCCTGAGCCCGCCCCGCCGCCGCGCGAGATGGGCCCGCCGGGCCGCGCCGAGCGCGGACCCGCGATCGACATCCCACGGGTCGAGCCGGCCGCCCGGCCGGCCGGAAGGACCCTGCCATGACCAACGAACTCCCTCGCCCGAGGGTCTTCGACCCCCTCGACATGGCCAACTACCGCATCGAGAAGCTGCCCAAGAGGAAGAAGTCCCGGTTCGAGAAGGCCCTGGCCCTGGCCGGGGGGCCGCTGGCCCTCGTCTCCTTCGTCGTCCTGGGCTTCCTGGTCCGGCTGCCCTTCCTCCAGCGCATCGACCCGGCCCGCCTGGCCGAAGCCGCGGCCAAGAAGTCCTTCGCGGCCATCGGGGCCGACGCCTTCAGCCGCGCCAACCACCTCATGCTGGCCGTCTTCGTCGCCTCCATCATCCTCTGGCTGACCGACGCCCTGCCCAACTACCTGACCTCCCTCCTGGTCATCATCGGCCTGGTCCTGACGGGGGTCCTCTCGGAGAAGGAGGCCTACGCCCAGCTGGGCCACCCGGTCATGTGGCTCAACATCATGTCCTTCGTCCTGGCCAGCATGCTGGTCAAGACGGGGGTGGCCAAGCGCTTCGCCCTGTGGTTCATCCTCAAGTTCGGCAAGAACGCCTCCCACGTCTTCCTGAGCTTCATCGTCATCAACGTCGTCCTCTCGGCGTTCATCTCGGCCACGACGGCCAAGGCGGCCATCCTCCTGCCCATCTTCATGGTCATCGCCGCCATCTACGGCGCCCGTAGCGGCGAGGGCAAGACCAACTTCGGCCGCAACATCGTCCTGCAGAACCTCTTCGAGATCAACGTCGGCGCGGGCGCCTTCGTCACCGGCTCGGGGGCCAACCTGCTGGCCGCGGCCCTCATCGGCGGCGCCATCGGCGGCCGCATCTTCTTCTCCGACTGGATGATAGCCATGTTCCCGACCGTCGTCGGGCTGATGGTCATCGGCTACGTCCTGGCCATGAAGGTCTTCTTCCCCCTGGCCCCGAACGAGCGCGTGCCGCAGATCGAGGGCGGCATGGAGCGCCTGCGCCAGGAGCTGGCCAAGATGGGCCGGCTCAACGCCCAGGAGATCAAGGCCATCGTCATCTTCGTCCTCATCCTGGGCTTCTGGGCCACGGACCGCCTCCACGGCATCAGCGCCACGGCCGTGGCCTTCGTCGGGGCCATCGTGGCCCTCATGCCGGGGATCGGCATCGTCAACTGGAACGACGTCGACGTTCCGTGGCACCTGATGCTCTTCTCGGCCGGCGCCTACACGCTGGGCTCGGGGCTGTCGATCACGGACCTGCCCTCGATCAGCGTCAACGCCGCCTTCGACCACCTGGGCATCGGGCCGCACACCCCCTTCTGGGTCCTCTACCTGGCCCTGACGGGGGTGATGATCTTCAGCGCCCTCCTCTTCCAGTCCAAGACCATGCGGGCCATGATCTTCATCCCCATCGCCATCGGCGTGGCCAACCGGTTCGGCTATCCGGTCATCAGCCTGGCCCTGCCCGTGGCCTTCATGATCGAGCACGTCTACGTCCTGCCGTTCAACAGCAAGCCGGCCGCCCTGCTCTACGAAACGGAGATGTACAGCTACGCGGACACCTTCAAGTTCGGCTTGGCCATGATGACCATCGCCTGGGTCCTCAACATCGCCGCCGGCGAGACGTGGTTCCGCCTCCTGGGCATCACCCCGCACGGCGTCTTCGGGCTGTTCTAGGGCCGCGGCCCCGGGGCCGTCAGAATTCCGAGATCAGGGAGAGCCATTTCCCCGCGGAGGCCCCCCACACTTCCTTGTAGGTCGCGGTGTTGAACTGAGGCCAATAGGGCGTATCCTCGTTGCCGCGCGATTCCATGCCGACCGGGATCCCGCCGACCATTTCTCCCGGCAGGGCCGTGTAGAGCTGCGGATAATTGCTGCCCTCGCCCCAGATCAGGGACTGCCCGAAAGGATTCCGGCCGACGATCCAGAAGAGCTGCTGCTCGGCGATATTCATCAGGTCTTTGTCATGGAGATATTTGCCGCACAGAGCGGCCGCCTTGCCGGTCGCGAGCTGGACCGCCGCATTGCCCTTGAACGAGAACCAGACCGGGAAACGGCGAAGATAATGCTCCTCGTCCAGCCTGACGCCGTTTTCGAGCTGTTCCCTGAAATCGGCGGAGAGGTCGGCGTCCTGGCCGATCGCCGGCTGGACGGCGTAGAAGTTCTCCCGGTCTTTGACCTCGTCTTTCTGATACACCCCGCTGGGGATCATGCCGTACGGCCGGACGTACCGATAGAGGCTCTTCAGATACCCGCCGTACAACTTGATCGCCTTCTCCCACGCCGCGCGATCGGGGTGGCGCGGTTGGGCCTCACACAGGGCCGTCAAGGCCTGCATATAGACCTGGTCCCTCGACTGATGGTTGAAATGGACGATCGATCGCCGGTCGAGGTCCCGGTAGAAGAAGCCCGCGGTCCGGCCGGCGTCGTTGAGCGGTTCCGTCCGCTGGCAACGGAGCGCGTACTTGATGCTCTCCGCCGCTTGTCCCGCGTAATAGGCCTCGTTCGTCAGCTTGTAGAGCTGGCTGGCCGCCCAGGATAGGGTCGCCATGTACTGGCTGCGGGACGTCATCCGGGCGTGTCCGGCGTTCGAGCTCATCTCCCGGAAACCCAGCTCGTCGAAACGCTTTTTGGCGAACCCGAAATCCTCCTTGGCGATCTTGCGGAGGTTCGCCCGGAGCATCGGATCGCCGGGGATCGACATCGAGGCGTAGGCCTCGATCCCCGACAGCAGGAAATTCTCGAAGGCGCTGTTGCCGGTCCTGACCTGGTGCCTATCGGCGTCGTCGGTGGACCCGATGAAGCCGTCCGTCCACAGATTCGTCCCCCAGCCCTGGAAGCGGTCCCCGTTCGAAAGCCTCGTCTTCATGACCAGGTCCAGTCCCCAGAGGGCCTCCTCCATCAAGCGCAGTGAGAGGTCCGTCCGGCCCTTGTCCCTGGCCCGGTTGGCCATTTCCAGCATGGCGAACGCGATCTCGCCGGTCTGCACGAATCCCTGGGACATATCGGCCGCGTCGTGCCAGCCGCCGTTCAGGGGATAGATGCGCCCCTGGTATTCCCCATGCACGTCGGCATGGCACGCTCCGTGTTTGCCGGGCACCGGATAGCCGCAGCGCTCGCAGAACATGAAATTGAGGACGCGCCAGGCCGAGTCGTCCCAGAGGTCCGCGTTCAGGTAGAACGGCGCCGAGGTGACGTCCCCGGCCCTGATCCGATATCGTCCCTCGACGCGATAGGAAGAGAAATCGATCGTCTCGAAGCTCCCGAGACTCGTCCGGACCGGTTGGATCTTCCCTTCGTGGACGACCCGCGAGGTCGCGGCGTCCAGGATCTGGAACGTCCCGTCGTGCCCGGCGACGCTGACGATGGCCGATTTCTCGCTGTCGGGGCGGTACCCCGAGGTCGAGAAGACGATCCTGTCGCGAGCCGGCTGCCAGCCGCTGACGACCTCCGGCGCGTCGATGGCCTGCAGGGACACGCCGGACACGTCGAACTGAAGGACCTCCCCCATCGTCCGTTCCCGGCCGAAGACCTCGATGGCCAAGGAGATCTTGGTGACCTTGTCGCGCGGCAGCTCCGTCATCTCGACGAAGCACTCGTTCCATTGGCCGTTGATCAGGTTCATCTCATGATACCCTTCGCGGCCGTAGGGGTCCGGCACCTTGATCCGGCCGTCATTCTCCACGTAGAGGTTCAGGTAGACGGTCCGGGCGCCTTCGCAGTCCGGATAAACGTAGAGATGGATGCGGTTGTATTTCTCCCAGTTCCGGCCGCCCACGGCGAAGCTGGCCATGGACGTCCCCCGGCCCAGGCCCCAGGGGGGGATCTCGTCGACATAGGTGGGGGCCGTCAATCTCAAGCTGTATTTTCCGGCCTTGCTTCGTTCGGCGGTCCGGGACATGCGGCCGATGCCGCTGTGCGACCAGCGGCTCAGGTCCTCCATGTCGCAAAGCCCATCGGAGACCCGCACGGTCTTCGCGAGCCCGAAAGTCTCAAAAGCCTTGCCGGTGTCGAGCGGCAGCGGACTGTGGATGTATCCCGTGGCGCGGATATCGCTTTTCAGCTTCTCGTCCACCTGAGGGAACAGGAAGGATGAGCCGCAGAGAACGATCAGGGCCGTCATCTTCAATCCTCGCATGCCGTCCTCCTTCGAGCCGGGATCGTCGACCGCCGTTGATTTAATAGCACGGGCGAATTCGGGGGGTCAATCCTTCCGTAATCAAGGAGGAGACGGGCGGGGAGAGGAGCGGGCCGCGTTTCGGATAGAGGAAGGGCGATAGAGGATCTGAACCTCTGACTTCTACCGTGTCCGCTACCCCCGCGTCCGGCCGGGCGCCGCGGACGTCGAGCCCCTCGAACCCCGGCTGCACGTCGACTCCTGGCGAGACCGCGGGTCGACGATCTCGTACTTGACCACTTCGAGCCGGCCGTCTTCGAGGGATTCGAGAACGAAGACGTGGCGCCCCGAGACGGTCAGGGGGTAGCGCGCCAGGTCGTGCACGCCGACGCCCTTTGGCAGGGGAAGATAGAAGCTGTCGAGGTACTCGCCGTCCGGGCTGATGACGTCCGTGAGGACGCCTTGGCCCGGCTCGACGGTCGAGGTCACGGCCCAGATCGAGCCGTCGACGGCGAAGAGCCTCTGGATGTCGTTGAAATGGCCGACCGGCAGCGCCATGCGGCGCGGCGCGTTAGGGTCGTCCGGCGGCTTCTCCGGCTCGTATTTCACCCGGCGGTAATCGCGCCCGATCGTCCGCAGGGTCGCGCTCTTGGCGGGATCGACGATCCTGATGACATAGAGCTCTTCGTTGGCCACCGCGGCCAGGCCTTCCCCGAGGGGCGCAACGAGCAGGAAGGTCACGTTGTCGGAAACGAAGGTGCGTGGCGCGAGGCGCTTGGCGAACCACCGGGTGGGATAGGTCAGGGTGGTCGCCTGGACATGGCCTTCTTCGCCGATGAGCACGAGGGTCCAGAGGATGTCCAGGAGCTCGCCCTCCTTCTTCTGGACCTTGTCGAGGGCGGGGAAGGCATGGGCGGCCGCGAGCAGGCGGTCGCCGCACCAGCCGAGAAGCGCGGCGACCGGGGCGTCCGGCTTGACCTCGCGTAAGAGCCGGCCGTCAAGGCCCATGAGGACGAGTTTCATCGGGTTCGCCTGGAAGGCCAGGACCCGGTTCTCCCGGACGAGGTAGTTCTCGATCTGGCCGAACTCGCCGGGCCCCTGGCCAGCCTTGAACAAGTTGGCAACGAATTTTCCGGCCGCGTCGAACCTGAGGAACTCCCCCTCGTCGACGACCAGGACCTCTCCGCCGGGGGCCGGTTGGATCTTTTTGGGAGACTTGAAGAAAAACCCGCCCCCGGCGTCGGAGATCCTGAGGACTTCGCGGAGCTCGAGAACACGCCCGGCCTCGGGGTTCCGAGGCTTGGCGGGAAGCGTCACCGTCTCTTGGCCGAAGGCCGCCGCGGCGGCGAAGATCGAAAGCAGAGCCAAAAGCGCTTTTCTCATCCAAGGTCTCCTATACTGCCGGGCCGTTGGCGACCGGGCCCTTCACTTGGGAATTCGCCCGGGGACCTCCGCGCGTTTAAGCAGACGACTCGATTCTTGGAAGGCTATCTTCCCAGGAGGTGACCCATGGGCCGCTTAGACAATGCCTTTAACCGCTCGGCTCTCTCGCGCTTCCTCGCGAATAGAGCCGTCAGGCGCCGTCGCCGAACATCAGGATGATGAACTCGGCCGGCTCGTCGTACGGATTCCAGGCCTCGTGAGCGGTGCCCGGCGGAACGAAGACCATCTGCCCCGGCCCGAGGACCTTTTCGACCCCGCCGACCTTGGCCATGGCCCGGCCGCGCAGGCCGATCATCATGGTCGGGAAGGGATTGACCTGGTCCTTGGGATCGGCATGGGACCTCCAACAAAGCCAATGACGGGGCCGGCACGGAAATAGTTCCCTTTTGACTACACACGGCTTGGGGCGGGAACTGGACCATATGAAGAGGATCCTCGAGCTGTGTTGGAAAGGCTGGGGACGAGCAACTGATAAGAAAATGGTGGGCGATAGAGGATTTGAACCTCTGACTTCTACCGTGTGAAGGTAGCACTCTACCGCTGAGTTAATCGCCCCAGGGTCAATATTTTACAGAATCACCGGAGGTTGTCAACCCGGCTGAAGACGATCCGCGAGCGGCTTGTTCCTCGACTTTCAAGGTCACGGCTTACCGCTTGGAGCGCTGGATCGTGAGGGATAAGGCTTTTGCCGGCGATCAGAATACGGCTAATCGGCCATGCGGAATACCCGGAAGCCGGGGAGCTCCCTGTCGATATAGAACAGATACTCGCCCTGGATAACCACGTCCTTCGAAGGAGGATCGAACTCGAAGGGCAGGATATGCGACGAGATCAGCTCTCCCGAAGGCGAATAGCGGTCGATCCGGGGTTTGCCATTGAGATAGTAATTGGAGACGGCCAGAAAGCCCCTTTCCAAAGGCAGGATCTTGGCTATCGCATAATTCCCGAGATCCTTGGAGGAATCGAACTTCTTCATGTCTTCCGTCAATTCCGGAGCCGGGGCTCCGTAAACGCGCGTCTGCAGAATGATCCCGTCGAGATCTGAGATATCGAACTCATACCTGGCTGAGGCCGAGGCGACCAGGGCGTTTTTGATCATCGCGAATGCGGGATTGGCCAGAAAAAAGATGCCGCCCCCTTCTATGCGCTTGCCCTCATATAAGGCATAGCCCCGGGCGGTCACGATCGGCTTCTCGCACAAAAGGCGAGCGCCCTTGTCTCTGGTCCATTCCGTCAATCCCAGCAGAAACCGGCCATCTTCCTGCGTTCTCAGCTCGGCGAGATAGAAGGCGTCTCCCTTTTTGCCGACGAGCCCCGTGAAGTCGTAGGTGAACTTTTCTTCCCAAACCAGCTGGCCCGCCGTATCCATACGGATGATCCTGCGGCGGGCGTCCAGGACGTAGAGGCGTTCTTTTTCCAAAAGGAGCCCCATGACCATTGAATATTCACCGGGGCCCTCTCCGGGCCTTCCCACCGGGCGGAGCTTCGGCCGATCGAGGTCGGACTTGAACAGCTGTCTCGACCGGGAATCGAAAAAAAAGACTTCGTCCTCGGACGAGACGATCGGGTACCCGGCCGAGGCTATTTCCGGCGTCTTGGTGAAATCCGCGACTTGAAGGAGGGGCAGATCCTCGAGTCCTTCCATTGGCGGAAGCTCGGCCCCTCGGTGCTTGGGACATCCTAAAAAGAGCGTGAAAACGATGACCAAAAAGATCGCTTTGAAGCTGATCCTGGGCATGGCTCCCCTCGTTCGGGTCCATTCTAAGGAATCGAACCATCTAAGTAAAGCCCGTGTTGGGGGGATAAGGAAAAACAGGGATGATCAGGCCAGAATAAGGAAGATCCGGTACGCGGTTCTCTCCTGTTGAATCGGTTTCCCGGGGAGTTCCCGGGGAAGCCTGAAAAGTCGCTTACGGACTTGATCGCCCAGGGCTCAACTTTTTTCCCGGTCCGGCCGGGACGTCAATCATCCCGGGTCCTGCGGCGGACCGCCCGCGTCCGGCCGATGGCGCGGACGAGCGCCGCGGTCGCCGGGCAGCGCATCAGGAAAGCCAGGCCCCGGTTGTACCAGCCGGGGACGCAGACGACGCCGTGACCCAGGCGCCGCAGGGAGAACTGAACGACCTTATCGGCCGTCATCCAGAAGGGCGGCGGGACGACCGATTCATCGATCCCGGCGGCCTGGTGGAACTCGGTGTGGGTCATGCCGGGGCAAAGCGCCTGGACGACGACGCCTTTGGGCCGCAGCTCGGCCGCCAGATTCTGGGAGAACATGACCAGGAAGGCCTTCGTGCCGCTGTACATCGCTCCCGAGAACGGGGAGAAGGCGGCCACCGAGGCGACGTTGATGATGGCCCCCCGGCCCCGGTCGATCAGGCCGGGCAAAGCCGCCTTGCTCAGCCGGACGGTCGCCTCGACGTGGACGCGGACCATGCCGACGTGGTCGGCCGCCTCGCCGCGGACGAAACCTGTCCGGCCGCCGAAGCCGGCGTTGTTGACGAGGAGGTCGAGCGCGGGGCAGCCGGCTATCCGGGTCTCGACGGCGGCCAGGCCCTCGGGGGCGGCCAGGTCGGCCGGGAACGGTTCGACCGTCACCCCGTGGCTTTCCCGGAGCTCCCGGGCCAACGCCTCGAGCCGGTCGAGGCGCCGGGCCACGAGGACGAGATCCGCCCCCCCGGCGGCCAGCCGGCGGGCGAATTCCGCCCCCAATCCGGCCGAGGCGCCGGTGATCAGGGCGGTCCGGAATTTCCGCTGCGGCATGGGGGGCCTCCGGGCGCTAGTCTACGGGAACGGGGACCGCAATTCAATTGACATCGCCCCTTTTCCCTATGATAATAAAATCAATGGCCATCACCCGCTGCCCCTATTGCCACGCTATCATCGACGAGCAGGACAAGTACTGCAACAACTGCGGCACCCAGCTGCTGTTCGCCGACGACGAGGCCGTCGAGGAGGAGATCCCGGGCGAGAAGATCATCGACGCGGAAGTCGAGGAAAAGGATTACACGATCGACGAGCCCGAGGACGAAAAGCGCCCGGCCGCGGCCAAGGACCTCGACGACGAGATCGAAAAGGAGCTCGACGAGGACGGCGAGGCCCCGCCTCCCGCCGCGCTCGTCGACGGCCAGAGCGAAGAGGACGAGGCCGTCGAACCGACCGAAGAGGTCATCCTGGTCGACGAGATCGAGGCCGCCGAAGCCGCCGCGGCCGGCGAAAAAGACCCCGGCCAGCCGGGGGACCTCGACGACGAAGACGATGAGGATGACGAAGACGAGGAAGAAGACGACGAGGAAAGCGAAGACCGGAAGGACGGCCAGATAGACGAAGTCGAGGACGAGAAAAAGGAGACGGGGACGGCCGGGCTGGAAGCCGATGGGAACAGGGGAACGATCCCCATCGAGCTCGACGAGGAGATCGAAGAGGAGCTCGAGGAGGAGCTGGAACCGCCCCCGGCCTCGGGCCGGACGCCCGACGTCGAATATGTCGAGGAGGTCACGCCGCCCGACGAATCCTCGACCGCCGGCGAGGCCTCTCTGCGTCCGGCCACCTTCGACACGAAAGAGCTCGAGAACCTCGGCAGGACCGTCGAGTTGAGCAAGGAAAAGGTCGACCGGTTCATCGAGGGCCGGGCCGAAGCCGCCGCGAGCGCCGGGCCGCCCGCCGATACACCCGCTCCCGCCCCCGTGTCTTTCGCCCCGCCGGCGTCCATCGGGCCGGAGCCCGAAGACGGACCCGGATCCGAACCCGTACCCGGGCCCGAGCCGGCCGGCATCGCGGCCGAGGGCCCGGCGATAATCCCGCCGACGGGTTCGGCCGAGCCGCCCACCGGATCTCTGCCGCCCTGGGCCAGCACCATGAAGGGGGCCCCCGTTTTCCCCGATGACACCGGCCCGGTCGAGACGCGCAAGTTCCGCGGCGGCGAGCCGGGGCCCTCGGGGACCGAAGAGGAGATCGAGATCTTCCCGCGCCGCCGCGTTTCGGATTCGACCATGGGATTGCCCGAAGAAGTCAGCCAGGCCCCTCTGCCGTTCGAGGCGCCGGCCCCCGAGGCGGACGAGAGCGGCGACCTGGAGCTGGCGGAAGAGGAAGAGCAGGAGGCGGAATCCGAGGAAGAAGAAGCCGGGCCCGAGGGTCCCGGGACCCCCGATCAGGCGCTCGAAGCGGCCATCCTGCCCGCCGGCGAAGTCCGGGCCGGGCGGGAGCCCCTCCTGCCGCGGACCCCGGCGCCGGCCGGAGCGGGCCGCCAGGCGGCGGAGCCCGCCGAAGAAGCCGAAGAGCCCGAGCCGCGGCCGCCCTTCAGCTTCTCGGTGTTCTTCAAGTCCAAGGTCTTCGACGTCCTCTTCGTCGGCCTGTTCTGGGTCGTGGCCCTCTGGCTGGCCGCGGGCACGATGGGCCGGACCCTGTTCGAAGTCCTGGGCTCGATGTCCGGGCCGATGCTGCTCCTCTACGCCGCCTTCCTGTTCCTTTACTTCTTCCTGTTCGAGTTCTTCCTCGGCGAGACGATCGGCGACCGCCTCTTCCGCCGGCGTGAATAGGCCCGCCTCCGCGAAGGCGGACCGCGGGGGAGGGCCCCGGCGCTAGATGCCGAGGCTCAGGCGCTCGGCCAGGGCGGGCGGCAGCTTCTCCTCGATGATCTTCCGCTTGGCCTCTTCGATGTCGTACTCGACGCGGCCGAACCTGACCGTCCGGGCCTCGGAATCGTAGATGGCGTAGGCGGCCCGGGGATTGCGGTCCCGGGGCTGGCCGACCGATCCGGGGTTGATCAGGTAGCGGACGCCCTTCTCGAGCTTAACCTCGTTGGCGTTGCCCTCGAGGAACGTGCCCTCGACGTTGCCGTCCTTCTCGGTGTAGACGAAGGGGAAGTGGGTGTGGCCGAAGAAGCAGACGGGCGTCTGGATGTAGGAGAAGGCCTCGGCCGCGTCGAACTCGCCGAAGATGTAGTAGTCCTCGTCGAACGGGGCGCCGTGGCAGATGGTGATCGAGTCCTGGACGACCTCGGGGCTCTGCTTCAGGCGGACCAGGAAGTCCAGGTGCTTGCGGGCAATCGTCTTCTTGGTCCAGAAAATGGCCGAGGCGGCGATGGGGTTGAAGGTCTGGACCGAGTCGAGCCCCGAGACGGCCTTGTCGTGGTTGCCGCGGATGATCGACAGCGGCTTGAGGGTCAGGATCCTCTGGATGACCTCGTTCGGCGAGGCGCCGTAACCGACCAGATCGCCGAGGCAGATGTAATGGTCGATCTTCTTCTTCTGGACGGCCTTGAGCACGGCCTGGAAGGCCTCCATGTTGCCGTGGATGTCGGTGAAGATCAGGTAGCGCATGGTGTTCCGTCCTTGCCTCGGGCCGTTTCGTACAGCCGGCCGGCTTCGTAGGAGCTCCGGACGAGCGGTCCGGACGCGACCTCCCGGAAGCCCGCCCGGCGGGCCGCCGCCGCGAAGGCCTCGAATTCCCCGGGGGTGTAGTATTTCACGACCGGGGGATGGCCCGCCGTCGGCCGGAGGTACTGTCCGACGGTCAGCAGATCGCAGCCGGCCCGCCGCAGGTCGGCGAAGGCGCCGAGGATGTCGGCTTCGGACTCGCCCAGCCCGATCATCAGACCCGACTTGGTCAGGGCGCCCCGGGCCTTGGCGGCGGCCAGCACCCCGAGCGAGCGGCGGTAGTTCTCGCGGGGGCGGCGGATGGCCGGGTAGAGCGACTCGGTCGTCTCCAGGTTGTGGTTGAGGACGTCCGGACCGGCGGCCAGGACGATCTCCAGCGCGGCCGCGTCCCCTCCGAAGTCGGGGATGAGGGCCTCGATCCTCGTGCCGGGGCTCTTGGCCCGGATGGCCGCGATGACGGCCGCGAAATGGCCCGCCCCGCCGTCCGCGAGATCGTCGCGGGTGACGGAGGTGATCACGGCGTGGGCCAGCCCGAGCGCCGCCGCCGCCTCGGCGACGCGGGCCGGCTCCCCGGGATCGGGGGGCTGCGGCGTCCCCTTGGTCACGGCGCAGAAGCCGCAATTGCGGGTGCAGGTGTCGCCCAGCACCAGGAACGTGGCCGTCCGCCGCTCCCAGCACTCGCCGATGTTCGGGCAGCGGGCGCTCTGGCAGATGGTGTGCAGACGTCCGGCCTTGAGGATCTCCGCGACACGGAAATACTCCCCGTGCGACGGGAGCCGGACCTTCAGCCAGGCGGGTTTTTGGATCGCCGTAACTCCCCCTCTCTCACAAAGGACCCGGCCCTTCGGGGATAACGTGGATCTCGGATCGGGCGGGGCGAAGACTGGCCGGGAAGAGATGAAAGTTCTTAATACTCGACGTCGCGCTCTCTCTTGATGCGCCGTCTCATCCGCTTGCGCGCCTGGGCTTCCTTCATGCGGCGCTTCTCGCCGGGCTTGAAGTAGACCGAGTGCTTCTTGATCTCTTTGATGATCGCTTCCTGTTGGACCTTCCTCTTGAACCGGCGCAGCGCGGACTCGAGATTCTCACCTTCGTCAAGCTGTACAAAAGCCAAAAACTTTCACCTCCTCACTGGGGAAAGTACCGGCGAATTATACTCGATTCCCCCTGAAAGTCAACTTGAGCGCAGGCGGGCGCCGGAGCGGCGCACGGCCGCCCGGGCCCCTATCGTCAGGGGGTCGATCAGGGGGACGGCCAGGTCGCCCGGCCCCAGGGCCAGGGGGACTTCGGTGCATCCGGCCAGGACGGCCCCGGCGCCCCGGCGGACGAGCTCGAGGGCGACCCGGCGCAGGGCCTGCCGGGGCGGGCCCGTCGTGAAGCCGGCTTTGATGCCCTTCTTTCCGTAAATGGCGGCCATGACCCGTTTCTGGTCCCCGGCCGAGGGGATGAGGACCTCGACGCCGGCCGCGGCGAAGGCCCGGGCGACGGCCCCGGAGCGGACGGTGCCGTCCGTGGCGAGGAGGCCGATCCGCTTCGGGACGGGCTTCATCTTTCGGACGGCGGCCACGGTCTCGTCCACCAGGCTGATCAGGGGCAGGGGCGACCCGGCGGCGATCTCGGGGAAGAAATGGTGGGCCGTGACGCAGGACACGACGGCGAAGTCGGCTCCGGCGTCGCGCAGGGCGCGCAGGCCGCGGCGCAGGGCCGGGACCGGGCTGGCCCCGCCGCGCAGGACGGCCTCCGTCCGGTCGGGGACCTGGGGCACGCTGTAAAGGATGACCGGGGCGTGGTCCTGGTCGCGGCCGGCGGCCGTTTCCCGGATGACGCGCTCGAAGAACCGGGCCCCGGCCTCGGGTCCCATGCCGCCGAGGACGCCGATCGTCCGGAGCCTCGTCCGGCTCACTTGAGCATCTCCCGGACGCGGTCGAGCGGCAGGGCCTCGGCGACGCGCCCGTCCCGGCCCTCCGTCCGCTCGGCCTTGAAGAGCGAGTTCCAGATAGCTTCCTCGGCCGCTTCGGCGGCGGCCTGGAAGAGCGGCGACAGGGCGTCGTCGCGGAGCAGGGTGACCGTCCGCGTCGGGGCCGTCGCCCGATGGGGGACCCGGTTGCCTGCGGCCGTCGAAAAGGCGATGGCGTAGTCGCCGCTGCCGTTGGAGAAATAGCCGCCCGTGCGGCCGATGCCGACGAGGGCCCGCGCGGCCAAGCGCTCGAGGCCGCGGCCGTCGAGCGGGGCGTCCGTGGCCATGACGATCATGCAGGAGCCGTCGCCGGCCGGACCGGTCCCCGGCGCGGCGGCCGTCGCGGCGCCGCCGGTCCCGGCCTCCCGCCGGTCGAAGGGCCGGCCGCGGAGGGTCAGGACGCCGCCGAAATTGGTCTGGACGAGGACGCCGACCGTGTAGCCGCCCCGATCGCCGGACAGGCGGCGCGAGGAGGTGCCGATGCCGCCTTTGTAGTCGAAGCAGGTCGTGCCCGTCCCGGCCCCGACGGCGCCCTCGGCGACGGGGCCGGAGGCGGCGGTCCGCAGCGCTTCGAGGACGTGGGCCTTGGTGACGCGGCGGCCGCGGATGTCGTTGAGCCAGCCGTCGTTGGTCTCGCCGACGACCGGGTTGACCGATCCGACCTGGCCGTTCCCGGGCCGGCCGAGCGTCCAATCGATGACGGCCTCGGCGGCCGCCGGCACGCTCAAGGTGTTGGTCAGGACGATGGGCGATTCGAGCGTGCCCAGTTCCCGGACCTGGGTGACGCCGGTGAGCTTGCCGTAGCCGTTGCCGACCGCGATCCCGGCCGGGACCTTGTCCTGGAAGACGTCGCCGCCGTGGGGGAGGACGGCCGTGACGCCCGTCCGGACGTCGCTTCCCTCGACGATCGTGACCTGGCCGACCAGGACCCCGGCGACATCGGTGATGGCGTTCAGGGGACCGGGCGGCAGGACGCCGACGACCAGGCCGAACTCCCGGGCCCGCGGCCGGACGCCCGGGGCCCCGGGGGCGGCCGCCAGGGCGATGGTCAGGGCGCCCGCCAGGACGCCGGCCGACACGAAGGCTGCGATCACGTGAATGGGCATGGGTGTGTCCTTGATGCGCACAGTGCCCTCATCATACGGACACGAGCGCCAAATGACAAGCCGGACCCGGGGACGCGACCCGCGTCCATGTCCCCCCTTCGCAAACCGGGTCCGGGGACATGCCCAGGGTACGCGTCCCCCTTCTTCGGGTCCGTGACGCCTTGAGCCCGCCCGCCCTTTCTGCTAATACTTATGCCGTGACCGAGAACAAGCGCCCCTACCTGACCGCGTCCCGGCTGGCCTCCGTCCCGGGGCTCGTCCACGGCTTCGGCGACGCCCGCTGGAGCGAGGCCGGGTTCCTGGCCTTCGCCGCGGAGCGGGGGATGACCCCGGTCATCATGCGCCAGCTCCATTCGGACATCGTCCACAGGATCGACGCCCCGCCCGCCGCCCCGCTCGAGGGCGACGCCCTGATGACCGACGTCCCGGGCCTGCTCCTGGTCATCCGCACGGCCGACTGCCTGCCGGCGCTCCTCGTCGACGAGGCCCGCGGCGCCGTGGCCGCCGTCCACTGCGGTTGGCGCGGCACCGAGCGGCGCATCCTCGAGAAAGCCGTCCGGTCCATGGGGGAGGCCTACGGCTCCGAGCCCGCCGGCCTGAAGGCCGCCCTGGGCCCCTGCATCGGCGCCGCCTGCTACGAGGTCGGCCCCGAGGTCCGCGAGGAGTTCCTGTGGGCCGGCTTTCCGCCGGCGGTCCTGGTCAAGCGGGGCGATATGCCCGGGGTCCGCGTTCCCGAGCTGCGGGAGAAATACCTCCTCGACCTGCGGGCCGCCAACGCCTGGCTCCTCGAAGGCCTGGGGCTCGCGAAAGCCCATATCTTCAATCCCGGAGCCGTCTGCACCCACTGCGAGCCGCGCCTTCTCTCCTACCGCCGCCACCCCGCCGACCCCCGTCGGATGTATAACTTCATCGGCCTGGCCCCCTAAGGATAAGGGGCCTCTTTCCGAATTCACCATTCTTTCGCGGTTCGGTCCTCGTTAATAAAAAGCGCCGGAAAATGCAATGATCTGAGGGGGCCGGGCCCGCCCCGACGCTTGGCCCGCCGGGGCAACGTCGACGGCCCGCCTGAGGCCGCGGAAGAAGGGGCCGATCGTGACCTCGACAGGACCGTCGGGCGCCCGTTGACATTTGCTTTTTAAAAACGATTTGGCTATCCTTGACGGGTCCTAAAGGAGACGGTTATGGAAAAACCCATCGGCGACATCGACCTTCCCGGTCTGCCTCTGTTCCGCAAAGGGAAGGTCCGCGACGTTTTCGAGGTCGACGATAAGCTCCTGATCGTGGCCACGGACCGGGTCTCGGCCTTCGACTGGGTCCTGCCCTCGCTCATCCCCTACAAGGGCAAGGTCCTGACGCAGCTGTCGAAATACTGGTTCGATTTCGTCGCCCTGGTCATCCCCAACCACCTCATCGCCACCGAGACCAAGGACTTCCCCCCGGCCCTGACCCCCTACGCCGACATCCTGGCCAAGCGCTCCATGCTGGTCCAGAAGACCAAGGTCGTGCCCATCGAGTGCGTCGTCCGCGGCTATCTCTCCGGCTCGGGCTGGAAAGAATACAGGACCACGGGCAAGGTCAGCGGCATCAAGCTGCCCAAGGGGCTCCGGGAATCGGACCAGATCGCCGAGCCCATCTTCACCCCCTCGACCAAGGCCGAGAAGGGCCATGACGTCAACATCTCTTTCAAGGACGTCGAGAAGGAGATCGGGGCCGAGCTGGCCGGCAAGATCCGCAAGACGAGCCTGGAGCTCTACCAGAAGGCGGCCCTCTACGCGGTCTCCAAGGGCATCATTATCGCCGACACGAAGTTCGAATTCGGCCTGGCCGGCGACGAGCTCGTCCTCATCGACGAGATCTTCACCCCCGACTCGTCGCGCTTCTGGCCCCTGGCCCAGTACGAGCCCGGCAAGGGCCAGCCCAGCCTGGACAAGCAGTTCGTCCGCGACTACCTCGAGACGACCGCCTGGGACAAGAACAGCCCGCCGCCCGAGCTGCCGGCCGAGATCGTCGCCAAGACCTCGCAGAAATACCTGGAAATCTATAGGGTCCTGACCGGCCTCGACGACATCGCATGAGCGGACGGGTCGATTTCCACGTCCACTCGAACAAGAGCAGCGACGGGGACTTCACCCCGGCCGAGCTGATCGGGTTCGCCAAGAACGCCGCCATGCGGGCCATCTCCATCGCCGACCACGACACCGTGGCCGCCTACCCCGAGGCCGTCGAGCTGGGGCGGCGGGCCGGCGTCGAGGTCATCCCGGGCATCGAGCTGACGACCCTCTTCGGCGGCCGCGAGTTCCACTGCCTGCTGCCTCTCGTCGACTGGGCCAGCCCGGCCCTGGCCCGGATCGTCGCCGGCCAGACCGAGTGCCGCCTGGCCGAGACGGCCGAACGGATCGAGAAGGTCCGGGCCCTGGGCTTCGCCCTGACCCTGGACGACGTCCGGGCCAAGTCCAACGGCGCCCCGCCGCTCGGGGTCAAGATCGCCCAGGTCCTGCTCGAGAACCCGGAGAACGCGGGCCACCCGGCCCTGGAACGGTTCCGCGGGGAGGAGAACCGCGGCTACGCGCCCTACATGTTCTATAAGGAATATTTCGCCGAAGGCAAGCCGGCCTTCGTGCCCAAGCGGTTCGTCGGCCTGCTCGACGTCCTGGACGCGGCCCCGGCCACGGGCGGGGCGCCCGTGCTGTCCCACCCCGGCGCGTATTTCCAGCGGACCACGGCCGAGGACGCCCGG
Source organism: uncultured Eubacteriales bacterium (assembly GCA_964574895.1). Lineage (GTDB taxonomy): Bacteria > Acidobacteriota > Aminicenantia > Aminicenantales > Saccharicenantaceae > RBG-16-66-30. The sequence continues at coordinate 80,435 of CAZNPB010000007.1, forward strand.
ACGCTCAAGGACCGCGGCCTGCTGGGGATGGAGGTCTACACCTTCTACCACACGGCCGAGCAGACGGCCTTCTACAAGGACCTGGCCGCGGAGCTCGACCTCGTGGCCACGGCCGGTTCGGATTTCCACGGCCGGATCAAGCCCCACGTCGCGTTCGGCGCCCTGCAGGAAGGCGACTACGGCATGGTCGAGCGGCTGCGGGCGAGACGGGGAGGGACGGCATGAACTGGCTCGACTACGTTCTCCTGGCCATCATCGTCGTGACGGCCGTCTACGGCATCTTCAAGGGCTTCGTCAAACAGGTCATCGGCCTGGTCGCGGTCATCGCCGGCCTGGTCCTGGCCGTGCTCTATTACACCCAGGCGTCCGGGATCTTCATGGGCTTCGTCAAGAACCGGCCGGTCAGCAACTTCCTGGGGTTCCTGCTCATCTTCCTGCTCGTGGTCGTCGCCGGCGGCATCCTCGGCCACCTGCTGACGAAGGCCATGATCGGCCCGCTGGCCCTCATCAACCGGCTCTTCGGGGCCGTCTTCGGCCTGCTCACCGCGGTCCTCGTCTGCGGCATCCTCGTCTTCGCCCTGGTCTCGTTCGAGATGGCCCAGCCGGCGGTCCGGACCTCCGTCCTGGCGCCGGCCTGCCTGGGCGTCACCCGGGCCGTCGTCCACATGGTCCCGAAGGACCTGCGCTCCCGGTTCGACGAGTCGTACAAGCGGGTCCGCGAAAGCGGAGGGAAACATGGACAAGAGATCTAGCGAGCTCAACTTCCACCAGCGCATGGAGCTCCTCGTCCGGGACATGGTCGACAAGGAGATCAGCGTCAAGGACGCCCTGCGCGAATTCGAGAAGATCTTCTACGAGCAGGCCGCCCGCAAGCACCAGGGCAACCAGACCAAGATGGCCCAGGCCCTGGGCGTCCACCGGAACACCCTCCACAACAGGGCCAAGGTCCTGAAGATCAGGAAGAAATATTAGCAGTCTCTATGCGCGACTGCTAGTTTTTAGTCGCCTTCCCTCTTGACAAAAACCCCGCCTTTTGTATATTATTAGCACTCACATTTTGTGACTGCTAAATCTTAGGTATCCCATAGGAGGTTCTCATGAAAGTTCACCCTCTGTATGACCGAGTGCTCCTCAAGAGAATGGAGGAACAGGAAGTCAAGAGAGGCGGGATCATCATCCCGGACACGGCCAAGGAAAAGCCCCTGGAGGCCGAGATCATCGAGGCCGGCAAGGGCCGGATCAACGATGAAGGCAAGACGATCGCCCTGGCGGTCAAGAAGGGCGACCACGTCCTCATCGGCAAGTACAGCGGCACCGAAGTGACGATCGACGGCGTCGAGCACGTCATCGTCCGCGAGGAAGAGATCCTCGCCATCGTCGAGAAGTAAGAACGCTCACCGAAGGAGACATCATGGCTAAACAGATCCTTTCCGGAGACGAGGCGAGACAGTCCCTGCTCAAGGGCGTCAACGTCCTCAGCAACGTCGTCAAGGCGACGCTCGGCCCCCGCGGCAAGAACATCGTCCTCGACAAGAAGTTCGGCAGCCCGACCAGCACCAAGGACGGCGTCACCGTCGCCAAGGAAGTCGAGCTCAAGGACCCCTGGGAGAACATGGGCGCCCAGCTGGTCAAGGAAGTCGCGTCCAAGACCTCGGACGTCGCCGGCGACGGCACGACGACCGCCACGGTCCTGGCCCAGGCCATCTACGGCGAGGGCCTCCGCTACGTCACGGCCGGCGCCAACCCGACCCTGATCAAGAAGGGCATCGACAAGGCCGTCGAGACCCTCATCGCCGAGCTCAAGAAGATGAGCCGCGAGGTCAGCGGCGAGATGATCGCCCAGGTCGGCGCCATCTCGGCCAACAACGACCTGTCCATCGGCAAGATCATCGCCGAGGCCATGGACAAGGTCGGCAAGGACGGCGTCATCACGGTCGAGGAGGCCAAGGGCCTCGAGACCACGATGGAGACGGTCGAGGGCATGCAGTTCGACCGCGGCTACCTGTCGCCCTACTTCGTGACCGATCCCGAGCGGATGGAATGCGTCCTGGAGAAGCCCCTGATCCTCCTCCACGAGAAGAAGATCAGCAACCTCAAGGACTTCCTGCCCCTGCTCGAGAACGTGGCCCGCATGGGCCGGTCCCTGCTCGTCGTGGCCGAGGAGGTCGAGGGCGAGGCCCTGGCCACCCTGGTCGTCAACAAGCTCAAGGGCACCTTCCAGTGCTGCGCCGTCAAGGCCCCCGGCTTCGGCGACCGCCGCAAGGCCATGCTCGAGGACATCGCCGTCCTGACCGGCGGC
>CAZNPB010000008.1:0-75885 GCA_964574895.1 uncultured Eubacteriales bacterium
CTGCTCCCTGCCGGTCCCCCCTCAACCACGGGGATCTGTGAGGATAATCCCCTCACCGCCTCGAGAAGGACTCCCGGAAATGGGAGAAGAATTTGATATAATGCCGGCGGTATCCGTCCGAGGAGGGTCCTCATGAAGCTCGTCGGGTTCCGCTCTCGTCCCGCCGGCCTTGTCGCAGCCGCCGCGGCGGCCGTTCTCGGACTGGCCGCCCTCGCCTCCGCCCAAGCCCCGGCCGCCGACGTCGAGACCGATCCGCTCGTCCTGGCCAAGCTGGCCCGCTGGCAGGATTGGAAGTTCGGCCTGATGATGCACTGGGGGCCGTACAGCCAGTGGGGCGTCGTCGAGTCCTGGTCCATCTGCTCGGAGGACGAGCCGTGGTGCCGCCGCTCGCTCCCGGATTACGTCGAATACAAGAAGCGCTACGAGGCCCTGCCGAAGACGTTCGACCCGGTCAAGTTCGACCCGGCCGCCTGGGCCGCCGCGGCCGAGGCCGCCGGCATGCGCTACGTCGTCATGACCACCAAGCACCACGACGGCTTCGCCATGTACGACACCAAGGAGACCGATTACCGCGTCACCGGGCCGGACGTGCCCTTCCGGGCCAACGCCAAGGCCGACGTCTTCCGGGCCGTCCTGGAGGCCTTCCGGGCCCGCGGCTTCGGCACGGGGGCCTACTTTTCCAAACCCGACTGGCACCATCCCGACTTCTGGGCCCCCGAGTGGGCCACCCCCGACCGAAACGTCAACTACAGCATCGACAAGTACCCGGAGCGCTGGCAGCGCTTCCGCGACTTCACCTACCGCCAGATCGAGGAGATCGTCTCCGGCTACGGCCCCCTGGACATCCTCTGGCTCGACGGCGGCTGGGTCCGGCCGGCGCCGCTGGTCGAGATCGCGCCGGGCTATTTCCTCAAGAACGCCAGGAACATGGACATCGACATGCCGCGGATCGCGGCCATGGCCCGCCGCCACCAGCCCGGCCTGCTGGTCGTCGACCGGACCGTCACCGGCCGCTACGAGAACTACCGCACCCCGGAGCAGGAGATCCCGGACAAGCCCCTTCCCTACGCCTGGGAGACCTGCATGACGATGGGCACGTCGTGGTCGTACAACCCCAAGGACGTCTACAAGCCGGCCGGCCGGCTCATCCACCTGCTCGTCGACATCGTCTCCAAGGGCGGCAACTTCCTGCTCAACATCGGGCCCAGCCCCGCGGGCGAGCTCGCGCCCGAGGCCCTGGACCGGCTCAGCGAGATCGGCGCTTGGATGAAGGTCAACGGCCAGGCCATCTATGGGACCCGGCCGGTCGCGCCTTATAAAGAAGCCAAGACCTGCTTCACGGCCTCGCCCGACGGGACGGTTCACGCCATCTACCTGGCCGACGAGGACGAGGCCGCGCCGCCGGCCAAGATCATGCTGGTGTCCATGGCCCCGGCCGCCGGCACGGCCGTGCGCATGCTCGGCGTGCGCCAGCCCGTCCGTTGGGAGAAGGTCGGCCGGGGCGCGCTGCTGACCCTGCCGGCGGAGGCCGTCGCCAAGCCGCCGTGCCGCTACGCCTGGGTCTTCGAGCTCAAGCCCGCCGGAGCGCCGCGGGAGGCCGGGCGGTGAGCGTGCGGCGTCCGGGCGTCCTGTTGGCCCTGGTCGCCGCGGCCACGGGACCGGCCGCCGGGGCCGATTGGCTCCGCGGCTACGGGCAGACCGTCGCCGGCGCCGAAATGACCTACCACTCGCCCTACCCCGACGTCCGGTCGGCGCTCATCAGCCGGGCCTCGGACGGGGCCATGGCCGCGGAGTGGCGGACCGAGCCCGTGCCGGCCGACTGGAAGGGCGGCCCGGCGACCTTCGTCTGGCTGGCCGGTCTGGCTACGGGCAAAGGCGGGCACCGCTTCGACCTCGAGATCGACGGCCGGCGGGGCTTGAGCTTCCGGACCTCGGCCGACGCGACGCGCCGGGAATGGCGGGAGACGGGCCCGGACGGCCTGGCCCTGCGGTTCGAGACGGCCATGGTCGACCAGTTCGACGAGCTTTTCGGCTTCATGTGGCTGGAGGTCCCGGCGGCGCGCCTCCGTCCGGGCCGGCCGCTGACCATCCGGGTCCGGGGCGAGAAGGCCGGCTCCAACGACTGGTTCATGGTCTTCCGCGACGACCTGCGCCGCGAGGTCTGGGCCCGGGCCGAGCAGGCCCTGGTGCGCCGCGACGGCCGTTCGCTCCAGATCGTCAGGGTCGAGACCAGCCATCTCGGACCGCCCGGCGGGGCCGTCGTCTCGTGCGGCGCGGAGAAGGCCCGCCTCGAGCTCAAGCTCGGCTACAATTCGCTCGAGTTCCTGGTCCCAGCGGTCGAGCGACCGGAGACCGTGGCCGTCGAGGTGGCCCTCGACGACGGCTCGGTGCGTCGCGGCGCGCTGACGATCGAGCCGGTGGTGCCGCGCGAGATCTGGCTCCTGCCCCACTCCCATGTCGACATCGGCTATTCGGGCCCCCAGCCCGTCGTCGAGCGCAACCACTGGCGCTACTGCCGCGAGGCCATGGCCCTGGCGGACAGGACGGCGGGCTATCCGGAGGGGGCGCGGTTCAAGTGGAACACCGAGCAGGCCTGGGCCGTCGAGACCTGGTTCCGGCAGGCCGGCGAAGAAGAGGAGAAGGCCGCTTTTCTGGAGGCCATGCGCCGGGGCTCGATCGAGCTCCAGGGCACTCTGGCGGGCGTCCTGACGGGTTTGTGCCACCCGGAGGAGCTCTTCCGGTTGACGGCCTTCGCCCGGGACCTGGGGCGGCGGGCCGGCGCGCCCGTCCGGTCGGTCATGGTCACGGACATCCCGGGCCAGTCGTGGTCGTTCGTGCCGGCGCTGGCCCAGGCCGGGATCGAGTATGTCTCGAGCGGGCCGAACTACATGCCCAGCCTGTTCGACGGCGGCGACCGGGTCGGCTGGGCCCTCAAGACGTGGGGCGACAGGCCGTTCTATTGGCTCTCGCCGTCGGGGCGGGAGCGGGTCCTCTTTTGGATGGCCGGCCGCGGCTATTCCTGGTTCCACGGCCTGAACATGGGCTCGCTGGCCAAGGCCCCGGCTTTCCGCATCTTCGAGTACATGGACGAGCTGGCCGAGAAGAAGTACCCGTATTCGATGGTCCAGGTGCGGTATACGGTCGGCGGCGACAACGGGCCGCCGGACCCGGAGCTGGCCGACACGGTCAAGGCCTGGAACGAGAAGTACGCCTCGCCGCGGATCGTCATCGCCACGGCCTCGGAGATGTTCGCCGAGTTCGAGCGCCGGCACGGCCGGGACATCCCCGAGGTGCGGGGCGACCTGACCGGCTACTGGGAGGACGGGGCGGCCTCGACGGCCCGGGAGACGGCCCTGGCCCGGACGAGCGCCGGCCGGCTGGCGCAGGCCGAAGCGCTGTGGTCCATCCTGGGGAGGCCCGGTTTCCCGGCGGAGAAGGACGAGGAGGCCTGGCGCCAGGTCGTCCTGTTCAGCGAGCACACCTGGGGCGCCTCCGACAGCGTTTCCGACCCGGACGGCGAGGGACCGCGGGCCCAGTGGGCCTACAAGAAGGCCTTCGCCGAGCGGGCCGAAGGGCTGTCGACGGAGGTCCGGGAGGCCGCCCTGGCGGCGGCCGCGGCGGCGGCGGGACCGCCGGTCAAGTTCGGCCGGCAGGCCATCGACGTCGTCAATACTTGTTCGTGGGCCAGAACGGACCTCGTCCTTTTGCCTTGGGAGCTCTGGGAGGCCGGCGACCGGGTCGAGGACGAGACGGGCGCGCCGGTCCCCTCGCAGCGCCTGCGCGGCGGCGAGCTGGCCTTCGTGGCCCGGGACGTGCCGGGGCTCGGGTCCCGGCGCTACACCGTCGGAGCGGGACAACCCGACCGGACGAAGGTCGAGCCACGAACGCTCAAGGAGACCGTTAACAGCTTGCCGGGCACCGTCACCAGCTTGGTCTGGACGAACGGAGGCCGCGACCGCGAGCTCGTCGACGCGGGAACATTCCCGGGGTTGGGGCACTACCTCTATGTCCCGGGGCTCGATCCGGGAAAGGCCGAGGCCCCGCCCGACGGCGGCTTCAGCTTCGGGGAGTTCGGACCGGTCCTGACCTCGATCATCGCCCGGAGCGGCGCGCCCGGGGCCGAGAAGCTGGTCCGCGAATACCGGCGCGTCCACGCCCTCGACCGCCTCGACATCGCGGTGACCATCGACAAGACGCTCGTCCGCGACAAGGAAAGCGTCCACATCGCCTTCCCCTTCGCCGTTCCCGGCGGGGCGGCGCGGGTGGACGGCGGGTGGGCCTCGGTCCGGCCGGAGATCGACCAGCTCGAGGGGGCCTGCCGCGACTTCTTCTGCGCCCGCGACAGCGTCGACATCTCGAACGGCGAGTTCGGGGTGACCTGGACCTCCCTCGACGCCCCGCTCGTCGAGATCGGGGCCATGACCGATGAAACGCCGCGGAACGGCGAGCGGCGGGCCTGGCGGCGCCGGATCGAGCCCTCGACGACGGTCTTCTCCTACGCCATGAACAACTACTGGCACACCAACTACAAGGCCGACCAGCCGGGCCCGGTGACCCTGCGCTACGCCGTCTCGCCCCACCTCGGGTCGGACCCGGCCACGGCCAAGAAACTGGCCTTGGAGGCCGCGACGCCGCTCGTCGCTGTGACGGCCGATCCGCGCCGGCCGCCGCCCATCTTCCCTATCGCCGTCGGACCGGGCCCGATCGTGGCCCTGACGCTCAAGCCGGCCGCCGGAGAGTCGGGCTGGGTCCTGCGGCTCTACAACGCTTCGGACCGCCCGGCGCCGCTCCGCCTGTCCGGCGAGGCTTTCGAACGCGACCGGGTCTTCCTGAGCGACATCGACGGCGCGGCCGCCGCCCCGCTGACGGCCCCCCTCGAGGTGCCGGCTTTCGGCATCCTGACCCTGCGCGTCAGCCGATAACCTCCAAGATGGGGTCAAACCTACATTTTTCGAAAAAATGTAGGTTTGACCCCATCCCCCCTGCTGCGGCGCAACGGGTTGGCCGGGTCGAGGGGTTCGGATATAATGGATTCATCACCGATAAGGGAGGCCCCATGACCACCAAGCACGTTCGATCCCTGGGCCGGACCTCGAAACCGGTCATCGCGGCCGTCGTCCTGGCTTTCTCCCTGGCGAAGCCGGCCGCCAGCCCGGCCCAATACATGTCCCCGTTGCAGGACCGGCCCGAACCGCGGGCCAAGATGGCCCCGGCCATCGAGACCTCGGTCAACCTGGGCGATCTCTGGTACATCCAGTCCTCCGAGAAGGTCAAAGGGGCCGGCGAGCAGATCTCCAGCCCCGGCTTCAAGGTCGAGGCCTGGTATCCGGCCGTCGTTCCCTCGAGCGTCCTGGGCACGCTGGTCGAGAACAACGTCTACCGCGACATCTTCTTCAGCAAGAACCTCGACAAGGTCCCCACGGCCCCGTTCGAGGTGTCCTGGTGGTACCGCCGCGAGTTCATCTCCCCGGTCGCACCCGGCCTGACCCGTAAGACCCTCGAATTCGACGGCATCAACTACCGGACCAACATCTGGCTGAACGGCAAGAAGGTGGCCGGCGCGGACAAGATCTACGGCGCCTACCGGCGCTTCTCCATCGACGTGACCGCCGACCTCAAGACCACGGAAAAGAACGTCCTGGCGGTCGAGGTCATCCCGCCCAAGCCCGGCGAGCCCACGATCGGCTGGGTCGACTGGAACCCGGCCCCGCCCGACCGGGCCATGGGCCTCTTCCGCGACGTCCGGCTCCGGGCCACGGGCGACGTCTCGATCGAGAACCCCTTCGTCGTCACCAAGCTCGACCTGGCCGCCTTCAAGGAGGCCCGCCTGACCGTCTCGGCCGAGCTGGTCAACCACGCCGACGCCGACGTCGCCGGCACGCTCGAGGGCCGGATCGAGGGCCTGCGCTTCGCCCGGGAGGTCGCCCTGCGGCCCGGCGAGACCCGCAAGATCGAGCTGACCCCGGAGACGACGCCCGAGCTCGTCGTCAAGGACCCCCGGGTCTGGTGGACCCACGACCTGGGCAAGCCGGAGCTCTACGCCCTGATCCTGACCTTCGCCCCGAAGAAGGGCCAGCCCGGCGCCGCGGACGCCCCGGCCGCGTCCCCGACCCCCGAGAAGGGCCGCAACAAGAAGAAAGACCAGGAGCTGCGCCGGATGCCCGGCATGCCGCGGGTCCTGCCCTCCGACGCCCGCGTCGTCCGCTTCGGCATCCGCGAGGTCGCCGACTACCGGACGCCGGACGGCCATCGCGGCTTCAAGCTCAACGGCCGCCCCGTCTTCATCCGCGGCGGCGGCTGGGCCGACGATCTCCTGCTCGACGTCAAGCGCAAGAAGCTCCAGGCCGAGGTCCTTTACGCCCGGCACATGAACCTCAACGCCCTGCGGTTCGAGGGCTTCTGGGGCACCGGCCAGGACCTCTACAACCTCTGCGACGAGAACGGCATCCTGATCATGGTCGGCTGGAGCTGCCACTGGGAGTGGACCGACTACCTCGGCCGGCCCGCCGACGAGCCCTACGGCGGCATCGTCACGCCCGAGCTCATCGACCTCGTGGCCGAGTCCTGGCGGCACCAGGTCCTCTGGCTGCGCAACCATCCGGCCATCTTCGTTTGGGCCGAAGGCAGCGACATGATCCCCCACCCCGACCTGGAGCGGCGCTACATCGAGATCATGAAGGAGATCGACCCGACCCGGCCGACCCTCGTCTCGACCAAGGACAAGACGAGCTCCATCACCGGCCCGTCCGGCGTCAAGATGCGCGGCCCCTACGACTACGTGCCGCCCGTCTACTGGTACGTCGACACCGAGAACGGCGGCGCCTTCGGCTTCAACACCGAGACCGGGCCCGGGCCCCAGGTGCCGCCGCTCGAGAGCCTGCGCCAGATGATCCCCGAGGACAAGCTCTGGCCCATCAACGACTTCTGGAACTACCACTGCAGCCGCGGCATGTTCAAGGACCTCGGGCGCTACAACGAGGCCATGGACCGCCGGCTCGGCCCGCCCACCGACCTCGAGGACTATCTGCGCAAGGCCCAGTTCCTGAACTACGAGGCCATGCGGGCCATGTTCGAGGCCTTCGTGGCCAACCGGCCCAAGGCCACGGGCGTCATCCAGTGGATGTACAACTCGGCCTGGCCCAAGCTCTGGTGGCAGCTCTACGATTATTTCCTCCAGCCCAACGGCGCCTTCTACGGCGCCCGCAAGGCCGGCGAGCCCGTCCACCTCATCTACAACTACGGCAACGCCGAGATCGTCGCGGCCAACACCTCGGCCGAGGCCGCCCCGAAGCTGAAGGCCGTCATCCGGGTCCTCGACCTCGGGCTCAAGGACCTGGTCGCCAAGACCGTCGAGTTCGACCTGGCGGCCGGCGAATCCAAGGCCATCGACGCCCTGCGCCTGCCCGCGAACCTGCCGTCGGTCTATTTCCTCGACCTGCGCGTCTTCAAGGAGAAGAACCAGCTCGTCGACGCCAACTTCTACTGCCTGTCCTCCAAGCCCGAGACCCTCGACAACGCCAACCAGACCTGGTACGTCACGCCGATCAAGGACTTCGCCGACCTGACGGCCCTGAACGGCCTCAAGCCCGTGGCCCTCAAGGTCGGCCAGAAGACGGCCAAGGACGGCCCGCGGACCAAGATCACCGTCGAGCTCGCCAATCCGTCCGCCGACCTGGCGCTCATGGTCGAGATCCGCGTCGTCCGCGACGCCTCCGGCCAGGTCGTCCTGCCGATCTTCCTCGACGACAACTACGTCACGCTGCTGCCCGGCGAAACGCGGAAGATCTCGGGGTTCGTGGTCACCGACGACCTGGCGGGCGAGAACCCGGTGGTCAAGATCCGGGGCTGGAACGTCCTGGCCGCGGAGAAATGAGCGGCGGCGCGCGAGCCTTCGCCCGGCCGGCCGGCCGGCCGGGAAGGCGGGCCCTGACCGCCGTGCTCCTGCTCCTGGCGGCCCTGGGCCCCGGCCCGGCCTGCCGCCGCGGCGTCCCTTCGCCGGCGGCCGCCGATCCCTGCCGGGTCTTCACCTGCGACCACGACGGCGTCATCCGCGGCGACCTGTCGAGCCGGCGGCTGTCGCTCATCTTCACCGGCGGCTCGTTCGCCGACGGCGGCGAGGCCATCCGGGCCGCCCTGCGGCAGGCCGGCGTCCGGGCCGGGTTCTTCTTCACCGGCGATTTCTACCGGACGCCGGAGTTCGCCGGCCTCATCCGCGGCCTGGCCGCCGACGGTCATTACCTCGGCCCCCACTCCGACAAACACCCGCTCTATTGCCCCTGGGAGGACCGGGAGAAGACGCTGGTGGGCCGGGACGAGTTCCGGGCCGACCTGGAGGCCAATTTCCGCGAAATGGAGCGCTTCGGCGTCCGCCGCGAGAAAGGCCACCTCTTCATCCCGCCCTACGAGTGGTACAACCGCGACATCGCCGCCTGGGCCCGGGAGATGGACCTGCGCCTGTTCAACTTCACGCCGGGGACGTCCTCCAACGCCGATTACACGACGCCTTCCATGCCGGAGTACCTCGACGCCCGGACGATCTACGACCGCATCCTGGCTTACGAGGGGAAAGACCCGCACGGCCTGAACGGCTTCATCCTGCTCATCCACATCGGGACCGATCCCGAGCGCACCGACAAGCTCTACACGCGCCTCGGAGACCTCCTCGCCGAGCTCAAGAGTAGAGGCTATTCCTTCGCCCGCATCGACGAACTATTAAGTTCGGATTAGCCGATCGTCGCTTTTCCGGGACGAGCGAACGGCCTTGGGTGAGGCCGCCGGAGAAGGGGTCGAGGGGAATCGTCGGAGGGATTCCCGAGGCCCCTCGGCGGCCGATCATGGCCTAAGCGAGAGCGCCTATTTCTTCTTGATGCCGTCGACGAGCGCCCGCAATTTATCCTGGTTCGGGTTGAGCTCGAGCGACTTGGTCCAGGCCTTGAGGGCCTCGGCCGTGTTCCCGAGCTGGAAGTGGCACGTCCCGAGGTAGTTCAGGATTTCGATGTTCGCCCCGAACCGCGTCAGGTAAGCCGTATAGTGCTTCGCCGCCTCCTCGTATTGCCCGAGGGTGTGACAGGCCTGGCCGAGCAGGGCCGGGACCTCAGGGAGAGGCGCCTCGTCGCCGGCGAACGGTCCGAGGACCTGCTTGACGCCGGCGTAGTCGGCGAAGCGGAACAGGACCTGGGCGTAGGCCACCGCGATATCGCCCCTCTCCGGGGCTTGGCCGTGGGCCGTTCCCAGCCGGGTCCGGGCCGTCTCGAGGTCGCCTTGGCTCAGGGACTGGAGCCCGGTCGCGTAGAGACGGTCCGCGTCGCCCGCGGCTCTCGTGACCTTGGAGACGACGAGCGGCCGGGGCACGGCAGAGGCCGGCGAGACCTCGAAGTCCTCCCTTGACGAGGAGAGTTCCTTGCCCTGGCCGTCGAGGAGCGTCGCGCGGACCTGGTAATAGCCGGGCGGGAAGTCCCGCAGCGGCTGGATGTCGAGGACGTGCCCGCCGGGGGCGGCGGCGCCGACCGTCGCGGTCCTTGAGAGGAACGGCTTGTCCTCCTTCAGGAAATCGGTCCGGATCGAGCCCGAGGCCTTGAGCGTCTCGGTCAGCCCCTCGACCTCGAAGTACGTCACCAGGCGGTCGCCCGCGCTGAAGGTCTTGTGCGACTGGCAGAGCAGCTGGTCGTTCCCGACCTTGAACGGCACGCGCTCTCCGGCCGCCGCGGACTGGCGTTCCACGCCGTAGGCGAGAAGGAGCGGGCCCAGGCCGGGTGCGGCGCCCGGGCCGGACACGACCAGCGTCCGGTCGGCCGCCGCGAATTCCTTGGAGAGGACGTTCTTGAGGAGGATGTCGAAATTGTAGGAGCCGGGGATGAGCGGGAAGACGTCCTGGATGGACAGGGATTTGGCCTTGAGCTCCTCGAGCTCGGCGGCCGTCAGTGTCAAGGGGAAGTCCTTGTCGAACTGGTAGACCGTCTTCCCCGATGCGTCCGAGACGCGGCCGTTCAGCTTGAAGCGGATGTCGTACTTGCCGTCGATCTCCTCGGCCGTGATCTTGGCCGGCTCGACCGAGTAATGGACGAAGCTCGCCCCGGAGGCGTCGCGGATGACCTGGACCTGGGCCTCGCTCGGCACGTAATTGGCCGTATATTCGACCTCGACGACGTCCTTGTAGCGCAGGAGGGCGTCTGCGTAGTCGGTCTGGGCCTTCTTCTCCGGCACCGAGAAGATCGTGGCCATAAGCCGCTCCGAGGCCAGCGACCCCAGCCCGGTCGGGGCGCCCTCGTTCGGGATGAGGCTCAGGGTCTGGCGGGCCAGGCTCGGCTCCAGCTTTTTCAGGGCTTCAAAGGCCTGCTGGTCCTCGTTGAGGACCCGGTTGGAGCGGTGGGTCGTCAGGTTCTCGTAGGCCGAAGACGGGTCGGCGATGAGGGCCTGGGGACCGTCGGCGGACGGCGAGTAGAGGATATAGTCCCCGACCCCGTTCCGCTTGAAGAAGATGACGTTGAACCCGGCCGGCAGGCCGGCCGACTCGTCCCCGATGTAGAACCAGATCTCGACCGGGTAGACGCCGTTGACATTGGAGTAGGACTCGGTGTTGCGGGGCGGTCCGAGGAGGATGTGGATGCGGCCGCGGTCCGTCTTCCAGCCCGGAAGGGGCGTCGAGCGCCCGAAGGTCGCGTTGGCGTAGTTGAGGCGCTTGTAGTGCTCCTCCTCGAACTCGTTCCGCGGCGTCTCGGGCAGGGGGTCGCGGTGCTTCCAGAAGGCCTCGGCGAAGATCTCCCGCTCCCGGTCCGTTTGGAGCATGAGGAAGACGTCCCGCTCGTGCTTGGTGATGATGTAGACGACGTCCTCGTCCAGCCACTTCCGGAACCGCTCGGGCAGGACGTTCTTGGCCTGGCCGAAGACCGCGGCGGGAGCGGCCAGGGCCAGCAGGACGAGCAGGGCGGGCAGACGCCGGAACGGGTTCATGGGCACCTCGTCCCCTACTCTAGCGGAATCCACGGGGTTCGGCAATCGGGGATCCGCGAGGATGCTCCCCACGCCGCCGCGGAAGAAAGATGGGGGACACGATCCCATTTCAGGAGAAATGGGTCATGTCCCCCATCAAGAACTCCCGCTCGGAAAAGAAAGAGCCCGGAGGGCGCGGGCCCTCCGGGCTCGAGGTGCTGCGTGAGCGGCGTTAGAACTGGTATAGGAAGCTCAACCGGAAGCTGCGGGGTGCGATGATGCCGCCGACCTTGCCGAACTCCCACTGGTAATCGATGGAGGTCGGCGTGTTGGCGTTGAAGACGTTGAAGACGTCGAGGACGACGTGGACGGCCCCGTACTTGGCGATGGGGATGGCCTTTTCGACCCGGAAGTCCAGGATCGACTGCGTGGGCAGGTACAGCGGAGTCGTATCGGCCAGGATCCCGTTGCCGCCGTTGATGACCCCACCCGGGGGGTTCTGATCCCGCGTATGCTGCGGGATGTCGCCATCGAGCTGCCAGACCGGCCGGCCGGTGTGGAGGCGGAAGCGGGCCCCGAGGTCGATCTCGGCCCCGGGGATGGTGTAGGACCCGGAGAGCTTGAACTCGAACTTGGGCGTGAACGGCAGCGGGCCGGTCATGTTGTTGATGGTGTAGTTCAGCGTGCTCATCCAGTTGTTGTCCGTGACCATGGGGCCTTCGAAGTTCATGTCCTGCGAGTAGATGCGGTTGGCCATGCCTTCGGAGTGGGTGTAGAGGAAGGAGCCGAGCATCTGCCAGCGGTTCGAGTAGCGCTTGTTGAAGACAAGCTGGTAGCCCTGGAAATCGCGCTTGGGCTTGACGCCGTCGAAGGCGGGCATGTTGACGACCCGGTAGTCGGAGTTGTCTCCGATCCACTGGACGTCCTCGCCGTCGAGGTTGCCGTCCTGGTTGTAGTCGAGCCACCGGATGCTATAAAGGCTGAGGTCCTGACCGCTGATGTCGGAGTGGTACGGAACGCGATCATAGAGCCATTCATCCCCCGCCGAGAGGCCGAGGGCCGAGACGCCGTTCCGCATGACCGGGATGTTGGCGAAGAGGTTGGCCGAGTGCTTGTAGATGAAGGTGCCGCTGACCGAGAAGTCCTTGATGACCTCGCGCTCGAGGCTGATCGTGAACTGGTCGGTGAACTGGTCCTTGAGGTCGGGGGCGGTGTTGAGGCGCCAGGAGAAGCGGTCGGCGGCCTCGTCCACGGTCTCTTCATAGGGCGTCAGGCTGCCGACGATGCGGGCGGCGTTCCGCGTCTCCACCGTGTCGACTATGTAGTCGCCGTCGGGCCAGCCCGAATCGACCTGGTCCCAGGGGACCTCGAAATATTGCCAGGTCCGGGTGACGAGCGGCGCGTCCGGGCCGTAGCGGCGGAGGTACTCGACGGTGATGGGCAGATAATAGCGGCCGTAGCTGAAGCGGGCGATGGTCTTGGCGTCCTTGGTCAGCTGGTAGGTCAGGCCGAGGCGCGGCGACCAGGTCCGGAAATCGAAGATGTTGTCCGTCGCCGCCCGGGTCCGAATGACCTCCGGGTTGGAGAACGTGTGCCCGGTCACCGGCGCGTACTCGAAGCCATGACCGTACTTGGTCGTCATCCGGTCGAAGCGCAGACCGAGGTTGACGGTCAGGCGCTTGGTCGGGTTCCACTGGTCGTCGAGGAAGAAGGCCAGGGAGTCGGACGTGGCCACGGTCAGGAACGGATTGACCGCGTCGTGCAAGTTGTAGAAGATCAGGCCGGTGTCGCCGTACCAGCTCTGCATGTAGTGGATATTCTGGGTCCAGCGATAGGGGTAGAGAAAATTGCAGTAGCCCTGGAAGTAGCCGTTCAGGGTGTTGCTGCGGCCCTTGGTGAACTGGGCCCCGAACTTGATGTCATGCTCGCCCAGGAAGTCCTCGGCGTAATGGGAGACGTCGGCCTGGATGGTCTGGCGCATCGAGCGCCAGCCCTCGATGTAGGGGAAGGCGCCGTTGATGCCGTACTGGGCCCATTTCCACCAGTTGATGTAGCAGGGGTTGGCCGGGGCGTCGCTGGGGATTGTCGGCGCGTCGTTCGTCCAGAACCCCAGGTACTTGCCGGTCAGGATGGTCGTGCTCGAGGGCAGCCACTGCCACTGGCCGGAGACCGTGTCGTTCTTGCTGGCCACGCCGTAGGACGCCGTCACGTCCCACTCGGGCTCGCTACCCCAGCTGCCGCCGCTGTAGTCGTTGTTCTCGTGATGGTAGGAGATCCAGGCCCGGTGCTTGGTGAAGGGCTCCGAGGAGACCTTGAGGTCCCAGTACTTGGCGTTGCTCGGCACCGGGATGCTCCAGCGGGCCCGGTGGGTGACCGAGTTGTAGTAGTCGAAGCCGCCGTAGAACCAGATCTTGTCCTTGACGATCGGGCCGCCCAGGGTGGCGTTGAGCTCATAGTCCCGGTCGCCGGCGGCCGGCGCGCCGTAGAGGCTGTTAGCCGGGGAGCCATCGCGGGCGACCCAGAGGAAGTCTTTCCCATAGGTCTCCAGGTCCCCGGGCTGGTTGGTATGGCTCCACTTGACCGGCTGGAAGTAGACGCCGGCGTTGCCGTGGAACTTGTTGCTGCCGGACTTGGTCAGGACGTCGATGGCCGCGCCCGAGAAGCTGCCGTACTCGGCCTTGGAGCCGAGGGCGACGACGCGGACCTCTTCGACGGCGTTGTAGTTGACCTTGACCAGGGAGCCGAAGGACGAGCCGCGGGGGTTGGTCGCGTTGACGCCGTTGACGAGGAAGACGTTCTCGTTCGACGAGCCGCTGTAGGCCGTCGGGCTGGGCATCCAGCCGGCGTTGCTGCCGTGGTCGAACATGCCGGGCGTGGTCAGCGAAAGGTCGTAGAACGCGTCGCGGCTGGTCGGCAACCGGCTGATCATCTGGCTCTCGAGCTTGGAGTCGATGGCCGAGCTCTTGGTGTCGATGATCGGGCTGGCCGCCAGGACCGTGATCTGCTCCTCGATCGCGCCCGGCTCCATGGTCAGGTTGACCTCCAGGGAGCCGCCGGCCGAGATGCCGACCTTCTCCTGGAGGGTCGTCTTGAAGCCCGGCAGGGTGGCCATGATCTTGTAGACCCCGACGGGCAGGTTGAGGAAGACGTAGGTCCCCCTGGCGGAGGTGACCGTGACCCGCTTGCCCGAGATCAGGGCCGGGCTGGCGACCTCGACGGACACGCCGGGCAACGGCTCGCCGCCAGCCTCGGTGATCGTGCCCGTGAGCTTGCCGTCCAGAATGGACTGGGCCCGGACTGCGGGGACGGCGACGAAAGCCAGGCAAACCGCGGCGGTGATCATTCCAGCGAGGAATTTCTTCGCCATTTGCTTTCTTCTCCTGTCTCTCTGATTGCCCCAATTTCCCTGCCCCCGCGGGCCGATGCGCGGCGGGGACGGCCTTTCGCCCCGGATGTTCAGATCTTCCGCGTTCTCACCTCCCCCGCGGCTAAATGCAGACCGAGATGTGAGCGGAAGGGCGGGCGCCCCTCCGGGCCTGTGGTCGCGTCTGGCCGCATCAAAAGTTGCCCCTAAGATGTCCAGATTCTATTCATTTCCCCGAAGAAATGTCAAGAATCACTTCTTGGATCACTTCTTGATCTGGGCTTTCAGAGTGTCGATCAGGTCGGCCAGGAACTTGATCCGGTCCGGATCGGTCGTCCCGGCCTTGGCCCTCTCCATGTATTCGACGGCCTTGGGGAATTCGGACTTGTTGATGTAGCAGCGCCCGGCCATCTCCAGATAGGCCGGATCGTCCGGACGCAGGGTCAGGGCCTTCTCGAAGCGGGCCAGGGCCTCGTCCACCCGGGTCAGGCCGAACAGGATCAGACCGGTGTTGTAGAGCAGGTCGGGGTTGGAGGGATCCAGGGCCAGGGACTTCTCGTATTCGGCCAGGGCCTGTTCGGGCTTATCCTGCCGCTGGTAGCAAACGCCCAACTGATAAAAGGCGGCCGCGAACTTGGGGCTCAACTCGGTGACCTTAAGGAAGGCCGCCGCCGCCTCGTCGAGCTTGTTCTGCCGCAGATAGGCCATGCCCGTCAGATAAAGGGCGTTGGGATCCTGGGGGTTCTTGTCGAGGACGGCCTTGAGCAGGATGAGCGCGCCGGCGTAATCGCCCTGGCGGATCTTCTCGGCCCCCTCCTTGACCCCGGCCTCGGCTTCCTTGAGCCGTTCGACCTGCTGGACGAGCTCCTCCGTGGCCATGATGACCGGCGGGATCTCGACCTTCTCCATTTTGGCCTGTGGGGTCAGGAGCTTCCACTCGTCCTCCTTGACCGCGTAGCCGGCTTTCTTGAAGACGGCCTTGTAGTCGCCGCGCGGCAGTCCGACGAACTTGTACTCCCCCTTCTTGTTGGTCTTGGTAACGTAGCTGCGGCTGGAGACGATATCGCGGATGGCGACCTCGACCCCCTCGACCGGGTTCTTCTGGGGGTCAATGACCTTGCCGGCGACGTGGTACTCGCGGTACTGGCCGGCCAGAGGGACGGCCAGGAAGGCCCCGGCGGCCAGGACGGTCGCGGCGAGGCCGATCAGGCGGATTCCGGACTTCATGATCTACTCCTTTGCGTCTTTATAGGATTTCGCTCTGGCGAGCGCTTCGTTCATGCGGGCGGTGTCGCCGCGGCGGTTATAGATGTCGGCCATGAGGAAGTAGCCCAAGGCCTTGAGCTCGGGGGTCTCGGCCAGGGCCAGACCATTCTCCACTTCGGCCCGGACCTCGTCAAGAGGGGCGCCGGCGTCGAGCAGGCCCCGGCCGAGCATCAGGCGGCCTTCGGCCAGCTTGGGGGCCAGGGCGACGACCTGCTTCATCTGGGCCAGCGACCCGGGCTTGTCGCCGAGCCGGAACAGGACCCGGCCGAGATTGAAGCGGGCTTTGAAGCCCTGGGGGAACGTTCCCACCTCGGCCGCGTAGGCGTCCCGGGCCTCCGCGAGCCGGCCCTGCTCCTCGTAGAGCAGGCCCAGGTTGTAGCGGGCCAGGGGGAACTTGGGCGACTCCTTCAGGATGTCCCGCAGCTCGGTCTCGGCCCGGTCGTACTGTCCGGCGCCGACCAGGCAGGCGGCCAGGGTCAGGCGCGTCCGGGTGATCTTCGGCTGGGTTTCGACGGCCTTTTCGAGGTACGGCAGGGCCTCGGCGTAATCCAAACGCTCCAGGTAGACCTCGCCGATGAGGGTGTAGGCCTGGGTGTTCTTCTCGTCGACCGAAAGGATCCGCTTGCCCAGGGCCAGGACATCGTCCGTCCGGCCCTCGTCGAGGAGGATGTTGGCCAGGCTGGTCAGGCCCGGGACGCTCTCGGGGTCGGCCTGGAGCAGGATGTCCAACTGGGTTTTGGCTTCGGCCGGGCGGCCCAGCTCGACGTAGCAGGTCGACAGGAGGAGCAGGGCTTGGGGAATGGACGGCTCCTCCCGAAGGGCCGATTCGAGCGACACGGCGGCCTCGGTGTACTTCTCTCCCATGATGAGCTCGCCGGCCCGGGTGACGGCCATGAAGACCGGCAGCTTGTCCTTGGGGTCGGCCAGCCCGCCGCTCCCGCCGGCGGCCTTCTTGACCGCCACGGGGGCGCCGACATAGCCGAGGGCCGAGAGCCGCTCCAGGGTCTCTTTGTCGAGGTCGGCGGCCTGCGGCACGGGCGCGTCGCGGGCCGTCTCCTCCATCAGCCGGTCGAGGGCGGCCTTCATGCGCCCGGCCCGCTCCCGGTTCGCGGCGAAAACGTCGGCCTGCTCGCCCGGGTCGGCCGCCAGGTCGTAGAGCTCGGGCCGGGGCGCGTCGATGAACTTGTAGCGGGCCGTCCGCAGGGCGTGGAGCGGGCTCCAGCCGAATTGGATGTTCGAGGCCATGGCCTCGCCGTAGGCCGGCACGTCGTCCGCCCGGTCCGGGCCGAACATCAGGCCGACGAGCGACCGGCCCTGGACCTTGGACGGCGCCGGGGCCCCGGCCAGGCCGAGGATGGTCGGGAAGACGTCGGCCGTGCTGACCTGGGCCGGCACGCGGCGTCCGGCCAGGGCTTCGAACGGGGCTTCCACCAGGAGCGGGACGCGCATGGCGTAATCGTAGATGAAATAGCCGTGGGTGCCTTCGCCGTGGCTGCCGAGGGCCTCGCCGTGGTCGCCGACCAGGACGAGGACGGTCGAGCGGTCCAGGCCGTTCGCGGCCAGCCAGCCGGTCAGGCGCCCGATCTGGGCGTCCATGAACGCGATCTCGCCGTCGTAGGCGCCGTAGGGGCCCCGGCGGCCGTACTCGGAGGCGTAGGGCTCGGGCGGGGCGTAAGGCACGTGCGGATCGTAGAGATGGACCCAGGCGAAGAAGGGCTTGTCCTTGGCCGTCTCGAGCCAGGCCAGGGCCGCGTCCACGACCTCGTTGCCGGGGCGCTGGACCTCGCCGAGATCGAGGTGCTTGTATTTCTTGAGGTCGAATTGGTCGTCGTAATGGGCGAAGCCCTGCTTCAGGCCCCAACGTCCGTCGAGGACGAAGGCGGCGATGAAGGCGCCGGTCTCGTAGCCCCGCCCGGCCAGGACCTCGGCCAGGGTGGTCTGGTCGTCGCCGAGGGCCGTGTTGCCGTTGACCCGGACGCCGTGGTAGGTCGGCAGCAGGCCGGTCATGATGGTCGTGTGGGAGGGCAGGGTCAGCGGCGTGGCCGTGGCGGCCTGTTCGAAGAGCACGCCGCGCCCCGCGATGGCGTCCAGGTTCGGGGTGGCCGCGCCGGGATAGCCGTAGCAGGCCAGGTGGTCGGCCCGGGTCGTATCCATGGTCACCAGGACGACGTTGGGCTTGGCCACGCCCCGGGCGGCCCAGAGGCGGCCGATCCGGGCCGCCGGATCGCGGGGGCGCAGAACGAGGATCAGGGCCGCGGCCGCGACGGCGAGCAGGATCAGGAACGCCGGCAGAGACCCCGGACGGAGACGCCGCCGGGCCGGAGGGGACGGGGCGCTACTCGCCTTGACCCGTCGTTCCCGCATGTCTCCGGATCGCTTCGTAGAGCGCCCATACGGCCCCGGGCCGCATGTACTTCATGGCCCGGAAGGTCTTGTCGCCGTACTTGGCGTTGGGATCGTTCCACAGGGTCTCGTCGGGGTCGAGATAGGCCTCGGGCGTCTTGAAGAAATAGCCCTGGCCGAAGGGGCTGTAGACGACCTGATAGACGCCGTAGGCCGTGTGCATCCCCTCGTCGACCAGCCCTTCCTGGACCAGGTGGGCGGCGAAGGCGTACGACGTGCCGACCCAGACCTCGTCGCCCTGCTGGCTGCGGAGCTGGCCGCCGTCGGCCCGGCGGCCGTTGACGGCGCCCATGATCCCGCCGCCGAAACCGAGCACGTTCTTGTCGTAAATCGTGCGCAGGGCCCGCTGGACCTGGGCGGGCGGGACGAGGGGGTCCCGCCCGTCGGCCTCGAGGCCGAGCATGCCGGCGTACCAGACGCCGAAGAGCTGGTCGGTCATGATGTCGTCCGTCGTCGCGTCGATGTGGAAGTAGCCGGCCGGCTCGTCCCAGAGCTGGCGCAAGGAGGAGCGCCCGGACTCGATCCACCCCTTATATTTTACAAGGATATTCGGGATTTCCAAGTCCCCGGCCCGGTAGAGGCCCTTGCCGGCCAGGGTCTCGCCCATGCGCACGGCGGCCTTCAGTCCGGCCAGCCAAAGCAGGCCGACGTAGGCGCTCTCCCCTTTCATCCGCCAGGTGTCATAGGTCTGGTCGGGGATGCCCTCGTTCAGCGGGATGTGGCTGATGCGGTCGCCGAAGCGGGACTCCAGCGTGTCCAGGGCCGTGACCGAGGCCTGGAACATGCGCACCAGGAAGCCGATGTCGCGCCCGCCGGTGGCCAGGAAGTCGCGGTAGGCCCGCAGGGGCAGCTTCGGGTTGATGTCCTTCCAGACGTTGGCGTTCTGCCAGTCGAAGCCGTTCAGGATGACCCAGGGGCGCTGGCGCGGCGAGCCGAGGTCGTGGGGCACCATGCCGGGCGTCTTGATGGTGCTCCAGTAATACGAGCGCTTGTCGGGCGGCACGTTGTCGGGGAAAGTGACGGCGTACTGGTAGGCCCGGAAGCTGGCGTCCTCGAGCGGGATGGTGCCGGCCAGCCAGCTCAAGAAGGTCGTCTCCAGCTCCGGCCAGAGGCGCAGGACGTGCCAGCAGTAAGAGTCGACGTCGGTCGTCCCGTACATGAGGTAATCGGCGCTCTCGAGGTAGGTGTGGAGGTTGGTGGTGGCGTCCCAGATGCTCGTCTCGGTCAAGACGTAGAGCTCGTTGAGCAGGGCCTGCCGGAACCAGTCGGGCAGGCGGGGGTTGGTCAGGCTGGGTTTCTGCCAGTCGTCGACCGCCCGCTCCCACTCCGCCGAGCGGGACAAGGCTTCGGCGGCGATGCGGAAGGCGTTCGTGCCTTCGGCGCCATAGTAAGCGGTATATTTCTTCTTGTGCTTGGCCCCGGCCTGGAACTCGTAATAGGGCAGGTCCCAGGCGACGGCGAAGGGGACCTCGAGCCGCTCGCCGGGCTTGAGGGTGAAGGTGACGGCCACGGCCGCGCCGGTCCCCTGCCCCGGCCCGGCCGGCGTCGAAACGCGGCCGGCGTCGAGCGTCCCGGCGGCGGCGAACTTCGTCCAGATGTCGGCGCCGTCGCCGCGCGGGTCGAAGGCCGGCTGGACCGAGACCTCGGCCCGGCCGGGCAGGCCGCCGGCGGCGATGGCCATGGAACCGGACATGGCGTTCCCGGTCCGGACATCCTGGCCCTTTTTGCGGAAGAGGATGCCCTTGGCCCGGCCGTCCTCGAGCGCTTCGTTGACGTTCCCGTCGCTGCGGCGGTCCCAGACGAAGGAGGCCTGGCGCTCGCCGCCGGCGGCGGGACGGGCGGCGAGGGCCTCCCAGCCGATCATGTTCTCCCAGGTCAGCAGGATCGTGACCTGGGCCGCGGCCTTGGTCGGGTTCCGGGCGATCCATTTATAAACGGCGACGGGATAGCTCGTCTCCTTGTAGTTGCCGGCGATGACCGGCGAGAACTGGACGACGGCCAGCTTGACGGGGAGATCGGCGCTTTCCTCGTACGAGAAGCCGGACTTGGGATAGAGGGCGAAGTAATCGCCCTGGCCGACGGGATAGTTCCAGGCCCAGGCGCCGAGGCCCGCGCCGGCCGGCGGGGCGGTCGTCGACAGGGTCCGGGCCACGGTCCGGCCGCCGGACTTGACGAAGACGTGGAACTGGTCGGCCCAGACGGTGTCCTCGACCATCCAGCCGAGCTTGAGGAACCAGGTCGAAAAGTTGCCGTTCATGAGCCGCTCGAAGCCGCCGGCGCCGATGCCGCCGACCGGACAGGCGCTGCCCTCGGCCCGGGCCTCGATGTCGCCGGGCGCGATGGTCCGGCCGAACCGTTCGAGGGTCGTCCCGATGGGCCGGTCGAAGGCGGCCTGGGGGAACCCGGCCAGGTTGGCGGCCGCGTAGTTGAGGGCCCCGAGGGCGGCCCGGACCAGCTCCTTGGCCGGCTTGGCGGCGGCGCCGCCGCGGGCCGCGGCGATCAACTTGTCGAGGCGGCCGTCGATCTCGCGGCCGGCCTCGTCGGCGATGCCCTTCTCGGCCAGCAGCTGGGGGTATTTGGACAGCAGCTCTTTCTTCGCCGCCGCGGAAGCGGCGTCCTGGGCGGCCGCGGCCGGAACGAGCAGGGCCGCGGCCAGGGCCAGGGCGGCGGCCGCGGCCAGGGCGCGGCGAGGCATGGAGGGCCGGAAATGAAGCGTCATGACGGTCTCTCTTCCTTGTGTTCGGGTCCCGTTCGCCGGCGGACCAGGAGGGTCAGCAGGATGATCAGGACGCAGTCGACGGCCGGGATGACCAGGCCGTGCCGCAGGCTCGAGGCCTCGGCGATCCGGCCGGCCAGCCAGGGGGCCAGCATGCCCCCGGCCAGGCCCACGGCGATGACCACGCTGAAGGCGGTGCCGGTCAGCTCGGCGAAACGGCCCCCGACCAGGGCCAGGGTCGTCGGATAGATGGCGGCGAAGCCGAAGCCGATGAGCACGGCCCCGGCGCCCGCCGCGGCCCCCGACGGGGCCAGGATCATGAGCAGGGCCGCGCCCAAGGCCAAGCTGGCGCTGGCGATGATGAGCGTTTCGCTCCGGACGGCCCGGACGACGCGGCTGGAGAACAGACGGCCGCCCATGATGGCCGCCCAGTAGCCGGCCAGAACCAGGGCGGCCGGGCCGGCCCCGACCCCGAAGGTCCTCTGGAGGTAGGTCGAGATCCAGCCGCCGACCGTGAACTCGTTGGCCGACTGGAAGAACAGGATGAAGGCCGTCAGCCAGAGCAGCGGGCTGCGGACGACGGCCGCGGCCGACTTGAGCGGAAAGCCCTGCGGCTGTTTGGCCGGCGGGAACCGCAGAGCGACGTAAATGACGAAGGGGACCAGGCTCAGGAAGCAGGCCAGGGCCAGGATCCGGCCGACGCCCAGGACCTCGCGCAGGGTGCCGATGAGGAAGGGCACGAACAGGGCCCCGAAGCCGAAGAAGATGCCCAGGACGTTGAGGGCCGAGCTGCGTTTCTCGCCTTCGTGGAGGTCGGAGGTCAGGGCGTTGGTGCCGCCGTTGAGGCCGCCGCCGCCGAGCCCCAGGACGACCGCGGCGCCGAGGACGAGGCCGTAGCCGGAGGCCCGCGACAGGACCAGGAAGGCCACGGCCACGAGCAGGGCCGAGACGGCCAGGACGGACTTGAAGCCGATGCGGTCGACCAGCGGCCCGAAGAACAGGGTCGTGACCAGCATGGCGAAGTTCATGGTCAGGAAGAGGTTCCCGGCCGCTCCCGCCCCGAAGCCGATGCGCTCGAAAAGGGAGGGCAGGATGGCCCCCAGGATGGCCATGACGAGCCCGAAGGCGAACATGCCGGCCCAGGCCGAGGCCTGAAGCCGGGCGGTGGAGGCGGCGGGCCGGCCGGCGGCGCCCATTGTCACTTGGCCTTGCCGCGCTTGGCCGCCGCCGGCTTCTCGCCCTTGAACGGCCGGGCGTAATAGAACTCGGTGAAGGCCCGGTAGACCCGGTCCATGTGGCCCGCCGGCACGCCCTGAACGTTGGGCGAGACGAAGGTCGGCGGCACCTTCCCGGTCTTGGCCAGCACGGCGGCCGTCTCGGCCACGAGCGACATGGCGACGGAGACGGCGGCCACGGTCGAGCCGGCGGCCACGGGCTCGGTTTGCCCGACGTCGACCAGGGCGTCCTCGGGCGGGACGTGGTTGTCGATGGCCACGTCGGCGATCTCCGACAGGATCCGGCCCGAGCTGTGGGACCGCCGGCCGATCTTGGCGTTGGCGTGCGAGGACACGGTGACGACCTTGAGCCCGCGAGCCTTGGCCTCGAGGGCCATCTCGATGGGCGCGGCGTTCAGCCCGCCGTGGGAGAAGACCAGCATGACGTCGCGCTTCTCGAGCGGGTAGCTCTGGAGGAAGACCTTGACATAGCCCTCCTGGCGCTCGAGCCAGAGGAGCTCGCGGGCGCCGCCGGGGCCGATGACGTTCGACCACATCAGTCGCGGGTCGTAGAGGGGGAAGAAGCCGACGAAGCCGCCGTAGCGCGGGAAGATGTCCAGGACGGGGATGACCGAATGGCCGCTGCCGAACATGTAGACGCGCCCCTTCTTCCGGATGGAGCCGGCCATGATCTTGGCCGCGGCCTTGATGGCCGGCATTTCGCGGGATTGGATCTCCGCCAGGATCCACTGCATGATGCCGAGGTAATTCTGTGCCGACATGCGACGTCTCCTTCCAGCTCGGGGACGTGTACGCCTCGTACGCGCCCCCGGGACTGTCTATTCTATTTTCTTATTAGGGGGACACGTACCTTCGGTACATGTCCCCAGGTCTTCATTGCGGGGACATGTACCCCCGGTACGTGTCCCCTCTTCTTCGGTACGTGCCCCCCCTTCTTCGGTACGTGTCCCCAGTTCCGCCCAAGCCAGATAGCCGCAGCCGTAGAGCCCGGCGTCCTCGCCCAGGACCGAGAGCTCGACGCGCACGGCCCGCGCGGCCAGGGGCTGGGCCCAGCGCCGGAACTCGCGGCGCACGGGCTCGAGGAAGAGGTCGGCGGCCTGGAAGAGTCCTCCGCCGAGGACGACGACCTCGGGGTCGAGCAGGCTGACGATATTGGCGACGCCCATGGCCAGGTAGGCCGCCGCGTCGGCGACGATCTCCCGGGCCAGCGGGTCGCCCCGGCGGGCCGCGGCGGCCACGGTCTCGGCCGTCACGGCCGCGATGGACCCGCCGGCCAGGCCGGCCAGCGTCGAGGGCCTCCCCTTCTCCAACTCGGCCCGGGCCTTGCGGGCCAGAGAGTTGCCGGAGGCCTCGGCCTCGAAACAGCCCATGGCCGCGTATTCCGGTTTGAAGCGCGGGTCGAGTCCGAACCAGCCGACCGCGCCGGCGATGTCCTCGTGGCCGTGGACGACGCGCCCGTCGGCGATGATGCCGGCCCCGATGCCCGTGCCCACGGCCAGGAAAACGGCGTCACGGGCCCCGGCCGCCGCGCCGCGCCAGGCCTCGCCGGCGACATAGGCGCTGCGGTCGGATTCCAGGACCAGGGGGACGCGGACCTCCGGGACATGTCCCCGGAGCTTTTCCAGCAGCGGGAACTGGTCCCAGCCCGGGATGTTGGGGGCCCAGACCCTGCCGCTCGCGGCGTACGCGATGCCGGGCACGCAGATCCCGGCCGCCAGCAGACGGCCGCCGGAGGCCCGGGCCGCGGCGGACAGATCGGCGACGGCGGCCGCGACCTGGGCGGCCGCGGCGTCGCCGCCGGCCGGGTCGATGGGGACCTTGCGCCGGGCCGCGATCTCCCCGTCCCGGGTGAACAGGGCCGAGGCGATCTTGGTGCCGCCGATATCGACGGCCCCGTAGAACGGGGACATGGACCCCGGGGACGTGTCCCCGTTCTGTTTTCCGTTCTTTTCCGTCATGCCGTAACCTCAACGGGGACACGTACCGAAGCGGTACATGTCCCCATCTCGCATGCCATCACCACAGTTGGGGACGCGTGCCGGAGCAGGACATGTCCCCATCTCGTCTCGCCGTGTCGCCCCTCTCATTTGTCCTTGATGTGGACGACCCAGGCTTCGTTCGGCGCCAGCGCCTTTTCGACGACCAGCCGGTCGCCGTCGCGGGCCACGGGGACGGCCCGGCCCGATTCGAGGTCGGTCGCCGCGGCGTTGGGGGCCTCGGCGCGGACGCCGAACTTGGCCGTGACCGCCTTGTCGCCGCGGTTGAAGCCGAAGAGGAGGGCGTAGCCGTCGCCGCGGAGGAGCCGGCCTTCGACCAGGGCGTCGGGGGCGGACGCGGTCACGCGCACCGGCGCGGCGATCTTCAGCCAGTCGGCCAGCCCGGCGAAGAATTTGCCGTTGTTGGGGTTCTTGAAATGATGGTAGGCCGAGCCCGGGAACGAGCCGACGAGGATGGCCCGGCCCCGGCCGAAGGGCGCGGCCACGACGGCCGGCCGGCCGTCGGGGAAGGCCGCGACGATCCGGCTGTCCTTCCCGAAGACGTCGAGGGACTCCTCGAAGAACAGGCTGTCGAGCTTGTCGCCGGGCTTGAGCAGCGGGAAGGCCTCGTCGGCGGCCTTGATCTCGATGACGCCCGTCTTGGCGAGCGGGGTCAGCTCGAGCTCACGGCAGCCGAAGACCTGGTCGAGGCCGCCGCCCGGGACGACCGGGCTCGAGGCGCCTTTTTCGTCGACCCAGCCGCAGCGGGCCTCGGCCAGGAGGGTGCCGCCGGCCTTGACGTATTCGGCCAGGGCCTTGACGTGGGGCTGGGACATCATGACCGGGTAGGGCGCGATGAGCAGCTTGTAGCCGGCGGCCCGGGGCGTGCCGAGGTCGCGGACGTGGAGGAAGTCGACCGGGATGTTGCGCTCGAAAAAGGCCCGGTGGACGCCCTGGAGCGACTCGCTCAGGTTGTTGACGCCGACCGTCTGGCCCTCGCCGGTGAAGGCCTGCTGGCCGCCGACCATGTGCGAGAGCGGATTATAGAGGATGGCGATCTCGGCCCTCGCCGGCAGGGCCTTCAGGAACAGGTCCTGGCGGGCCGCGACCGCCCTGGCGATCCGGCCGCCGGCCTCGGCCCGCTCGGTGACCTTGCCGTCGAGCTCGACCAGGCCGTAGCCGCCGGCCTCGTAGCCGGTGCTCATGGGATAGTAGGCGTAGATGTTGACGGCCCGGGCGCCGTAGGCGATGGCGCTCCACATCCAGTCGCGCGTGTCCGTGCCGACGACGGGGTAGCTCATCTTCATGCCGAAGACGCCGTAGCCGGCCTGGAGCTCGCCGATGTAGAAGCCGCCGTTGCCGAGGCCCATGGAGCGGACGAAGTCGAGGCCCGAGGCGCGGTAGAACGGCGACCAGGGCTTGATCGTCCAGGCGTGCTTGGGATAGATGGAGGCGCCGTAGAAATCGACGCTGTCGGACATCTTCCGGTCGTCGGGCGTGCCGGACCAGTCGGGCCGGGTGAAGATCCCGGGCCCGGCCGAGTGGCTGGTCACGACCGTTTCGGGGAGGACGGACTTGACGGCCGCGGCCTTGAGGGCCAGGTCCTCGGCCAGCTTGTCGGAGATGAACTCTTTCCAGTCGATGTAGTCGGTGAACGTCAGGATGGTCCCGAACCGCGGCGGCTGGACCTCCTCCCACTCCCGGACGGTGCGGTACCAGGCCTTGTTCAGGGCCTCGACGCCGCCGTATTTCTTCCGCAGCCAGTCCCGGAACCGGTCCTGGGTCGAGTGGCAATAGCAGAACTGGACCGAGGCGAGGTCGCCGACGTAATAGACCTCGGCCCAGTTGATGATGTGCGGCTCGCTCCAGAGGTCCCAGCCGTAGAAGGCCGGCTTGCCCTTGACGGCCCGGGCGGCGGCCTTGAAGAAGTCGAGGATCTTCTCCTGGACCCCGTCGTGGTCGAAGCAGAACCCGGGCGAGGCCTGCGATTCCACGGCCACCCCGTTGGAGGAGACGAACTTCGAGTCGGGGAACTTCCGGCCGACCCAATCGGGGGCCGAATCGATGTAGGCCTGGACGATGACGCGCAGGCCGGCCTCGCCGGCCAGGTCGGTCAGGAGCTCCAGGGCCGAGAAGTCGTAGCGCCCCTCGGACTTCTCGCAGGCCGTCCATTCGATCCAGGTCCGGACGGTGTTGAAGCCCAGGCTCTTGATCTGGGCGATGTCCTTCTTCCAGGTCTCGCGCGACTGCGGCGTCACGGTCTCGAG
This sequence comes from uncultured Eubacteriales bacterium, assembly GCA_964574895.1. GTDB lineage: Bacteria > Acidobacteriota > Aminicenantia > Aminicenantales > Saccharicenantaceae > RBG-16-66-30. Next base: position 26,157 of record CAZNPB010000008.1, read on the forward strand.
CATCGGGGCCCGGGCCTTGCCGCCCGCGTACCAGACCGAGACGGGGAAGAACCCCCTGGTCCGGTCCGGCGCGGCCGGGAGGCCGGAGGCGAAGGCCAGGGCCAGGGCGAGCGCGATGGCGAAAGAGCCGATCCGTCTCATGCTGTCACCTCTCGTGGCGGTTTATTCGGTCCGGAGGGAGCGGGCCCCGAACGACTTGCCCAGGACCTCGAGCAGGTCGGCGTGGCCGGCGCGGTAGTCGCCGCCGAGCTCCCAGATGATGACGCCGGCCGAGCCCCGGTCCTTGACGTACTGGGCCTTGAGTCCGACCGAGCCCATGTCGTCGTAGGAGATGACCAGTCCGCCGTCGGACCGGCGGAGGTACGGCACCTGGGCCTCGTTGTCCCAGACGCGGGTCCAGCCGGAGGACGGCAGGGCCATGACGTCGACGTAGTCCCAGCCCTGGCTGGTCTCGAACGCGCCGCCCATCGTCCCGCAGTCGAAGGACCGGCCAAAGAACGGGACGCCGACCAGGAGCTTGTCCAGGGGCACCTGGCGGCTGCGGGCGTAGGCGAAGGTCTCATCGAGCGAGCCGCAGCTGTCCCAGGCCGGCTCGTAGAGGGGCGAGTTGTGGCCGGCGTGGTCCGACCACTCCCCGTGATAGTCGTAGGTCATGAACGCGATCAGGTCGAAGGCGGGGGCCAGCCGCTCGAATTCAATCCAGCGGCCGTAGTAATTCCCGGACGGCGCGGCGATCGTCAGCAGCAGCGGCGGCGACTGGGCCCGGAAGGCGGCCGAGAGGGCCTCGACGAGGAGGGAGAAGTCGGCCTTCTGCTGGTCGTTCGAGACAAACTCCCAATCGAGGTCGGCCCCGTCGTAGGCGTTGGCCCGGCAGAAATCGACCATCTGGCCGGCGAAACGGGCCCGGTTCGCGGCCGTCGAGGCCGTCCCGGGGAAGCCGTCCGCGTGACCCCAGCCGCCCAGGCTGATGACGACCTTGACCCCGCCGGCGTGGGCGGCGGCGTTGAGCTCGGGGTAGAGGAAGCCGGGCGGGACGACCAGGTTGCCCGCCGAGTCGGGCCAGGCGAAGGCATGGGCGATATGCGTCAGGTAGGTGAAGTCGATGGCCGTGTGGGGGTAAGCCGCCTTGTTGTCGGACCGGTAATAGCCCATGACGACCTTGTTGGGCTTGACCGGTTCGACCGGGACTTGGGCGACCTCGCAGGCCGCGGCGGCGGCCAGAAGAGCGGCCGCGGCCAAGGCCGGACCGGCGGCGCGAACGAGCGTCCTTTGTCGGAGGCAGGGCATGGACGTACTCCTGCCGTCTATTCTTGCCTATCGCGGCGCTTTTTTCAATGGACGAGACGCCGCAGGAGGGCCTGTTTCTCCGGCGACTTGGAAAGGGCGTCCCAGGACCAGAGGACGACGCCCGTCGACGGCGGTTCGAGGGCCTCGACGGCCGCGGCCCGGAACTCCGCGGGCGGCAGATCCTCTTCGACGTAGGCCTGGGAGACCTGGATGCTGGGCAGGATCGGCGTCCCCGGGGCCTGGAGCGCGATATCGGCCACGACGTCGTGGACCCAGGCCGGCGTCCGCCTGACCATGTGATGGTAGGTCATCGGGGAGAGGAGGTCGACCGACGGCGCGAGGCGGGCGAGATCCTGGCCGGCGATCGACCGCGCCGCGCCGCCGAAGTCGTCGCGGCGCCAGGGCACGGCGTGGAGGTTGATCTTGACCGAGGGCTCGATCTCGCGGGCGGCGGCGGCCAGGCGCGCGACGGCCCGGGCGATCGTCCGGCATTTCCACTCCGCCCACTCGGCGGCGTGGCCGGACAGGATCCAGCCGGCCCGGTCGGCCGCGGCGGTCAGGGCCGCGGGGATGGCCAGGCCCATCTCTTTCTGGAAGCCCTCCAGGCAGACCGGGCAGAAGCAGGTCTGCGGCAGGCTGGCCAGGTCGCGGTCCGGGGCCACCTTTTCCCAGAAGACGAAGTAGCGGATGAAATCGAGGCTGACGGCGTAGGGCCGGCCGGCGGCGACGAGCGCTTTCAAACGGTCGACCTTGCGCCGCAGGTAGTCCTCGCGGGCCGGGCAGACGAACTCGACCCAATCGTCCTTGGCCGGCCGGCCGGCGGCGGTGATCGCGGCCAGGCCGGGATCGGCCTTGATCGCCTCCGGGTCCTGGAAGACCGGGAAGATGAGGAAGAGCTTGAGGCCGTCGGCCCGGGCCGCAGCCCGGAAATCGGCGTTCTCGAGCAGGGCGTCGCTGACGAAGGCCGTGTTGACGCCGAGGTCCCGCCAGGCGCGGAAGAGGCCGTCGAAGGGCGGATCGGCGGCGTAGATCTTGACCCCGACCGCGGGGGCCGGGGCGGCCGGCGCACCGCTTGGCCGGCGGCAGGCGGCGGGGCCCAGTCCCCCGAGCAGGACCGCGGCCAGGACGGCGGCCCCAAGGATGCGGCGGCGGGACGGACGGATGACGCTCATGGGCCCTCCTTGGACGCGAAGATCAACCCAGCTCCGGCAGGCAGAAAGAGACCGAGCGCCGTTCGCCGCAGGCGCCGCAGCGGAGCGAGGCCTCGAGCTTCTCGCACTTGAGACCCTTCTCGGTGCGGATCTCGCTGGCCCACTTGCCGCCGCAGGCGCCGCAGGAGACCGGCAGGACGAGGGTGACCCTGGCCTTGCGGCCGCGGCCGCCCGATTTGGGGACGTCCAGCGTGCTGACGCGGAAGTCCAGGCCCTGGGCCTCCTTGAGCTCGGCCAGGAAGGACCGGAAGAAGCGCAGCGTGTCGGCCGACTTCTTGACCGCCAGGCGGCGGCCGGCGGCGGTGCGCATGTTGTCCGGCAGGACGGCGGCGTAGGTCAGTTCCTTGCTCAGGGACTCCATGGCCGCCGCCTCGAGGTTCCGGCCCCGGAGGGTCGATTTGACGAAAAAGTTGGCCACGCCGAGGTAGCCGAACTTGGACAGGAAATCGGCGTCGTGGACGATGTCGGCCAGGCGATTGCGGCTGGCCCCGGACTTGTAGAGCGAGCGCAGGGCCCGGACGACGTGGCCGATCTCGGCCATGCCCAGGCCGGCCTCCTCCAGGATGGACCGGGCCAGCCGGGCGCCCTCCTCTTCTTCCGGCTTGTCGTCGGCGTGATAACGGCCGCCGGCGAACTTGCCGGCGTCATGGAAGAGGGCCACCAGCGCGGCCAGGTCGCGGTTCTCTTTCTCGGCCTTGGCCAGGGCGTGGGATTGGCCGGCCACCAGGACGGTGTGCTCCCAGAGGAAGCCGGGCTTGCCGTCCTTATTCCTGGAGAACTTCTTCTCGGCCGCCTCGATCGTCCCCCGGACGCGCTCGACCAGGCCCGGCGACAGGGCGGTCAGGGAGCGGTAGAATTCCTGCTGCTTGAGAAGCATGGGACTTGGCGCCCGCTCATTATGTCCGGGCGACTTCTTCAAGTCAAGACTCGCCGGGTCGAGGCCATGTCCCTTCGGTCCGGCCCCGGGAGACCTCGGAGACCCCTCCGTTCGCTGGGCTGATTTTTCACGCCGATCCGTTCGCCGGGCGCGGCGCCAAAACAACTCGCTCGCCGTACGCTACGCCTCGCTCAAACACGTTTTGGCGGTTTCCAGGGAAACTCCCCGCACCCGGCTTCGGACCGACTAAATCAGCCCTTATGCTCTCTTCGGGGGGGCTCCTCGGCCTCTATTTCCGCGGCCTCCTGTCCCTTGCCGACTTCCCGCGCGGCAGCCTCCGACGATGCCCCTCGCCACTCCTTCAGCAGCCGCATCTCCCCCGCCGAATGGCCGCTTTCCGGCCCCGTCAAGGTCGCCGGTCCCGCCTTGAAAAGCGGGGCCGGGGGACATATGATGGGCGCCATGAGCGGGCGCATCACGTGCGGCGGGAAGCCGATGACCGCCATCGTGCTGGCGGGCGGCCGGAGCCGGCGGATGAAGGCCGACAAAGCCGGTCTGGACGTCGGCGGCCGGACCCTGCTCGAACATGTGCTGGCCCAGATCGGTCCGCTCGTCGACGAGGTCGTGGTCAGCCTGTCGCCGGGCCAGGCGCTGCCGTTCCGGCCGAAGCCGGCCGGCGAGGCCGAGGCCGCCCTCCGCGTCGTCGTGGACGACGCCTCCGGTCTCGGACCCCTGGCCGGCGTCCTGGCCGGATTGAAGGCGGCCCGCAACGAGGCCGGCCTGGTCGTCGCCTGCGACATCCCCGAGATCGACCTCGAGTTGGTGCGGGAGCTGGCCCGGACCGCCTGCTGGTCCGAGATCACCGTGCCGGTCGGGCCGTCCGGGCTTCATGAGCCGCTGTTCGCCGTCTACCGCAAGTCCGTCATTCCGGCCATCGAGGCCCTGCTGGCCGCGGGCGAACGCAGCCTGTTGCCGCTCTTCGAACGCTGCCGCACGGCCGTCGTGCAGTTCGAGGAGGCCGGCCGCATCCGCAACCTGAACACCCGGGAGGACTACGAAGCGTACCTCGCCGCTCTGAAAACGAAACCCGGAAGATCGAAAAGGGCGGATAAGAAGGGCGGCGGGGCTTAGCGGTTCGGGCCGCCGAGACGGGGCGCGAGCCCATAGAAAAGGAAGCGGCCGGCGGTCTCCCCCGCCAGGACGAACAGGAACGCCAAAAACAGGACGGGTCCCGGGCCCTGACCGTTCATGATGTCGCCGGCGCCGGAGGCCAGGTCGACCCCGACGAGGAGCAGTCCCGAGACGAGCGCCGCGATCCGGAAAGGGTATAGGAGGCGGGGCGGCGGGTTGTCCGGCCGCAGCGACGGGGCCGGGCGGTATCCCCGCAGGCCGGGGCGGGGCGTGGCGGCGGCCGTCAGAGCGATGTCGCCGGCGATGAGGGCCAGGGCCACCGGCATCAGAGGGACGGCCAGCGCCCCCGGGCCGGCGACCGCCCTGGCCACGAGCTCCGTCATGACGGCGCCCAGGACCAGCGTCGTCGCCAGAAAGGACAGGGGCGTGCGGGTCGCGCGCCAGGCGGGTATCGCGGGCAGCATGTACAGCCGGGCCATGCTGAACAAAAAGAGCCCGCCGGCCAGGGTCGCGGCCGCGAGCAGCCCCCACTGCAGCCCCCGCCCCGGATTATGGAGCCCGCCGAGCCAGCCGGCCACGACGACCAGGGCCAGGAAGACGAGCTCGAACAGGATCTCGCGGCTCAACCAGGACGCGCGCAGATTGCCGAGCGCGCGGCGGGCCCGAAGCGGGTGCCGCAGATGGAAGAAGGACAGAACGGCGGCCAGGGCCGTGAGCAGGAAGACCAGGGCCAGGACGACGAGTCCGCCGAGGCGCCAGCTGTAGCCCGGCACCCGGCCGCGGACGAGATAGGGCAGATGGAAGAACCAGAACAGGCCGACCGCCGTCTGGCCCAGAATGGTGAAGGCGACGAGCGGCCACTCCTTGAACATCGGGGATCAGATCTCTTCCCAGTTGGCCACTTCGGCGCCCTTCGCCGCGGCCCGGGCGGCGTCGCGGTGGGGCTTGATGACGAGCGCCGGATCGGTCTGTCCGGGGTCGGGCAGCGGGACGATCTGACGGACCTGGCCGTACTTCTTCTTGAGCTCGTCCAGGTCGCCGAAGTCGAGGGCCCGCTGGGGGCAGGCGGCGACGCAGGACGGCGTCCCGCCGGCGTCGATGGCGTCGACACAGAAGTCGCACTTGGAGACCGTGTTGGTCCGGACGTCGAAGCGCAAGGCGGTGTAGGGGCAGGCCCACTCGCAATAACGGCAGCCGATGCAGGCCCCGGTGTCGACGAGGACGATGCCGTCGTCGCGCTTGAAGATGGCCTTGACCGGGCAGGCCAGGCCGCAGACCGGGTTCTGGCAGTGGTTGCAGGCCATGGAGATGTTGTAGGCGATGACCGATGGGACCCAGAGGCCGTCCTTCTTCTCCCAGCCGCCGCCGGTGATCTCGTAGACGCGGCGCCACAGCAGGCCCGGGGCCAGGTCGTTGCGGTCCTTGCAGGCGATCTGGCAGGCCTTGCAGCCGGTGCAGGCCGCGGCGTCGAAATAGAAGCCGTACTGGTTCACCATGTCAGCCCGCCGGCGCCTTCTCGACCTGGACCATGATCGTGTGTTGGGCGTTGCCGAAGGCGAAGGGCGTCCAGCGCTCCGACGACAGGACGTTGACCGAGCCGCGGCGGTCGACGCCGTCGGGCCCGGGGGTCCACCAGGCGCCCTGGGGCAGGGCCACGACGCCGGGCATGATCCGCGGCGTCACCCGGCACTTGACGAGGCAGGCGCCGCGGTCGTTCCAGATCTTGACCGTGTCGCCGGTCTTGATGGCCCGGGCCCCGGCGTCGACCGGGTTGAGGAACAGGCGCTGGGGAAAGGCCTCCTCCAGCCAATCGATGCCCTCGAGGGTCGAATGGACGCGCGACAGATAGTGGTGCCCGATGGCCGAGAGCGGGTACTTGGCCGCCTCGGGGCCGAACGGGCTTTCCCACTCCTGGATATACTTGGGCACGGCCGGGATCTCGCCGGGCCGGCCGAGGTCGTGGAGCGCCTTGGAGAAGATCTCGATCTTGCCCGACGGCGTGGGCAGCGGATGGGCGGCGGGATCGCGCCGGAAATCGGTGAAGGCCACGGCCGGCTTGGTCACGGGGACGGAATAGACGCCGGCGTTGGAGCGCTCGAGCTCGTCGAGCGACGGCAGGCCGGGAAAGCGGGTGCGCCGGTAGCGGTCGAGCGACCAGGCCACCCAATCGCGCTCCGTCCGTCCCTCGGTGTAAGCCTGCTCCAGGCCGAGCCGGGCGGCGATCTCGGCCGCGATGCGGTAGTCGCTCTTGGCCTCGCCGGGCGGCTCGACGATCTTGGGCATGAGCAGGACCTCGTCGCCGTACTTCCAGCCGTCCTCGAGGCCCCAGGTCTCGAACTGGGTGCAGACGGGCAGGACGATGTCGGCGAACTTGGCCGTCGGGGTCAGGAAGTTGTCCTGGACGAGCAGGAACTCGACCTTTTTCTCGTCGGCCAGGATGCGGGCCGTGCGGTTGACGTTGCCGTGCTGGTTGACGAGGGCGTTGCAGGCCACGGCCCAGATGCATTTGATGTCGGACGAGAGCCCCTCGGCGCCGCGGACGCCGTCGGCCGGGCCCATGTCCTTGCCCCGGAGGACGGCCTCGGTCCAGAGGAAGCTCGGGATGAGGGCGGGGACGGGGTTGTCGCCGGTCGGGAAGACGAGCCAGAACGGGCCGCCGTCGGGCGCCTGGAGGGCGATGCCGCCGGCCCAGCCGCCGGGGACGCCGACGTTGCCGGTCAGGGCGGGCAGGACGCAGCCGGCCCGGACGGCCTGCTCGCCGTAGGCCCGCCGCTGCATGCCGTAGCCCTGGTAGAGGACGCCGGGCTTCATCGTGGCGTACTCGCGGGCCAGGCGGGCGATGGTGGCGCGCGGCACGCCGCAGATCGGCTCGGCCCAATCGGGCGTCTTGGGGACGCCGTCCCGGACGCCGAACAGGTAGTCCTTGTAGCTCTCGGCCGTCTCGGCCCCGGCCGGCATCTGCGAAGCGTCGAAGCCGACGCAGTGGCTGCGAACGAAGGCGGCGTCGTGAAGGTCCTCGGCGACGATGACGTGGGCCATGGCCGTCATCATGGCCGCGTCCGTGCCGGGCCGGATAGGCACCCACTCGTCGGCCAGGGCCACGGCGCTCAAGGTCATCCGGGGATCGACGCAGACGACGCGGGCGCCCCGGGCCCGGGCCTGCTGGACGAAGTACTCGCTGTTCGTGCCGTCGCGCATCTCGGCCGGATTCCAGCTCCACATCAGGATGTATTTGGAGTTGAGCCAGTCCTGGCGCTGATTGCCGGTCACGCTCGTGCCGTAGACCGTGGGCGTGGCCGCGGAGATGGCCGCCCAGGAATAGCTGTTGTAGAAGCCGAGCGAGCCGCCGTAGAGGTTCATCAGGCGCTGGGCGGTCTGGCGGCCGTTGATCTGGTTGTAGCTGCCGGTGCCGTAGGGAACGTAAAAGGCCGCGTTGCCGTAGGCGGCCTTGAGGCGCTGGAACTCGGCGGCGACGCGGTCGAGGGCCTCGTCCCAGCCGATGCGTTCGAACTTGCCTTCGCCCCGCTTCCCCGTCCGCTTGAGCGGATAGAGGAGCCGGTCGGGGTGATATTGGCGCCGGCGGTAGGCCCGGCCCCGGACGCAGGCCCGCAGCTGCGGGTCGGCCACGGTGTCGCCCGGGCGGTCGTCCGTCTCGATGCGGACGATGCGGCCGTCGCGGACGAAGACCTTGAGCAGGCAGCGGCCGCCGCAGTTGTGGGACGGGCAGCCGGTGCGGACCATGCGCTCTTCGGCGCCGGCGGCGGCCTGTTCGACCAGGGCGTGACGCGGGTCGCGGCGGCGGAAGCCGAGCAGGGACTTCGACGCGGCGGCGGCCGAGCCCACGGCGGCGCCCCAGCGGAGGAAGCCGCGCCGGCTCATGGCCGAGGTTTCCAGCTTTTTATCGAGGCGGCCGGAGGTCATATCCTCTCCGTCAGAGAACGGGGACGTTCCCGCTTTCCCCACCTCATCCCCTTGACCAGGACGGCCCCGGCCAGGGCCTCGAGCAGGATGGCCTGGATCGGCCGGCCCAAGGCCAGCAGGTCGGTCCCCGGGACGAAGAGGTCCAGGAGCTTGAACGAAGCGGCCACGGCGCCGGCGAGGAAGACCGCCGCGGCGCCGCGGGATCGGGCCGCCGTCCGGCCCATGATCGCGACGGCGACAGGGACCATGAGCAGGCCCGGCAGCCCGGGCACGCGGGCCAGGTGCAGGGCATGGCCGAGCGTCGCTTCGGCCAGGCCCCAGATCGCGCCATACCACAGGGCCGAGCCGAGGAGGCCGGCCCGCCGTCCGTCCTGGATGTTCATCCCGCCCATTGTACCAAGACGGCCGGGCCGGTCAAGGCGGCGGGCGGAGGAAGCCCCCGGGCCCTAAGCGTTCGGGGGTGGAGGGGCGTATAATCCGAGACGGGTGAAAACCGGCCGGGACCGGGGAAAAGGAGGGGCCATGACGGGACGATGGCTGCTGCCGGGATTGTTGGCGCTGCTTTTTCCGGGCCCGGTCTCCCTCCTGCCCGCCTCGGGCCAGCCGCAGGAGCTCTGGTCGGTGCGGACTTTCGGGGACAACGACTATTTCGAGGAGCCTTCCGACATCGAGGTCGACCCCGTCCGCTCCCTGATCTATGTCGCCGACGCCGGGAGCTGCCGGGTGCTGGTCTTCGACGGCGCCGGCAAGTTCCTCCGGGCCGTCGGCCGCAAGGGCCAGGGCCCCGGCGAGTTCGCCTCCCCGACCGGCCTGGGCCTGACGGAGGACGGGGGCTTCGCCGTCGCCGACCGCGACAACAACCGCATCCAATTCTTCGGGCCGGACGGCCTGTTCAAGCGGTCGATCGCCGTCAAAGAGACGCGGGTGGCCGACCTCGTCGTCGTCGGCCGGCGGATCTACACCGTCCCGGCGCATGGCGTGAGCACCTACAATGTCGTCATGGGTTCGGAGTCGGACAACCAGCCGCTGGTCGTCGTCCTGGACGATCAAGGCCGGGTCGCCGGGGAGCTCGCGGTCCCCGACTTCCCCGAAAGACAGCCCTTCGTCCGGGCCATCACGCACCGGGTCAGCCTGGCCCTGGCCCCGGACGGCCGGCTGTTCCTGCCGTTCTACGCCTTGAACCTTGTACGGGTCTTCGACGCCGCCGGCCGCGATGAAGGAGGGTTCGCCAGGCCCCTGCCGTTCAAGCCGTCGGCGCCCGCCCTTGTCGAACAGCGGTCGCCCGAGAAGGGGGTCGTCCAGATGCGGGCCAGTTTGGACATCGTCAGCCCGGCCGCCGCCTTCGGCCCCGATGGACGGCTCTATATCCTGACGGCGACGGAGAGCCTGAAGGAGCGCCTCAAGAGGCCGGAAAAAGAGCGCGGGCCGGCGCCCATGAGGTTCGATGTCATCGATCCGCGGACCCGGGCCGCGGTCCGGACCATCGGCTGCGACGCCGGCGTCAAGGCCTTCGGCGTCCTGGACGGCGGACGCCTCGTCTACGCGTACGAGGACGCCGAGGGCGAGCTGGCCCTCAAGTGCGTCCGATCCTGAGCGCGGCGTCAGCCGACTTGGGTGGTCAGGAAGATCTGCAGGCCCATCTGGCCGATCTGGTCCTGGACCTCTTCGATGCCGTCGATGTGGGCGTCCTCGTCCTTGAGGATGGACTCCAGGATCTCGCGGGTCGCGTAATCCTTGAGGCTCCCGGCCAGGACGATGGCGTCGTTATACGATTTGATCGCCCCGGCCTCGGACTCGTGGTCGCTGTCGAACATCTTCGGGACGTCGGCGCCGATGACCAGCTTCTTGAGGTCGCTGACGATGGGCAGGCCCTCGAGGAAGAGGATGCGGCCGATGAGCTTTTCGGCGTGCTTCATCTCGTCGATGGCCCGCTTCTCGATCGTCTTGTGGAGCTTGTCGTAGCCCCAGTTGTCGCACATCTCGGAATGGACCATGTACTGGTTGATGGCCGTCAGCTCGTCGGCGAGCAGCGAGTTGAGCGCGTTGATGAGTTTCGGATCCCCTTTCATGATCTCCTCCTGTGTCGATGGAATATCTCTGCGGAACTTCATTGTAACGACATCGCCGGGAGAAGGCAAGCCGGGGCGGGCGGGCCGGGACCGGCACGGGAGGCGGCTCCCGAGCGAAAACTCCGGCCGGGGCCCCGGCCCGGAATGCGCTTGGCCCGGGGCGGGCGCTTGGGTTAGAATACCGCCGTCGTCCAAGGAGGGAACTCATGAAACACCCGCTTCTGCTCATCGCCGTCCTGGCCGCGGCCCTCGTTCTGGCCGGCTGCGCCCCGGGCCGCAACGACGTCGAAAAGACGCCGAACGCCGAGGGCAAGACGGCCGGCTTCCTGCTCGGCCTGTGGCACGGCTTCATCTCGCCGGTCACCTTCGTCGTCTCGGTCTTCAGCAAGAACGTCCGCCTCTACGAGGTCCACAACAACGGCACCTGGTACAACTTCGGCTTCGTCCTCGGGGCCGGCCTGTTCTTGAGCGGCGGCATCCTGGGCCGGAAGAAGAAGAGAGGGTGAGGCCAGCGCCATTCCCTCTTTCGTGATCGGGGCCGCGTCCCGGCGCTGATCCCGCGCCGGGACCCTCGGCCAGCCCGCCGCACCTTATCTCCGCATCTTGACAGCCGGCCTCCCGTTCTGTATCGTTATTGTGATAATGATTATCAATAATAAGCGGGGCCTCCGGCGGCCGAAGACCGCCGCGGAGTTGGATCGGCGCGGCGGCTGCTGCGCCCGCTGGACCATGCCGCGGCAGGCCGTGCTGGACCTGCTGGGCCGGAAGCCCCGGCACTGGAGCGCCAAAGAGATCCACCGCTCTCTCCGCGGGGCCTGTCCCGGCATCGGGCTGATGACGGTCTACCGGACCCTGGACCTCCTCGAGCGAACCGGGGTCGTTCACAAGATCGCCGCGGCCGGGGGGCCTGCGCACTTCGAGCTCCGGCCGGGAGAAAAGAAGGACCACCATCATCACCTGGTCTGCACGGTCTGTGGCCGCATCGTCGACTACAACGATTTCGTGCGCGAAGAGCTCGAGCTTGTCCGCAAGACCGAGCGGTCGCTGGCCCGGCGGCACGGGTTCTTGATCCAGGACCACAACATCGAGTTCCTCGGCCTCTGCCGGGCGTGCCAGGATCGCAAGGCGCTTACCGGGCCTGGAAAGGCTCCTTCGTCGACGAATACCCGGATCGGAAGAAAGGACGAACCATGAGAATCTGCGTACCCACCGCGACCGCCGAGGGCGCCAAGGCGGCGGCCTTCGGACATTTCGGCAGCGCGCCCCACTTCACCATCTACGACACCGCGACGAAGTCCGTGGAGATCGTCGCCAACGCCGGCCAACACCATGCCCACGGCATGTGCCACCCGATGGCCATGCTCGAGGGGCGCCGGATCGATGCCGTCGTCTGCGCCGGGATCGGCGCCCGGGCTTTACAGCGGCTCAACGAAGGCGGTATAAGGGTTTACCGGACCATCCCCGCCACGGTCGAGGAGGTCGTCGGGAAGATCGAGGCCGGCGAGCTCGAGGAGATGACCCTCGAGTCGACGTGCGCCGGCCACGGCTGCCACTGAGCCGGGAGAACGCGGCAAGGAACGTTTCGCGGAGGAGGAGCCATGACCAAGATCGGCATCATCATCTGCGGCCGCTATCAGGGCTGCGGCGGCGGCAAGTGCTTCCGGGCCCTCCGGGAACGGGCCGGGGCCTTCGCCGCCTACCCGAAGGAAGAGCCCGTCGAGATCGTCGGGTACTCGAACTGCGGCGGCTGCCCCGGCGGGAACATCGAGTACGTGCCGGAGGAGATGATCAAGAACGGGGCCCAGGTCATCCACCTGGCCACGGGGCTCGTCGTCGGTTACCCGCCCTGCCCCCGGATCCGGCAGTTCAAGGCCTTCATCGAGGCCCGCTACGGCGTCCCTGTCGTCGTCGGCACGCACCCCATCCCCCTCAAGTACATGAAAGTCCACGAGCAGCTGGCCTTCTGGAAGGACATGGGCATGGAGGAGCTCGCGGGGGCCCTGATGGCCGAAGACCCCAAGGTCATGGAAGCCTACAATTAGGTCCCGGAAGGAGGGCGATTTGGGCCCGAGAAGAAGTCGCAGTTTGTTCACCGATGTCATCCACGCCGGCCAGGCGCCGGACCCGGCCACCGGAGCGGTCTCCGTTCCCATCTACCAATCGTCGACGTTCGTCTTCGCCGACGCCGAGCAGGGCGCCGCGCGCTTCGCCGGCCGCGAGGCCGGCTACATCTACTCCCGGCTGGGCAATCCGACCACCAAGGCCCTGGAGGACGCGGTGGCCATCCTCGAGAACGGGCACGGCGGTCTGGCAACGGCCTCGGGCATGGCCGCCGTGACCACGGTCCTGACGGCCGTCCTGGAAAAGGACGCCCACATGATCGGGACCGCGGCCGTCTATGGCGCGTCGCGGACGGTGGTCGAAAGCGAGTTCTCCCGCTTCGGCGTCACCGCGGACTTCGTCGACACCTCCGACCTCGCCGCCGTGACCGGGCGCCTGACGCCGCGGACCAAGCTCCTCTACGTCGAGACGCCGGCCAACCCGACCCTGCGGCTGACGGACATCCGGGCCTGCGCGGCCTTGGCCCGGGACAAGGGGCTGATCCTGGCGGTCGACAACACCTTCTCCTCCCCGATCCTCCAGAACCCGCTGGACCTCGGCGCGGACGTCGTCGTCCACAGCCTGACCAAGTTCATCAACGGCCACAGCGACGTCGTCGGCGGCATGATCGTCGCCCGGGAGGAAGGGCTCTTCAAGCGGCTGCGCAAGGTCCTCCAGCTCATGGGCGGGACCATGGACCCGCATCAGGCCTGGCTCGTCCTGCGCGGCCTCAAGACCCTGGCCCTGCGGGTGGAGAAAGCCCAGGACAACGCCCGGCGCCTGGCCCGTTTTCTCGAGGGCCATCCCAAGGTCGCCTGGGTCCTCTATCCCGGCCTGGCGAGCCATCCCCAGCACGAGCTGGCCGGGTCGCAGATGAAAGGCGCCGGGACCATGATCAGCTTCGGTCTCGCCGGGGGCTATGAGGCGGCCCGGCGCATGATGGACGCCGTCAAGCTCTGCGCCCTGGCCGTGTCCCTGGGCAGCGTCGAGAGCCTCATCCAGCACCCGGCCTCGATGACCCACGCCGGCGTGGGACGCCGGGAGAAGGAGCAGGCCGGGATCAGCGACGATCTCGTCCGGCTGTCGGTCGGCTGCGAGGGCTACGAGGACCTCGAGGCCGACCTGGCCCAGGCCCTGGGATCCTGAAGCGGGAGACCGGGCCCCGATGCCGTTCGTCGTCGCCGTCCTTTTCGCGGCGGCGTTCATCCGCTCGGCCATCGGCTTCGGCGACGCGGTCGTGGCCATGCCCCTGCTGGCCTCGGCCCTGGGCCTGCGCACGGCCAGCCCGCTCGTGGCCTTCGTCGGGCCGACCATCTCCCTGCTCATCCTGGCCAGGGAATGGCGGAAGATCGAGTTCCGGGCCGCCGGGCGGCTCATCGCGGCGACCCTGCTCGGCATTCCCGTCGGCATCTACGGGCTGGCCCGCCTGCCCGAGACGCCGCTCAAGATCGCCCTGGGCGCGATCATCCTTCTTTATGGGCTGTTCGGGCTGGCCCGGCCCGGGCTCCGGATCGGGCGGGAGGCCCGGCCGGTGCCGTGGCTGGTCGGCTGGACGGCGGGCGTGCTGGGCGGCGCCTACAACACCAACGGGCCGCCGGTCGTCGCCTACGGCATGCTGCGGGGCTGGCCTCCCGGATCGTTCCGGGCCACGCTCCAGGGCTATTTCCTGCCGACGGGATTGGCCATCCTGGCCGGCCACGGCCTGGCCGGGCTGTGGACGGGCCCGGTGCTCAAGGCCTACGCCTATTCCCTGCCGGCCATCGTCCTGGGCGTCGTCCTGGGCGGCCTCCTGAACAAGAAACTGCCCCGGGCGCTCTTCGCCTATCTTGTCTATGCCGCCCTGGCCGTCATGGGCGCCGTGATGCTCTTCCGGGAGCTATGAGATAGGGGCCACGATCCCACATCGGGGGAGAAATGGGTCATGTCCCCCCCGGGGCTTTCCTAAGATGCTTCCCGGAAGCCCGGCTCCGTGTCGCTCCGCCGGACTTCCGGCGGTCGCTCCTCCGAATCCGCTCCCGGATGTAGGTTTGACCCTCTCTTTCTTTCTTATTCTAAAATAACGGTCTTGGCGGGGCCGTAGAGAAGGCCGTTGAAGAGCAGCTTGAAGGTGCCGTGGGGCTGGCCGCGGAAGGCGATCTCCGGGCCGTAGAGAAAGACCTTCCCCCCGCCCACGATCGCCTCGGCCACCTGGACGCTGCGCCGGAGATACGGCTCGCCCCAAGCCCAGCCGCTCCGCAGAAGCTTCCCGTCGTCGAACCAGGCCACGGGACGGACGCCCTTGAGCTCGGCGTCCGGCATCAAGGCGAAGGCCGGCGTGTTGTCGTAGAAGACGTCGACCGTTTCCGGCATCCCCTGGGCCAGCGGATGGGCGTTGTCCACCCGGGCCCGCAGGACCGAGCCGGGGATGTAGAACTTCTCCGCCTTGAGCGGGACGTCCCTGCCGTCCGGCCCGACCTCGACCAAGGCGTTGGCCAGCGGCAGCCCGAAGTGGTCGGCCAGAACCGTGGCCGAGTCGAGGGCCAGGATGGTCCCGCCCGCCTCGACGAACCGGCGCAGGACCGGGATGGTCTTTTCGGCCGTGACGCGGCCGACCCGGGCCTTCAACTCTTCGGGCAGGTTGGCCGGCGGCTCGGGCTGGAAGCCCCGCGCCCCTCCCCCGCCGTCCGCGCCCGCCGCGGCGGGCCGCGGGATGGAGCCGCCGACGAAGATGAGGGCGTCGAACTTGGCCTCCAGGCCGCCGCGGTCGAGCTCGGGGGCGAAGACGAGCTGGTACGGGAACTCGAACTGCTCCAGGAGCCAACGGATCCAGCCCGAGGCCATGGACCCGCCGTAGGTGTCCCAGAGCCCGATGCGGATCGGCCGCAGCTCGAAGGCCGGCCCCTTGGGTCCGGCCGCCGCGCCGCGGACGTCGAGGCCCAGATCCTGGGCCGCTTTCCGCAGCAGGGGCGCCACGCCGTCGCCGGCCGGGACCCAGATGGTCCCGGCGGGATAGGCCCGGCCGCCGGCCTGGAACGCGTCCTTCAGCCAATAAGCCTTGGCCCCGGCCGCGAAGAGCCGGTTGAGGGCCCGGAACGCGTCGTTGACGCGGTGGTCGAGGAGATAGCCGGCCGCGTCCGTCCCGGCCTCGAAGACGCCGGCCGGCGGCTTGACCACGCCGGGCAGCCGCTCGAACGGGCCGTCGAAAGCGTCGAGGACGCGGTCGAAGACGATGCCCATCTGATAGGCCAGGGTCCAGCCGGCCGCGTCGTAGGGCGGATTGGGAGCCCCGCCGGGGTACGGGATATCATTGGGATGGTCCTGGGGCTCGAACATCGTCAGGAGGTGGGGCCGGAAGGCCTGGGCGGTCCGGACGACATAAGACCCTCTCGGATAGCGCCGGCCGGCCGCCTCGAAATCGGCCTTGGCCCGCTCGACGGCGACGCCGCTCTCGATGAGCGCGTTGACGAATTTAGCGACCGTCGGGAAATCGGGCTGGTCGGCCGGGATGATGTAGCCCCGCGGGTCGCGTCCGGCCGGGTCGAAGATGGCTTCGTAGTACTTGACGTCGACGCCGCGGGCCCGGCCGAAGCCGCCGGGTCCCGGCCCGCCGCTGCCGCTGCCGGCCGCCCCGCCGCGGGCCGCCGCCCGGTCCTTCTCGACGGCGGCCTGCACGGCGGCGACCGTGCCGGGCACGATGGTCCAGCTGTCGCGGCGGCCGCGCTCGATGGCGTGCTTGCCCATGAGGTAGCGCCGGTACAGGAAGTCCTCGCGGTGCTTGGAGGCCACGTCGAGGATGGCCATATCGGCGGTGATGGCGTATTCGACGGACTGCCGGAAGTGCCACTTCTGGGGAGCGATCGGGTAGGGATAATCCTGTTTGGGCAGCAGCCGCTCGGGGATGAAGGGGATGTCGACGGGCGTCGGGCTGCCGATGGCCTCGGTCAGGATGCCGATGATGTTGTGGAAGTAGCCGGTGCTGCGCAGCCCGCCGTTCCACCAGGTCGAATAGACGGCTCCCGAGCGCATGGTCGCCCCGGGCTTGTCCTCGGTGACGAAGCGGTTGTGCATGGAGGCCGCGACGAGGTCGAGGCCCATGGGCACGAGCGGGTCGAAGACGTAGTTGAACGGGTCGCGGAAGGGCGGGGCGAAGAGGACCGTCCCGGCCGGCCCGGTCTGGTGGTGGTTGTAGAGGATCTGGGGGTGCCATTCGACGAACAGCTGCCGGCTGATGGCCTTGGTCTCCGGCTGGGTGTTCATATAGAAGTCGCGGTTGTTGTCGTGGCCGATGTACTTCTGGTAGAGGACGGGGACGCCGGCCATGGACCGCTTCGACGGCTCCTTCTCGCGCATGTACCAGTCGGCCACGAGATCGAGCCCGTCGGGATTGGCCGGCACGGCCAGGAGCACGACATCGTCCAGGATGCGGCGCGTTTCCGCGTCGTCGCGGCTGACCAGGCGCCAGACGAGCTCGACGAGCTGCTGCGAGCCCAGGATCTCCGTGGCGTGCAGGCCCCCGTCGATCCAGACGACCGCTTTGCCCGCCGCGGCCAGCCGGCGGGCGGACTCGTCGGTCAGGCCTTCGGCCAGGGCCAGGCGACGGGCGGCGTCCTTGATGCGGGCCAGCCGGGCCTGGTTCGCCGGCGAGGTGACGACGGCCATGACCATGGTCCGGCCCTCGGCCGTCTTGCCGATGTCGACGACCGACAGCCGGTCCGAGGCCGCGTCGAGCGCCTTCCAGTAATCGACGAGCTGCCTGTAATTGACGAGCCGGTAGTCGTCGCCGATGGCGAAGCCGAACCGCTCCTGCGGGCTGACGAGCTTGGCCGCGGCGGCGGGCGCCGGCAGCGGCGCCAGAACGGCCAGGACCAGCAGGGCGGTCCCCACGGAAAGATGAAGACGGCGCGGGCGGAAAGGGTGGGACACGGGCAGGCCTCCTCGTTGGGCTCGAAAGCGTTCTATATCAAAGGACGCGCGAGACTGTCAAAGGCCGCCCGCGGCGCCCCCCTCACCAGAGGCCGGGGATGAGCCGGAAGCGGACGGCCCGGGCATACTCCGCGTACCAGAGCAGGTCCCTTTTCAGCATGCGGTCCTCGAGGGCGGTCCGCAAGACGAGGAGGACGACGGCGGCGGCTTGGGGCAGCAGGGCCCAGAACGAGCCCAGGACGAGCGGCGTCGCCAGCCCGAACAGCACCCCGCCGAGGTAGCCCGGGTGGCGGCAGCAGCGGTAGGGGCCCTCCCGGCAGACGGTCTGGCCGCGGTCGGACTGGATGCGGGCCACGCTCGAGAAAAAGGGATTGACCGCCCGGGCCCAGACAAAGAGAGCCTGTCCGGCGACAAAAGCGGCCAGGCCCGCGATGTACACGGCCGGGGCCAAATCATCGCCCCAATGGCCGCGGCCGGAGTCCAGGCAGGCGATGATGACGGAGGCGAACCAGAGCGGCGTCGACAGGATGAAGTAGGCCTTGTCCCACCACTTCGTGCCCTTGCCGGGGCGGATCCTCTCGGCGGCCAGCCCCGGCCGCCGGCGCATGGACAGGCCGGTCGCGGCGGAGGTGGCCGCGGTCAGTCCGAGGAAGACCCAGCCCTGCCAGAAATCGAGCCGGCCGGCCGCGACGAAGATGGCGGCCGCCACCAGGACGAGGCCAGCCAGGCTGCCGGCCCAGAGCGATCTCTTCAGTATTTTCATCTGCGTCCGATCGGCCCTACTTCCCGCCCGCCGCCGCCCGTCTCATCGTTGTCACGCCTCACCTCGCTACTGGATTTTCCTGGAATTCTTCCACCTTTCGGCCACGGCTGTCAATGAGGGGCCGGGCCGGCCGGCGGAAAATCAATCTCCGGACGGGCAAAGCGACTAAAATCATGGCTTTCGCCGTTCATCTCGCTCCAGGAGGTCCGTTCGATGTCCCTCAAACGCGCTCTCACGCCCGCGCTCATCCTGGTCTTCGCCGCGCTCATCGCCTCGCCCGCGGCCTTCGGACAAACGCGCACCCACGATCTGTCCCTGTCCTACGGGATGCTCTCGATCGACCAGATGGCCGACATCCTGCAGGACGTCCTGACCGTCGTCCTGACCCTCGGGTCGTACAACAAGGCCGACGCCAAGTACACCGGCGTGCCTTTTCTGACCTACCATTATTCCGCCAATAACCGGTTCGGCTTCGGCGGGGCCATCGGCACCTACAACGCCAAGGGCACCCTGCGGATCGGCGACGGGGACGCCGGCACGTACCGGGAGACCAATTATATCGTCGCGGCGGAACTCGACTACCGCTGGATCATGCGGCCGGGGTTCCAGCTCTATTCGGGGGCCGGCTTCGGCGTCCGCTACCGGCACGGCACGTACAGCACCGAGGGGGCCGAGACGCTCAACAAGGTCTTGCCGACCTTCCACGTCAATGCCCTCGGCGTGCGCGTCGGGAAGCGGATCGCCTTTTTCGCCGAGCTCGGGGCCGGCTACAAGGGCGTTCTCCTGGCCGGCATCAACGGCCAGTTCTAAGGTCGCGCGCCGCGCCGGCGGTTCCGGCCGGGCGGCGCTCGGAGGGAAGCGCATGAGAGCTTCGGGGTCCGCGGCCGTCGTCCTGGCGGCCCTGATGGCGATCGCGGCCGGGGCGCCGGCGTTCGGAGACCCGGCCGGGACCGGGGCCGCCGCGAGCGGGCCGCAGACCGGCGCCGCCGTCCAGCCCGTCTCCTGGGACGGCTGGCTGGCGGCCAAGGCCAAAGCCGAGAAGCTCGACGCCGAGGGCGACCTCGTCGGGGCCCTGCAGTATTACCTCGAATATGTCCGCCAGGCCCGCGGCCTGGGCGACGCCGTCCGCGAGGCCTGGGGCCTGAACAACGCCGCCTACATGATCATCAAGATGTTCCGGCAGGACACCGGCGTCGACCTGGCCCCGGCCAGGCGGTTCCTGGAGGAAGGATTGGCAATCACGGCGGCCTCCGAGGATTGCCGCAAGGTCCTGGCCATGAACCTCGAGTACGTCAAGTCCTGCCTTGGCCCGTCGCGCTGATCCCGGACGGTCCTTCGTCCCGCCTCGAACGGCCGCTCCCCTCCTCCGGCTCTTGCCCTCGCGGACCCGTCGGGCTTAAGATGGCGGCGCCGGGTCCCCGATGGGGAACCGCGGCCAGGGAGGTGCGGCATGAGATGCAGGATCTGTCAGAAGGACTACCCGTCGCTCTACCATTTCAAGACGGCCGACGTCTGCCTGGGGTGTTACGAGAGCCTGGGCGAGGAGGAGCGGAGCAAGGCCGCCCAGCCCAGGGAGATCTTCGGCAGGACGACCACGGCCTTCACGCTCGACGGCTTCCGCATCGTCAAGTCGCTCGGCATCGTCCGCGGCATCACCGTCCGGTCGCGGTCGGTCTTCGGCACGATCGGGGCCTCGCTCCAGACCATCGTCGGCGGCAACATCACCCTGTTCTCCGAGCTCTGCGAGCAGACCCGGGCCGAGGCCTTCGAGATGATGGTCGCCCACGCCGAGGAGCGCGGGGCCAACGCCGTCATCGGGGTGCGCTACGACGCCACCGAGATCATCCAGGGCGCGACCGAGGTGCTCTGTTACGGCACGGCCGTCGTCGTCGAACCGGTATAAGAGGGGGTCAAACCTAAATTTCTTAACTTTTCCGGCCGTACGTCTAGGAGTCAAGGCAGCTCGGAAAAAGTTAAGAAATTTAGGTTTGACCCCTTCTTCAGATCTTGATGATGATCCGTTTCCTGTAGAGCCAATAGCAGATCGACCAGAGGACCGCCCAGGCGGCCAGGCTGGTCAGGATCTCGGCCGGCAGCTCCCCGATCCAGCCTTGAAAGGCCATGGTGAACGGCCAGACGAGCTTCCGGATCCAGACCGTGCCCCCGCTCTCCTGGAAGAGATAGATGAACAGCGAATTCAGGCCGACGATATTGAAGAACACGGCCCAGCGGTTCCACTTCTTGACGTCGATGAGCCAGTAGGACAGGGCCAGCGCCAGCAGGCAGATGCCGCCGGTGGCGACGACGAACGAGCTGGTGGCGATGCGCTTGATCATGGGCGTCACGGCGGTCAGGGCGAAGCCGGCGGCCGTAGCGGCGGCGCCCAGGCCCGCCAACCAGGCGATCTTCTTCCGAGGTGCGATGGCCTTCATCAGCCACTGTCCGGCCAGGACGCCCCAGATCGTATGGGCCGCGGTCGGGACGGCGTTGATGGCCACCCAATGGCCGGAAGAGAGCTCGCCGCCCAGGAGCATATCCACCCAGGCGCCGAAGTTGTGGTCCGGGACGAAGGCCTGGTCGTAGCCGGCGGCCCCGAACGTCCGGTAGACGACCTCGGTCAGGACGAGCAGGCCCAGGCTCCAGGCGATCTGCGTCCGGGGCCGGCGCCTCATCAGGGCGTAGGCGACGGGATAGGTCACGGCCAGCTGGGCCAGGACGTTCTGGAAACGGAAGGTGATCCGGCCCGGACCGATGCAATAGAGGGCCCAGCCGAGGACGAGCAGGGTTATCGACCGGATGAGGACATGCTTGGTGATCCGGGCCCGGCTCTCCCCTCGCCCTTCCCTCTTGGCCACCGACAGCGCCAGGGCCGTGCCGACGATGAACATGAAGAACGGCTGGACCAGGTCCCAGGCCCGCAATCCGGCCCAGGGGTGGTGATCGAGCTGGGCGCCGAGAGCGCCGAGGATGGTCCCGGCCAGCTGCGGGTCCCGCAGGTGCTCGTAGAGGAGCGTGCTTTCGCCGATGAGCATGAACATGGTGAAGCCGCGGAAAAAGTCGAGCGACAGCAGGCGGTCCTTGACGGACGGCGGGGCCACGGAGACGGGCGGCTCGGTCATGGCGATCTCCTGACGTCGCGGGCGACCTCGAGATCGACGTCATAGTAAAGGGCCGACAGGGGCCGGCCGCTCCCCGAAACCTCGACCCGGAGCCAAGGCGGCAGCGACCGGGGATCGACGCGCCAGGGCGTCGGCCGGCGTCTTGCGCCCGGGGTCCGTTTGACCGCCATGGGTCCCCTCCTCCGATCGTCGCTCGGGGCGATGAAGTCTCCGTCCTCGTTCACCGGAGTGAAGGCATCATAGCATGCGCCGCGGCCGGCAACAACGGTTTGTCTCCCGGCGGCCCGCTATCGTATAATCGGCCCCGGTCACGGCACGGACGGCGCCCGGGTGGCGGAACTGGTAGACGCACGACACTTAAAATGTCGCGGCCGCAAGGCCTTGCGGGTTCGACTCCCGCCCTGGGCATGTTTCCCCTATCTTTATCTCAAGTAGGCCAGGGCCCGCTCCAGGACCGGATCGCGGCCGGCGGCCAGGTCCTCGATCGTCGGCGCCACCGGGAAGTCCGGCACAAGGCCCCGGTCCTTGGGATAGCCGTCGACGGCCATGGTGTAAAGGACGAGCGGGACGCGGACCTCGATGCGGCTGCGCGGCAGGACCGCCGTGACCATGAAGCCCGACGTGTTGCCGTAATAGCCCGCGCCGCCTTCTTCGCCGAAGAAGACGGCCTTCTTATAATAGTGAAGGGCCGAGGTCGTCTCTCCCGTGGCCGAGAAGCTGCCGCCGTCGATGAGGACGGCAACGCGCCCGCCGAAGTGCGGCGTCCGGGGCTTCTGCAGGCCGCTGTTCGGATGCCCGAGGACGTCGAACCCGCCGCGCTCGTTCCGCCGGAGCGGCCGGGCCAGCTCGGCGGCGGACTCGGGCGTCTCGTCCGTGTAGCGAAAGAGGTCGTAGCGATCTTTCCTGGTCTCGAGGGCCCAATAGTAGAGGAACGGGCGGTCCATGACATGGGCGAAGAGGAGCTTGCCGTACTCGTCGAACCCGCCCCCGTTGCCCCGGAGATCGATGACCAGGCCCGGCGTCTTGTTCCGCTCCAGGGTGAGGAACGTCTGCGACAGGAAATCCGGGAAGCGCGGCCTGGCCTTGTCCGGATCGTCGGCGAACTGCCGGATGGTCAAAACGGCGATCGGGCCGGCGAAGCTCAGCTCGTAAACCGGACGGATGGCGTCGCCCGCGGGATACCGCTCCCGGAGCAGCCGGGCCAGTTCCGCGGCGGTGAGCCCCGGAAAGGAGACCTCCCGGGCCTGCTTGGCGCGGAAGGGAATGACCTCGAGCCGGAAGGACTCCCGCCAGCCGAACCGCAGTCCGTAGAGCCGGCTGAAGGAGGCCGGCGGCTCGAGCCGGCGGAGCTTGGCCGTCCGGATCCCGGCGTCGGCCGGAACGAGGGGCAGGAGGGCCGCCAGGATGTCCCGGATGGGGCGGCCGTCGACGGCCAGGAGCTCCGCCCCGTCCCCGACGCCGCGGCCGGGGGTGAGGTCTCCGGCGACGTAGGCCCTGTCCCCGATGAAGCGAAGCCGGAGAGGAACGAGGATGGGCCGCGCGCCGAGATAGGCGTCCGCGTGCGGCGGGAGGGCCAGACGCGTGTGCCCGTCCTCGATCCCGGCGACGAGAGGCAACAGCCGGGCGTAGAGATCGAACCGGGTCAGCGGCGCGTCGAAGCCGTCCCGGACCGCGTCGAAGGCCTTCCTCTGCCGGGCCGCCGGCGTGTACCGCTCGAAGCCGCCGTGGCCCTCCTCGAGGACGTCCCATAAGACCTGGAGATCGGCCTTGAGCTCGTCGGGAGAGAACGTCCGCGCCGGATCGAAAGCGGCGGGAGGCGGGCCGGGCGGCGCCCCGGCTTGGCCGGCCGCGCCCATGACCACCAGCAGCGCCGCAATGATCAGGGCCGGCCAGGCGCCTGCCGCGTTCCTTAGATCCTGACGCATGGTCCTGCTTTTGGTCGTCGCTCGGACTGCCCCATTAAAGCCCTCCGGGCCGGGAAAACTCAAGCCCTATTTCGCCCGGCCCTCGTTCCAGACGAAGTCGCCGCGCTCGACGCTCCAGTCGTTGCCGAACCAGCCGATCGCCCGGACACCGTCCGTTCCTGAGCGCAGGGCCTCGGCCGCGAACAGCATCAGGTCGGGGAAGCCGGCGCCGCTGACGAAGTACTGGACCGGCGAGGCGGCCACCCAGCCGGCGTAGCCGGTCCAGGCCACGACGCCCACCGAGGCGACGTCGCTCCCGGGCCGAGGCCGGACGAAATACGCGGCGTAGTCCGGCCCGGCGTAGAGTTTCTCCCCCACCCGGGCCCGTCCGTTGCGGACCTCGACCGGCGACCCCGCCAGGAGCTTGGTCCAGGCGGCGTTCGTGTCGGCGTTGCCGTAGAGGATGACGCCGCGGTCCTTGTACCGGGCCGGATCGAAGGCCGTGTCGGGCAGGACCTCGATCCCGGCGTTGCCGCGGACCCAGAACGTCTCGGCGTCGGCGCGGGCCTTGGTGAAGGCCCGGGTGTCCTCCGCCTCGTCGCCCCGCGTGCCGTAAACGAGGACGAAGCCGTGGCGGAAGGCGTCCTTGAAACCGCCCGAACGCCGCGGCCCCTTGAGCGCCGGGGCCGGCGCCGGGGCCGGGGCCCAGCCCTGGTCGCCGCGTTCGAGATACAGGCGCGTCGTTCCCGGCGGCGGATCGGCCTCGATCTTCGAGCCGTCCAGCTCGATCGTGATCGGTTTCTGGGCGGACGGCGGCGCTCCGGCCGCGGGGGCCCCGGACGCGGCGGCCGCGACGACCGCGTTGGCCGGGACGTCGAGCGCCAGGCGGGCGACGTTCCCGGTCGTGCCTTTGAACGACCGCCCGGCTTCGTCCCGCTCGATCACGATCTGGCTGTATTCGAGCGGCTTGCGCTGGGCCAGGACCTCGACCCAGCGCGATCGCGACGAAAGGCCCGGCTGGGCCGTGACGAACTCCACCCGGCGGACCTCGGCGTCGGCCGGGCGCGCCCGCTCCTTCAGGAACTCGAACAGCGGCGGCCAGTCGACGCACTCGTTCCCCCACCAGTGCCCGGCCCCGGGACGCTCGTAGTAGGCGAAATCCGGGTGGAACTGGCCCAGCAGCCCGCGCATGGACCGGGCCTCGGTCACGGGGACGTTGTCGTCCTGATCGCCGTGCAGGACATAAACGCCGTAGTGGAGGAGGTTCCTGGACAGCTCGACCGTCTCGCTGGGGTTGTTGGCCCGCAGCAGCAGGCGCTCGACCGGCGACGGGTCCCGGTACGCGACCCCGCCGCCATAGGACGTGAAGCTCCGCCAACCGGCGCTCGGAGCGATGGCCGCCCACAAGCCGGGCGCGGTCGCGCCGACCTGCCAGGCGCCGTGGCCGCCCATGGAGTGCCCGGTGAGATAGGTCCGGGCCGGGTCGGTCCCGAACAACCGTTCCGCTTCGTCCCGGACCTCGAGGGCGTCGAGCCGGCCCCAATCCTCCCAGTCGAAGCCGTACGGGCGCCGGTTGGTCGCGGCCACGACCCAAGCCCAGTCCTTGGGCTTGTAGGCCCGGGCCTGGCCGCTCGCCTCGACGCCGGCGCCGTGGAGAGAGAGGACGAGAGCGGGCTTCCGCCCGGCCGCGGGCCCCTCCCCCTTGACCAGCGGCGCGACGCCGAAGTATTGGACGCTACGGTCGGTCTCGCTGACGAAGGTCCGGTTGTGATGGGCCGAGGCCGCGACGGCCTTGAGCTCGAGCGGGAACGGCGGCGTCTCGAGCGTCCGCCGGCCGGCCCGGGCCCGGACGCGGAGCTCGAGCTTGACCGGCCCCTCGGCCGCGGGGGCGTCCACGGCCAGCGGCAGGGCCAGTTTCTGCGTCAGGAGCGGCGCGACGCTGACGGGCAAACGGGCCCGCGTTTCCCGGCCGCCCGACCGCAGGACGAGCTCGATCCCCTCGAGCCGCTCGGCCGCGGCGTTGACCAGCCGCAGCCCCGCCCAGACCGGGCCCGTCTCCCCTATCACCAGGTCCGGCAGGGTCATGTCCTTGTCCGTCAGGAAGATCTCGGCCGGAGGTTCATAGAGCCGGCCCATGAACCGGCCGCGCTCGCCGCGGACGAGCAGGATGTTGCGGCCCTTGACAAGGCGCACGGGATGGCGCAGGTAATCCGCGCCGTACTTCTCGCCGCCGCGGAGCTCCCCGTTGATCCAGGCCTCGTAGAAGCCGGTCGCGTCGAGGACCATGGTCCGGGCCCGATCGGCGTCGACGGCCACGAAGAGATAGCCGCCGGCGAGAGCCCGGCTCTCGATGAAGCCGTCCTGGCCGGCTTCGACCGCGGCCCAGGCCTGGCCCTCGCCCTTGGCGTTCTGGCCGATGGCCAGCCCGACGCGCGGCTCCGCCATGGCGCCCTGCGACAGCTGCCAGGCCAGCAGGTCCGCCGGGACCGCCGACCGGCCGTAGAGCCCGATAAGGCCGACGGCCAGGCCTTTCGTGAGCGCCAGCTCTTTGGCCCCGGCGGCGAGCCGGAGGACCGGCGCGGCGGCGCCGGCCCGGTCCGGAACCGGGCCGGACCGGGGGAAGACGGGGGCGGAAGCGCAAAGAACGAAGAGAACGCCGATGGCCGAGAGGAACGGGCGTTTCATGGGCATGGTCCTCCGTGAAGCGAACGGGACGGTCCGGACGGCCGCATGATAACCGCTTTACGAACGGACGGTCAAACCGGTGGTCCCGGGGCCGAGAACCAAGAAGGGGGACACGTACCGAAGCGTTACATGTCCCCTGTCAGAACCGGTCTCCCTGATGGGGCCAAAGAGGGGGGACACGTACCGGAAGAAGACGGGGGACACGTACCGAAGCGGTACATGTCCCCATTCATGTCCCCATTCGGAGCCGATCCCCGGAATGAGGACAGCGCCGTCTTCGCACCGGCGTCGCCCCCCGGCGCCTAGCGGTAGCGAGGCTTGTTCTTCTTGATCTCCTTGATGCGGGCGGCGAAATCGCGGCCGATGGCCTTTTCGTGCTGCCGGCGGGCCCTCTCGTCCTTCTTGAGCTCGAGGAAGCGCAGCTCGCGGCGGAGCTTCAGGTAGCTCTCCCAGCGCCCGCGGTCGACCTCCCCCGTCTCGACGGCGGCCCGGACGGCGCAACCCGGCTCCCGCTCGTGGCCGCAGTCGGGGAAGCGGCAGCGCGCCGCCAG
The DNA here is from genome assembly GCA_964574895.1 of uncultured Eubacteriales bacterium. Taxonomy (GTDB): domain Bacteria; phylum Acidobacteriota; class Aminicenantia; order Aminicenantales; family Saccharicenantaceae; genus RBG-16-66-30. The sequence goes on from CAZNPB010000008.1 coordinate 52,677, forward strand.
CCGGTCGATCTCCTCGAAGGTCCGGTCGAGGCCCTCGTCGTCCGCCCACAGCCCCAGCTCGCGCAGGCCCGGCGTGTCGACGAGCAGGGCCCCGCCGGGGAGCCGGATGAGCTCGCGGGAGGTCGTCGTGTGCCGTCCCCGCCCCTCCCCGGCGTCGCTGACCGCGGCCGTGGCCAGGCGCTCCTCGCCCAGCAGGCGGTTGATGAGGGTCGATTTGCCGACGCCGGAGGAGCCGAGCAGGGCCACCGTCCGGCCCGGGACAAGGTAAGGCGCCAGGCCGTCGAGCCCTTCGGCCCGGCGGGCGGACACGGCGACCACCGGCACGTCCGGCGCGACGGCGGCGGCCGCGGCGGCGACGGCCTCGAGGTCCGTCCGCAGATCGGCCTTGTTGAGCACCAGCACCGGCACCGCCCCGCTCGACCAGGCCGTGGTGACATAGCGCTCGATGCGCCGCAGGTTGAAGTCCCCGTCCAGGCCGCTGACCAGGAAGACGGTGTCGATATTGGCCGCGACGACCTGGGCCTCGACGGCCTCCCCCGCCGCCTTGCGGGTGAAGGCGCTCCGGCGCGGCAGGACGGCCTCGATGACGGCCCGGCCCCCCGGGACGAGCTTGAGGGCCAGCCAATCACCGGCGGCCGGGAAGTCGGCCGGACCGCGGGCCTGGTGCCGGAACCGGCCCGAGACCTCGGCCTCCGCCTCCCCGGACGCGGCGATCACGGTCGAAAGGTCGCGCGACTGCCTGACGACGCGGGCCGGGACGAGCCCTTCGCCCGCGCCCGCCTCGAACGCCGCGGCGAAAAAGGCGTCCCAGCCGTAGTCTTGGAGATCAATGACAGTGGCCATAATGAAAGCCATGATAGCCGCCCCCGGAGGGGAGGTCAAATCCGAACAAGATCGGGGACACGTACCGAGGCGGGACATGTCCCCTCTTCGAGATCCGTCCCCGAGCCCAAGCCGTGAGAAGGGAATCTCCACGGTCGCCGGCCCGGCGCCCGGGCCGGGAGGTCCAATCCAGGCCGGCGTCACACGGCCGCGGGCTTGGCCCCTCCGTCGGCCTCCTGGCCGTGCTCTTTCTTGCGCCGGAAGTCCTCGAAGATATTGTAGACGACGGGCACGACGATCAGGGTGATCAGGGTCGAGCTCAGGAGCCCGCCGATGACCGTCCGGGCCAGGGGGGCCTGGGCCTCGCCGCCCTCGCCGAGCCCCAGGGCCAACGGCAGGGTGGCCATGATGGCCGTGAAGGCCGTCATCAGGATCGGCCGCAGGCGCCGCCGGCCGGCCTCCTCGATGGCTTCGCGGATGGGCATCCCGTCGCGCTGGCGCAGGAGGTTGGTGTAATCGACGATGATGATGGCGTTATTGACGACGATGCCGCCCAGCATGATGAGGCCGATGTACGACTGCATGTTGAAGCTCGTCTTGGTCAGGAAGAGCATCAGGATGACGCCGATGGCCGCCAGGGGCACGGAGAACATGACGATGAGCGGGTCGCGCAGCGACTCGTAGAGCATGGCCATGATCATGTAGACCAGGATCAGGGCCAGGATGATGCTCAAGAGCAGCTCGCGGTTGGCCTTCTGCTGCTCCTCGTAGTCGCCGGTGAACTGGATGCTGAAGTTGCGCGGCACCGGGACGGCCCGCAGGGCCTGCTGGGCGTCGGCGATGACCGAGCCCAGGTCCCGGCCGGCGATCTCGCCGGACACGGTCACGACGCGCTCGCGGTCCCGCCGCTCGATGCGGATGGGCCCGCGCCGGGGCCGGGTGTCGATGACGTTGCGCAGGCTGATCTGCTCGCCGGCCGAGTTGGTCACGGTCAGATCGAGGATGTCCTGAAGGTTCAGGTACTCCGAGTCCTTGACCTTGACCAGGATGCGGAACTCGCGCCCGGCCTCGCGGAAGTAGCTGGCCTCGGTCCCCGACAGGACGGTCTGGATGGACTGGCCGATGTCGCTGACCGAGAGATTCATGTCCGCCGCCGCCTGGCGGTCGATGACCAGGAGCTCCTCGGGATTGCCGACCTCCCGGCTCAACCGGGTGTCGGTGACGCCGGGGACCTTCTGGACGATCTCCTGGACCTGGCGGGCCAGGGCCTCGGAGACGGTCAGGTCGTAGCCGCGGACCTCCACCTGGAGCCGCTCCTGGCCGCCGCCGCCGCGCATGCCGAACATCATCTGGCCGCCGCTGGCCCGGGTCCGGACGACGGTGCCGGGGATGTTGGACAGCTTATTGCGGAGATCGACGGCGATCTCCTCGCTCGACCGCGAGCGCCGGCCCCGCGGCACGAGCTTGAGGGTCATGTTCCCGGTGTTCGCGCCGCTCCGCCAGCCGCCGCCGCCGAAGCTTTCCTCGTGGCTGACGATCTCGGGGACGGCCTTCTTGACGATGTCCGTGACCACGGTGAAGGTCCGGTCCATGACCTCCAGGCGGGTGCCGACCTCCATCTCGACGGAGACGCGGACCTCGTTCTCGTCCGTCGCCGGCATGAACTCGGTCCCGACGAGCTTGATGAGGAACAGGCAGCCGACGAGCAGGGCCCCGACGGCGGAGAGGACGAAGACGCGATGGTCGAGGGCCTTGTGGAGCAGGCGCTTGTACCAGTTCTCGAGGGAGCGGAAGCCGTTCAGGAAGAAGCGGGCCAGGCGCTCCAGCGGCTTCTTCGCCTCCGGGCCGATCGGCTTGACGACCCGGATGAGCCGGGCCGAGAGCATCGGGACCATGGTCAGGGCCACGAACAGCCCCATCAGGTTGGCGAAGCTGACGACATAGGCCAGCTGCTTGAACATGACCCCCGACATGCCCCGCATGAAGATCATCGGCAGGAAGACGACGCAGGTCGTGATGGCCCCGACCGCGATCGGCGCCGCCACCTCGTTGACCCCGTCGATCGAGGCCTTGAGGGCCGGGACGCCGCCCTCCTCCATGCGGTAGATGTTCTCCAGGACGACGATCGAGCTGTCGATGAGCTGGCCGATGCCCAGGGCCAGGGCGCCCAGGGTCATGGTGTTGAGGGTGAAGCCACCGAAATAGATCAGGGCGATGGTCCCGACGAGCGAGATGGGGATGGAGACGGCCACGACCAGGGTGCTGCGGAAGTTGACCAGGAAGACGAGCAGGGCCAGGATGGCCAGGACGGAGCCCCAGATCGCGGACGAGCCGACGTTGTCGATGGCCTGCCGGATGTACTCGGCGCTGTTGGAGGTCGGCAGGATCTCGATCTGGGGGATGTCCCGCTGGATCTCGGCGATCTCCTTGAGCACCCGCTCGGCGACGTTGACCGTGTTCTCGCCCGACTGCTTGTAAATGGCCAGCCGCATCCCCTCCCGGTCGTTGATGCGGGCGATGCGGGTGACGCGCTGGAAGGTGTCTTCGACGCTGGCGATCTCCTTGAGCTGGATGGGCACGCCGTCCCGGACGGCGACGACGGTGTCCCGCAGCTGCTCCAGGCTGGTGAAGACGCCGGGGATGCGGAGCAGGATCTCGTAGTTGCCGCGCTCGATGACCCCGGCCGGCATGTCGACGTTCTCCTGGCGGATCTTGGAGGTGATGACGTCGAGGGGCAGGCCCAGGGCCTTGAGCTTGAGCGGGTCGAGATTGACCTGGATCTCCCGCTGCCGCCCGCCGTAGACGTCGACGGAGGCCACGCCGGCCACGCGCTCGAGCCGGTAGGCGATCTGCTCGTCGATGATGCGCCGGGCCTGGACGGGGTCCAGGTTGCTCAAGGCGCCGAACTGGAGGATGGGCTGCTGGGCCGGATCGAACTTGCGCAGGGTCGGCCGGTCGACCTCCTCGGGCAGGCGGCCGACGATGCGGTCCAGGCGCTCCCGGACGTCGTCGGCCGCGTCGTCGAGGTTGGTGCCCCAGGCGAACATGATCCGGACCGAGCTCGAGCCCTCGGAGGACGAGGAGAAGACCTCCTCGACGCCGGGCACGGCGCTCAAGGCCTCCTCGATCGGCCGGGTGATGATCTCCTCGATCTCCTCCGGCCCCGTATTGGGATAGGACGCGTTGACGTTGAGGGTCGGGTAGATGATCTCGGGCATCAGGTCGACGGGCAGGCGCGAAAGCGAGACGAGGCCGATGATGATGACGACGAGCGTCACCATCCAGGTGAAGATGGGCCGGCGGATGGAGAATTCCGAAAGCTTCATCGCTTCTCTCCGACGGCGGGCGCGGGCGCCGTCTCGGGCAGCAGGAGGGCCGTGCCGTCCTCGAGGAGGTGGTGGCCGAGGGTGACGACATATCCCGCCAGGCCGGCCGGCTCGACGATCTCGGCCCGGTCGCCGTCGATGATGCCCACGGTGGCCGGCCGGAACTGGGCCTTCTTGGCCTCGAGATCGGCCAGGAACAGCCCCTGCAGGACGCCCCGGTTGACCAGGGCGCTGGTCGGCACGATGGTCGCGTCGGCCTTGCTGGCGAACTCGATCCGGGCGTTGACGAACATGCCGGGCTTGAGGTCGCCGTCGGCGTTGTCGACGTCGACCTCGACCCGGGCCTCGCGCGAGGTCTCCTTGAGGAGCGGGGCGACCCGGGAGACCCGGCCGGCGAAGTCCCGGCCGGCGAAGGCGCCGCTGCTCAGGACGACCGGCTGGTCGGCTTTCAGGCGGAAGTAGTCCTTCTCCGTGACGTGGATGACCGCCGTGATCGGCTGCAGCTCGATGACCGAGAGGACGGCCGTGTTGGACGACAGCATGGCCCCGGGATTGACGAAGCGCTCCCCGACGTAGCGGACGTCGCCGCCCGACTCCCAGGCGGCCCGGATCCGGGTGTAGGACAGCCGGACCTTGGCCGTCTCCAGGGCCGCCCGCTGGTTGGCCATCTGGGCCTGGGTGACCTTGGAGCGGGCGTTTCGGGTGGCGAAGGCCGACTGGGCGGCCTCGAGCTCGGCGTCCGAGAGGATGCCCTTCTGGTGCAGGGCCTTGGCCCGGTCGAACTCCTTCTGAGCCAGCTCCTGGGCCGAGGCGGCTTCTTCCAGGTTGGCCTGGGCGACCCCCAGATCGGCTTCGGCCTGGATGACCTGCTGCTGGTATTCCTCGTCCTCGAGCAGGGCCACGAGCTGGCCGCGGGTGAGCCGGTCCCCGATGTCCACGTAGAGCTCCTTGATCCGTCCGGAGATCTTGGGGACGATGGTGAAATATGATTTCGGGATGAGGGTCCCGGAGAAGGTGCCGATGTCATGGATGGCGCCCCGTTCGATGGGCGCGATCTCGACGGCGACCGCGGCCCCGCGCGGCCCGCCCGGGGCCCCGCCGCCGGTCAGGCGGGACACGATCTGCCAGCCCAGGAAGACGAGGAACAGGGCGCCGGCGACGGTATAGGGACGGGCTTTTTTCGCCCACAGCTTGGATTTGAGCATATTCCAGGTGACCTTAGCCAAGGCGGACCTCACACGATCGAGACATAGAATTCCATTATAACAGTTGGACGAACAGACGCCCAAAATCTTCCTCCCCCGAGGCCCGGGGGGGGGCCGGCCGGAGAGGGCCCCGGCGCGCCGCCCGGCTCAGCGGACCGGCAGGAAGGCGTAGTCCCGGCCGTAGCGCAGCATCTGCTCGACGTAGCCCTCGGTCAGGTCGATCCGGACGTCGACGATCCGGCCGTTCTCGACGACCGGCGTGTAGACCGGATTGACGAAGCCCGCGTAGGGGGCCAGGTGGAGCTTGGCGTAGCGCGCCAGCACTTCCTCATGGAGCCCGGGATCGACCTGGACGCCGTAGTTCTCGACCAGGGCCTTGGCCGCCTCGTAGTCGCCTTCGCTGGTGATGCGCTGGACCTCGGCCAGGAGCCGGCCGTAGAGGGCCCGCAGCTTTCGATAGTCGTTGACGACGAAGAAGGTCTTGCCGTCCTTGGTCAGCCGCTCGATGACGTTCTCGGGCCGCCCCTGCTCGTAGACCCAATGGGCGATGAGGGCCCGGCTGCGCATGTGGGCCTCTTCGACCGTCTTGCCCGGCTGGATGCGGACGAGCTGGGTCAGCAGGCCGTTACGGACGTCGAGGTCGTATTCGGCCTTGGCCGCTTCCGCGTCCGGCAGCAGGCCCAGCTCGATCATCTTGTCGTCCATGATGTAGTAGAGGCCGAACAGGTCGGCCCGGGCCTCCTCGACGGCCGAGTGGTAGTTCTTGAGCGACTCCGAGCCGACGCCGGGCATGAGCTGCCCGGAGCCGTGGCCCAGGACCTCGTGGAGGTCGGTGTGGATGTTGCCGGCCAGGGAGCCGTACTTGCGGGCCCGCTCGAGGAGCTCCGGCGTCGGGGTGAACTCCGGGCCGAAGGGCGATTTGAGCGAGGACTGGTCGTAGGCCCAGGTGATGTTCTCGATGGTCACCGACTTGGAGCCGTAGTCCTTGCGGATCCAGTTGGCGTTGGGCAGGTTGATGCCGATGGGGGTCGAGGGGTAGCAGTCGCCGCCGAGCATGGCCGCCGTGATGACCTTGGCCGAGACGCCCTTGACCTCCTTCTTCTTGTACTTGGGGTCGACGGGCGAATGGTCTTCGAACCACTGGGCGTTGGCCGAGATGATGTCGGCCCGCTTGGTGGCGGCCAGGTCCTTGAAATTGACGACCGACTCCCAGGTGGCCTTCATGCCCAGGGGGTCGTTGTAGACCTCGATGAAGCCGTTGACGAAATCCACCAGGGACGCCAGGTCCTTGACCCAGAGGACGTTGTATTCGTCGAACAGCCCCAGGTCGCCCGACTTGTAGTAGGCGACCAGGGCGTCGATGACCTTCTTCTGCTGGTCGTTCTCGGCCACGGCCGCGGCCTTCTCGAGCCAGGCGACGATCTGGGCGATGGCCGGCCCGTAGAGGCCGTTCAGGGCGTAAACCTCCTCGACGACCCGGCCGTCCTTCTTGACCAGCCGGGAGTTCAGGCCGTAGGAGACGGGGGTGGGGTCCTGGGGGGCGACGATGCCCTGGTAATAGCGCTCCACCTCGGCCTGGGTGACGCCGTCGTAGAAGTTGACCGCCGAGTGGACGACCAGGTCCTTGGTCGAGTCCAGGGAGACCTTCTTGGCGTCCACGGCCGGGTCGAAGAGGACGGGCTTCAGGAAGGCCAGGAAGTCGTCGAGGGACTGCCCGGCGGCGAGCGGGAAGGCCTCCCCTTCCGTCCCCTTGACCAGCGCGGCGAAATAGCCGGCGTCGAAGCCGGGGACGAACTTGTCGTTGGAGTAGTGGTGGTGGATGCCGTTGGAGAACCAGACCCGCTTGACGTAGGTCATGAACTCGGCCCAGCGGGGATCGGTCCGGTCGCCCTTGTAGCCCCGGACGACGGCGTCGAGGGTCCGGCGGATGACCAGGTTGTGCTTGTAGTTCTGGTCGAAGATGATGTCGCGGCCGCACAGCGCCGCCTGGCTCAGATCGTAGATCAGCTCTTTTTGGGCCGCGGTCAGGGCCTCGAAGCCGGGCACCTGGTAGCGCAGGATGCGCAGGTCGGCGAACTGGTCGATCTGCCACTGGAACTCGGCGGCGGAGGCGGCGGACGGCGCCGCCGCGGGCTCCGGCTCCTTCTTCCTGCAGCCGGCGGCCAGGCCGACGAGGGCCAGGGCGAGGACGGCCAGGATCGAGAGCTTGATGTTCGTGTTCATGAGCGGAACCTCCCCGGACGGACTATCGACAGGACGTCCATATTAACGTATCCCCCGCGCTCAAGTCCACCCCTTGAAGAAGGGGTCAAACCTGAATTAATTCGCTCTTTTTGGGCTGCCTGGGGGACACAGTCCAGTTTTGCGGGAAACGGGTCATGTTGAAGAAGGAAGAAATCCGTCCCGGCGGCGTCCAAAGAACGACGGAGAATTCTAGGTGGAGGAATTATGAAAAAGCACGTTTGGACCGTCGTCCTCGTCTTCGGCCTGATCCTCGGCCTCCGGGCCCAGGGACCCCAGGCGCCGCAGATGAAGCTCGAGGACGTCCAGAAGGCCCTGAGCCTGGTCGACAAGCCCCAGCCGGCTCCCGACAAGCTCAAGGCCGGCCTCGAGGCCATCACGGCCAAGGAATCGATCGCCATGCTGACCTACATCGCGTCCGACCTCCTCGAAGGCCGCGAGACCGCGACCCGGGGCTACGCCCTGGCCGCGGAGTACGCCGCCTCCCTCCTCAAGATGTGGGGCGTCAAGCCGGCCGGCGACATGCCCATGATGATGGGCGGCTTCCGCATGGGCGGCGGCCGGGTCCAGGTCCCCCAGCCTCCCCGCGAGCGGACCTACTTCCAGGACTTCGCCATGAAGGAGACGACCGACTCCCAATCGGACATCACCATCGAGGTCAACAAGGCCGGCGCGCTCAAGAGCCGGACCTTCCATGGCGGCCTCGATTACCAGGGCGCCATGGGCGGCATGGGCGGCGCCGCCGAAGGCTCCGTGACCGCGCCCGTCGTCTTCGTCGGCTACGGCATCTCCGAGCCCAGCGTCGGCCTCGACGAGCTCAAGGGCATGAATCTGAAAGGCAAGATCGTCCTCGTCCTGAGCGACGCGCCCGGCCGGGACGACGCCAAGTCGCCGCTCCAGTCGAAGAAGGAGCTCAAGGACAAGTACTTCCCGGCTCCCCCCCAGGGCGACATGATGGCCATGATGATGCGCGGCGGCCCCCAGCGCTTCAACAAGCTGGAGGCCATCGCCAAGATGGAGCCGGCAGCCATCGTCCAGGTCGCCAGCGCCGGCACCGACGCGACCATCTATAACGCCCTGTCGTTCGTCCGCAAGCCCAGCGACGACCAGCCCATCGTCAACCGGCCCCGGCGCCGCCTGTCCCTGGCCGGCGTCTCCGGCGGCATGGACATGGGCCGCTATGGCGCCGCCGCGACCACGATCACCCGCGAGATGGCCAACTTCCTCCTCGAGGGCACGGGCCAGACGATCGACGGCCTGAAGAAGAAGATCGACGCGGCCTATAAGCCGGCCTCGATGGACGTCGCCGGCGCCAAGATGACGATCGCCACGACGGCCAAGACGGCCCTCGTCCGCGGCACCAACGTCCTCGGCGTCATCGAGGGCTCCGATCCCAAGCTCAAGGACGAGTACTTCGTCGTCGGCGCCCATTACGACCACAACGGCGCCTGGGACGGCTACATCTGGAACGGCGCGGACGACAACGGCTCCGGCTCGGTCGGCGTCCTGAACATCGCCAAGGCCATCGCCGCCAGCCCGGTCAAGCCCAAGCGGTCCATCGTCTTCGCCCTGTGGACGGGCGAGGAAGAGGGCCTGCTCGGCTCGCGCTACTACGCCCAGAACCCGATCTGGCCGATCGACAAGACGGTCGGCTACCTCAACTACGACATGATCAGCCGGCCCTACGACGCCGACACCCTGGCCCGCACCATGCGCATGTACGCCCAGGCCGGCCCCGAGGCCGAGGCCCTGATCAAGAAGGTCCGCGCCCCCTGGTTCGTCACCGTCAACCTGACCGAGGGCACGCCCTTCGCCGACATCGCCCGGGAGATGAACCAGTACGTCGGGCTAGACCTGGCCCTGCGCCCGAACCCCCTGGGCGTCGGCAGCGGCGGGTCCGACCACGCCTCGTTCGCGGCGTTCAAGGTCCCCTTCGTCTATTATATGGCCGCCATGACGGCCGATTATCACCAGCCGAGCGACAGCGTCGAGAAGGTCAGCGGCGAGCTCATCGCCAAGATCAGCCAGCACGGCTTCCTGACCGTTTACGCCTTCGCCGACAGATAAGATCGCCCGTGGGGGCGGACCGCCCGGTCCGCCCCCATTTTTTTCCGAGAGGGTCAAACCTAAAAAGAGAGGGTCAAACCTACCTTTTACCCATTTCTGGGTAAAAGGTAGGTTTGACCCTCTCTTCTGTTTGACCCTCTCTTTTAGATCGGAAAAACCAGCCGGAAGACGCTGCCGCGCCCGGCCTCGCTCTCGACCTCGACCCGGCCGCCGTGGGCGTCCATGATGTGGCGGACGATCCGCAGCCCCAGCCCGAGCCCGGCCGGCGCCCGCGCCGCGGCCCCGTCCGAGCGGAAAAAGGCATCGAAGATCCTGTCCCGGTCCTCCGGTTCCAGGCCGATGCCCCGGTCCGTCACCGACAGGACGGCCCGCCCCGGCCCGGCGCTCAGACCGACGACGGCCTCCGTCCCGTCCGGGCTGTACTTGAGGGCGTTGTCGACGAGGTTCAGCAGGGCCTGCCGCACGGCGTCGGCGTCCGCCCGGATAACGACGGGCCCGTCGGGCGTCTCGACGCGCAGGCGGGGCAGGCCCTCGTCGCGGCCCTCCCCGACGAGCTCGACGACCTCGCGGACGAGCCCGGCGAGATCGGTCTCCCCCATGTCGTAGGCCCGGGCGCCGGCCTCGATGCGGCCGTAATCGAGGACGTTGGTCAGGAACCGGCTCAACCGGCCGCACTCCCCCGCCATCAGGCCGAGCAGGCGCCCGCGCTTGGCCGGATCGTCGACCTTGCCCGAGCGCAGCAGGCCCGACAGGCCCCGGAGCGAGGTCATCGGCGTCCGCAGCTCGTGCGAGACCGAAGCGATGAACTCCGTTTTGAGGCGGACGAGCTCCTCGGTCTTCTCGCGGGAAGCCCGCTCGTAGATCATCTCCTCCTGGATCCGGATGCGGCCCAGGTTGACGGCCAGGTCGCCGGCCAGAGCGGTCAGGAAATCGATGTCCTCGCCGGTGAAGCGGTGTCCGGACGTCTTGGGCCCCACGACCGCCAGGCCGGACGGCGCGCCGGCCGCCGGAGGCAGCGCCAGGACGAGGTCCGCGCCCGCCGCGGCCAGGGCGTCCTCGCGGGACAGGTCGAGGTCCCGGACGCCGCGCACCGCGGCCGTCCGGGCCAAGGGACGTTCGGCGTCGAGAGGCCAGCCCGCCAGGACCGCCGCCGCCCGCCCGTCCAGCCCGTAGGTCCGGCGCCCGCCGCCGCCCTCCCCCGCCGGCCCGCCCAGGACGAGTCCGGCCGCGGCCACCGGCAGGGCGCCCGACAGGGTCTTCGAGAACAGGTCCACAAGCGCCCCGGCGTCGACGACGGCCGGGGCCGCCGCCCTGAAGCCTTGGAGCGCCCTGCGGTAGTCGTAGGCCTGGCGGAAGAAGAGCCGGTCGACGGCGTCCTGGAGCCCGCGCCGCCCGGGGCTCATCAGCATGGCGATGGCGACGGCCGCGGCCATGGTCAGGACCACGTTGCCGGTCGCCGTGGCCCGCGGAAAGGCCAGCTTCAGTCCTTCGAGCGCGAGCAGGAACAGGCCCAGGGTGAAGAAGGTCAGGATGGCATAGACCTGGCCGCGATGGAATACGATGTTGACCCGGAGCAGGCGGAACTGGAGGATGGCCATGGCCATGAAGATCGGGACCATCAGGAAGAAGACGAGGCTGAACTCTTCGGGCAGGATCGGCCGGCCCGTCAAGGCCAGGGGCAGCTGATTGAAGGCCAGGAACGGACCCAGCCCGAGCGCCAGGGCGACCAGATAGCCCTTGATCTCGACCCGGTCCTCTTCCGAGCGGGTGGTCTTCAGGGCCCGGCCGAACTCGGCCAGGGCCCCGAGGCCCATGATGACGACATAGATGCGCAGGACATGCTTGAGGACCTCGCGCCAGCGGTAGGCCTCGATCGACGGCCCGAGCTCGGCGGCGAGGAAAAGCGAGGCCAGCAGCACGCCCAAGCCGGCCGGGACGGCCCAGAACAAGGCGGGCCGGAGGCGCGGCCGGGGCGGCCCGTAGCTCCAGGCGAACCAGACCAGGAGGGCCAGCGTCAGGGGGTAGGCGAGGTTGAAGAGCACGCCGGGCAGGAGGTTGGCCGTTCGTCCCCCCAGCCCGTAGGTCCCGCCGCCGATGATCACCGTGGCGCCGAAGCAGAGATCGAGCCAATAGAAGATGCGGGCCCGCCGGTCGCGGGGGCGGAAAAGAAGGACGGCGAACCCGGACAGGAAGCTGAACGCGCCGAGCAGGATGAGCGGCAGCGGATAGGAGCGCCGGGCATAGTACGGGACGACGACGTCGCGAACCACGGCCGGCCCGCCGTCCGGCCCGAACCGGATCTCGACCGGGTCGCCGATCGCTTTGCGGCTCAGGACGAACCGGATGTCGGAGGGGCCGCGGATCCCGTAAGCATCCAGGCCGACGATGGGCCGGGCCAGATGCTCGGGCCGGAGGTCGGCCCGGGCCGCCAGCTTGATCAGCCCGAAGACGGAGATGGCCACCGTGACCGCGCCGGCAAGAAGAGGCGCGATCGGCCGCCCTTTCGTCGCATCCCGGTCCCGCATTGGCCCGCCCGATTATAACACAGCCGGCCCGCCGCGCCGGACGGGGCCTCGCCTCATCGGATTTTCGCCGCGGGGGCTTGCGGGGGCCGCGGAAAATGACATAGAATGAGCCCAAGGGCCATTGTCCCGGGCATGAAGAAGCTGCGTGTCGCTCTCATCTACAACGCCTTCACCGAGACGTTGCCCGACGAGAAGGCCGACACCGGCAGCCTCCATTACCTGCGGCAGATGATCCGCGGCATCGCCCGCGGCCTGCGGGCCCGCCGCCATCACGTCACGGTCATGCCGCTGGCCGGCGACCTGTCCGTCCTCCAGCGCCGGCTCGACCGCCTCCGCCCCGACGTCGTCTTCAACCAGTACGACGACGTCGTCCACGGTGCCCTCTTCGAGATGCGCGTGGCGGCCTTCATCCGCATGCTCGGCTACCCCATGACCGGCTCGCCGGCCCTGGCCCTGGGCCTGTCGCGCGACAAGTACATGTCCTTGAGCCTGCTGAAGGGCGCCGGGCTGCCCACGCCGCCCTCGACGGCCCTGATCGAACGGCTGCGGGACGTCGACGAGCACAAGTGGACGTTCCCGCTCATCGTCCACGCCGCCCAGGAGCACGCCGGCATCGGCCTGGACCGCAATTCGGTCGTCGAGACCAAGACCGCCCTCCGGGACAAGGCCCGGGAAGTCCTGCGGACCTACAAACAGCCGGCCCTCGTCCAGCGCTTCCTCAAAGGCCGGGAGTTCAACGTCGGGCTCGTCGGCGGTCGGAGCCTGCGGGCCCTGCCCCTGGCCGAGGTCGACTATTCGCGGCTGCCGCGCTCCATCCCGCCCATCCTGTCCTACGCCGCCAAGTGGGTCGAGACCTCCGTCGAATACAAGCGGACGACGGTCATCTGTCCGGCCCGGGTGGACGCCGACATGGCCGGCCTCATCAACCGGACGGCCATCAAGGCCTTCCGGGCGGTCGGCGGCTGGGGCTACGGCCGGGTCGACATCCGGCTCGACGAGAACGGCGAGCCGATCATCCTGGAAGTCAACTGCAACCCCTGCCTCGACAGCGGCATGGGCCTGGCCCGGTCCGCCGAGCGGGCCGGCCTGGCCTATCCCGACCTCCTGCAGGCGGTCCTCAAGGCCGCTTTCGAAGGCCCCCCGTACGACATGCAGCTGCCCATCTTCAAGGGACCGGGGAGCGGCCGGGCGCTGGGCCGCTGACCGGGGCCAGACCGGTCCCGGCCGCGGCCCTCAACCCGTCAGGCGGCCGGTGTAGGCGTAGTCGAGGGCCAGGGCGATGACCAGAGACACGACGTCCATCATCCGCTCCCCTTCCGCGCCCGGCCGGTAGCTCAATCCCAGGGCGGCGGCCCGGGCTTCGAGCTTGCGGAGCAGGGCGTCGGTCTCGGCCGGCGTCAGCACCGACCAGTGGACCACGCGCCCGACCAGGCGGTCGTGGTAGCGGCGGAACAGGGCGGCGGCCGGCCGGAGGACCTGGCCGCGGCTGGCCGGGAAGGCGTCGTGGAGGCTGTCGTCGACGTAGCCGCGGGCGGCCCGGCGGAAGCGCTCGGCCTTCTTGCCGTAATGCTCGGCCAGGGTCAGGGTCATGCGGTCGGCGGCCCGGAGGTGCCGGCCGCGCCGGCTTTCGGGCGCCGCGCCGCGGATCTCCTTCATCAGGCCGTCGACGTAGAGGAGCTTGCGGATGACGGGCCAGGTCCGGTAGCGCTCGCGCCATTGGGACCGGGGGGTCAGCCAGACGGCGAAAGTCTCGGCGAAGTCCTCGTCCGGGTGCTTCTGGGCGTAGGTCCGGCCGTAGGCGTAGGCGGCGATATGGCGGACGTAGTTGCGGCTGGCCCGGTCCGGCCGGAAGGCGTCACGGTAGGGCTTGGTGAACGGCCCGAAGATCTCCCCCCAGCTCGGCCGGCGCCACAGGCGGTAGGCGTAGTTGACGGCGTGGCCGGCCTCATGGCGCAGCAGCATCATGATCGTCCGCGGGTCTTCGACGTCGCCGGCCTGCTCCTCCTCGAGGCGGGACAGCCGGGCGTCGGCCAGGTAGAAGGGGACGCCGATGACGGGGGTCCGGTCGGGGCAGCCCCAGATGTCGGTCAGGTAGATCTCGGGCTTGAAGCGCAGCCTCTTGGCGTCCATCTCCCGGCGCAGGCGGGCGACATAGCGCTCCAGGGGCGAGCCCTCGATGGCCAGGGGGAGGTCCGAGACGCGGGTCTTCAGGAGCTCGAAGCGGACCGTCTCCCAGCTCTGGACCAGCGACCGGATCGTTTTGCCGCTCATGGCAGAGGCCAAAATAGGGCATCGGGGGGGGCTTGTCAACTTGAGCCCCCGGCCGCCTTATGGTAGACTGTATCCTCTATTCGAACACTTGAGAGACGTTGCGGAAGGATATTCCGGCCCGACACGCCCCTCTTCAGGGGGATTCGCCGGCGCTTGGCGCTGCCCCCACCCGTCCCAGAAGGAAATGACATGCGTTTCACCGAACTCGACCTCGATCCCAGGCTCCAACAGGCCATCGCCGACCGGGGCTACACCGACCTGACGCCCGTCCAGGAGCTGACCCTGGCCAGCTCCCTCAAGGGCCAGGACGTGGCCGTCCAGTCCCAGACCGGGACGGGCAAGACCGCCGCCTTCCTGATCACCCTCTTCGCCCACATGCTGAAGCACCGCAAGTCGGCCCGGCGCAAGGCCCTGATCATCGTCCCGACCCGGGAGCTGGCCGTCCAGATCCAGGGCGAGGCCCTGCTCCTCAACCGGGCCCTCGGTTTGGAGATCGGCTGCTTCTACGGCGGCGTCGGCTACGCCGCCCAGCTGGCCCAGATCAAGGCTGGACCGGACCTCATCATCGGGACCCCCGGCCGGCTGCTCGACCTGGCCGAGAAGAAGCGCCTCGATTTCAAGGAGTGCGGCTTCCTGGTCATCGACGAGGCCGACCGGCTCTTCGACATGGGTTTCCTGCCCGACCTGCGGGACCTCGTCCGGCAGATGCCCGACCGGACCCGCCGTCAGAGCATGCTGTTCAGCGCCACGCTGAACAAGCTCTCCCGGCGGGTGGCCGAGGCCTATCTCAACGATCCGGCCTTCATCGAGGTCACGCCCGACCAGATGACCGTGGACACCATCTCCCAGGAGCTCTACCGGGTCGGCAGCCACATCAAGCTCAACCTCCTCCTCGGCCTGCTGCAGCGGCGGGCCCCGCACAACGTCCTCATCTTCACCAACATGAAACACACGGCCTTCCTCGTCGCCAAGCAGCTGCAGGCCAACGGCTACAAGGCCGAGTTCCTCAACGGCGACCTGCCCCAGAACGAGCGGCTGGAGATCATCGAGGGCTTCATGGCCGGCCGCTTCCCCATCCTCGTGGCCACCGACGTGGCCTCGCGCGGACTGCACATCGACGATCTCGAGATGGTCGTCAACTACGACGTCCCCCAGGATATCGAGAACTACGTCCACCGCATCGGACGGACGGCCCGGGCCGGCGCGACCGGCCTGGCCATCACCCTGGCCAGCGAGAAGACGGCCGACCAGATGGAGGCCATCGAGAAGTTCATCGGCCAGAAGATCCCCGAGTACGCGGTGACGAGCGATATGTTCGTCCGGGACATGAGCCTCGAACGGCTGGCCGGGCAGGACCTGGAGCGCCGCCGGACGTCCGGCCGGCGCGGCCACGACCGGGGCGGACGGCCCGGCGGCGGGCGGGGCCCGCAGGGGCGCGGCGGCGGCCGGCCCCGGTCCGCGCGTTGACAGGCCCGGGGCGCCCCGGTTAGAATGGGCGCCTGACCCGGGGCGGCCCGGGATCTCGCGCCGAGGTCGTCCATGGAAAAGAAACCGCTGCCCGAGCTCGACAGGATCTGCGCCGCCTTCGCCTGCCCGGGAACCTGGATATCGTCCTGTCCCATCCCGTCGGGCCACATCAACGACACCTACTGCTCCGAGTTCGAGGCCGTCGGCCGCCGGACGAAGTACGTCAACCAGAGGATCAACCACCTCGTCTTCCGCGAGCCCGAGCGGCTGATGGAGAACATCGAGCGGGTGACCTGTTACGCCCGGGAGCGGATCGCCGCCGGCGGCGGCGATCCCGGCCGGCGGACGCTGACCATCGTCCCGTCCCGCGACGGCCGGTCCTACCACCGCACGCCGGAGGGCGGCTATTGGCGGATGTTCCACTTCATCGACGGGGCCCGGACCTACGACCGGGTCGAAGACGTCCGCCACGTCTACGCGGCCGCCCAGGCCTTCGGCCGCTTCCAAAAGATGCTGGCCGGCCTGCCCGGGCCGCGGCTCCACGAGACCATCCCCGACTTCCACCACACCCGCAAGCGCTTCGAGGCCTTCCAGGCCGCCGTCGAGCACGATCCCTTCAACCGGGCCGCCGCGGTCCGGCCGGAGATCGATTTCGTCCTGGCCCGGGAGGGGGACGCCGGCCTGGTCGTCGAGGGCCTGGCCGCCGGCCGCATCCCCGAGCGGGTCACCCACAACGACACCAAGCTCAACAACGTCATGATCGACGACCGGACGGGCGAGGGCATCTGCGTCATCGACCTGGACACGGTCATGCCGGGCTCGGTCCTTTACGACTTCGGCGACTCGGTCCGCCTCGGGGCGGCCACGGCCGCCGAGGACGAGCGCGACCTGGGCCGGGTCGGCTTCGATCTCGGCATGTTCGACCGGCTGGCCGCCGGCTACCTCGATGCGGCCCGGGACTTCCTGGTCCCCGCCGAAACGGAGCTCCTGGCCTTCTCGGCCCGGCTCCTGACCCTCGAGTGCGGCATCCGTTTCCTGACCGATCATCTCAAGGGCGACGTCTATTTCAAGATCCACCGGGACGGGCACAACCTCGACCGGGCCCGGACCCAGTTCAAGATGGTCGCGGAGATGGAGCGTCAGTCGGGGGCGATGGAGACCGTGGTCAGGAACTATCTCTGATCCGCCGGACCTCGTCCCAAACGGCCTTGGCGATCTGGATGTCCTGGACCGCCACCCCGGTCAGATCGGCCACGGTGATCTCCGTTTCGGAGGAGCGTCCCCGGCGCGGGTCCTCGACGATCCGGCCGAGCTCGATCAGGCGCTCCCGGCCGATCGCCCCGGCGGCGACGGCCCGGAAGGCCTCGCCGCGCAGCTCCGCCTGGCTCAAGCTGTCGACGACGACGCGATCGGCCCGGGCCAGGATGGCCGGGTCGAGCTCCTGCTTGGCCGCCGTGTCGGAGCCCATGGCGGTGATGTGGGTCCCCGGCCGGATGTCCCCGGCCCGCAGGAGCGGCGTCGTCGACGGCGTGCAGGTGACGATGAGGTTGGCGGCCGCGGCCACCTCATCGGCCCGCCGGGTGGTGCGGATAGCCAGTCCCGGCCCTTCCATATCCCTCCGGTAGGCTTCCAGCTCGGCCTCGTCGAGGCCCCAGACGACGGCCCGGTCGAACCGCCGGACCCGGCGCAGCCACTCGAGCTGCAGCCGGCCTTGGACGCCGGCCCCCAGGATGCCGACGGCGGTCACCTCGCGGGGCGCGAGATGGTTGGCGGCGACGGCCCCGGCCGCGGCGGTCCGCAGGTTGGTCAGATAGCCCTCGTCGAGCAGGACGGCCCGCAGAACGCCGGTCCGCTGGTCGAAGACCAGCATGAGCCCGTCGCCCGAGGGCAGTCCCAGCCGGGGATTGTGGACGAACCCCGAGGCGATCTTGATGACGTAGACGTCGCCGCCCTTGATGTAGCCGTACTTGATGTGGACGTCGCCCGGGGGATCGTCGAAGACGAGCTCCCCGACGGGCGGGACGACGACCCGGCCGCGCGAATAGGCGACGAAGCCCGCCTCGATGAGCGGCAGGGGATCGATCGCGGCCGCGGCCCGGCGGATCTCGGCCAGGGGGACGACGACCGGCATGGACGACTCCTCGGCCCGGCGGCGGGCCGGCCCCCCGTTCAGCGCCGGCGAACGGCGAGGCCCAGTTTCTCGAGCGACTTGATGGCGGTCTCGAGCTTCTGGTCCTTGACGAAGACGTGGTCGGTGGTATAGGCGGAGACCGCGAAGATGTTGACCCCGGCCTCGGCCAGGGCCCCGGAGACGGCGGCGAAGAACCCGACCAGGCTCAACGGCAGGACCATATCGAACGTGATCATGCGCCAATCGCCTTCGAAGCCCAGGAACTTCTGGGCGCCGAGCTTGGACTCGTCGATGATGCAGGTCGTCTCGCGGTCGTCCTTGATGACGGCTAAGGCGTTGGCCAGGGCCCGCTTCGACTTGACGATGGCGTAGGTGCCGGGCGCGACCACGGCCCGGCCGTTCCTGAAGTACTCCCTCAGCTCGCTCCGTTTCATGGCTTCCCCCCCTGCCGCGCTTTCGCCCGGGCGCGGGCCCTCTCCCGCGCCCAGCCGGGCTTCTCGATCTGGCGGGCCCGGGCGATGGCCAGGGCCCCGGCCGCGACGTCCGCGGTGATGGTCGAGCCGGCGGCGATGTAGGCGCCGCGGCCGACGGTGACGGGGGCCACCAGCTCCGTGCCCGAGCCGATGAACACGCCGTCCTCGATCCGGGTCGGGTTCTTGGAGACGCCGTCGTAGTTGCAGGTGATCGTCCCGGCCCCGACGTTGACCCCCGCCCCGACCGCGCTGTCGCCCACGTAGCTCAGATGCTGGGCCTTGGAGCCCGGCCCGAAGTCGGTGTTCTTCATCTCGACGAAATTGCCCACCTTGGCCCCGGCCCGGACCCGCGTCTTCGGCCGGAAGCGGGAGAACGGGCCGACCTGGACATCGTCCTCGAGGACGGTCTCTTCCATGACTGTCGAGCTCAGGACCTTGACGCGGGCCCCGAGCGTCGAGGTCCGGATGTGAACGTGGGGATAGACGCAGCCGTCGGCGCCGATGCGGGTCGGGCCTTCGATGACGACGGACGGGTAGACGACCGTCCGGGGACCGATCCGGACCGGCCAGTCGATCCAGGCCGAGGCGGGGTCCAGGAAAACGACGCCCCGGCGGGCCAGGGACTCGTTCTTGCGGCGCCGCAGCTCGGCCGCGGCCAGCCCGGCCCCGGCGGCGTCGGCGGCGGCCAGGACCTCGGTGGGATCCGGGCACTCGGTGAAGCCGGTCTTGCGGCCGGTCTCGGTCAAGCGCAGGGCCAGGGCCTCGAACCCGGCCGGCCCGGCGGAGGGGGGCACGGCGCGGAGGAGGGGAAAGACGTCGGCCGAGCGGAACGCCACGACGCCCGAGAGGCCGGTCCCGGCCGGCCCGCTCAAGAAGGTCAGCGAGGAGCCTTTGGCCCGGTGGGACCGCAGGAGCGCTTTGAGGGTCCGTTCGCGCAGCAGCGGACGCGAGGCCGGGACGGCCAGGATGTCGCAATCGGGATAGCGTTCCAGGATGGGGCGGGCCGTCCGCAGGGCCGCCAGGACGGCCGGGCGCCCCGCGCCCCGCGCCGCCGCGCCGGGCAGGACGAAGAGGGGCGCGGCGATCCCGGCCGCGGCCGCCAGGCCCGGCCAGTCGTCCCGCCCGGGCCCCTCGGGCCCGGCCAGGATCAGGACGGCGTCCGGGCCGACCCGGCCGGCGGCCTCGAGGGCATAGGCCCCGAGCGGCCGCCCCAGGACGGGCTGAAAGACCGTTCGCTCTCCCCCCCAATAAAGAACGACGGTGGAACGTTTCATGAGAGCTTGGTGATCAGCTTGAACTTCTTGTCCTCCCAGAGCGGCTCGAAATCGGGCTCGTTCTGGGCCAGGACGGCGAAATGCCTGTCTTTCTGGACGGCCTTCTTGAGCAGCTCGAGCGACTCGTCGGTCTGGCCCATCAGACAGTTGGCGTCGGCCTGCAGGTAGTAGACGAGGCCTTCCTGCTCCTTGAACTCGAGGGCCTTGTCGAGCGCCTTGAGGGCCGCCGGGTAATCCTTCTGATTGATCTTGGCCACGGCCAGGCGGTAATGCTCGTCGAAGCCCTTGGGCGCGGCGGATTCCTTCTTCGGCCGTTTCTGGGAGATGGCCAGGTAGGCCCGGGCCCGGTCGACGATCTCCTTGTCGACGGGGTACTTCTCGATGAATTCCTTGAAAGCAGCGCCGGCCTTGTCGAGATCGCCCTTTTGGAAATCCTTGACCGCCAGGCTGAATGCCGCCAGGGCCTTCTGATACTCGTCCTTTTTCGATCGTTGTTCGCGCACGGTAGATTCCTCTCGAATGGAGTCGAAGTGCGTTTATTCTACACGAGATGCCCGTATTTGACAATCGCGGCGGGAGCGGGCCTCGGCCGGGGCCCGCGGGTTTGTCTTCTGTGGTAGAATAAGCGAGATGAAGAAGCGGCTGGAAGAGGTCCTCGAAAAGGTCCGGACGGGCCGTCTGACGCCCGCCCAGGCCCTCGAAAAGCTCGAGGGCTTCCCCTACTGCGACCTCGAATTCGCCAAGGTCGACCATCATCGCGAGCTGGCCAAGGGCACGCCGGAGATCGTCTTCGGCCTGGGCAAGACCCCGGCCCAGATCGTCCGCATCGGCCGGGACATCCTGGAGAAGGGATCCAACCTCCTGGTCACCCGCGTGGAGCCGGCGGCCTGGGCCAGGATCAAGGGCCGGCTGGCCGGGGCCGTCTACAACGAGAGCGCCCGGACGATCACCCGCCTCCGCTCCCGCCCCCCCGCCGGCCGGGGCGTCATCGTCGTGTTGACCGCCGGCACCTCCGACATCCCCGTCGCCGAAGAGGCGGCCGTGACCGCGGAGATGCTGGGCAACGACACCGAGCGCATCTACGACGTCGGCGTGGCCGGACTGCACCGTCTGCTGGGCCAGTATGAGCGCCTGCGGCGGGCCCGGGTCCTCATCGCCGTGGCCGGCATGGAAGGGGCCTTGCCGAGCGTGGTTGCCGGGCTGGTCAAGGTGCCGGTCATCGCCGTGCCCACGAGCGTCGGCTACGGGGCCAGCTTCAAGGGCCTGGCCGCCCTGCTGGCCATGCTCAACGCCTGTCCGGGCGGGGTGGCCGTGGTGAACATCGACAACGGCTTCGGGGCGGCCTTCATCGCCAGCCAGATCAATCATTTATAGAGCCGAGGAACGGACGCCGCCGTCCGAGGGAATAACCCGCCGGGCGCCTTGACAAGGCGCGGGGCGGACCCTATATTTTATAAGAAAGCCCGGGCCAGATAGCATTTATGGAGATCATTGACCAGGTCAGGCAGGCCTCGTCCATCGTCGAGATCGCCTCGCAGTACACGACCCTGAAGCACCGGGGCCGCAAATGGGTCGGGTTGTGCCCCTTCCACACCGAGAAGACCCCCTCCTTCACGATCGACGAGGACAAGCAGCTCTATCATTGCTTCGGCTGCGGCGTCGGCGGCGACATCTTCTCCCTGCTGATGGAACGGGAGAACCTGACCTTCCCCGAGGCCCTCAAGAGCCTGGCCGAGCGCTACCATGTCCCCCTGCCGGCCCAGCAGCGGGTCCGGCCCGAGGTCCTCAAGCTCGAGGAGAAGCTGCTGAAGGCCAACGAGCTGGCCCTCGGTTATTTCCGCAAGAACCTGACCGGCACGGCCGAAGGCCGCAAGGGCCTCGACTACCTGAAGGCCCGCGGCCTGTCGGACGAGACCATCCAGACGCTCAAGATCGGCTACGCCCTGAACGCCTGGACGGCCCTGATCGACTTCTTCCGGTCCAAGGACGTCCCCATCTCGCTCCTCGAAAAGGGCGGCCTGGCCCTGCCGGGCTCGCGCCCGGGCGAGTTCCGCGACCGCTTCCGCGGCCGGGTCATCTTCCCCATCTTCAGCCTGACCGGCCGCGTCGTCGCCTTCGGCGGCCGGACCGTCGTCGACGCCGAGCCGAAATACCTCAACTCCCCGGAAACGCCGCTGTACTCGAAGGGCAAGCTCCTCTACGGGCTGAACTTCACCAAGGACGCCATCCGCAAGGAAGGGACGGCCATCCTGGTCGAGGGCTACACCGACCTCTCGTCCCTCTACCAGGCCGGCATCACCAACGTCGTCGCCTCGCTCGGCACGGCCCTGACGCCCTGGCAGGTCGGACAGGCCCTGCGCTTCGCCCCGCGATTGGTCGTCAGCTACGACGGCGACCGCGCCGGCCGGACGGCCGCGGCCCGGGCCGTCCCGCTCGGGCTCGAGAAGGGCCTCAACGTCGACGTCCTCGTCCTGCCGGACGACCTGGACCCGGACGCCTTCATCCGCCGGCACGGCCGAGACCGCTACCTGGCCCTGATGAAGAAGGCCCTCCCCGGCCTCGACTTCCTGGTCGATTCGCTGGCCGCCGCCGCCCGCATGGACATCCCCGAGGAGAAGGGCAAGGTCGTCCGGGCCGTCGTCCGGGAGATCGAGAAAACGCCCGACCCGGTGGCCCGGAGCGAGTACCTGCGCCGGGCCAGCGCCAAGCTGGGCGTCACCGAAGACCTGCTGCGCAACATCATCGAGCGCAAGGCCCCGGACCCGGGGCCGGCCGAGCCGGGCCTCTTCTGCCCGGGCGAAAAGCGCCTGTTCCAGATCCTCATGAGCGACCCGTCGCTGGCCCCCGACGTCTTCGCCGAGTGCGGCGAGGAGATCTTCCAGGGCCTGCGGAGCGAGCCGGTCTTCCAGTACATCCTGGCCTGTTTCCGCAACGACGAGTCCTGGAGCTTCCCCGGGCTCCAGGGCCGGGTGCCCCCGGCCCTGATGTCGCAGCTGGCCCGGGCCCTGTTCGAGAAGTCGTCGGAGGGGTCGGTCGAGGAGGCCCAGGAGTGCCTGCGCTCCCTGCGCATGTTCTACCTCCAGAACCGCCTCAAGGACATCCAGCTGAAGATCGCCCGGTCGGAAAAGTCCGGGGAGAAGGAGGAGCTCCTGGCCCTCCTCTATCAGAAGCAAGACGTGACCAAGCAGATCCTGTCGATGAAGTGAGGGGAAGAAAACCCGTGCGCGGACGTCCAACAGGATCCGAGGGTCGGAAAAGAGGTGCCCCCCGTGTCGCCGGATAACAAGATCCACAAGGACGAGATCTCCCAGCTCATCTCCAAGGGCCGCAAGCAGGGCTACCTCCTGTTCGAGGAGATCGATAAGACGTTCACCGAGGACCTCGACTCCGAGGAGGACTTCGACGAT
>CAZNPB010000009.1:0-66464 GCA_964574895.1 uncultured Eubacteriales bacterium
GCGACCATCAGCGCCGCCCCGGAGCGACTCGGAGGGGCGGGGCTGGGAAATATCCAAAGAAAGAGCTAATCTCCGATATTTCGCAGGATCGCGGCTTCGAGCGCTCAGCCGCATCCTGCCCGGTACGCTCCCAAGAGTCCGCTCCCCGCTGCCAGAGGCAATGCCCTGAGCGAAGCCTAAGAGAGGTGTCCCCGCGGAATCAGGAGAAGAACCTTTTCTTTTCGAGTCAGGTACGACGGGCCAGACTGAAATCGACGACGATCTGCATGAGGTCGTTCGAGGTGAAGGCCACCGACCGTTCGCCGGTCCGGACGGCCCCGGGAACCGAGGAGGCCCGCATGGCCAGGGTCTCGTCGGTGAACACGATCTCGAGCTTATAGGGCGGGGCCGGCTTGTAGGGCTTGGCCGCCTTCAGGTTCTTGAGGCCCGCCGCGACACCCTTGCGGATCATCTCCTGGGCCTTGGCCGGATGGATCATCGAGGCCGCCTTGCTGATGCCGTCCTTGACCGCCGCCGTCTCGATCGGCCCGACGATCTCCCGGATCTGCCTGCAGATGGCCGAGTCGCCGGATAGGAAAACGACCGGGACGTCGAAGTATCCGGCGATGGCCGCGTTCCAGCCGGCCTCGGGCATCCGCACGCCGTTGAGGATGAGATCGTAGAGCGTCAGGCTCATGGTGTGCTTGAGCACGGCGTCGGGCGTGCCCGCCCGGGCGTGGTAGCCGACGAACACGACGGCGTCGAACGTCCGGTCGAGGCCCTCCATCATGCTCATCGGGCCGGCCCATTCCCGGATGAGCCGGGCTTCGGGGCGCAGCTGGTCCGGCAGGATGTTGCGGGCGCTGCCGTGGGCGTCCCGGACGACGATCTCGGTCGCCCCGGCGTCGAGGGCGCCGGCGATGGCCGCATTGGCCTCCTCGGTCATGATGCGGCGGAAGAGCGGATAATCGGCCCCCCCCTCCCCCGTTTCGTCCCAGGCGATGAGCCCGGCGAGACCCTCCATGTCGACCGAGATGAAGACCTTGAGCTTCTTGGCCGGCGCCTGCCCGGACGCGGCCCCGACCAGGACCGCGACGAACACGACGACCGCCAGGACCGAAATGAATCTCTTCATGGGACCTCCTCGCCGGGCATCCGGTCCCCGGCCGCAACGGTCCCATTGTCGCACCATCGAATCGGCGGCACAATACGTATCGTTGGAAGGCCGCCCGGACGACCCCGGGTCGACCTTGGAGGGGACGCGGACGGGGCGAGCGCGGGAGGCGGGAGCGACGGGGCGCTTCCCGGCCGTCAGCCGCGGATGATGCGCTCGAAAACGGCGGCCGGGGCCTCGACCGCCAGGTCCGCCGCGGCCCGCTCGTTGAATCCGGCCGCCCCGCCGGCGGCGATCCCCGGGCCGCAGACGGCATAGGGCACGGGCCCGGCGGCGTGGGTCTTGATGGCGATCGGCGTTTCGTGGTCGGTGGCCACGACGACCCGCACGTCGCCGGCCGCCTCGGCCCAGGCCAGCATCTCGCCGACGACGAAGCGGTCGAACTCCTCGATGGCCTGGACCTTCTTGTCGGTCCGCCCCTCGTGGCCCATTTCGTCCGGGGCCTCGACATGCAGGTAGATGAAGTCCTGGCCGGCCAGGGCGGCCTTGGCGGCGGCGACCTTGCCGGCGTAATTCGTGCCCAGGTAGCCGGTCGCACCCTCGACCAGCCGGACCTCGAGCCCGGCCAGGACGCCCAGGCCGCGGACCAGGTCCACGGCCGAGATGACCGAGCCCGTCAGGCCGTAGCGGTCCCGCAGCGTCTCGAGCTTCATGGCCCGCCCCTGGCCCCAGAGCCAGATGTCGGTGGCCGGGTTCCGCCCCGCCGCCGCCCGGGCCTTGTTGACCGGGTGGGCCGCCAGCCGCTCCCGGGCCCGGGCCATCAGGTCCAGGACGATGTCCCGCCCCGGGCCTTCCGGCAGGTGCGGCTCCCATGGCTGCCCCGAGATGTCGTGCGGCGGCGTGCATCGCAGCCCGGCCGGGAAGCCGCGCAGGACGGCCAGATGCCGGTAGCTGACCCCCGGGTGGAAGCGCGCGGCCGGACCGCCGAGCGCCGCGTCCAGGTCGAGCAGGAGGGCCCGCGACTCGTCCGTCCCGATGTGCCCGGCCGAATAATCGGCCATGAGGCCGTCGCGCAGGGTCACCAGGTTGCAGCGGAAAGCCGTGTCGTCCGGCCCGAGAGCGACGCCGAGGCTGGCCGCCTCGATCGGGCCGCGGCCCTGGAAGTGGGCCGCCGCGTCGTATCCCAGCAGGGACAGGTTGGCCACGTCGCTGCCCGGCGGCAGGCCGTCGGGCACGGTCCGGATGCGGCCCATCCGGCCCCGCTCCGCCACCCGGTCCATGTTCGGAGTGGCCGCGTATTCGAGGGGGGTCCGGCCGCCAAGCTCGGGGATGGGGCGGTCGGCCATGCCGTCGCCCACGAGGAACGCGTATCTCATGATCCGCCCGCTCTCCTTCCTCCGGCTCCTCCGGCGATCCCGGCGGCGACGTCCAGGACGACGTCCTTCATCCCGGCGATGTCGACGACCCGGGAATGGCGCTCCGGCAGCTCCCGGAGCCCGCGCACGGCCCGATGGACCGGCACGCCGGACAGCTCGTGGAGCCGCTCGACGGCCCGGAATTCGTCGTCGGGCCGCTCGCCGGTGATGGCCGCCAGCACGTCGCCCGAGAACTTGTAGGGCGACGCCGTCGAGGCGATGATCAGCGGCGGGCCGTCGGCGCCGAGCGCCCCGCCCGCCGCCGTCTCGTCCCGGCCGACCGCGACGGCGACCGCCGTGTGGGTGTCGATGAGATAGCCGGTCTCCCGGAAGACGTCCCGGATGGTGGCGAACACCCGCGGCTCGTCCACCCAGCCCGGCACGACGACGCCGGCCAGGGACTCGCGGATCTCCCGGTCGACCGCGAACCGGCCGGCCTTCCCCAGCTCGCCGAACCAGCCGCGCACGGTCCCCGCGTCCCGGCCGGCGGCGTGGAACAGGAAGCGCTCGAGGTTCGAGGAGATCAGGATGTCCATGGACGGCGACGAGGTCCGATGGAACTCCCGGCGCAGGTCGTAGACGCCCGTCCGGAAGAAATCGGTCAGGATGTGGTTGCGGTTCGAGGCGCAGACCAGCCGGCGCACGGGCAGTCCCATGGCCCGGGCGTACCAGCCGGCCAGGATGTTGCCGAAGTTGCCGGTCGGGACGCACAGATCAACCGGCCCGCCCGGCGCGACGGCGCCGCGCCCGACGAGCGTCCGATAGGCGTGGACGTAGTAGGCGATCTGCGGGCACAGCCGGCCCCAATTGATGGAGTTGGCCGACGAGAAGACGACGCCGTCCGCGCCCAGCCGCCGCCGCAGCCCGTCGTCGCCGAACAGGGCCTTGACGCCGGTCTGGCAGTCGTCGAAATTGCCCCGGACGGCCGCGACGTGCGTGTTGGCGCCCTGGGTCGTGGTCATCTGGAGCCGCTGGATCTCGCTGACCCCGCCGTGCGGGTAGAACACGATGATGGAGATCCCCGGCCGGTCCCGGAACCCCTCCAGGGCCGCTTTGCCGGTGTCGCCCGAAGTGGCCACCAGGATCAGCGTATGCGAGGCGTCGCCGCGGACCGCTTTGGCCGCGCCGATGAAATAGGGCATGATCTGCAGGGCCACGTCCTTGAACGCGGCCGTCGGGCCGTGCCAGAGCTCGAGGACGTGGCGCCGGGCGTCGAGCGGGCGGAGCGAGACCACGTCGGGATGGTCGAACGTCTCGGGGTTGTAGGCCCGGTCCACGCAGGAGGCCAGGGCGGCCGGCGCGAGGTCGGTCAGGTAGGGGGCCAGGACGCGCCGCGACGTTTCGCGGAAGGACGCCCCGGCGGCCTCGTCGCGGTCCAGGGCCGGGACGGACTCCGGCACGAACAGTCCCCCGTCCGGCGCGATCCCCAGCAGGATGGCCTCGGACGGAGAGACCGGGGTCACGCCGCCGCGGGTGCTCGAGTAACGCATGGGATCCCTCGCCCGGCACTATAGCGACCCGCCTCCGGTCCTGTCAAGGAAGCCCCGGCTTGACTCGCCCCCGCCCTTCTCGATATGCTAAGGGTCGCAGTTTCGACTGTGTCATGCTTTTTGCGTCAACCGCGACCGCCCGTCCGTTGAGCCCGCACCCTATCCGTCCATCCCGACTGGAGGTTCCATGAGTTCCGCCCCGACCTTCACCCCCGGCGTCATGAAGTACATCGAGGCCTCGAAGAAGCTCCTGGCCGAGCGCGAGGCCGCCCTGGCCCGCATGAAGACGATGAAGTTCGACACCATCGCCGTCCACGGCCTCTACACCGTCGAGGAGGCCCTCGGCCGCAACCAGGGGGCGGTCATCGAGCCGCTCTACCTTTCGACCTCCCAGGCCTACGCCGATTCGGACGAGCTCGAGGCCGCCCTGGCCTACCTCGTCCCGACCTGGTGCTACACCCGCATCGCCAACCCGACGACCTACTACCTCGAATGGGTCATGGCCCTGCTCGAAGGCTACGGGACCGGGGTCGACACCTCCTGCTGCGTCACGGCCTCGGGCATGTCGGCCATCATGTCGGCCGTCGACCCCTTCCTGGTCAAGCAGAAGGACGGCCCGGAACGCATCAACTTCGTCTCCTGCATCCAGGTCTACGGCGGCACCTTCCAGCATTTTTCCCTGCGCAAGATGAAGGAGCGAGGCGCCGAGTGCCGCTGGGTCCAGCGCCCCTGGGACGTGGAGGACTGGAGGTCCAAGATCGACGAGGACACCCGCTTCCTCTATATGGAGATGCCCTCCAACCCCCAACAGTCCTTCACCGACGTCAAGGCCCTGGCCGACCTGGCCCACGCCTGGGGCATCCCCCTCATCATCGACGCCACCTGCGCCACCCCGGCCCTGATGCGGCCCATCGCCCACGGCGCCGATATCGTCGTCCACTCGCTGACCAAGTCGATCACTTCGGGCGGCTTCGCCATCGGCGGCGCCCTCATCAGCCGCCGGCCCATCACGACCAAGGTCGTCAACGACCATCCCTTGTTCAAGGACAGCTTCGCCGAGTACGTCAAGTTCCTGCCCTACCGGGACAACGGTCCCGCCGCCGCGCCGGTCAACGCCCTGTTCGCCCTGAACGACCTGCGCACGCTGCGCTCCAAAATGGACCTGGTCAGCGCCAACTGCCAGAAGGTCGCCGAGTGGCTCCAGAAGCACCCCAAAGTCTACCAGGTCGACTACCTCGGCCTGCCGAGCTACCCCCTCCACGGCGTGGCCAAGGCGTATATGAAGCTTGTCGATTCGGGCGACGGGCCGGGGACCGAGGTCAACCGCTACGGCCACCTGATGAGCTTCCGGGTCGACGGACCGCCGGCCAACGCCCGCAAGGTCTTCGACGGCTTCAGGATGATCTACCGGGCCACCGACCTGGGCCGGATCAAGAGCGTGGCCACCATCCCGGCCATCTCGACCCACCAGCAGCAGGGCGAGGAGGCCCGGCGCCTGGCCGACGTGCCGCCCCAGCTCATCCGCCTCTGCGTGGGGGCCGAGCACCCGGACGACGTCATCGGCGACCTGGACCAGGCGCTGAAAGCGCTCTAGGATCGGCCGGGACCGCGGAACACGGCCGGCCGCCGGCCTGAGGGAAGGAAGCGTCCGGCGGCCTCAGCCCCGTCCGGGGACCGTCCCGGAGATCTTGAAGGCCCGGCAGATCCGTCGCAGCTCCGCGTCGGTCAGGCCCTGTCCCGCGCCCCCGTTCGTCAAGTCGAGATACTCGTAACGGGCCGCCGTTTCCGCGTATTCGATCCGGTCGACCGCCCTCTTGACGGACCGGTCCGACCGGGCCACGACGCCGTGCTTGCACCAGACGGCGACCCGGTGCGAGCGGAGCGCGGCCAGCGTGGCGGCCGACAGCTCGGGAGAGCCGGGGACCCGGAAGGGGACGCAGCCGATCCCCTCGGGCAGATTGACGATGGTCTCCGGCTGCCAGCGCAGCAGGCGGCGGCTCATGACGCCGGCGGCCCGGTAGCGGGGGATGTGGCTCAAATAGGTCAGGTACACCGGCTGGGCATGGACGACGGCGTGGAAGTTGGTGCCGGTCGCCCCGACCTGGTCCTGGTGCACGGCCAGGTGGGAATCGATCTCGCTCGTCAGCCGGTCGAAGAACCGGCGGGGCGAGGTGTACAGGCGCCCGGTCCGGCCGCCCTTGTCCACGGTGACGCAGCCCAGGTTGGCCGTGGGATCGTGGAGGATCTCGCGCAGACGCCGTCCAGACCCCGTCACCAGCAGGCAACCGCCGGCCAGGGCCGGCGCGGCCACCGGCAGCGCCACGGCCTCGGCGTTCGGGAACAGGCGCCGGGGGTCGACCGGCCAGCCGAGATAGGCCGAGATGTTCCCGGCCGCCCCCTCGCTGGCGTCGATCTCGGACAGCCGCCGGCCGGCCTCGCCGATCATGGCCACGAGCTCGTCGAGCTCCGGGTAGGGCGCGTCGATGGACATGGGGTCGCTCCTCTCGAACGGCATTATCGGCCGCGGCTCTCCCGGAAGTCAAACGCCGACCCGGCCGCGGATGAGCGAGGGCGCTTATGCTATTGTCCATGTGAGATTCCCGGCGTCGGCGGCAGCCGTTCGGAAGGGCGAGGATGAGCGGCACGAACGACAAGGCCGGCAGCGCTCTCAATCTCCTCCGTTGGACGAGCCCGCGGACGATCAAGGAGAATTTCGATCCGCCCCAGCAGGTCGCCTATCCCCACATGGCCGAGGCCTGAGTCCCGGACCTTCGGAGGACGCCGGGCAGGGAACCGGCCGGCCCGCCGCGGTTGAATTCCCCCGGACCTTCCTTTACAATCGGCCCGATGGACAAGCTGGTCATCCGCGGCGAGCACGGCCCGCGCCTGAGGGGCGAGGTCCGCATGAGCGGGGCCAAGAACGCGGTCCTGCCGGCCATCGCCGCCTCGCTGCTGACGAGCGAGGAGGTCCGCCTGACCAACGTCCCCCGGGTCAAGGACGTCGAGACCATGCTGACGCTCGTCGACGACCTCGGCGGCTCCCACCGCGGCGACGGCGGCGAGGTGGCCCTGCGCGTGCCGCGCCTTCGCTCCGACGAGGCCTCCTACGAGCTCGTCCGGGCCATGCGGGCCTCGGTCCTCGTCCTCGGCCCGCTGGTAGCCCGCTTCGGCAAGGCCGTCGTCGCCCTGCCCGGCGGCTGCGCCATCGGCTCCCGCCCGGTCAACTTCCACATCGCCGGCCTGCAGAAGCTCGGCGCGGCCATCTCGCTCGAGCACGGCTACATCCGGGCCGAGGCCGACCGCCTCCGCGGCGCCGAGATCGTGTTCGAGAAAAAAACGGTCACCGGGACCGAGAACCTGCTGATGGCCGCCGCCCTGGCCAAGGGCGAGACCGTGCTGCGCAACTGCGCCCGCGAGCCCGAGGTCACCGACCTGGCCGAGCTCCTGAACAAGATGGGCGCCAAGATCGACTGGCCCGACCCCGAGACGGCCCGCATCAAGGGCGTCCGCGAGCTCGGCGGGGCCGACCACGTCATCATCCCCGACCGCATCGAGACCGGCACCTTCCTCGTCGCCGGGGCCCTGTCCGCCGGCGAGATCCTGGTCCGCGGCGTCGTCCCCGGGCACGTCGAGAGCGTCGTCGACAAGCTGCGGGCCTCCGGCGCGACGGTCGAGCCCGAGGGCGGGGACGCCCTGCGCGTCGCCGGCGCGGCCGAGGTCCGGCCCCAGGACGTCACGACGTCGCCCTACCCGGGCTTCCCCACCGACATGCAGGCCCAGTTCATGGTCCTGCTGACGCAGGCGCCCGGCACGTCGATCATCACCGAGACCATCTTCGACCGCCGCTTCTCCCACGTCAACGAGCTCGTTCGCCTGGGCGCCGCGATCGAGGTCCAGGGCGACAAGGCCATGGTCAAGGGCCGGACCCCGCTGTCCGGGGCCGAGGTCGTGGCTTCGGACCTGCGGGCCTCGGCCGCCCTGGTCCTGGCCGGCCTGATCGCCTCCGGCCAGACGACCGTGACCGAGATCGAGCATCTCGACCGCGGCTACGAGCGGATCGAGGAGAAGCTCCGCGGCCTGGGCGCCTCGATCGAGAGGATCGCGTCGTGAGCGATCCCGCTCCCGGCTGTCTCTTCTGCCGCATCGTCCGCCGCGAGCTCCCGGCCAAGGTCCTGTACGAGGACGAGCGCCTGTTCGCCTTCGAGGACGTCCGGCCCCAGGCCCCGGTCCATTTCCTGGTCGTCCCCAAGGAGCATTTCTCCTCGCTCGACGACGTCCCCGGGGACCGCGGGGACCTCCTCGGCGCCCTCCTGCTGCGGGCCCGGACGCTCGCCGGCGAGAAGGGGGCCGGCGGCGGCTACCGGATCGTCCTCAACACCGGAGCGGAGGCCGGGCAATCGGTCTTCCACCTCCACTTCCACGTCCTCGGCGGGCGCGGCCTCGGCTGGCCGCCGGGGTGACGGAGGGACGCCCGGACGGCGGTGCGCCATGGCCTATCTCATCGACGGCAACAACCTGCTCGGCCGCATCGCGCCGCACGAGTTGCGCGAGCGTTCTGGCCGCGACGGCCTGGTGGCCCGGCTCCTGGCCTTCCAGCGCGTCACCCGGGCCCGCATCCACCTCGTCTTCGACGGCAACCCGGAAGCGACGCCGACCGATATCGTCGTCAATCCCAAGTTCACCATCCACCACCCGGGCGAGGGCGGCAGCGCCGACGACGTCATCCGCGACATGATCGCCGCCCAGGGCGACCGGCGCCGCTTCTTCGTCGTCACCTCCGACCGGGCTCTCCGCGAGCTGGCCAGGAAAAAGGGCCTGGCCGCGGTGACCTCGGACGTCTTCGCCCGCGAGCTCAAGGCCGCCCTCAAGGAAGGCAAGAAGAGGCGGGAGCTCGACAAGCGGACGGAGGAACCGACCGGGCTGGAGGTCGAGCTGTGGGACGAGATGTTCCGGTCCAAGCCATGAAGACATTCTCCCTCGTCGGCGCGGGACGGCTGGGCGCGTCGCTGGCCGCCGCCCTGGTCCGCCGCGGCTGGCGGCCCGAGGCCCTCGTCGATCGGGACCTCCGGGCGGCCCGCGAGAGCCGCCGCCTCGTCGGCGCGGGCCGGGCCTCCGCCTCTCCGGCCGCGGCCGCCGCGGGGACGGGCCCGGTCATCATCGCCGTGCCCGACGACGCCATCGGCCGGGTCGCCGCCGCCCTGGCCCGGGCCGCCGGAACGTGGCCGGGCCGGGTCGTTCTCCACACCAGCGGGCTCGTTCCCGCCGCCGCCCTGGCTCCGCTCGCCGGGCGCGGCGCGTCGGTCGCCTCCCTCCATCCCGTTCAGGCCTTCTCCCGCGCGGACCTGCCGGCATCGGTCTTCACCGGCGTCACCTGGGGGTTCGAAGGGGACGAAGCGGCCCTGAACACCGCCGCGTCGATCGTTCGCTCGCTCCGGGGCCGCCTCCTGCTCCTGGCGGCCGAGGACAAGGCCCTTTACCACGCCGCCGGCGTCCTCGCTTCCAACGCCCTCGTGACCCTGGAGTGGACGGCCGCCGGGCTGCTCGAAAGGGCCGGGTTGGACGCCAAAACCGCGGCCGCGACCCTGTGGCCCCTGCTGCAAGGAACTTTACAGAACGTAAAAGAGCGGGGGGTAGAGCGGGCCCTGACCGGGCCCATCCTGCGGGGGGACGCCGGAACGGTCCGCCGCCACCTGGAAGCCCTGCGAGCGGCGCCGGAGGCCAGGGAGGTCTATGTGGCCTTGGGGAAGAGGACCCTCGCCCTGGCGGCCCGCTTGGGCCTGGCGCCCGGACGGATCAGAACATTGAGGCGTCTGCTCGAAGGTAGATGACCTCTTCCTCGAGACGGAGGCCGAAACGCCTCCGGACCAGGTCCTTGAGCTCGGCGGCCAGAGCCAGGACGTCGGCGGCCCGGGCGTTCCCCTTATTGATGATGAAATTACAGTGGGCGTCCGAGACGGCCGCGTCCCCGACCGACAAGCCCCGGGCCCCGGCCTGCTCGAGAAGCTGGCCGGCGGCGATGCGGGCCCCGGTCATGGAGCAGGAGTTCTTGAAATAGCTGCCGGCGCAGGCCGTGCCGTGGGGCGGATGCTTGGCCCAGCGTTTCCCCAGGATCTCCTTGATCCGGGCCTCGGATTCGGCCCTGTCCCCTGGCGTGCACAGCAGGGCCGCCTTGAGGACGATGCCGGGCTTTTTCTTGAGGACCGAGTCCCGGTAGCCGAAGCCCAGGGCCTCCCGGGCCACCGTCTTGCGCTCCCCGTCGGGCCAGAGGATGGTGGCCCAGCGGAGGACGTCCCCGAGGCTCCAGCCGTAGGCCCCGGCATTGCCGTAGATCGCTCCCCCGACCGTGCCGGGGATGCCGGCCAGGAACTCGAGCCCGGTCAGACCGGCCGTGACGGCCTCGTTCAGGACGCAGGAGAGGCTGGTCCCCGAGAGGACGTTCAGGCAGGGGCCGTCCTGGCGGACGCCCTGGAGGCGGTTGCGGATGATGAGCCCCCTGTAGCCGGCGTCGTCGAAAAGCAGATTGTAGCCGCCCCCGATGACATAAAACGGGAATTTCTCGGCGAAAGCCAGGGCCACCGCCTTGGCCAGCTCCTCCTCCGTCAAGGCCTCGAAAAAGAGGTCGGCCGGCCCGCCGATGCCGAAACTGGACAGGGCGGACAGGGGCACGTTCCTCGAGGGCGCGGATCCGACGGCCTCGGCGAAGGACTTTTCGAACGAGCTTTTCCCTTCCATAACGGTCATTATAGCGCAGTCCCTGGTTCTGGCATATTTTTTGCTATATTTTAGTCGTGGGACATGGGATGATTGACAAAGGCCGAGAATGCGGAATATCATTCCCCAAATTCTGCGTGAGAGGTTAGGCATGAAAAGGACACTGATCGCGACCGTGACCTTGATGCTCGCGCTGGCCGGACTGGCCGCCGCGCAGAGCGCCGACGAGGAGTATCTCAAGGCTATGCAGATCTCGGATAACTGCGCCAAGGTCCAAGCCCTGGAGGCCTACATCGGCAAGTACTCCGGGCAGGGCACGACCAACGAGCACTGGGCCCTGGCCTACTATTGCCTGACGCCCTGCGCCTCCAAGAACGCCGCCAAGGCGGCCGAAGCCGGAGAGAAGGCGGTCGGCATGGAAGGTCTCGACGGCCAGACCAAGATCGGCCTCCTGGCCACCATCCCCGCCCTGTACGAGCAGGCCGGGCAGAAGGACAAGGCCAACGCCGCGGCCCACAAGCTCATCGACTTCGGCAAGGCCCAGAGCGACGCCAAGCTCGGCACCCAGATCCAGGCCGGCGGCTACGAGCTCCTGGGCCGGTTCGCCGAGAAGGCCGGCGACTACGGCGCCGCGGCCCAGGCCTACATCACCGGCTTCGGCATCTTCAAGGCCCCCAGCCTGTCCAAGCAGCTGAACGGGCTGGCCGCGACCCTGTACAAGAGCGGCAAGTTCGCCGAGGCCGAGCAGGTCTTCCGGCAATTCTACGCCGCCGACAAGGGCCCCGAGAGCGCCGCGCTCCTGGGCCAGACCCTTTACAAGCAGAACAAGATCGACGAGGCCCTGGGCATCTACAAGGAAGGCTACGCCAGGAAGAAGACCGCCTCCCTGGCCCAGAACATCGCCATCATCCTCAACGCCCAGGTCAAGACCGACAAGTCCAAGACCATGGAGGCCGTCACGGCCAACATCGAGGCGGGCTTCCTGGTCCCGGCCCAGCAGAAGAACTTCCACGGCATGGCCCAGAACCTGTTCGTCGGCCAGGACAAGGACCTGGCCTCGAGCTACGCCAAGATCGAGGAGCACAAAAAGGCCATCGAGGAATTCAACAAGACGATCGACACCAAGTTCGCGGGCAAGACCGAGGACGACCTGTCGGACGCCGACAAGCGGCTCCTGAAGACCCTGAACGCCAACATCGAGGCCGAGAACCAGGCCATCGCCCAGATCCAGGCCAGCCAGAAGGACGTCCTGGCCAAGTTCAACGCCCTGGTCGCCCAGGTCAAGGCCAAGCTCGGCAAATAAGCCGTCCGGACCGGTCCGCGACGCCCGCCGTCCCTCCCCGCGCGGGACGGGGCGGCGGGCGTTCTCGATATATCGAAGGAGGGTTGCCGTGTCCTCCTCCCCCGCCGGAGCCAGGGAGCGCTCGCGAGCCGAAGCGCTCCGCCGCCAGCTCGTCTATCACGAGCGCAAGTACTACGTCGACAACGACCCCCAGATCTCCGACCCGGAGTTCGACGGCCTGATGCGCGAGCTCCGCGACCTGGAAGCCCGTTTTCCGGAGCTGGTGACGCCCGAATCCCCGACCCAACGGGTTGGCGAGCGGCCCGTGGAGGGTTTCGCCCCGGTCGTCCACCGGACGCCCATGATGAGCATCGACAACGGCTACACCGAGGACGAGATCCGCGGGTTCGACGAGCGCGTCCGCAAGCTCCTGGGCCGGCCGGCGGCCTACACGGCCGAGCTCAAGATCGACGGCTTGAGCATCTCCATCCTTTACCGGGACGGCCGGTTCGTCCGGGGCGTCACCCGCGGCGACGGCCTCCGCGGCGACGACGTCAGCGCCAACGTCCGGACCATCCGCTCCCTGCCTCTCGTCGTCGAGGCGCCGGGGGAGATCGAGGTCCGCGGCGAGGTCTACCTGTCGTTCGAGTCCTTCCGGGCCATCAACCGCGAGCGCGAGGAGGCCGGCGAGCCCCTGTTCGCCAACCCGCGCAACGCCGCGGCCGGCTCCCTCCGCCAGCTCGATCCCCGGATCACGGCCGCCCGCAATCTGAGCGTCTTCCTCTACTACCTGTTCACGGACGGCGCCGAGGAGCCGACCCAGTGGGGGGCCCTGCGCCGGC
Organism: uncultured Eubacteriales bacterium; assembly: GCA_964574895.1. GTDB lineage: Bacteria > Acidobacteriota > Aminicenantia > Aminicenantales > Saccharicenantaceae > RBG-16-66-30. Next base: position 12,834 of record CAZNPB010000009.1, read on the forward strand.
TCAAGGAGCTGGGCTTCCCGACCGACGCCCACTCGCGCCATTGCCGGACGATCGACGAGGCCCTGGCCTTTTTCCGGGACTGGAACGCCCGCCGTGATACGCTGGCCTACGACGCCGACGGCATCGTCATCAAGGTCGACGAGGCCGAGGCCCGCCGGGAGCTGGGGGCGACGGCCAAATCGCCGCGCTGGGCCATCTCCTACAAGTTCCCGGCCCGGCAGGCCACGACCCGGGTCGAGGACATCGTCATCCAGGTCGGCCGCACCGGCGCCCTGACCCCGGTCGCCGTGCTCGAGCCGGTCAAGCTCTCGGGCACGACGATCAGCCGCTCGACCCTCCACAACGAGGAGGAGCTGCGGCGCAAGGACATCCGGATCGGCGACTACGTCCTCATCGAGCGCAGCGGCGACGTCATCCCCCAGGTCGTGGCCGTGATGAAGGACCGGCGGCCCCGCGGGGCGCGGAAGTTCGCCTGGCCCTCGCGCTGCCCGGTCTGCGGCTCCCGGGTCTTCAAGCCCGAGGGCGAGGTCATCTCGCGATGCGAGAACGCCTCATGCCCGGCCCGGGTCCGGGAGTCGCTCCTCCATTTCGCCGGCCGGCGGGCCATGGACATCACCGGACTCGGGGAGGCCGTCGTCGACCAGCTCCTGGCCGCCCGGCTGGTCGGCTCCGTCCCCGACCTCTACGGCCTGCGGCCGGAGGAGCTGGCGGCGCTCGAGCGCCTGGGGCCCAAGAGCGCCAAGAACCTCGTCGACGAGATCGAGGCCTCGAAATCGCGCGGCCTGGCTCGGCTGCTGTTCGCCCTGGGCGTCCGGCACGTCGGGGAACGGCTGGCCCAAACCCTGGCCGGCCGCTTCCGGTCGCTCGGGGCCCTGGAGAAAGCGAGCCGCGAGGAGCTCCTCGAGGTCGAGGACGTCGGCCCCAAGGTGGCCGAGAGCATCCTCTTCTTCTTCGCCCAGCCGGAGAACCGGCGGCTCATCGAAAGGCTCCGCCAGGCCGGCGTCGAAGACCGGGCGGCGGCGGCGGCCGGACCCAAGCCCCTGGCCGGCCAGGTCTTCGTCATCACCGGCACGCTGGCCGGCTTCAGCCGGGACGAGGCCCGCGAGCTTCTCGAGGCCCGGGGGGCCGAGGTCGGGTCGTCCGTGACCCGCAAGACGACGGGCCTCATCGTGGGGGACTCTCCCGGCTCCAAGCTCGAACGGGCCCGGGAGCTGGGCGTGCGGATCGTCGGGGAGAAGGAGTTCCGGAAGCTCGTCGGCCGCGAAGACTAGCGACGCCTACTTTTTTTTCTTCTTCGAGCCGAACAGGTCGAAATTGAAGAGGCCTTTCGGCCCCTTGGCCTTGCCCCCGGTCAGATCCGCCAGGGCTTCCCGCGCCGTGGCGTGGTCGGGGTCGGTCGAGACGGCCTTCTCGAACTGCTTGACGGCCTTGGTCTGCAGGCCCTCGGCCTTGTAAAGCATGCCCAGCCCGACGTAGCCCTCGGGATTCCAGGGCTCGAGCTCGATGGCCTTGAAAAAATCCTGCTCGGCTTTCTTGACGTAGGCCCGCAGCTTGGCTTCGCACATGGCCAGCAGGAGGAAATAGTCGGCCTTGTCCCGGCGCATGCGGACGGCCTCCTCGAGGTAGGCCACGGCCTCGTCGTAGCGCGCCTGGGCGTGGAGGGTCTTGCCCTGGCGGAACTTGATGTCGGCCTTGCGCAGGATGTCCTGGGCGTCCTCCTGGGTCGATAGGGCGCCGGACTTGGCGTCGTACACGCGCCGCGATTCTTTGTTGCTCAGGACCCGATAGGCGTGGGTGATGCCATCGAAGACCTCGTCGATCTGGGCCTTGTAATCGGCCACGACCTGCCGGTCGAAGCGGTCCGGGTGGAAGCGCCGGGCCATCTGGAAATAGCCCTTCTTGATATCCTCTTCCGTGGCCGTCTTGGGGACGTCCAGGATCTGGTAGAGCGTCATGGCCGGCAAGGTGTCGCGGAAGGTCAGGACGTCGGCGATCTGCTTGGGGACGTCCGCGTGGGACTGGCTGGGCGGCTTGATCCGCTCCCGGGCATCCAGGGCGGCCCGTGAGCCCTCGCCGACCAGGTCGACGACGCCGAGGCAATAGAACAGGTAGAGGCTCTTCCAGAACTGATCGGGCGGCATGGTCAGCGTGCGCAGGATGACCTCGGCCGAGTCCTGGCCGTTGACCTTCTCCAGGACGTCCTTCTCGTCGGCGGTCAGGAGATAGGCGTAGGTCTTGCGGCCGAACGCGGGCGTCCGCCTGGCCAGGTAGGCCTGCAGGAGCGGATGGGCCTGCATGCGCCGGATGCCGTATTCGATGAGCAGGGGCACGCTGACCTGCGGCTCGGGCGCGTCGGCCCCGAAACCCTCATGGGGCTGGAACTCGATCTCGGCGTCAAAAACGGGGAAGGTGGTGAGGACGCTCTCCCGGATCTGGTGGGCCAGGGCCTCGGTCAGGTCCTCCTCGGAGATGACGCCCTGGATCTTGAGGACCTCGCCGATGTTCTTGCCCGGTTCGATGTACTCGTCGAGCCGGGCGTGGGCCTCCCGGGGGATGCGCTCCAGCTTGAAGAGGATCTCGCCCAGCCGCTCATCCGGCTGGTTGGTCTTGACCTGGACGATGGCGCCCTTGTCGAAGAAGAAGTACTTGAGGACATCGCCCCGCCGGAAGATCAGCCGGCCGGACTTCTTCTCGAAGAAAATGTCCCTCAATTCGACGGCGATGTGGCTCATGGTTGTCCCGATCTCGCGGAGGGTCAACTATAAACCACTCCCCGGCATAATTCAACAACCCCTCCGCCCGGCCGGCGTTGAACGAGCGGGAGGATTGTGCTAAGTAATGCCCATGAAGATCGCCGTCGCGCAGATCGTGCCCAAGCTGGGGGACGTCGAGGCCAACCTCGACCTTCACCTGGACATCCTGGAAAAGGCCCGCCGGCGGAAGGCCGGACTGGTCGTCTTCCCCGAGCTCGGCCTGACGGGCTACACCCTGAAAGACCTGGTCGGGGAGGTGGCCCTGGATCCGGCCGCCGACCCCCGCTTCCGCCGCCTGGCGGCCCGGACGAAGGGACTCTCGGCCGTGGTCGGCTTCGTCGAGGAGAGCCCCTCGGACCGGGGCCTGTTCTACAACGCCGCGGCCTTCATCGCCGACGGCCGGATCGTCCACGTCCACCGCAAGGTCTTCCTGCCGACCAACGGCATCTTCGAGGAGGCCAAGGTCTTTGCCGCCGGCCGCGACTTCAGGGCCTTCCAGGCCCCGTTCGGCCGGGTCGGGCTCCTGATCTGCCGGGACTTCCTGCAGTTCGGCTCGAGCTACGCCCATTACGCCGCCGGGGCCGAGGTCATCGTCTGCATCTCGGCCGCCCCGGGCCGCGGGGTCGGCGGCGCCGCTTTCGAGACGGCCCGGATGTGGGAGCTCATGGGCGAGGCCGTGTCTTTCTTCGGCACGTGCTACGTCGTCTACGCCAACCGGGCCGGCAGCGAGGACGGGGTCACCTTCGCCGGCGGTTCGTTCGTCTTCGCCCCGGGCGGCCGCCTCGTGGCCCGGGCCGCGTCCGTCGACCCCGACCTCATCGTCTGCGACCTCGATCCGGCCGCCGTCGGGAAGGCCCGCCGGAACTGGCTCTTCAAGAGGGACGAACGGCCCGAAGCGGTCTGGCGGTCCCTCGAAAGGATCGTCCGTGCCTCCGAAGATTGATCCGGCCTTCGTCGAGAAGGTCCTGGTCCGGTTCATCCAGGACGAGGCCGGCCGGGCCGGCTGCCCTCTCGTCCTGCTCGGACTTTCGGGCGGGCTCGACTCCGCCGTCTCCGCCGCCCTGGCCGCCCGGGCCCTGGGCCCGGGGAGCGTGCTGGGGCTGATCATGCCCTACGGCGCGGCCTTCCCCGCGGACGTCCGCGACGCGGCCGCCCTGGCCCGCCGCCTCGGCATCCGGTCCGAAACGATCGACATCGCGCCCCAGATCGATCTCTACTTCGCCGCCCGCCCGGAGGCCGGCCGCGTCCGGCGGGGCAACAAGATGGCCCGCGAGCGCATGGCCATCCTCTACGATCATTCGGCCCGCGAGGGGGGCGTGGTCCTGGGCACCAGCAACAAGACCGAGCTGCTCATCGGCTACGGCACGATCTTCGGCGACATGGCCTGCGCCTTCAATCCCATCGGCGACCTCTACAAGACGCAGGTCCGGGAGCTGGCCGCCCACCTCCGTCTCCCGGCGGCCATCCGGCGCAAGGCCCCCACGGCCGGCCTCTGGCCCGGCCAGACCGACGAGGCCGATATCGGCCTGACCTACGAGGAGATCGACGCCATCCTCTGCGGGCACGTCGAAGGCCGGCTGACGCGCCGCGAGCTCGTCGCCGCCGGGCACGCGGCCGCGGCGGTCGACCGCGTCCTGCGGCGGGTCCGGGAGTCGCACTTCAAGCGGGTCATGCCGCCCATCGCCAAGCTCTCGATCCGCTCGGTGGGCCACGATTTTCTCTACCCCTACGACCGGGAGAGGTAGCCGTGCCCGGCCGCCTCTACGTCGTCGCCACGCCCATCGGCAACCTCGAGGACATCACCCTGCGGGCCGTGCGCGTCCTGGGGGAGGTCGCGGCCATCGCCTGCGAGGACACCCGGCAGACGATCAAGATCCTGAACCGCTACGGGATCCGCAAGCCCCTCATCAGCTATTTCCAGCCGCGCGAGGGCCAGCGCATCCCGGAGATCCTGCGGCTCCTCGAAGAAGGCAAGGACGTGGCTCTCGTCTCGGACGCCGGCACGCCGGGCATCTCCGACCCCGGCTTCCCGCTCATCCGCGAGGCCCTCAAAAAGGGCGTCGCGGTCGTGCCCGTGCCGGGGCCGGCGGCGGTGACGGCGGCCTTGTCCGCGGCCGGGCTGCCGACGCACCGCTTCCTCTTCGCCGGCTTCCCGCCGCCCAAGGCGACCGGATTGCGCAAGCTGCTCGAGAGCCTGGCCCGCGAGGAGGCCACCCTCGTTTTTTATCTCCCCACGCGCCGGATGGCCGAATTTTTGGCCGCCGTCCTCGAGGTCCTGGGCGACCGGCGGGTCGTCATGGCCCGGGAGCTGACCAAGATCCATGAAGAGTTCCTCCGGGGCACCGCTTCGGAACTGGCCGCCGCGTTGAGCTCCCGGACCCTCAAGGGCGAGGCCACCGTCCTCGTCGAAGGCCTCTGATCGCCCCATTCCGCCCGTCAAATTCCGTAACTTATTCTAATATAGATGTTTATAATGATAATTTTTTTCTATAAAGATACTTGACAAATAAGCACTAAGATATTATATTGTTAGCACGCTAAGATATTAACAAGGAGGTTTTCAAATGGCGATCATCAGATGGGATCCCTACAGGGACATCGTCACCCTGAGGGACAGGATGAACAGGCTTTTCGAAGACATGTCCGTGGCCAAAAGCGAGGACAAGGATCTCCTGGCCCACTCCTGGGCGCCCGCGGTCGATATCTACGAGACCGAGAACGAGGTCGTCCTGAGCGCCGAGATCCCCGGCGTCGACGCCAAAGACGTCGAGATCAAGGTCGAGGACAATAACCTGACCCTTCGCGGCGAGCGCCGGTTCGAGAAGGAGACCAAGGAGGAGAACTACCACCGCGTCGAGCGGTCCTACGGCTCCTTCTTCCGCTCCTTCGCCCTGCCGAGCTACGTCGACCAGGACAAGATCGAGGCCGAGCACGAGAACGGCGTCCTCAAGATCCACATGCCCAAGCGGTCCGAGCTCAAGCCCCGCAAGGTCAAGATCCTGACGCCCGTCGCGGCCCAGGCCGAAAAGACCCAGAAGTAACCGGACCCCGATCCCCGACAGGCGGCTCCTCCCGGAGCCGCCTTTTTTTTTGGTTCTTCTCCCATTTCCGGGATTCCCTCTCGTGGCGGCGATGGGCGTTGCCTCGAAGGTCCCCGTGGCTGGAGAGGGGGGCCGGCAGGGAGCGGAGGAACGAAGCGACCATCAGCGCCGCCCCGGAGCGACTCGGAGGGGCGGGGCTGGGAAATATCCGAAGAAAGCGCATTTCTAAGATACATCTCAGAATCCCGACCTCGAGTGCTCGGTCGTGATTCTGACCTACGCGCCGATGTGGTCGCTCCGGGCCTGCCCTGAGCGAAGCCAAAGAGAGGGGTTCTCCCGGAATCAGGAGAAGAACCTTCTTTTAGGCTTGGGCGAGCGTCAGGGCCCGAACCTCTTTGGCCCCGGCCTCCATCAGCACCCTGGCGCATTCCCGGACGGTCGACCCGGTCGTGGTGACGTCGTCGACGAGCACCAGGACCCGGCCCCGGACGAGGTCGGGGCGCTTGACCGCGTAGGCCCGGCGCGCGTTCCGCTCGCGCGCCGCCGCCCGCAGGCCCGCCTGGGCTGGGGCGTTCCGGGTCTTGATCAGGGCCCCGTCGAGGACGGCCAGGCCGCGGCGAGCGGCCAGATCGCGCGCCAGGAGGCGGGCCTGATTGAAGCCCCGCTCCCGCCGTCGCGCCGGATGCAGCGGCACCGGCACGAGGGCCTCGGCGTCCCGCCACAGGTCCGCGTCCCCGCCCAGGCAGTCGTCGGCATACCGGGCCAGGGGCCGGCTCAAGGGCGCGCAGCGCCGGTACTTGAACAGGAGGATGACGTCCTTGAGCGTCCCGCCGTAGGCGCCGCAGGACCGGTGGCGGGAGAACCGCGGCGTCCGGCCCGCGCATCGGGCGCAGAGATGGTCCTCGGACCCGCCTTGGAGGAAGCGGCCGCAACGTGGACAGACCGGGCCGCGGCGCGGGACCAGGCGGGCCAGGCAATCGCCGCAGACGATCCGCTCCCCGGCCCGTTCGAGGGGCTCCCGGCAGAGCCGGCAGAACGACGGGAAAACAAGGAGCTCGAGGAGCCGCGCCAGCCCGGCCGCCCGGGCCCGGAGCGAGGGGGTCACAGGGATTCGCGTTCCTGCTCGGCCTTCTCCTGGTCGTCGATGCAATAGGGCGTCCAGGGGATGGCCTCCAGCCGCTTCAGGCCGATGTCCTTGCCACAAACCTGGCAGACGCCGAACTCCCCGTGCTCGAGCCGCTTGAGGGCCTCGTCGATGAGCAGGAGCTTCTCCCGGTCGCCGTCGGACAGGCTCAACAGGAATTCCTTGGTGTAGGACGTCTCGGCCTTGTCGACCAGGTCCTGGGCCACGTTCGACTCCATCTCCTTGCTCTCGGTGATGGTATCGGTCAGCTTGCGGGTGATGCTCTCCTTCTTGGCGGTGAGCATGGCCCGGAACTCGTCTCTCTCTTTTTTGTTCAGCTTACGAGGCATCGGAAGATCCCTTCATTTGGCGTAATGCCGGCCCCCGACGACGGTCAGGGCCCGGTAGACCTGTTCGAGCAACACGACGCGGGCCAGCTCATGCGAGAAGGTCAGGCGCGACAGCGACATCTTCAGATCGGCCCTCTCCAGGATGCGGTCCGCGAGGCCGAGAAAGCCTCCGGCGACGAAGGCCAGCGGCATCCCCGATTCCCTCTCCCGGCTGCGGAGGAACCTGGCGAACTCGGTCGAGGACATCTCCCGGCCGCGCTCGTCGAGACAGATGACGTACGCGCCCTCGAGATGCCGTTCCAAGCCGCGCGCTTCGAGGTCCTTGATCTTCTCGGCGTGCTTTTCCTCCAACCCCTTCGCCTCGCGCGTCTCGATCGTCTCGAGCCCGGCGAGGGACCTGATGCGCGCCTCGTAAAAACCCTGCAACCCCCGCAAATCGGGATTCTTCGTCTTGCCGGGCCAGAGGAATTTCAGCCGCATCGCCGAAAACGCCTTTAGACAATAGCGATTCGATCCGGGCTTGTCAACCCCTTATTTGGGGACATGACGGGGACGTTCAGAAGTCGAGACGGGGGGCGTCGCCCCAGAGGTGCTCGAGGCCGTAGCGCTCGCGCGCGGCGGCCGAAAAGACGTGGACGACGAACGAGCCGTAGTCGACGAGGACCCAATCGGCCGACTGGCGCCCCTCGACGCTCAGAGGCCGGGTCCCGGCCTGCTTGAGGGCCTCCTCGACGGCCTCGGCGATGGCCGCGTTCTGGCGCGACGAGCGGCCCTGGGTGATGACGAAGAAGTCGGTGAACGAGGACAGGCCCCGCAGATCGAGGACGCAGAGGTCCTCGGCCTTGCGGCCCAGGGCGGCTTCGACGGCGGCGCGCACGGCGGCGGGCAGACTTCTCTTGGTGAACCGTTTTTTGGTGTCTTCGGCCATGGCTCCTAACGACCTCGATAGAGTTGATGTTCGCGGATGTAGGCCTCGACCGCCGGCGGCACGAGGCCCTCCAGGGACAGGCCCCGGCCGGCCCGGTCCCGGACCTCGGTCGACGAAACGTCGACGGCCCGGATGGGGACGAGCAGGATCCGGCGCCGCGGCGGAAGGCGGCCGTCCAGGGGGCCGGCCCCGGCCAGGGGGCCGATCGTGTCCCGCAGGCGGCCGTCCAGGACGCCCCGGGCCCGCTCCAGGTCGAAGCCCGGCCGGGCCGTCACCAGGAACAGGGATCCGGCCAGGACCTTCTCGTACTGGTGCCAGGTCCCGATGTCCAGGAAGGCGTCGATCCCCAGGATGAAGAAGACCCGGGCCCGGGGGTGGAGGGCCCGGATCCGGCGCAGCGTCCGGACGGAGTAGGACTTGCCGCCGGCCTCGACCTCGATCGGCGAGACCTCGCAGCCGGCCCGGCGCCGGACGGCCAGCTCGACCATCCGCAGGCGGTCGGCCGGCGAAGCCGCCCCCCGCCCGGTCTTATGAGGCGGCTGATAGGAGGGGATGAAGAGGATGCGGCCAAGCTTGGCGCGGCGGCGGACCTCCGAGGCGGCCTTCAGGTGGCCGCAGTGGATGGGATCGAACGTGCCGCCGAAGAGGCCGATGGTCTCCATCAGCCCCGGGCCTCCGGCCCGCCGCCGCCGGCCGCGGCGATCTCCGCGAGCATCCGGGCCGCCGCTTCGACCAGGGGCTTCAGGCCCTCCTTCTTCAAGGCCGAGATGGCGAAGAGCGGGATCTTCCGCCGGGCGGCCAGGCGCCGCAGCCGGGTCAGGCGGGAGGCGTCGCCGGCCAGCAGGTCGACCTTGTTCGCGGCCAGGATCTGGGGCCGGGCCGCGACCTCGGGCGAGAAGGCCTCGAGCTCCTTCATGATGACCTTGAAGTCCTCGACCGGGTCCCGGCCCGAATAGGGCGAGACGTCGACGATGTGGACGAGCAGCTTGGTCCGCTCGATGTGGCGCAGGAAGCGGATGCCCAGTCCCTGGCCCCGGTGGGCGCCCTCGATGAGGCCGGGGATATCGGCGACGACGAAGGAACGGTACTCGCCGATGTCGACGACGCCCAGGTTGGGGGCCAGGGTGGTGAACGGGTAATCGGCGATGACCGGCCGGGCCGACGAGATCCGGGAGATGAGCGTCGATTTGCCGGCGTTGGGGAAACCGACCAGGCCGACGTCGGCGATGAGCTTGAGCTCGAGGAAGAGCTCCTTCTCCTCGCCCGGTTTCCCGGGCTGCCATTCCCGGGGCGTCTGGTGCGTGGCCGTGGCGAACGAGGCGTTGCCGCGTCCGCCGCGTCCGCCGCGGGCCGCGACGAACGACTTGCCGTGCCGGTCCAGGTCGGCCAGGACGGCGCCGCCGTCGGCCTCCTTGATCATGGTGCCGACCGGCACGCGCTGATGGACGCCGGCGCCGCGCTTGCCCTGCCGGTTGCCGCCTTCGCCGGGCGCGCCGTTCTTGGCCTTGAGGATGGGATGGAAGCGGAAGTAGGCCAGCGAGCTGATGTTCTCGTCGGCCGTGAAGACGACGCTGCCGCCCTCCCCGCCGTGGCCGCCGTCCGGACCGCCCTTCGGCACCCGGGCCTCGCGGCGGAAGCTGACGCAGCCGTCACCGCCGCGGCCGGCTTTCAGCTTGACGGTGACCTGATCAACGAACAACGGCGGCGCCGCTTGTCCTTAGGCGGGCAGGACGGAGACGACCTTGCCCTTCCGGCCCTTGTCCGAGAACAGGACGGTCCCGGTGGCCAGGGCGAACAGAGTGTCGTCCTTGGCCCGGCCGACGTTCAGGCCGGGCTTGATGGGGGTGCCCCTCTGGCGGATGATGATGGACCCGGCGTTGACCTTCTCGCCGCCATAGCGCTTGACGCCGAGCCTCTTTCCCGCGCTGTCGCGACCGTTCTTTCCGGCGCCGCCGGCTTTCTTATGCGCCATGGCTTACTCCTTGGGATTCTTCTTCGTTTTGGCCGGGGCCGGTTTCTTTTCGGCCTTCGGCTTGGCGGCGGTCTTCTTGGCCGGCTTGGCGGGCTTGGCCGCCTCGGGGGCCTTGGGGGCCGCCTTGGGCTTGGGGGACGGAGCGGGCGCCGCGACCGGGGCCAACTTTTCTTCGGCCAGGTCCTCGGCCGTGATGTGGGCGCGGTCCAGGGTGATCCTGGTGATGCGGACCTTCGTCAGCTGCTGACGGTGGCCGCGGGTCCGGCGGTACTGTTTCCTTCTCTTCTTCTTGAAGATCAGGACCTTCTCGTCCTTGAAATTCTCGAGGACCAGTCCCAGAACCATGGCGTTGTCCAGGACCGGGGTGCCGACCTGGACCGTCTCGCCGTCCTCGATCAGGAGGACGCGGTCGAACTGGGCCTTCCGCCCTGGCTCGAGATCGAGCTTCTCGATGGCCAGGACGTCGCCTTCCTTAACGCGGTACTGTTTGCCGCCCGTGAGGATCACTGCGTACATGGGAACCTACCTATCCGTCAGGATGAAAAAGTGAGCGTCAAATCTAGCATAGGACACACTTTAAGTCAAATGCGTCGCGCCCCTGGCCGCGAGGGGGAGGATCCGGGGGGCGGCTTGACAGGGCCGGAGGCCTCCACTAGGCTTAAGCGGTCATCCACGGGCGGTTAGCTCAGCGGTAGAGCATCGGTTTTACAAGCCGGGGGTCGCAGGTTCAAACCCTGCACCGCCCATCCCGTAGCGAGCGAAGCGAGCGGAGGCGGCAGAAACCCCTCGGAGCGTTCACGAAGAGGGGTTTCTGCGAAATATCGGTATCAAGCTCTTTGTCCTAGTCTTCGAGCGCAGCGGAGCGGAGGCGGCAGAAACCCCTCGGAGCGTTCACGGAGAGGGGTTTCTGCGAAATATCGGAAAAAAGGTGTTTTCTTTATCTTATCCGTTCCTCCGCCTGGGCGCCTGCCGCCACTTGGCTTAAAAACGCAGCGCAGCGGAGCGGAGGCGGCAGAAGTCACCCGGAGCGACTCGGAGGGGGACTTCTGCGAAATATCGGGAAAGGGGAGGCGGACCCCTTTGTCGGAGATCCGGATAAACCGGCGAGGAGGGTCATCGAGCCCGATCCGCCGGATCCACGCCAGGATCGTTGAGGAGTCTTATCGGCCGCGGGAGAAGAAAAGCGCCCCCGACGGGATTCGAACCCGTGTTGCCGCCTTGAAAGGGCAGTGTCCTGGGCCTCTAGACGACAGGGGCGCCAAAGTGAGCCGTGCTGGATTCGAACCAGCGACACCCGGCTTAAAAGGCCGGTGCTCTACCGCTGAGCTAACGGCCCGAAAACGCACTATTATAGTGTCAGGTCCGAAAGAGTCAAATCCGCTGGCCGTCCGCCCGGCCCCTCTCAGGCGAGGGGCTCGAACCTGATGATGACCCAGCGGCCGTTGTGCCGGATGTTGTTGACCTCGTCCTTGAGCAGATACTGCTTGAGGAGCAGCCGGTACTTCTTGGCCACGCCGGCCCGGTTGGAGATCGAAATATCGACTTCCTTGGTGTGGACGTTGCCAGTCAGCTCCCGGACGACGGCCAGTTCGCGCTCGCCGAGGGAGAACATCGTCATCTCCTCCTCGGCGGCCGCGGCGGTCTTGGCGGCGTTATAGGCCCTCTTCAGCTCCTGCATCTTGCCGTTCTCGACGTCGTACTTGGCCTGGAGCTCCTCGACCCTCTTCTTGAGGGTGGCCTTGGCGCCGGCCGAGCGGGTCGTGTCCATCTCGAACTGGGCGTCCTTGACGGCCGTGTCGGCGTCGATGGTCGGGCCGATCTGGGCGTCCTGCAGCTTTTTGGCCTCGATCTCGGTCTTGTTCAGGTCCGGCAGGGTGGCCGGCTCGATCTTCTCGGTTCCGATGTTCAAGATCGACCACGAGCCGAGCTCGGGCTGGAGGGGTTCGAGGGCGATGCTCGACAGCGTGTCGTTGTCGTTCATCTGGACGGCATTGAAGTACTTCTTGAGGAGGGTTTTTTCGGGGGCCGACGTGCATCCCTGGATGACGAAGAACGCGACGAAAACGCCGAGCACGATCAGTGTTCTTTTCCTCATTGACTCCTCCTTCGGATATTGTTTCGAGACTTCTCTCTCGTGATGATAACGTGTTCCCGGGGGTAAAATCAAGCCCTTTTCTGACGGTTCGCCCGGCCGGTTTTCCTGGTCTCCCGTTTTGTGTTACACTACGGGGCTCGAATATTCCGAAGCCGGGGTATCGAACATGGCACAAGACAAAGATCCGATCCTCAAACACCCGAAGGACCCGGGGGCGCTCCTCGACATCATCCGCGACGTCCAGGCCGCCGCCGGACAGGTCTCCGAGGAGGCCGTCGGCCGCATCGCCGCGCATCTCAAGCTGTCGGAGGCCGAGGTCCGCGGGGCGGCGACCTTCTACCACTTCTTCTCCCTGGCCCCCCGCGGCCGGTCGGCGGTCTACCTGAACGATTCCATCACCTCGCGCATGGCCGGACGGACGGCCGTGGCCCAGGCCTTCGAGGCCGAGGCCGGCTGCCGCTTCGGCGAGGTCGCCGCCGACGGCACGGTCGGCCTGTTCCCGACCTCCTGCATCGGCATGAACGACCAGGAGCCCTCGGCCATCGTCGACGGCGTCGTCTTCACCGTCCTGACGCCGGACAAGGCCCGGGCCATCGTCCGCGGCCTGCGGGCCGGGACCCCGGCCCGGGACCTGGTCGCCTCCTTCGGGGACGGGGCCAACCAGTCCGACCTCGTCCGGTCCATGGTCGTCAACAACATCCGCCGGCGCGGGCCCGTCCTGTTCGGGACCCACGAGACCGGCGCGGCCCTGCGCAAGGCGGCGGCCGGGACGCCCGAGGCGGTGATCGAGGAGATCAAGAGGTCGGGCCTCCTCGGCCGGGGCGGCGCGGGCTTCCCGACCGGGCTCAAATGGGAGTTCTGCCGGCGCGAGAAGGCCGCCGAGCGCTATGTCGTCTGCAACGCCGACGAAGGCGAGCCCGGGACGTTCAAGGACCGGGTCATCCTGACCGAGCTGCCGCAACTCCTGTTCGAGGGCATGGCCCTGGCCGGCTACGCCGTCGGGGCCCGCCTCGGCATCCTCTACCTCCGCTCCGAATACGCCTACCTGCGGGCCCACCTCGAGGCCGCCCTCGACGGACTGCGGCGGGACGGCCTCCTGGGCCGGGGCGTCGCCGGGGCCCAGGGCTTCGACTTCGACATCGTCATCAAATCCGGCGCCGGCGCCTACGTCTGCGGCGAAGAGTCGGCCCTGCTGGAATCGGCCGAGGGCAAGCGCGGCGAGCCGCGCGACCGGCCGCCCTTCCCGGTCTCGGTCGGCTACCGCGGCCTGCCGACGACCGTCAACAACGTCGAGACCCTGGCCACCGCGGCCCGCATCATGGCCGAGGGCGCGGCCTGGTTCAAGGCCCTGGGCACGACCCCGTCGGCCGGCACCAAGCTCCTGAGCGTGTCGGGCGACTGCGCCCGGCCGGGCGTCTACGAGGTCGCCTACGGCCTGACCATCGCCGAGCTGCTGGAGATGTGCGGCGGCGCCGGGGCCCAGGCCGTGCAGGTCGGCGGCCCGTCCGGCACGTGCGTCGCGCCGGCCGCGTTCGGCCGCAAGATCTGCTTCTCCGACCTGGCCACCGGCGGCTCGGTCATCGTCTTCGGGCCCCAGCGCGACCTCTTCGAGGTCGTCGGGAACTTCATGGACTTCTTCGTCGAGGAGTCCTGCGGCTGGTGCGTCCCCTGCCGGGCCGGCAACGTCCTGCTCAAGAAGAAATTCGAGAAGATCGCCCGCGGCCTGGGCTCGGCGGAGGACCTCCGCGAGATCGAGGCCTGGGGCAAGCTGATCAAGGCCACCAGCCGCTGCGGCCTCGGCCAGACCTCGCCCAATCCCATCCTGACCACCCTCAAGAGCTTCCCCGAGCTCTACGAGGCCCGGCTCCGCAAAGGCGAGGGCTTCGTCAGCGATTTCGACCTGGCCGCGGCCATCCGGGACGGCTGCGCGGCGGCCGGCCGCGAGCCGGCCTGCAAGGAGTCCCTCCATGACTGAGCTCCACTTCACCATCGACGGCCGGGCCTGCCTGGCCGCGCCGGGGCAGACGATCGTCGAGGCGGCCAAGGCCAACGGCGTCTATATCCCGGTCCTCTGCCACTACGAGGGGCTCAAGCCCGTCGGCAGCTGCCGGATCTGCACCGTCCGCGTCGCCGGCCGCTTCATGGCCGCCTGCACCCAGCCGGTGACCGAAGGCCTGGCCGTCGAGAACGCGGCCCCCGACCTCGAGGACATGCGCAAGTCGATCATCGAGATGCTCTTCGTCGAGGGCAATCACTTCTGCCCTTCCTGCGAGAAGAGCGGCAACTGCGAGCTCCAGGCCCTGGCCTACCGCTACCGCATGCTGGCCCCCCGTTTCCCCTATCTCTGGCCGGGCCGGACGCTCGACGCCGAATCCCCGCTCCTGATGCTTGACCGCAACCGCTGCGTCCAGTGCCTGCGCTGCGTCCGCGGCGTCCGGGCCAAGGACGGCCGCAAGATCTTCGCCGCGGTCCACCGGGGCCCCCGGGTGGCCATCGAGATCGACCGCAAGCTGGCCGCCAAGCTGCCCGACGAGGAGGCCCGCCGGGCCATGGACCTCTGCCCGGTGGGCGCCATCCTGCGCAAGGAGACCGGCTTCGTCAAGCCCATCGGCCGGCGCAAGTTCGACCAGACCCCCATCGGCGCCGACGTCGAGAAGGGCCTCGGGAGGTAAGCCGTGGGCAAACCCGTCATCGCCACCGCGTCGCTGGCCGGCTGCTTCGGCTGCCACATGTCCTTCCTCGACATCGACGAGCGCATCCTGACCCTCGTCGAGCTGGTCGAGTTCAACAAGTCGCCGATCGACGACATCAAGACCTTCACCAAGCCCGTCGACGTCGGGCTGATCGAGGGCGGCTGCTGCAACAGCGAGAACGTCCACGTCCTGCGGGACTTTCGCAAGAACTGCAAGGTCCTCGTCTCGGTCGGCGAGTGCGCCATCATGGGCGGCCTGCCGGCCCTGCGCAACAGCATCCCGCTCAAGGAGTGCCTCGAGGAGGCCTACCTCCATTCGCCCACGGTCGACCCCGGCGCGAACGTCATCCCCAACGACGAGGACCTGCCGATCATCCTGGACAAGGTCTATCCCTGCCACGAGATCGTCAAGATCGACCATTTCCTGCCGGGCTGCCCCCCGTCGGCCGACCTCATCTGGGAGGCCCTGACGGCGCTCGTCGAGGGCCGGCCCCTGCATCTGACCTACGACTTGATCAAATTCGACTGAAGAGTGAGCCGCCATGGGTAAAAAGATCACGATCGAGCCCGTCACCCGGGTCGAAGGCCACGGCAAGGTCACCATCCGGCTGGACGACGCCGGGAAGGTGACGCAATCCCGCTTCCACATCGTCGAGTTCCGCGGCTTCGAGCGGTTCGTCCAGGGCCGCCCTTACTGGGAGGCCCCGGTCCTCGTCCAGCGGCTCTGCGGCATCTGCCCCGTCAGCCACCACCTGGCCGCGGCCAAGGCCATGGACGTCGTCGTCGGGGCCGGGCCGGGCCGGCTGCCCGTCACGGCCGAGAAGATGCGCCGGCTCATGCACTACGGCCAGATGCTGCAGTCGCACGCCCTGCACTTCTTCCACCTGTCCTCGCCCGACTTCCTGCTGGGCATGGACGCCGACCCGGCCATCCGCAACGTCATCGGCATCATCGGCCTGGACAAGGGCCTGGCCACGCAGGCCGTCCTGCTGCGCAAGTTCGGCCAGGAGATCATCCTGGCCACGGCCGGCAAGAAGATCCACGGCACGGGCGCCATCCCCGGCGGCATCAACAAGAACCTGTCCGTCGAGGAGCGGGACCGCTTCCTCAAGTCCCCGGACGGGCTGACCATCGACCGGATGATCGAGTGGTGCCAGGCCGCCCTGGCCCTGTTCCGGGACTACCAGCAGAAGAACAAGGACGTCGTCGACGGCTTCGCCGCCTTCCCCTCGAACCACCTGAGCCTGGTCCGCAAGGACGGGGCCCTCGATTTCTACCACGGCGTCCTCCGGGCCGTGGACGCCGACGGCCGCAAGATCCTCGACGACGTCGATTACCAGGACTACCTCCAGCACATCGGCGAGGAGACCCGGGCCTGGAGCTACATGAAGTTCCCCTATCTGCGGTCGCTCGGCAAGGCGGACGGCTGGTACCGGGTCGGCCCGCTGGCCCGGCTCAACACCTGCGACTATATCCCGTCGCCGCTGGCCCAGAAGGAGTTCGAGACCTACAAGGCCTACACCGACGGCAAGCCCAACAACATGTCCCTCCACAGCCACTGGGCCCGGCTGATCGAGCTGCTGCACGCCGCCGAGGTCATCAAAGAGCTCCTGCTCGACAAGGACCTCCAGGGCGCCAAGCTGGTCAAGACCGGCCGGCGGGCCCCCGAGGGCGTCGGGCTGGTCGAGGCGCCGCGGGGCACGCTCTTCCATCACTACCGCGTCGACGCCGAGGACCGGATCACCATGGCCAACCTCATCGTCTCCACGACCAACAACAACGAGCCCATGAACAGGGCCGTCAACTGGGTCGCCATGAACGTGATCTCGGGGAAGCCCGAGATCACCGAGGGCATGCTCAACCGCGTCGAGGTGGCCATCCGGGCCTACGATCCCTGCTTGAGCTGCGCCACGCACGCGCTGGGCCGCATGCCGCTCGAGGTCACGCTCGAAGACGCGGACGGCCGCGTCCTGCAGAGGAAGGTCCGCTGAAGCCGCGACGCCCGAAGCCCCCGCGGACCCTCGTCCTGGGCATCGGCAATCCCGGGCGCCGGGACGACGGCCTGGGGGCCGCCGCGGCCGGACGGCTGAAGAATCGCCGCCTGAGCGGCGTGGCCTGCGATGCCAACTATCAGCTCAACATCGAGGACGCCCTGGCCTGCGCCGGGGCCGACCGGGTCGTCTTCGTCGACGCGGCCCGGGGCCTGCGCCGGCCCTTCCGGTTCCGGCGGCTGGCGCCCGAAGCCGGGGTGCCGGCCATGAGCCACGCCCTCGGCCCGGCCGCCGTGCTGGGCCTGGCCGCGGCGCTCTACGGCCGGTCGCCGGAGGCCTGGGTCCTGGCCATCCGGGGCCATAGCTTCGCCCTCGGCGAGGGGTTGACCGAGGGCGGCGAGCGGAACCTGGCCCTGGCCCTGGATTTCCTGGCCGCCTTCCTGAAAGGGGAACGCCCGTGACCACCAAGACCCTGACCGTCGTCCGCGACCTCCTGGCCACCAATAAGCAGGCCGCGGCGGCTATCCGGGAGGAGCTCCGGGGCCGGGGCATCCTCGGCGTCAACCTCCTGAGCTCGCCCGGCTCGGGCAAGACGACCCTGCTCGAGGCCCTGGCCGACCGGCTCCGCGGACGCTGCCGCCTGGCCGTCATCGAAGGCGACATCGAGACCGAACGGGACGCCGAGCGCATCCGGGCCAAAGGCGTGCCGGCCTGGCAGATCACGACCGGCGGCGCCTGCCACCTCGAAGCCAAGATGATCGGCCGGGTCCTCGACCGGGTCCCGGCCGACATCGACATCCTGTTCATCGAGAACGTCGGCAACCTCGTCTGCCCGGCCTCCTACGACCTCGGCGAACAGGTCCGCCTGGTCCTGCTCTCGTCGCCGGAGGGGGACGACAAGCCGGCCAAATACCCCCAGGCCTTCCTGTCGGCCGACGCGCTCGTCCTGACCAAATCCGACCTGTTGCCCTACCTGCCGTTCGATCCCGGCCGGGCCGCGGCCGAGGCCCGGGCCATCAAGCCGGGGCTCCGCGTCTTCACCGTGTCGGCGCTCCGCGGCCAAGGGCTGGAGGAGCTGACGGACTATCTCCTCGGGGCGCTCGAGGGGTTGAGGTCCGGCCGTGCATGAGCTGTCGCTCGTCGCCTCGATCTTCGAGATCCTCGAGGAGCAGGCCCGGAGCCACGGCGACGCCCGGGTCACGGCCGTGGTGCTCAAGGTCGGGATCCTGGCCGGGGCCGTCCCCGATCTCCTCGCCTCGGCCTTCGAGACCTATAAGAAAGGAACCCGGGCCGAGACCGCCCGCCTCGAGATCGTCGCCGTCCCGGTCAAGCTCCGCTGCCCGGATTGCGGCGGGTCGACCGTCCGCGAGGACACGGATTTCTCCTGCGCCGCCTGCGGCTCGCGGCGGGTCGAGATCGTCGAGGGCCGGGAGCTCGTCGTCGAGAAGATCGAGCTCGAGACCGAAGACGGCTGATCGCCCCGATCCTTTCCGGCCCCGGCCGCCGCGCACTTGACAAGATCAAAATCATTCTGCTATAAGTCCTCGCATATTACAGTTCTGGTCTAGTGGTCTCCTGGCAACGCCGTAAGGAGATTTTTATTTTCATAGACCATACGCGCCCGCCCGCGGGGGAGGCCGGCGGAAGGCCCGCTGCGGTCCCCTTCGCGCTCCACGCGCTCCCTGCGCGCCTCCGGTCCTGCCTGACCCCCGGTTGCCCGTCCGCACCGCCAACCCCCGCCATGGAGGGATGACTTGGACATCGACGCCACCACGACCCAGGCCCTGATCGACAAGCACGACGGCCTCAAGAAGAACCTCATCGCCATCCTCCTCGACATCCAGGAGGCCTACAACTACCTTCCCGCCGAGGCCCTGCGGCAGGTCGCCAAGACGGTCGGCCTGCCGCTCATCGACATCGTCGGCGTGGCCACCTTCTACCGGGCCTTCAGTCTGAAGCCCCGGGGCCGGCACACCTGCCTGGTCTGCCTGGGCACGGCCTGCCACGTCCGGGGCGGCCAGAAGATCCTGGAGGAGTTCGAGAAACGCCTCGGCGTGCCGGCCGGCGAGACGACCCCGGACGACCGGTTCACGCTGGAAACGGTCGCCTGTCTCGGCTGTTGCGCCATCGGGCCGGTCGTGGTCGTGGACGGCGAATACTTCGGCCACACCACCCTGCGCCAGGTCGGGCCGATCATCGGCCGGTTCGGCCGGGCCAAGGCCCGGGCCAAAAGCGCGGCCCGGGGCGGGCGGAAGCCGGCCGCGAAAGGGGCCAAGCGCCCGGCCCGGACGACGGCCAAGCCCCGGCGGCGGACATCCCGGAAGACGTGAAGAACAGGAGGACCCCGATGGCCGAACACAAGAAGCTCCGCATCCAGGACCTGGCCAAGATCCGGGAGAAGACCCGCTCGCTCCTGACCATCCGCGAAGGCCAGGGCCGGGCCCGGGTGACGGTCCACATGGGCACCTGCGGCCTGGCCGCCGGCGCCCGCGAGATCATGGACGCGCTCCTCGACGAGATCGCCAAGGCCAAGGTCGCGGACGTCCTGGTGACCACCTCCGGCTGCGCCGGGCTCTGCAACAAGGAGCCCATGATCACCGTCGAACTCAAGGACGCCCCCCCGGTGAAGTACGGCGACCTGACCCCGGCCAAGATGCGCCGGATCTTCGCCGAGCACGTCCTGGCCGGCCGCATGGTGCCGGAGTACGTCCTGGCCGTGGGCAGCGAAACCCTGTATTGAGGGAGGCCCTGTGAAACAATATCGAGCCCACCTTCTGGTCTGCGCCGGCACGGGCTGCGTCTCCTGCGGCTCCTTCAAGATCAAGGAGGCCCTGGAGACGGAGCTCAGGAAGCGCCGCCTCCAGGACGAGGTCCAGGTCATCGCCACGGGCTGCAACGGCTTCTGTGAGCGCGGCCCCATCGTCATGGTCCAGCCGGACGGCGTCTTCTACCAGCTCCTCAAGGTCGAGGACGTGCCGCGCCTGGTGGAGGAGCACCTGCTCAAAGGCCGTCCGGTCAAGAAGCTCATGTACGTGCCGCCCGCCGGCGGCTCGCCCGTGCCGAAGATGAAGGACATCGAGTTCTTCAAGCACCAGCGGCTGATCGTCCTGCGCAACCGGGGCCGCATC
Organism: uncultured Eubacteriales bacterium; assembly: GCA_964574895.1. Lineage (GTDB taxonomy): Bacteria > Acidobacteriota > Aminicenantia > Aminicenantales > Saccharicenantaceae > RBG-16-66-30. Next base: position 32,907 of record CAZNPB010000009.1, read on the forward strand.
GACCCGGAGAAGATCGACGAGTACATCGCCTTCGAGGGCTACGCGGGCCTGGCCAAGGCCCTGACCGGCCTGACGCCCCAGGGCATCCTGGACGAGATCACGGCCGCCGGCCTGCGCGGCCGCGGCGGAGCCGGCTTCCCCACCGGCAAGAAATGGGCCGCCTGCGCCGCTCAGCCGCGCCGGCCGAAATACATCATCTGCAACGGCGACGAAGGCGATCCCGGGGCGTTCATGGACCGCTCCGTCCTCGAGGCCGACCCCCACGCCATCCTCGAGGGCATGCTCATCGGGGCCCGGGCCATCGGGGCGGCCAAGGGCTTCATCTACATCCGCCACGAATACCCGCTGGCCATCAAGCGGGTCGACATCGCCATCCGCCAGGCCCGCGAGTACGGCTTGCTGGGGAAGGACATCCTGGGCGCCGGCTTCGACTTCGACCTGGAGATCGTCCAGGGCGCCGGGGCCTTCGTCTCGGGCGAGGAAACGGCCCTGATCGCCTCGGTCGAGGGCCAGGTCGCCATGCCCCGGCAGCGCCCGCCCTACCCGGCCCGCAAGGGGCTCTGGGGCTCGCCCACGGTCATCAACAACGTCGAGACCTGGGCCACCGTGCCCAACATCATCCGCCGCGGCGCGGCCTGGTTCTCGGCCCTGGGCACGGACACCAGCAAGGGGACCAAGATCTTCTCGCTCGTCGGCAAGATCGCCAACACCGGCCTGGTCGAGGTGCCGATGGGCATCTCGCTGCGTCAGATCGTCTACGGCATCGGCGGCGGCATCCCCGGCGACCGGGCTTTCAAGGCCGTCCAGATCGGCGGCCCGTCGGGAGGCTGCATCCCGGCCAAGCTCCTCGACCTGCCGGTCGATTACGAGAGCCTGACGGCCGCGGGGGCGATGATGGGCTCCGGCGGCATGATCGTCATGGACGACAAGACCTGCATGGTCGACCTCGCCAAGTACTTCCTGAACTTCCTGCGCGACGAGTCCTGCGGCAAGTGCGTCTCCTGCCGCGAGGGCACCCAGCGCCTGTACGAGATCGTCAGCAAGATCACGGACGGCCAGGGCACGATGGAGGATATCCAGCTCCTCGAGGAGCTGGCCGTGGCCGTCAAGGACGCCTCGCTCTGCGGGCTCGGCCAGACGGCGGCCAACCCGGTCCTGTCGACGCTGCGCTACTTCCGGTCCGAGTACGAGAAGCACGTCATCGAGAAGCGCTGCCCGGCCATGGTCTGCAAGGAGATCGTCTCGGCGCCCTGCCAGTACATCTGCCCCATCGACCAGGAGGCTTCGAGCTACATCGGCCTCATCGCCCGGAAGGACTACGAGGGGGCCTTCCGGGTCATCCGCAAAGACAATCCCCTGCCCTCCGTCTGCGGCCGGGTCTGCAGCCGGGCCTGCGAATCGGTCTGCCGGGCCGGCGAGATCGGCGAGCCCATCGCCATCCGGGCCCTCAAGCGCTTCGTCATGGACTGGGCCCGGGAGAAGGGCGCCGGCAAACCGGCCCGGCTGCCCCTGACCAAGGCCGACAAGGTGGCCATCGTCGGGGCCGGGCCCTCGGGGCTGGCGGCCGGCTACGAGCTCCTCAAGAAAGGCTACCCGGTCCGGATCTTCGAGTCCCTGCCGGTCGCCGGCGGCATGCTCCGGGTGACCATCCCGGACCACCGCCTGCCCAAGGACCGGCTCCAGGACGACCTCGACTATCTCGTCGACTGCGGCCTGAACATCAAGACCAACATGACCCTGGGCAAGGACTTCACCCTGGACGACCTCTTCCACCAGGGCTACAAGGCCGTCTATCTGGCCACCGGCGCCCACCGGCCGCTGGAGATGGGCGTTCCCGGCGAAGAGGCCGAGGGGGTGCTCCAGGCCCTCGAATACCTCAAGGACCATCACCTCGGCATCCCGGTCGGGTTGGGCCGCCGGGTCGTGGTCATCGGCGGCGGCAACTCGGCCGTCGACGCCGCCCGGGTGGCCTTCCGCGACAAGCGGGTCAAGGAGGCCACCATCCTCTACCGCCGGACGCGCCGGGAGATGCCCGCCTATCCCGAGGAGATCGAGGCCGGGCTCGAGGAGGGCGTCCGGATCGAGTTCCTGACCGCCCCGGTCCGGGTCCGGACCCAGGACGGAAAGGTCGTCGGCGTCGAGTGCATCCGCATGAAGCTCGGGGAGAAGGACAGCAGCGGCCGGGCCCGGCCCGTGCCCATCCCCGGCTCGGAATTCCAGGTGCCGGCCGACACGCTCATCCTGGCCATCAGCGAGCGGGCCTACACCCCGTATCTCAAGGACAGCGACGGGCTGACCCTGTCGCCCGAGTGGGGCACGATCATCGTCGACCCGGCCAGCATGGCCACGACCCGCCCCGGCGTCTTCGCCGGCGGCGACGTCGTCTCGGGCCCCGGCAGCGTCGTCGAGGCCATGGCCGCCGGCAAGACGGCGGCCCGGGCCATCGAGGCCTACCTCGAGGGCCGGCCGTTCGTCCGCGTGGCCGAGGTCACCCGGCCCGCCTGCTACGTCGAGCCGGTCAAGCTGACCGAAGCGGACGCCGCCAACACCAAGAGGGCCAAGATGCCCCACCTGGCGCCCGGCAAGCGGAAGTCGGGCCACGAGGAGATCGAGCTCGGCTTCTCCAAGGAGCTCGCCCTGAAGGAGGCCAAGCGCTGCCTCCGCTGCGAGCTCGAGACCCGGGACGCCAAGAAAGCGCTGGGACGTGAAACATGATCGACCTCGTCATGAACGGTTTGAGCGTCAAGGCCGAGGAGGGCTGGTCCGTGCTCGAGACGGCCAATTTCTACGGCCTGAAGATCCCGACCCTCTGCCACCACGAGGGCCTGGAGGAGTTCGGCGGCTGCCGGCTCTGCCTCGTCGAGATCGGCGAGCCGCCCCGGTCCAAGCTCGTGACCTCGTGCACTTACCCGGCCGAGGCCGGCCTGGTCGTCCGGACCGATTCCAACCGGGTCTGGTCGGCGCGGCGGATGATGATCGAGCTCATGCTCTCCGTCGCGCCGGGGTCCAAGGTCCTCCAGGACCTGGCCTCCCGCTTCGGCGTGACCCAGGTCCGGTTCGCGCCCCGCAACGAGGAGTGCATCCTCTGCGGGCTGTGCGTGCGCATGTGCGACCAGCAGATGGACGGCCGGGCCATCGGCTTCCAGCAGCGGGGCCACAAGCGCAAGATCTCGACGCCGTTCGACCTGCGGTCGGAGGAGTGCCGGCTGTGCGGGGCCTGCATGTATATCTGCCCCGCCTGCCAGCTCCGCTGCCAGGGCCCCCACCCCGACACGACCCTGTGCAACGGCTGCCTGACCATGGAACCGACCTGCCTGGAGCATTACGACGACCTCCAGTGCTGGATGTACGACGCGGGCCGCTGCGGCACCTGCGTCCGGGACAAGAAAGTCTGACCGGGTTAAGCCCCAAGGAGGAACCAACATGCCGACCATGACCAAGCTCAACAGGAGCGCCGCCACCCTGACCAAGAACCGGACCGAGGGATCGATCAGCCCGTTCAGCGGGATGTGCGTGACCTGCGTCGACGGCTGCATCGGGATGTGCGAGATCGGGAAATCCGCCTACCGCGGCCACGAGGTCCTCTATCCCCAGCCGTTCGGCATCATCACGGCGGCCTGCGAGAAGGACTACCCCGTCGACCTGTCGCACTTCAGCATCATGGGCACGGCCAAGGGCGCCCACGGCGCCCCGGCCGACAGCGACAAGGCGACCTTCGAGAAGGTCACGACCGAGACCAAGATCGGCCGCAACAAGGACCTCAAGCTCAAGCTGCCCTTCGTCATCTCGGGCATGGGCTCGACCAACATCGCCAAGCAGAACTGGGCCGGCCTGGGCGGCGGCGCGGCCATCTCCGGCGTCATCCTGACGGTCGGGGAGAACGTCTGCGGCATGGACGACGAGACCGAGCTCAAGGCCGGCAAGGTCGTCCGCTCGCCGGACATGGAGTTCCGCATCAGATCGTTCCGCGACTGGCAGGACGGCTACGGCGACGTCGTCATCCAGGCCAACGTCGAGGATAGCCGCCTGGGCGTCCAGGAATACGCCATCAACAAGCTGGGCATCGAGACCGTCGAGCTCAAGTGGGGCCAGGGGGCCAAGGACATCGGCGGCGAGGTCAAGCTCAAGACCGTCAAGAAGGCCCAGGCCCTCAAGAAGAAGGGCTACATCGTGCTGCCCGACCCCGAGAACCCGGCCGTCATCGAGGCCTTCGAGAAGGGCAGCTTCAAGGAGTTCGAACGCCACTCCCGCATGGGCATGGTCGACGAGGGCGAGTTCATGAAGCGGGTCGAGGAGCTGCGCCAGGCCGGGGCCAAGCGGGTCTTCCTGAAGACCGGCGCCTATCGCCCGGCCGACCTGGCCCGGGCCGTCAAGTACGCCTCCAAGGCCAAGCTCGACCTGCTGACGGTCGACGGCGCCGGCGGCGGCACGGGCATGAGCCCCTGGCGGATGATGAACGAGTGGGGCATCCCGGCCGTCGAGATCTGGTCCCTGACCTGGCTCTACGCCGACCAGCTGGCCAAGCAGGGCGAGTACGTCCCGGACATCGCCTTCGCCGGCGGCATCACCTTCGAGGACCAGATCTTCAAGGCCCTGTCCCTCGGCGCCCCGTACGTCAAGCTCGTCGGCATGGCCCGCTCGCCCATGGCCGCGGCCATGGTCGGCAAGACGATCGGCGGCCGCATCGCCGACAACCAGATCCCGGTCTACGTCGAGCGCTTCGGCAGCAGCCGGGAGGAGATCTTCGTCACCGCGCCCGAGCTGAAGCGCCGCTTCGGCGACCGCTTCAAGGACCTGCCGGCCGGGGCCATCGGCGTCTACACGTACTTCGAACGGTTGAGCCAGGGCCTGCGCCAGCTCATGGCCGGAGCGCGCAAGTTCAATCCCAGCCTCATCAGCCGCAACGACATCGCCTCGTTGACCAAGGACGTGGCCAACATCAGCGGCATCCCCTTCATCACCGAGGTGGACAAGGACGAGGTCCAGAAGATCCTCAAGGCCAAGTAGCATCTCCGGGTCACCATCCCGACGGGGGGCCGGCCGGGCGCCGGCCCCCCTGTTTTTTTCGCCGCGCTTTCGGGCTATAATGGGGGCGATCCCGGACTCGCGTCGCGGCGGAGGTCCCGATGATCGCCCTCAAGGATGTTCTGGCCCTTCTCGACGGTGAGCTCCTGACCTCCCCGACGGACCCCGAGACGGCCTTCTCCCGGGTCTTCGCCTCCGACCTCATGAGCGACGTCTTGAGCGCCGCGGAGCCCGGCGCCCTCCTCCTGACCGGCTTGGCCAACGGCCCGGTCGTCAGCACCTGCGCCGTCGCCGACCTGGCCGGCATCGTCATCGTCCAGGGCAAGCGCCCCGCGCCCGAGGTCGTCCGCGAGGCCCAGGCCCGGCACATCCCGCTCGTGGCCACCCGGATGACCATGTTCGAAGCCTGCGCCCGGATGGCCGGCCGCGTCGAGGACGGGGGTCATGGCCGACGCTGAAACCCCCTATCGCCGCGAGTTCCCGGTCAAGGGCGGGGACTTCGCCAAGGCCGGCGCCGCGGCCTGCGAGATCAAGGAGCTCCTCAAGGACATCGGGCTCGACCCGGCCGTGGTCCGGCGGGCGGCCATCGTCGCCTACGAGGCGGAGATGAACGTCATCATGTACGCCTGGGATGGCCGCCTGGACCTGACGGTCGCCCCCGACGAGGTCCGTCTGATCGTCGACGACCGCGGGCCCGGCATTCCCGATATCGACCTGGCCCTGACGGAGGGCTACTCGACCGCCACGGCCGAGATGCGCGAGCTGGGCTTCGGGGCGGGCATGGGGCTGCCGAACATCCAAAGGAACGCCGACGTCTTCGCCATCGACTCGGCCGTGAACCGCGGCACGCGGCTCGACATCATCCTCCGCACGAACGGACACGCCACGCCATGAACGACCGGAGCTTCCACGCCATCCACATCACCAGGGACAAGTGCATCGGCTGCACGCACTGCATGTCGGCCTGCCCGACCCGGGCCATCCGGGTCGCCGACGGCAAGGCCCGCATCATCGACCAGCTCTGCATCGACTGCGCCGAGTGCCTGCGCGTCTGCCCCTACGACGCCGTGCATTCGCACACGACCTCGTTCGACGCCCTGGATGGCTTCGCCTACAAGGTCGCCATCCCCTCGACGGTCATCTACGGCCAATTCGGGCCGTCCGTGGTGCCCAACGAGATCCTCTCCGCCCTGCGGCGGGTGGGCTTCGACGAGGTCTACGATCTCAGCTCCATCTGCGAGCTCAACTGCGCCGCGACCGAGGAGTACCTGAACGAGCACCCCCGGCCCCGGCCTTTCATCACCTCGACCTGCCCCGTCGTCGTCCGGCTCATCCAGCGCCGTTACCCGACCCTGTGCGGCCAGATCCTGCCCATCGAGCCGCCGCGCGAGATCGCGGCCAAGATCCTGCGGACCATCCTGCCCAAGTCCCTGGGCCTGCCGCCGGAGAAGATCGGCATCATCCACATAACGCCCTGCCCGGCCAAAATGGTCTCCGTCAACAGCCCGGCCACCCTGGCCAAATCCTACCTCGACGGCGCCATCTCCATCCGGGACATCTTCCCGCAGATCCTCAAGGCCCTGCGGAAGAGCGAGGAGGACGCCCTGATGCGGCACCTCTTCCCGGAAACGCTCTTCAGCGGCCTGGGCATGGGCTGGCCGCTGTCGGGCGGCGAGACCCGCGGCCTCAAGAGCCACCGGGCCGTGGCCGTCTCGGGCATCCGGGACACCATGCGGGTCCTGGACGAGGTCGAGGGCGGCCTGCTCCAGGACATCGACCTCCTCGAGTGCACGGTCTGCCCGGACGGCTGCGTCGGCGGGCCCCTCGAGGTCGAGAACCGCTTCCTGGCCAAGAGCCGGATCCTCGAGCTGGTGGCGGCCGCGGGCGAGCACGCCGTCGTCGATCAAAAGGACGTCAGCCGGCTCTACCACCGCAACTTCCTGTCCTTCGACCATCCCGTCTCGCCGTCCGAGCCGCGGCCCCTGGACGCCGAGCCGGCCGCGGCCATCCGCAAGGCCAAGCTCCGGGACGCGATCTTCGACGGGCTGCCCCGGAAGGACTGCGGCGTCTGCGGTGCGCCCGACTGCCGGACCCTGGCCGAGGACGTCGTCCGCGGCTTCGCCCGGGCGGAAGACTGCCCGTTCGCCGAGCCGGCCCGGTCGGCCAAGGAGAAGCGATGACCCTGTCCGACCTGGTCTCCGGACTCGCGCTCAAGGTCTTCACCCCCGGATTGCCCCTCGACCGGCCGGTCGGCGGCGGCTACGCCAGCGACCTGTTGAGCGACGTCATCGGCCACGCCCGCAAGGACGACCTCTGGGTGACCATGCAGGTCCACCCCAACATCGTCGCCGTCGCGGTCCTCAAAGACCTGGCCGCCGTGGTCCTCGTCAACGGCCGGGAACCGGCCCCGGAGACCCTGGAGCAGGCCGTCCGCGAGAGGGTCCTCCTCCTCGGCGCCGGGACGGGCGCGTTCGATCTGGCCGGCCGCCTCTACGCCCTCGGCCTCAAGGGGAGTTGATGGCCCCGCGCCGTCTCCGGGCCGACCTCCACATCCACACCTGCCTGTCGCCCTGCGGCGAGCTGGCCATGTCGCCGCGCGCGGTCGTCGAACGGGCCCGGGCGGCCGGGCTCGACCTGATCGCCGTCACCGACCACAACACGACCGAGAACGTCGCGGCCGCGCTGGCCGCCGCGGACGGGACGGGACTGGCCGTCCTGCCCGGGATCGAGCTGACGACGGCCGAGGAGGTCCACCTGCTCGGGCTGTTCGAGGCCGGGGCGGACCTGGGGCCCTTTCAGGCCGAGGTCTATCGCAACCTGCCGGACATCCCGGCCAAAAAAAAGCTCGCCGACGACCAGGTCCTGGTCGACGCCGACGATTATGTCACCGGCTTCTGCCCGCGCTCCCTCATCGGAGCCACCCTGTTCCCCGTCCGCCGGGCGGTCGAGCTCATCCACGCGGCCGGCGGCCTGGCCGTGGCCTGCCACATCGACCGCGAAGCCTTCGGCATCGTCGGCCAGCTCGGCTTCATCCCGCCCGGCCTGGGGCTCGAAGCCGTCGAGGTCTCGCCCCGGACGACGGCCGCGGCGGCCCGGGCCGGCTGGGCCGCCGCCGGCGGCCTGCCGGTCGTGCGCTTCTCGGACGCCCACAGGCCGGAGGAGATCGGCGCGGCGGTGACCGAGTTCCTCATCGAAGCGCCGACGGTCGTCGAGATCCGCCGAGCCCTGGCCGGGGAGGCGGGCCGCGGGGTGTTCCTGCCATGATGGAGGACCTGTCGCTCCACATCCTCGATCTGGCCGAGAACTCGGCGGCCGCCGGGGCGACGCGGGTCCGCGTCGCCGTCAACGAGAACGAAGGCCGGGACATGCTGACGATCCGGGTCGCCGACGACGGCCGGGGCATGACCGCCGCGGAGCGGGCCCGGGCCCTCGACGCTTTCTACACGACCGGGCCCAAGAGGACCGGTCTGGGCCTGCCGCTGCTGGCCCAGACGGCCGAGGCCTGCGGCGGCCGGCTGAGCCTGGCCTCGTCGCCGGGCCGGGGCACGACCGTCGTCGTCCGCCTCCCCTTCTCGCACCTGGACCGGCCGCCCCTGACCCGGATGGCGCCGACGATGATGGCCCTTTTCTTCGGCCACCCGGACCTCGACGTCCTCTATACGCACACCCGCAACGGGCATCGTTTCAGCCTGTTGCGGGCGGCCGGCGGGAATTCCACGGCGGGCGAGATCGGGACGCTGCGGGAGGCGCTGCGGCGGGGTTTGGCCCGGATCGGCGCGGCCTGAGGCCTTCAGGGGGCTTTCGTCCCGGTCCTTTTTTCCAGGCTTTCGAGCTCGGCCCGGGCCTTGGCGATATCCGACTCTTTTTCCCCCCCGGCGTTGCGCAGATACATGCGCAGGGCTTCGGCCGCTTCCTTGAGGTCGCCGCGCTTCTCGTAGGCCACGGCCAGGTTGAAGTAGCCGACCGGCGTCGCCCGGATGGCCAGGGCCCGGCGCAGCAGCTCGACGGCCGGATCGAACTCGCCGAGGTACGAGTGGGCGATGCCGGCGAATTGGTAGAAGGCCTGTTCCTCCGGGAAATCCCGGATCAGGCCCTCGTAAACGGCGATGGCCTCCCGGAGCGCGCCTGACGAGGCCAGGCTGGCGGCATAGCTCGTCCGCAGGGGCCGGCTCTCCGGCTCGATGGCCAGGGCCCGCTCGTAATAGGCCCGGGCCTCGGGCTTGCGGCCGGAGGCGTCGAGGATGCTGGCCGAGACGGCCAGGGCGTCGATGCTTTGGGGATCGACGGCCAGGGCCTTCTCCATGGCCGCCAGGGCCTCCCGCGGCCGGCCGCCGACGAGGTAGGTGTGGCCGAGGCGCACCAGGAGGACCTCCGAATCGGGCAGCCGGGCCAGGCCCCAGCCGAGCGTCTCGACGGCCCGGTCGAACCGGTTCTGGCGGGCCTGGGCCAGGGCCAGGTTGACGTAGCTTTCCGGCGAATCGGGGATCTCGGTCACGATCCGCTCGAAGACCTCCTCGGCCTCGGCGAACCGCCCTTCGGCCTCCAGGGCCTGGGCCTGCTGGACGAGCCGGAGCAGGCCGATCTTGTCCTTGGGATCGGGGGCCGCGCCGCCGGACGAAGCAGCCGGGGCGAAATTGACGTAGCCGAGGGACCGCAGCCGCTCCCGGTCTCCGGCCGCCACGGCGGTCGCGCCGCCGGCCCCGCCGGACTTGGCGGCCAGGGCCAGCAGCTCCCGCTCGAGGGCCTGCCGCATCTCGCCGGACTTGGCCGGAGAGGCGCCCGACAAATCGACAGCTTCGCCCGGATCGCGGTCGAGATCGTAGAGCTCGGGCCGCGGCGCCTGGACGTATTTCCAGGGGCCGGAGACGAGGCCGACGAGCTCCGACCAGCCGAAGTTCTCGCGCGGGTAGAAGGTCTCGACCAGGCCGTCCAGGCCCGGCCGGGCCGGGTCTCTGATCCAGGGGATGAGGCTGGACCCGTCCATGGCCGCCGCTTCACCGCCCAAGCCGAGCGTTTCCAGGATGGTCGGGCCCACGTCGACCAGCCGGACCGCCCCCGGGACCGCCAGCGGCTTGGGGAAGGCCGCCGGGTCGTGGAAGATCAGGGGCACCCGGAGGGTCTCTTCATAGAGGAAGATGCCGTGGCCGGTCTCGACCTTGTCGCCCAGTCCTTCGCCGTGGTCGCCGGCGACGACGACGAGGGTCTTATCCCGCAGGCCGCGGGCCTCGAGCGCCCGAAGGGCCTCGCCCACATAATGGTCCATGTAGGCGATCTCGCCGTCATAGGGCCGGCCGGCCGAAGCTTCTTTATAGGGCGAGGGCGGATCGTACGGCAGGTGCGGGTCGTAGTAATGGAGCCAGGCGAAGAACGGCCTCCCGGTCCGGCCTTCGAGCCAGCGGGCGAAGCGGGCGAACGTGTCTTCGGCCCGCCGCTCGGCGTTGGCCCCCTTGAGCGGGGACTGGGGATCGAAGGTGTCGTCGTAGACGTCGAAGCCCCGGCCCAGGCCGAACCGGGAGTCGACCGAGAAGGACGAGACGAAGGCGGCCGTGTCGAAGCTCCGGCCCTTCAGGACCTCGGCCAGGGTCCGCCACTTGGGCGCCAGGACGTGGCCGTTGTTGCGGACGCCGTGGGTCGCCGGGTAGAGTCCGGTCATGAGGCTGCCGTGCGAGGGCAGCGTCAGCGGCGCGGGCGCGTAGACGCGGGCGAAGCGGACGCCGCCGCTGGCCAGACCGTCGAGGGCCGGGGTCCGGGCCCGGGCGTCGCCGTAGCAACCCAGATGGTCGGCCCGGGTCGTGTCCAGCGTGATCAGCAAAACGCTGTGGCCGGCGGCGCCCCGGGGCCGGAACGGACCGCGGCCCATGACGAGCAGGGTCGCGGCGGCCGCGACCAGGAGGGCCAGGGCGATGCCGGCGCCGACGGGGACGGCCCGGGAGCGGCGGCGCGGCGGGGCGGGGAGCGGCGAACGGTTCGTCTCACGCATGGGGAATCCAGATTAAGGCATTTGGAGAAATAGTCAAGAAAAAGGGCCCGCCCCCGCGGCGGGGGCGGGCCCGGGAGTGTCGGATCCCGGAGGATCGTCCTGATCAGAAGGAGAACTTGAGGCCCAGGCGGCCGGACCAGGTGCCGAAGCGGCTCGACCACTGGTTGAACGCCGGGTGCACGGTGTCGTCCGCCGCCGTGTATTCGGGGTAATGGGTGGCGAACTGGCCGTTCAGGATCTCCGTGTCGTAGCCGGAGAAGCCGTCCAGATTGTAGTCCGTGACCCGGTTTTGAACGGTCTTGGTGTTGGTCACGTTGTCGATCTGGAGGCTGAGGGCCGCTTTGTAGCGGTCGCCGATCTTGAGGCTGTATTCCACGAACAGATCGGCCCAGAAGGTGAAGGGCAGCCGTCCCAGGTCCCCGCGGCCGTTGGGGTAGAAGAACTTGCCGTCGTAGTAGAGCTTGGTCGTCAGCGGCAGGCCGCTGCGGCCGTAAGCGACGACGCCGACGGTCAGGCCGAAGGGGAAGAGGTAGGAGCCGTAGGTCTTGAAGTAATGGGTGCGGTCCTGCGGCAGGACGCCGTCGAGCTGGTGCCCGAGGGCGTCATAGCCCATGAACCAGCGGTCATAGTCCTGCTCGACGTTCGGGCCAAGGCGGCCGTCCTCGTCGGCGCTGGCCAGTCCGGTGTAGCTGCCGGTGACCCGGCTCCAGGTGTAGTTGAAGCCGCCCTGCCAGTTGTTGCTGAACCGCTTCTCCAGGGAGATGTTGACGCCGTAGTACTCGCGCGTGGCCTTGGGGCAGCGCCAGAAATCGTCCGAGAACAGGCCGCCCTCGGAGATCGGCCGCGAGACGCCGAAGCCGGGATTGGTGACGTAGAACTGCTGTTCGAGGGTGTCGCCGTTCATGACGTAGACGCCGACGTCCTCGATCGTCCGGATGAGGTGCTTGTTGACGAGCCGGACGGACAGGGACAGGTTCTCGATGAGCTTCTTTTCGGCGCCCAGGGAGATCTCCCGCTGGGCCGTCGGCTTGAGGTCGGGGTCGACCCGGTCGAACGACGGCGGGAGGAAATCGACGGTGCCGGCGTAGGTGCCGCCGGCGCCCTGGCTGGCCGCGTCGGCGAGGTCGCCGCTGGCGGCGATCAGGCGCCAATCGGGGTTCTCGAGGGAGTAGTAATCCTGTTTCCGCTTCCAGCCGCCGAAGGTCAGCTCGGCCATGTAGAGCTTCATGACGTCGTAGTAGATGCCGATGCTGCCGAAGATCTTGAGGCTGGAGTCCCCGAAGACGTCGTAGACCGCGCCGAAGCGGGGGGCCAGCATCTGGCCCATGTCGAACTTGACCGGCCGGGCGTTGTAGGACACGTAGGACGTATCCGTGGTCATGGCCGGGATGTACTGGCTCTCGGCCCGGACGCCGAAGTTCAGGGTCAGCTTGCCGGCGATGGTCCAGGAGTCCTGGAGATAGGCCGACCAGTTGTTGGCGTGGATGTTCCAGACGCCGCCGTAGGGCGACGTGAAGGAGCCGCGGACGTAGTAGTAGCCGTAGGCGCCGTAGTAGTCGCTGGCCGGATCGGCGCCGCTGCCGACCGGGAAGCCCAGGCCGGTGTAGGTGCGGCCCCAATACAGCCAGATCCGGGGATGGGTCGAGGCGTCGAAGACGTCTTCATGCAGGTAGTAGTACCCGAGGCCGGCCTTGAGCGAATGCTCGCCCTGCCAGTTCGCGTACAGCGTCGCGTCCAGGTTGTTGCTGATCTTGTCCTGCTTGTACTTCTGGATCTCGAAGTAGTTCCAGTTCGTGGAATAGCCCGAGGGCTCGATCAGGTCGGGGTTGGCGACGTAGAACGGATCGGCGCCGTACGGCGAATTGGAATAGGCGAAATAATAGGTCGTGGCGTCGGGCGGCAGGAGCTGCTGGTTGTTCTCGTTCTGCATGTGCCAGCCGCCGCGATAGCTCAGGAGGAGGTTGTTGCCGATGGAATAGTCGGCCGTCAGCGCGCCGGTCCAGTTGGGATAGTCCATGCCTTCCTGGGACCATTCGTAGCTGCTGTCGTCGTTGCCGATGAGGCTGGGCAGGGCGCCGCGGTAGCGGGTGAAGTTGTTGACGAAGCTGGCCGACAGGCGGAGCCCCGTCACGGGGGCGGCCGTGAGCTTGATGGAGCCGTTCAGGGCGCCGTTGGTGGACTTGTACTGGCTGTACGGCCCCTCGCCCAGGTTGAAGTCGCGCATGGCCAGGGTCCGGTTGCCGATGGCGTCGAGGGAGCCGAAGAACCACAGCTTGTCCTTGAGGATATAGCCGCCCAGGCTGGCGATGCCTTCGATGCGGTCGTAGTTGTCCCGGTCCTTGCCGCCGTTGAAATAGAGGGTGTCGTTGTTGACGTACTCGTAGGCGTAGTCGTCGAGCGGGCTCTGGCGGAGGTAGTCCCGGGCGTAGCCGCGCATGAGCCGCGAGCTGTTCTCGTAGAACAGCATCAGGTCGCCGTGGAACTCGTTGCCGCCGGTGCGGGTGATGACGTTGACGACGCCGCCCATCGAGCCGCCGAATTCGGCGTTATAGCCCGAGGCCGTGACCTTGACCTCGTCGAGCAGCTCGAGGACGACGTTCTGGCCCTCGACGCCGAGGTGGAAGTTCGTCACGTCGGCCCCGTCGACGTAGAAGACGTTCTCGGCCCCCGAGGCGCCGTCGACCGAGATGCCGCCGGTGATGCTCTCGCTCTGGACGCCCGGGATGGTGTTGATGAGCGAGTCGAAGGTGCGGCCGCGGGGCAGGGCCAGATAGGTCTCCTTGGTCATGACCTGGCCCTTGACCGTGCTCTTGACGTCGATGAGAGGGCTCTGGCCGACGACCGTGACCTGCTCCTCGATGGTCGCTTCCTCGAGGGTCACGTTGACGGCCAGGGTCTGGGACAGCTCGAGCAGGATGCCCTTGCGGATGAGCGTCTTGAACCCCTGCAGCGTGTACGTGATCTCGTAGGTGCCCGACGGCAGGGCCATCAGGCGGTAGACGCCGGCGGCGTCGGTGACCGCGACGGCCTTGCCGACGAGCCGCGGGCTGGTGGCCTCGACGCTGACGCCGGGCAGCGGGTTGCCCTGCAGGTCGGCCACCTTGCCGTTGATGCGGCCTTCCGGCGTCAGCTGGGCGAACGCCGTGCCGGCGAGCGCCAAGCCGACGAGCACTAGAACGAACAATCTCTTCTTCATCTGGATCATTCTCTCCTTTTCCCTCCTGTCTGCCCATTCCCGGGGCGCCTCTCCCTCCGGACGCGCCCCCGCGATCGGACCCTTGGTGGATGAGTCTGCTGCCGTCATTCGCCTCCTCGGGCCGTGATGGATCCCTGCCTGCCGAGAAAAGCATAGTTCCGGGCCGAGAGGGATGTCAAGGGCATCGGCATTCACGGCCTCCGTGTGATCACGGTCGCCCGCTCCTCAATCGAGGTCCTGGTCCTTCCCGTCGACGTTGATCGGATTGTACCCCGGATTGACGGCGGACGACACCATGACGAACGTCTCGGCCCGCTCGATCATCTGGACTTTCGAGAGCTTGGCTGTGAAGAACTCCCGGAATTCGTCGATGTCCCGGAAGCTGGCCTTGATGAGGTAGTCGATGCGGCCGGTGAGGAAATAGATCTCCTCGATCTCCTCGAGCTGCTTGAGGTGCTCCTCGATGCGCTGGTAAGCCTCCGGGCGGCGAAGGTGCTTGATCTGCAGAGCCAGGAAGCAGGTCAGGCCCCGGCCGAGCTTTTTCTTGTCGAGGATGGCCCTCTGTCCCTGGATGATGCCGTTGGTCCGCAGCTTGCGGACCCGTTCGAGGGTCGCCGGCGGGGAAAGATTGATCTTCTGCGCCAGGGCGGAATTGGAGATCTTGCTGTCCTCATAGAGGATCTTGAGGATCCTCTTGTCATATTCGTCGTATTTCATTTTCTACAGAATAATATGCGGCATAAAATTTAATTGTCAAGCTAATTCGCTTATGAGCGGCTTTGTTATTCAATATTATTAAAGAGGACGTCGGCCCCGCGGCCACGGCGACAGAATCGGATTCGGCCGGAAAGGGAGGCCGGACCGGCTCAGCTGATCTCGCCGGTCAGGTAGGCCCGGGTCCGCGGGTCCCGCGGCTCGGCGAAGACCTCGGCGGCCGGGCCGTGTTCGACGAGCTCGCCGAGATAGAGGAAAGCCAGATGATCGGCGATGCGGCGGGCCTGGCGGAGGATATGGGTGACGACGACGACGGTGTAGTCCCGCTTGAGCTCGAGCAGGCGCCGTTCGACGTTCTGGCTCGACTGCGGGTCGAGGGCCGACGTCGGCTCGTCGCCGAGGATGATCTCCGGCTCGACAGCCAGGCCGCGGGCCAGGCAGAGCCGCTGCTGCTGGCCGACCGAAAGCGTCGAGGCCGGCTCGCGCAGCCGGTCGCGGACCTCGTCCCACAGTCCGGCCAGGCGGAGATAGTGCTCGACCCGCCGGTCGAGCTCCTTTCGGGACCGCAGGCCGTGCAGGCGCGGGCCGTAGGCGACGTTGTCGGAGATCGACATCGGCAAGACCTGGGGCTTCTGGGAGAGCAGGCCCATTTTCTTGCGGATCCGCGTCACCTCGGTCCGGGGCGCGTAGATGTCCTCGCCGTCGAGGACGACCTGGCCGCTGACGCGGACGCCCTCGGCCGTGTCCAGGAGCCGGTTGAGCGACTTGAGCAGGGTCGTCTTGCCGCAGCCCGAGGGCCCGATGATGACCGTGATCTTGCGGGCCGGGATGTCCAGGCTGACGTCTTTGAGGACCCGCAGATCGCCGTAGTAGACGCTGAGGCCGCGGATGCTGATGGGGGTGTCGCCGTTCATGGCCGGACGCGCCTTTCATTTGACGACATGGCGGGTCACCTTTCGGCTCATCGCCCGGCCGGCCAGGCTGATGACCAGGATGATCAGGGTCAGGATCGCGGCCGAGGCGTAGGCCCGCTCGCGGACCTCGGGGAACGGGGTGCCGAGCTGGAAGAAGATGGCCAGGGGCAGGGTGGCCGCGGGCTCCAGCAGGCCGCCGGGGATGCGGTCCGTGAAGCCGGCCGTGAACAGGACCGAAGCGGCGTCGCCGATGCCCCGGCCGAAGGCCAGGAGGACCCCGGTCAGGACGCCCGGCGCCGCCTGGCGGACCAGGACCTTGGCCGCCGTCTCGAAGCGGGTCGCCCCGAGCGAGGCCGAGGCGTCCTGGAGCTCCCGCGGCACCAGCCGCATGACCTCGTCGATGGCCCGGCACATGATCGGGAACTCGAGCAGGGCCACGGTCAGGATGCCGGCCAGCAGCGAGGCCCGCAGGCCCAGGGCCAGCATGACGGCGAAGCCGAAGGCGCCGTAGACGATGGAAGGCACGCCCCAGAGGACATCCAGGAAAAAGCGGGTCCAGACGGCCGTTTTCGAGGCCCGGGCCTTGTAGACGTTGAGATAGAGGACGAGCGGCAGGCTCAACAGGAAGGCGATGGCCGTGGCGCCCAGGGCCAGCTCGAGCGAACCGGCGATGGCGTTCAGGATGCCGCCCTCCTTGCCGAGGTAGAAGCCGCCCTTGGGCGTCCGGGTCAGCATGGACAGGCTCAAGGCCGGGGCCGATTTCCAGAGGATGGCGCCGAGGATGAGGAGGAGCGCCAGGAGCACGGCGGCGGCCGAGACCGTGGCCAGGGCCCGGAAGACCCGGTCGGTCCGCTTGCGCCGGGCCAGGAGCCCGTCGGGCCGCGGCGTCACCGGGCCCTCCGCTCGACCCGGATCAGGATGGCCCGGGCCAGGACGTTGAAGAACAGGACGATCAGCATGAGCACGAGCGAAGCCAGCATCAGGGCGGCGTCGTAGCGCGGCACGGACATCATCTCGCCGTAGTTGTTGGCGATCAGGGCCGGCAGCGGGTAGCCGGGATCGAAGAGCGAGTGGGGCACGGCCGGCACGTTGCCGACGACCATGAGCACGGCCATGGTCTCGCCGAAGGCCCGGGAGAAGCCCAGGACGGAAGCGGCCAGGATGCCCTGGGCCCCCTTGCGTAGGACGACATGGCGGGTCGTCTCCCACTGCGTCGCCCCCAGCGACAGGGAGGCCTCGCGGAGCGCCCGGGGCACGGTGGAGAAGACCTCCAGGGTCACGTGGATGATGGTCGGGAAGGTCATGATGGCCAGGACGATGCCGCCGGCCATGATGCTGTAGCCGGAAGAGGCGACGCCGAAGGCCGGGGCCAGGACGTCCCCGACGAAGGGCACGACGACGAGGAGGCCCCAGACGCCGTAGACGACGGAAGGCAGGCCGGCCAGCAGGTCGATGACCGGCTTGGCCGCCTCCCGGACCCAGCGGGGGGCGTATTCGGACAGGTAGATGGCGGCCAGGATCGAGACCGGCACGGCCAGGGCCAGGGCGGTCACGGTCACCCAGACCGTTCCGGAGATGAACGGCAGCAGCCCGAACTCGCCCTTGAGGGGGCGCCAGGACGTGGAGAAGAGAAGCCGCGACAGCGGCTCGACGGCCAGGATAGCCTTCGATTTGAGGAACAGGCCAACGGCGATGAGCAGGACGAGGAGGCCGGGCAGGGTGGTGACGAGGCCCATGCCCCGGCGGGCCAGCGCGTCCTTGAACAGCCTCATCGCCGGCCCTCCGCGCCGCCGACGAGGGCCAGGCCGGCGGCGATCCGGTCCGGGCCGACGGCGATGTAGCCCATCTCGGCGACGTACGCCTGCCCCTCGGTCAGGACCCAGGCCAGGAACGCGGCCAGCAGGGGCCGGTCGGGCCGCCCCTTGACGACGAAGTAAAGGTCCCGGGCTGGAGGCGAGGGGTAGATCCCCGCGGCGATGGCCCGGACGAGGTCATCGCGGGTGGCGTAGATCCGCTCGGCCGGGCCGACGAGGCCGTCGCCGTCGAGGTCGAGGGGCACGATCTCCAGGCCGGCCACGGGCCGCAGGGTCTTGGCGTCGTAGGCGAAATTGACGTTGTTGAAGCCGATCCCCAGCGGGTCGCGGCGGACGGCCTCCGCCAGGCCGGGGTCGCCGTAGACGCCGACGCCGGCGAGGTCCTCCTGGTGCCCGCCGAGGAAAGCGGCCCACGTCTCGGCGGCGCCGCAGGCGTCGGAGCGGGTATAGATATGGACGGGGGTCGCGCCGGCCCGGCCGAGGAGGGGCTCCCAGGCCGACGCCGTCCGGCGCACCCAGATCGCGGCCAAGTCCTCCTTCTTGAGGCCGCGGCGGAGGATCTCTTCGAGGCCCGGGTTGTCCCGGCTGATCGTGGCCACGACCGCGTCCTTGGCCACGGCCACGGCCACGGCGCCCTTGGCGACCTCGGCTTCGTGGATCTCGCGGGAGACCATGCCGATGTCGGCCGCGCCCGCCAGGGCGTCGGCCAGGCCCTTGCCGGCGCCGCCGGCCTGGACGTCGATGGCCGTCCCGGGGTGGGTCTTCTGGAACTCCTCCTGCCAACGAACGGCCAGCGGGTAGAGGGCCCAGGCGCCCGAAAGCGACAGGCTCTCGCGCCCGGCGGACCGGGCGGCCGGAGAGCCGGTCTCCCTTTTACAGGCCGGGAGGCCGAGCGCGAGGACGATCACCAGGACGGCCGGGAGCGCGGCCGGGAGACGGGGCTTCGTCTTCATATCGTTCCTCTCTGCCGGCCTAGAAGGCCGCCTGGAATTGGGCCAGGAGGCCGGACTTCTCGCGGCCGCCCGACTCGAGCCGATGGATCTCGTAATTCACCTGGAGCCTGGTCCGGCCGGAGATGATCCAGTTGAGGCCGAAGGTGACGACGCGCTTCCCGTCCGCCGGGACGGCCCGGTCGAGGTCGAGCGCGTCATACCGGGCCAGGCCCTGCAGCCGGCCGGGCAGGGCGAACATGCCGGCCAGGACGTACCAGCCGGACTTGGAGACCAGCCCGTCCCGGGCGTGGATGTACTCGCCCTTGACGAGCAGGCGGTCGAAGCGGACGAGGGCCTCCAGGCCTTCCTTGTTCCGGTCGGCCGGGGGCTCCCCCTCCGCCGGCGACCGCCGGCCCCGGTAGACGGAACCGCCCAGGGCCAGGAACCCGGCCGGACGGAGCACCAGCCGGCCGCTGAAGTCCTTGTGGCTATCCGCGTCGGCCTTGTTGATGCCGCTGCCGTTGAAGAACCCGAGCGTGTATTCGGCGATCGTCCAACGGCCAAAGGCGGCCAGGCCGACGTCGCGGCCCGACGAGCCGATGTCGCGGCCCGGGGCCAGGGCCTCGATGACGGCCGGGCGGTTGACCAGGTCGATATCGGCCGCCGAGGCCACGTTGTCCAGGCTGAAGGGGACGAGGAACTGGCCGAAGCGCAGGCCGGCTTCCCGTAAGGGGGCGAAATCGATCTGGGCGTCGAGCAGGGCCGGCGACTTGACCAGGTCGACGGACAGCTTGAAGGTCAGGTCCTTGACGATCGTCCCGCCAAGCGACAGGCGGGCCCGGCGGAGCTGGAAGGTGTCGGCGCCGGGATCCCAGGAGGCGCCCAGGAACTGGGCGTAGCCGCCGAGCCTGAGCCCCTTGAGGAGGCTTTCGACCGGCGAGGCCTTGGCCTCGTCGGCCGCGGCCGGGCCGGCCAGCAGGGCGGCCAGGAGGAGGGCCGGGACCGCCGCGGCGGCCCGCGACGTTCTCCGGGATCCTCTCATCGGGGCGCTCCCGCGCGTCTCGCCGGCGCCACGGAGTTCGGCCGGCCGCGGCGGACCAGGTCGTCGAAGGTCGTGGCCTCGAGGATCTCGGCCACAGCGTCGCGGACGTCCTTCCATAGCCAGCGGAGGCCGCATGTCCCTTCCATCGGGCAGGCCTCGTGGGCCATGACGCTGACGCAGTCGATGGGCGCCAGCGGGCCGTCCATGACCCGGATGACCTCGGCCACGTTGATCGCGGCCGGGGGCTTGGCCAACAGGTAGCCGCCGTGCTGGCCCTTGCGGCTCTTGAGGTACCCGGCCCGCTTGAGCAGGAGGAGGATCTGTTCCAGGAACCGTTGCGGGATCGCCTGGGTCTCGGAGATCTCGCGGCTGTGAACGGGCTCCCCGCCGGGATAGCGCCGGGCCAGCTCCAGCATGGCCCGGCTGGCGTATTCGCCCTTGGTCGAGAGCCTCATGGCCGCCTCCCGCGCTTAATTGACTATGTCAATAGACTAAGTCATTTAACATGGCCGGAAAGCGCCTGTCAAGCCCTTTTTTGCTACTCCTGAGTCGCCGTCGCCGCGGGGGGCGGAAGGCCTCAAGCCCGCGGCTTGGCCCTCTTCCCGTCTCAGCGGACGAAGGCCCGGCGGCCGGCATAAGCGGCCCGGGCCCCGAGCTCCTCCTCGATGCGCATGAGCTGGTTGTATTTTTCGACGCGCTCGCCGCGACAGGGAGCGCCCGTCTTGAGGTGCCCCGTGCCCAGGGCGACGGTCAGGTCGGCGATGAAGCTGTCGACCGTCTCGCCGCTGCGGTGGGAGACCATGGCGCCCCAGCCGGCCTTGCGGGCCATCTCGATGGCCGCGACGGTCTCGGTCACCGTGCCGATCTGGTTGAGCTTGATGAGCACCGCATTGGCCGCGTTCTCGGCGATGCCCCGGGCGATCCGTTTGACGTTGGTGACGAAAAGGTCGTCCCCGACAAGCTCGGTCGTCCCGCCGATCGTCCTGTTCAGGAGCTTCCAGCCGTCCCAGTCGTCCTCGGCCAGGCCGTCCTCGATGACCTTGATCGGGTATTTCCCGATCCAGTCCTCGTACAGGGCGACCATGCCGGCGGCCGGGACCTTCCGGCCTTCGGTCCGGAGGTTGTAGAGGCCGTCTTCGTAGATGCCGCTGACGGCCCCGTCGAGGGCCAGCACGATGTCCTCGCCCGGACGATAACCCGCCTTTTCGATGGCTTGCAGGATGGTCTCGACCGCGTCGGCGTTCTTCTTGAAGGCCGGGGCGAAGCCGCCTTCGTCGCCGACCCCGGTCGAAAAGCCGCCGGCCTTGAGCACGCTCTTGAGGGCGTGATAGGTCTCGGCGCCCCAGCGCAGGGCCTCGCGGAAGTTCGGCGCCCCGACCGGGGCGATCATGAACTCCTGCAGATCGGTGCTCTGCCAATTGGCGTGGACGCCGCCGTTGAGGATATTGAACATCGGCACGGGCAGGAGCGGCTGGCGGCCGCCGGCCAAATGCCGGTACAGGGGCGTCTTCGTCGCGGCCGCCGCGGCCCGGGCCGCGGCCATGCTGACGCCGAGGATAGCGTTGGCCCCCAGCCGGCTCTTGGCCTCGGTGCCGTCCAGGGAGATCATGGCCCCGTCGACGCCGGCCTGGTCGAGCGCGTCGAGCCCGGCCACGCGCCCGGCGATCGGGCCGTTGACGTTGGCCACGGCCTTGAGGACGCCCTTGCCGAGATACCGGGACTTGTCGCCGTCGCGCAGCTCCAGGGCCTCGTAGACGCCGGTCGACGCGCCCGATGGGACGCCGGAACGGCCCCAGGAGCCGTCGGCCAGCGTGACTTCGACCTCGACGGTCGGATTGCCGCGGGAATCGAGGATCTCGCGGGCATGGACGTTCTTGATGGTGGTGGACATGGATCGCCTCCTGATGGATTCGTCGAGCCATTCTACCAGTTCCGGGCCGTGATTGACAACCCGGACGGCCGATGTTAAAAGGGGAAGACGAGGCGCCGCCATGGAGATCCTGCAGGTCCTGCTCAAGCTCGTTCTGGCCATCGCCCTCGGCGGCCTCATCGGCCTCGAGCGGGAGGCCAGCCAGAAGCCGGCCGGCTTCCGGACCAACATCCTGGTCTGCCTGGCCGCGACCATGCTGATGTCCCTGGCCGTCCTGCTCGTCGGCGACAAGGCGGCCGGCCCGGATACCCTGGTCCGCATGGCCGCGGGGGTCATCACCGGCATCGGCTTCCTCGGCGCCGGCACCATTTTCCAGTCCCGGGGCGCGATCGCCGGGCTGACGACGGCCTCGACGCTGTGGGTGGTGGCCGGGCTGGGGCTGGTCATCGGCGCCGGCTACTATGTGCCGGCCGTCATCTTCGCCGCCCTGACCATCATGACCCTGCTCGTCTTCGGCCGCGTCGAGAGCTCCTATCTCCACAAGGCCCAGTTCCATTACCATCTCAAAGCCAAGGCCCGCCCCTACATCCTGTCCAGCTTGCGCAAGCTGGCCCTCCATCACGGCGTCCGGCTCGAGCGCCTGACCATGAAGCAGGAAGGCTCGTCCTATCTGCTGGCCTTCTCCTTCTCGGCCTCCGAAGACAAGGAACAAGAGTTCAACCAGGGGCTGCTCGAGCTGGCCGATATCGAAGAGATGAAGATTGATTGAGCGGCGCCTCCTCCTGGCGACCGGCAATCCCGGCAAGGTGCGCGAGATCCGGCGGGCCCTCGAGGGCCTGCCGCTCGGCGTCGTCGGCTTGAGCGACGTCCTGGCGGTCCCCCCGCCCCCCGAGCGCGGCCGGACCTTTTCGGCCAACGCCCGGACCAAGGCGCTCTATTACGCCCGGCGCTGGGACGGGCCCGTGATGGCCGAGGACTCCGGTCTCGAGATCGACGCCCTCGGTGGCGCGCCCGGCGTGCGCTCGGCCCGCTTCTCCGCCCCCCGGCCGTCCGACGAGAAGAACATCCGCAAGGTCCTGCGGCTCCTCCAGGGCCTCCCGGCGGCCCGCCGGAAGGCCCGCTTCGTCTGCGTCATGGTCCTGGTCGAGGGCGGCCGGGTCGTCGGGGAATTCCGCGGCCAGGTCGAGGGGCGGATCGCCGCCGAGCCCCGTGGCCAGTCGGGATTCGGCTACGACCCGGTCTTCTACTATCCGCCCTTCAAGAAGACGTTCGCCGAGCTGGCGCCGGGGGCCAAGAACGAGATCAGCCACCGCGGCCGGGCCGTCCGCGAGCTGCGGGCCTTTCTTTTAGCGAATAGATAGGGTCTTCTCCCATTTCCGGGATCTCCTCTCGCGGCGGCGATGGGCGTTGCCTTGCAGGTCCCCGTCGCTGGAGAGGGGGGCCGGCAGGGAGCGGAGGAACGGAGCGACCATCAGCGCCGCCCCGGAGCGACTCGGAGGGGCGGGGCTGGGAAATATCCGAAGAAAGAGCTCTCCTCCGATATTTCGCAGGATCGCGGCTTCGAGCGCTCAGCCGCATCCTGCCCGGTACGCTCCCAAGAGTCCGCTCCCCGATGCCAGAGGCAATGCCCTGAGCAAAGCCGAAGAGAGGGGGTTCTCCCGGAATCGGGAGAAGAGCCAAAAAAAATGGCCCTGCCCGGCGGCCGGCCGGACAGGGCCCGGGCCGTCACTTCGGCGCGCTCTCGGCCCCCACGGTGATCAGGTCCTTGATCTGATCGAAGACCTTCTCGCCGATCCCCTGGACCTTCATGATGTCCTCGACCTTCTTGAAGTTCCCGTTCTTGGTCCGGAAATCGACGATCCTCTGGGCGACCTTGGGGCCGATCCGCGGCAGGATCTCGAGCTCCGACGCCGAGGCCGTGTTGATGTTGACCCGGCCCTTCGGCGCCGGCGACTGGGCATAGGCCGGAGCGAGCGCGAGCGCGAGGATCGCCGCGGCCAGCCCCAGCGCCAGTCCCTTGTGTCTCTGAGCGGTCATGGGTGTGACCTCCTTTCGACCCTCCTAATGCAACGCCCGTGCCATCCTCCGGTTCCCCGTCCCGCGTTTCTTTTGTGCGCCTTACGGGGTCGCCGCGGGCCGCCGCGTCAAGGCCCGTGGACGGATCGGCCCCCGGCCGGAAACCGGGGTTGGCGCGGGCGCACGAGGACCGTCGGAGGATTCCGAGACGCAGGGAGTTCCGGGCCGGGTCCGGCGGCCGGCTAGGACCGGGGGTGGCTCTTCCGGTAGACGGCGAGCAGCTGGGTCAGGTCGACATGGGTGTATTTCTGGGTCGTGGCCAGGCTGGAGTGCCCCAGCAGCTCCTGGATGACGCGCAGGTCCGCTCCCCGGCCGAGCAGGTGGGAGGCGAAAGAATGCCGCAGCGAATGGGGGCTGATCTTGCGGGCCACGGACGTGCGCCGGATTTGGGCCCGGACCATGCGCTGGACGGACCGGGTCGTCAGCCGGCCGCCGCGGTAGTTGAGGAAAAAGGCCGCGCCGCCGTCCTCGCCGCCCGCCGCCAGGGCCGGTCGGGACCGCTTGTAGTCCTCCAGGGCCTCGAGGGCCTTGCGGCCGAAGGGCACGATGCGCTCCTTCTTGCCCTTGCCCCGGACCCGGACCAGGCGCTCGGCCAGGTGGAGGTCGCCCGTCTCGATGCCGACGAGCTCGCTGACCCGGATCCCGGTCGCGTAGAAGAGCTCCAGGATGGCCCGGTCCCGGCGGTCGATCGGCTTGTCCGACCGGGGCAGGTCCAGCAGGGCCGCCGTTTCGTCCTCGGACAGGAACGAAGGCACGCGCTTGTCCTGCCGCGGCCGCGACAGGACCCGGGCCGGGTTCTCGGCGATCCAGCGCCGGCGCATCGCGAAATCGTAGAAGGAGCGCAGGGCGGCCAGCTTGCGCCCGATGGTCGTCTTCTGCCGCTTCTTCTCGTGGAGACCGGCCAGCCAGCCGCGCAGGATGACGTTGCCGGCCTTGTCCCAGCGGACCTGGCGCTCCTTGAGATAGTCCGCGACCTGCCGGAGGTCCCGCTCGTAAGCCGCGACGGTGTGGGGAGAGGCGTTCTTCTCGTGCCGGAGGAAAGCCAGGAACTCAGCGATTTCCTTGTTCATCGGTGCCGTCGGGCCCGGCCGGGCCGGGCGCCGTCCCCTCGGAGCCGGCCGGGGCCGGGGCCGCCGCCGTCTCCCAGATCTTCTCCCGGGGCGCCGCTTCCTTGAAGGCGCACTTCTCGTTCTTGCAGTAGATGTAGGGCTCGCCCTTGATGAGGTTCTTCTTATAGAGGATCTTGGCCCCGCACTGCGGGCAGGTCCGGGCGATGGGGTCGTCCCAGGACGCGAAGTGGCATTTCGGGTAGCGGCTGCAGCCGAAGAAGAACTTGCCCCGGCGGGTCTTGCGCTTCAGGATCCGGCCGCCGCAGCCGGTCGGGCAGTCGAGCCCCGTTTCGACGGGCTTGTCCTTCTTGATGTATTTGCACTTGGGATAGTCGGAGCAGGCGATGAACGGCCCGAACCGGCCGAACTTCTGTTCCAGCTGGGAGCCGCACTCGGGGCACTTCTCGTCCAGGGGCTTGGACTCCTTCTTGTCCAGGCTCTCGCGGAACTTGCAGGTCGGGTAGCCCGAGCAGGCCTTGAACCGGCCGAAGCGGCCGTCCTTGATGACCAGCGGGGCGCCGCACTTGGGGCATTTCTCGTCCAGGGGGATGCCCGTCTTCTTGACGCTCTCGGTCTCGTGGCCCTTCTTCAGGGCCTCCTCGAGCAGGGCGTAGAACTGCTTGAGGCTGTCGAGGCCCTTGAGCCGGCCTTCGGAGATCTCGTCGAGCTCCTCCTCCATCTGGGCCGTGAACTTGTAGTCCAGGAGCCGGGCGAAGTGCTCGACCAGGAAGTCCGTGACGTACATCCCCAACTCGGTGGGTTTGAACTTGCCCTCGTCCTTGACGACATAGGTCCGGCCCTGGATGGTGGCGATGGTCGGGGCGTAGGTGCTCGGCCGGCCGATGCCGCGCGCCTCGAGCTCCTTGACCAGCGTGCCTTCCGTGTAGCGGGGCAGCGGCTCGGTGAACTTCTGCTTGGTCTCGAGCTCCAGCAGCTTGAGCGTCTCGCCGGCCGCGGCCCGGGGCAGCAGCTCCTTGTCGCTCGAGCCGTTCGGCCAGACCGCCAGGAAGCCGTCGAACTTGACCACCTCGCCCTTGGCCTGGAAGAGGTAGCGGCCGGCGGTGATGTCGAAGGACGTCTCCTCGATCCGGGCCGGGGCCATCTGCGAGGCCATGAACTTCCGCCAGATGAGCTTGTAGAGGTCGTACTCCTCTTTCTTGAGATAGGCCTTGACCTTCTCGGGCGTCAGCTCGACATGGGCCGGCCGGACGGCCTCATGGGCGTCCTGGGCCTTCTTCTTGCTGGCGTAGACGTTGGGCTTGGCCGGGACGTAGGGGGACCGGAACCCGGCGGCGTCGTCGACGGCGGCGCCGGCGCTGTCCTTGGCCGGGGCCTTGTCGCCCGGGTAGTACTGCTCGATGTAGGCCCGGGCCGCGGCCTGGGCCGCCTCGGAGACGCGGACGGAGTCCGTGCGCATGTAGGTGATGAGCCCGGTCTGGCCGAGCTCGCCGATGGGCATGCCCTCGTAGAGCTTCTGGGCCACGAACATGGTCTTCTTGACCGGGAAGCGCAGCAGCCGGAAGCCGTCCTGCTGCAGGGTGCTGGTGATGTACGGCGGCCCGGGGTGCCTGTATTTCGGCTTGACCTGGACCTTGTCGAGGACGAACGCGGCCCGGCCGCATTCCTCGCGGACGATCTGGGCCTGCTCCCCGTTGGCGACCTTGGCCTTCTTGCCCTCGATCTTGGCCAGGGCGGCCTTGAAGGCCGGCGGCTGGCCGGCCTCGAGGCGGGCGGCAATGTTCCAGTACTCCTCCGGCTTGAAGGCCTCGATCTCGCGCTCCCGGTCGACGATCAGCCGCAGGGTCACCGACTGGACCCGGCCGGCGGCCAGGCCCCGGGCGATCTTCTTCCACAGCAGGGGGCTGATCTTGTAGCCGATGAGCCGGTCGAGGACGCGGCGCGTCTGCTGGGCGTCGAGCAGGGCCATGTCGATCTGGCCGAGATGCTCGAAGGCCTCCCGGACGCCCTCCTCGGTGATCTCGTGGAAGGTGGCCCGGACGATGTTCGGGTTGGCGTCGGACAGCAGCTGGCTCAAGTGCCAGGAGATGGCCTCGCCCTCCCGGTCGGGGTCGGCGGCCAGGATGACCCGCTGGCTCTCTTTCGCCGCCTTCCGCAGCTCGGCGACGATCTTCTTCTTGTCGGGGATGACCTCGTAGGTCGGGGCGAAATCGTGCTCGACGTCGACGGCCAGGCCCTTCTTGGGGAGATCGCGGATGTGGCCCATGGAGGCCTTGACGACGTAATCCGGCCCGAGATAATGGTTGACGGTCTTCGCCTTGGCCGGCGATTCGACGATGACCAGTGATTTCGACACCTTACATTCTCCTCTGGAACTCTTTGCCGGGATGCTGGATGACGGCCCCCTTCAACTCGAGGCCGAGCAGCAGCGCCAGCAGGCCCGAGACCGCCTGGCCCGTCCGTTCGGCCAGATCGTCGATCGGCAGGGCCGCGTCGACGGGCAGCTCGTCCAGCAGCCGGCGCTCGTCCCGGCTCAAAGAAGCGGCGCTATTCTCCTCTTTTGCCCCCCGCTCTGCAAGCAGATTCTCGCGCCACGGCGACGGCAGGGCGTCGGCCACGTCCTCCCAGGAGGCTACGGGCCGGGCCCCGTCCTTGATCAAGCCCAGGGGGCCTTCGCTCAAGGCCGAGGTCACGTTGCCGGGGACGGCCATGACCTCGCGGTCCTGGGACAGGGCCAGCCGGGCGGAGATGAGAGAACCGCTCCGGCGGGCCGCCTCGACCACGACCAGGCCCAGGGCCAGGCCGCTGATGATGCGGTTGCGGACCGGGAAGTTCTCGGGCAGCGGCGGCGTCCCCAGGGGCAGCTCCGAAAGGACGGCGCCGCGGGCGGCGATCTCCCGGTGCAGGCCGCGGTTCTCCCACGGATACGGAACGTCCAGACCCGAACCGAGCACGGCCACCGTCCTTCCTTTCTTGAGAGCCCCCCGGTGCGCGCAGGCGTCGATGCCGGCGGCCAGGCCGCTGACGACGACGCAGCCGCGGCCGGCCAGGTCGCCGGCGAGCTTCTCGGCCACGGCCCGCCCGTAAGGGGTGGGCCGGCGGGCGCCGACGACGGCCACCGCGGGATTTCCGACGACCTCCGGATCGCCCTCGCAATAGAGGACGAATGGGGGATCGAAGATCTCTCGCAGATACCCCGGATACCCGGGGTCGTCAAAGGTCAAAAGAGTATACGCCTTCCCTTCGACTTTTTCCAATTCCCCCCGGGCCCGGGCCAGGGCCTGGCCGCCGACGATGGCCTCGACGGCGGCCGGCGCCAGGCGCAGCCCGTCGAGATCGGCCCGGCCGGCCCGGAAGACGGCGGCGACGTCCGGGATCCGCCCCAGGAGCCGGCGGGTCGCGGCGCCCGGCCCGTAGAAAAGGAGGGACAGGGCCAGCCAGCACAGGCCTCGGTCGTCCAACTCGCTCCTCCGCCTCTCCTCTTGAGAGAAGGACGCCCGGCAGGCCCCTTTCGTCCCATTCCGGGATCGTCAGCGGCCGAAGAGGACGGATGAGCCGGTGTAGAACGTGCCGGCCACCGCGCCGGTCATGAGGCAGGCCAGGGTGGCGGCCAGCAGGGCCCGGAGCCCGATGCGGGACAGGTCCTTGACGCGCTGGGGCACCAGCGCCCCGGTGCCGCCGATGAAGATGGCCAGCGAGGCCACGTGGGCGAAGCCGCACAGGGCGTAGGAGGCGATGATGGCCGAGCGCGGGTCGCGCAGGGTCCCGCCGGCCATGAGCTCGGACAGCCGGCCGTAGGAGAAGACCTCGGTCAGGATGGTCCGGTCGCCCAGGATCTTGGCGATCGGCAGGGCGTCGGCCGGCGGCACGCCCATGGCCAGAGTCAGGGGGTAGAAGAGATACCCGAGGAAGGCCTCCAGGGACCACTCGACGTGCCAGCCGAAAAGGCCGTTGAGGAGGCCGCCGGCCCAACCCAGGCCGAGATTGGCCAGGGCCAGGAGGCCGAGAAAAGCGATGAGCAGGGTGACGATGCCGCCCAGGAGCTTCAGCCCTTCCCCCGCCCCGTTGATGATGGCCAGGATGAGGTTGTCCTCGCGCTCGTAGTGGGGCGCCACGTCCAGGCCGAGCGTCGCCGGCCGGCCGGTCTCGGGCATGATCAGCTTGGCCATGACGACGCAGGCCGGGGCGGAGATGAACGAGGCCGACACCAGGTGGCCGGCGATCGTCGGGATGCCCTTCTGGAGCATCAGCACGTACATGGCCAGGACGGTCGAGGCAATGGTGCCCATGCCGGCCGTGATGATGGTGCCCAGCTCGGAGACGGTCATGGCCTGGAGATGGGGCCGGACGACGAGCGACGACTCGACGCCGACGAAGATGTTGGCCGAGACCGACAGGGCTTCGGCCCCGCTGATGCGCATGGTCCGGGAGAAGACCCGGGCGAACAGGCGGACGAAGAAGGGCATGACCCCGAGATAATAGAGGGCCCCGAGCAGGGCGGCGAAGAAGATGATGGTCGGCAGGCCCTGGAAGGCCAGGAAGTAGCCGAGCGAGGCCTCGCCGGCCTTGTTGACGGCCCCGGGCGGCAGGGCCAGGCGGCCGAAGACGAACTCGACCCCGGCCAGGGACGTTCCCAGGACGGCGGTGACGGCGTCGTTGACCCAGAGGAAGACCTTCGACCCGGCCGGGACGACGAAGATGAAGAAGCCGACCAGGAGCTGGAGCCCGATGCCCCCGATCAGGACGCGGAGGTTGACGACCCGGCGGTCCGAAGAGAAGAGCCAGGCCACGGCGGCCAGCGCGAAGATCCCGGCGAAGCTGACGAGGTTGGCGGCGGTCATGGATCACTCCTCGAGCCGGAAGAGCTTCTGGGAGGAGGACGCCCCGCGCAGGAGCGTCAGGCGCGACGGGGGGACGCCGAGATGGCCGGCCAGCCGCTCGGCCACCTCCGCGTTGGCCCGGCCCTTTTCGGGCGCGGCCCGGACGCGGACCCGGAAACGATCCGGACCGAGGGCCTCGACGCCGGGCGCCTTGGAGCGCGGCTGGGCCTTGACCGTCAGGATGCGGGCCATGCCCCCTGCTATCTGAGAACGGACCTGTATTTCTCGAACAGGTCCTTCAGCTCGCTCTTGGAGACGACGTAGCGGCTGACATAGACCGACAGCGTGGTCCGGACGGGATCGTTCGACTTGAGCAGGACGTAGTCGCGCTGGACGCCCGTCCGGGTCTGGGCCGGGAAGCGCATCTCGACCTCGCGCGATTCGCCGGTGGGCAGGAAGAACGGCGAGGCCAGGCGCTTGCCGCCGGAGAGGAACTGGACGTTCTCGTGGGCCAGCTCGACCTTGAGCTCGCGCTCGCCCGAGCTCTTGATGACGATCCGGGCCGTCGGCGACTCGCCCTCGAGGACCAGGCCCATGTCGACGTTGTAGCGGTCGACGTCGATGCGGGCCGCCGGCGGGACCTCGATGTCGGCCACGAGGCGGAGCTCGCGCCGCGGCGTCTCGCCGTCGTTGGTGACGAGGTAGAGGTAGCGGGACAGGCGCCCCGAGTAGCCCCGGGTGTCGAAAGTGGCCTTGAGCCGGCCTTCCCGGCCCGGGCCGATCTTCTGTTCGGAGACGAGCGCGGCCGTGCAGCCGCAGGTCGTCTCGACCTTGTCGACGACCAGGGTGGCGCCGCCCTCATTCTTGAAGACGAACTCGTAGGTGACGACGTCGCCCTGCTTGACCTTGCCGAAGTCGTGGCTCGTTTCCTTGAACACGGCCCGCGGCTTGGCTGGCTGGGCGGCGGCCAGGGCCAGGACCAGGACCGCCGCGGCGGCGAGAACGGCGCCGGAGCGCCGGACGGGATGGGCGATCATCGGGGGCCTCCTCGGTCTCCAGGATACAACAACGCGGCCCGGCCCGGCAAGACGGGGGACGCGCGCCGTCGGGCCGGGCCTCCCCTCACTCGACCGTGACGCTCTTGGCCAGGTTGCGCGGCTGGTCGACGTCCAGCCCCTTGGCCGCGGCGGCGTGGTAAGCGAAGAGCTGGAGGGGCAGCACGGTCAGGAACGGGGTGAAGAGCTGGTGCGTCTCGGGGATGGGGAAGACCTCCTCGGCGGCGGCCCGGGCCCGCTCGTCGTCCTCGAAGGCCACGGCCAGGATGCGGCCGCTCCGGGCCCGGACCTCGGCGATGTTGGAGAGCATCTTCTCGTGGACCCGGTCGCGCGGCACCACGGCCAGCGTGGTCATGCCCTCGTCAATGAGGGCGATGGGGCCGTGCTTCATCTCGCCGCCGGCGTAGCCCTCGGCGTGGGTGTAGGAGATCTCCTTGAGCTTCAGGGCGCCTTCGAGGGCGATGGGGAAATTGATCCAGCGGCCGAGGAAGAGGTAGTGCTCGCAGTCGATGAAACGGCGGGCGGCCCGCTCGACGGCGGCCGCCCCGCCGAGGACGCGGTCCATTTTGAGCGGCACCCGCTGCAGCTCCTGGACCAGCTCCAGGCTCGCGGCGTCGTCGAGCGCGCCCCGGGCCTGGGCGAAGGCCAGGGCGAAGACGGCCAGGGCGGCCATCTGCCCGACGAAGGTCTTGGTGGCCGCCACGCCGATCTCGGGCCCGGCGTGGAGGTCGAGCAGGCCGTCGGCCTGCCGGGCCATCGAGGACCGGGGGTTGTTCGTGACCGCCAGGACCGCCCGGGCCTTCTCCCGGGCCAGGCGCAGGGCGGCCAGGGTATCGGCCGTCTCGCCCGACTGGGAGATGCCCAAAATGAGCGTCTCCCGGTCGAGGACGAAATCGCGCGAGCGGAGCTCGGAGGCGTACTCGACGTCCACCGGGACGCGGGCCAGGGACTCGAGCATGTACTTGCCGACCAGTCCGGCGTGGTAGGACGTGCCGCAGGCGATGAGGACGACCCGCGAGACCTCGCGGAAGACGTCGGGCGCCAGGCCGAGGTCGTCGAGGAAGACCCGGCCGGAATCGAGCGAGACCCGGCTCTTCAGCGTTTCGCGGACGACGTCGGCCTGCTCGAAGATCTCCTTGGCCATGAAATGGGGGAAGCCGCGCTTCTCGATCATGGCCGGCTCCCAATCCAGGGTCTCGACGGCCTTCTCGACGGGCGCCCCGGCGAAGGTGGCGAAGCGGATGCCCGGCGGCGTCAGGACGGCCGTCTCGCCGTCGCCGAGGTAGGCCACGCGCTTGGTGTGGGCCAGCAGCGGCGTGATGTCCGAGGAGACGAAGGTCTCCCCCGCGCCGAAGCCGACGACGACCGGCGGGCCGTTGCGGGCGGCCACGATCTTGCCGGGGTCGCGCGACGAGATGCAGGCCACGGCGAAGGCCCCCTCGAGCTCGCGGACGGCCTCCCGCAGGGCCTCTTCGAGCGAGCCGCGGAAGTACTTCTCGACCAGGTGGACGATGACCTCGGTGTCCGTCTCGGTCCTGAAGACGTGGCCCTCGGCTTTGAGCCGTTCCTTGAGGGCCCAGTAGTTCTCGACGATGCCGTTGTGGAGCAGGGCGATCGTCCCGGTGCAGTCGGTGTGGGGATGGGCGTTGTCCTCGCTCGGCCGGCCGTGGGTGGCCCAGCGGGTGTGCCCGATGCCGCAGGAGCCGGACAGCGGATGGCGCCGGACCTCCTCGGCCAGGTCGCGGACCTTGCCCTTGACCCGCCGGCGGGCCACGCCGTCGCCGTCGAGGACGGCGATGCCGGCCGAATCGTAACCCCGGTACTCGAGCCGGCGCAGGCCTTCGATGAGCCCGGGCACCGCGTCCTTCCCGCCGGCGCACCCGATGATTCCGCACATGATCGTTCTCCTTTATTCGCGGTCCGGCTCGTCGTCGTCCGCGCCCTCGTCGGCCGGGGCCGGCGGCGGTGTCACGCCGATGAGCGGCAGGTAGGGGGCCCCTTCGTCCTGGGGGTTGAGGGACCCGAGGATGCGCAGCTCCGGCCGCAGGGCCAGGTCGACGACCTCGCCGGCGTTCTCGGGGGCCAGGACCTGGACGGAGGGCCGGTCGATGTCGGCCTCGTTGGCCGTCCGGACGACGGCGATCCGGGCGTCGTCCAGCCGCACCAGCGTCCCGACCGGCCAGACGCCCATGAACTGGAAGAACTTGTCCAGCAGCTGGGGCTCGAAGATCTTGCCCCGCTCGAGCATCATGACCTCGTGGATCTTCTCGGGCGGGTAGTCCTTCTTGTAAGACCGCTTCAGGGCCAGGGCGTCGTAGACGTCGCAGATCGAGACCATCATCGAGGCCGGATGGGGCTTGCGCGCGTAGGGCGACTTGGGGTAGCCGTTCATGTCGTGGCGCAGGTGGTGCTCGTAGCAGACGACGACCGGCAGGATGCCCAGGGCGTCCTTGTAGCCCTCCAGGATGCGGGCCCCGAGGAGGGGATGGTTGCGGACCTGGAGGAACTCGCCCTCCGACAGCGTGGACTCCTTCTGGATGACCTTGAGCGAGATGTAGAGCTTGCCGACGTCGTGGTACAGGGCGGCGATGCCCAGGTCGAGGACGTCGTCCTTGGCGAACTGCAGCTTGGAGGCGAAGAACATCGAGAGCAGGGTGACGTTGAGGAGATGGACGAAGGTCACCAGGTCGCGCCGCTTGACCGAGACGAGGTTGAGCAGCTCCTGGTGGCGGCCGACGAAGTCCTCCATGATGCCGAGGACGTTGAAGCGCAGGTCGAGGTAGTCGACGTCCTCCCGCTCGAGGACGACGTTGAGGGCGTGGGAGACCGTCTGGACCGAGCTCTCGTAGCGGGTCCGGGTCGCCTCGGCCTCGGCGGCCGCCGATTCGCCTTTGACCAGGGCCCGCAGCTTGCCGGCCCGGATGTTCTGGATGCCGTGGAGGCTGAAGTACTCCTGCTCGCTGATCCGGTCCTGCCGCTTGACGCGGGTCAGGAAGATGATGAACTCGCGCAGCTCCTCGAAGCGCAGGCCCTGCTGGAAGATGATCCGCTCG
>CAZNPB010000009.1:66564-68073 GCA_964574895.1 uncultured Eubacteriales bacterium
GATGAACTCGCGCAGCTCCTCGAAGCGCAGGCCCTGCTGGAAGATGATCCGCTCGACCCCGTTCTTCTCCAGGAAATCGATGAGCAGGCCGAGCTTGCCGCGGAGGTTGAAGAAGATCTCGTCCTCCCAGGCCGCCTCGCCGCCGATGATGCCCAGGACGAGCTCCTTGCGGTCCTCGAGGATCTCCTGGACCAGGGCGTGGAGGCGATTGAGGTACTCCTTGAACTTGGGGTGGTCGCCGGCGTAGATCTTGCCCGCCTGGATGGCGTTCATCAGGTAGATGAAGCAGATCTTGATCTTATCCCTCACGCCAGATCTCCAGTCCCCATTTGGCCATCAGGGCCTCGGCGGCCTGCCGGACCTTGCGGTTCCAGAAGTCCTTGCGCTCGGCCAGGGCCCCGACGTAGGGGGCGGCCTCGCGCAGGCCGTAGCGCTCGACGATCCCGAGGTTCCGCCGCAGCGTCTTGTTCCGGAAGCCGTACGGCGAGGCCAGCCCGAAGAGCTTGGTGAAGGCGACGTGCCGGGTCCGCTCGTGGCGCATGAGCAGGACCAGGGCCTCGGCCTGGATGAGCTCGTTCCTCTTCTCCAGGATGGGGAAGAGGAAGGCCTCGTCGAACTCCTTGAGGTTCTGCATGGCCTGGAGGACCTTGACCTTGACGCCGGCGTCGCCGGCCTCGAAGAGGCCCTTGAGGGTCTCGAGCGACATGGGCGTGTCGATGAGCTTCAGGGCGTCGGCCAGGCGGCCCAGCAGCTCGCCGTCGGAGGACCTCTTCTTGATCCCGGCCCGGACGTCCGCCGGCCCGTCGGGGAAGAAGCGGAAAACGGCCCGCAGGAGCGAGGCGGAGACGACACGGTCCTTGAACAGGGTGTCGGCGTAGACCTCCCGGCCGTAGAGGCTGCCGCCGAGCCGCTCGACGAAGGCGTCGAGCTCGGGCCCCGACTCGCCGCGCAGGAGGCAGCCCTCGACGTGCTCGGCGACGGACCGGCGGGCCTCGTCGTAGCCGGGCTCCCCGGCCAGGTCGACGGCCCGGTTCTCCAGGACCTCGAGGAAGGCCAACAGGAATTCGAGATCGGCCTCCTGGACGATCCGCTCCCACTCCTCGGCGATCCGCTTCAGGTCGGCGGCGGCCGTCCCCTTCTCGTATTCCTGGGACAGCAGGGTCAGGAGGAGGAAGCGGTAGTTTCGCCGCAGCAGCGTCTGGTCGAGGACGAGCTTCTTGTCGAAGGCGATCTCGTTGAGCAGGTTCGACAGGGTCTGCCGGTAGATCTCGGAATGCAGCGAGGACGACATGCCCGACATCAGGATGCGGATCTTCGACTCGGTCTCGGCCCGCCGGTTCTGGGGGTCCTCGGAGTGGAACAGGGCGTGGAGCGAGGTGGCGATCTTCTTGTGCCGCTCCTTGTCGATGATCCGGGAGAAAATGCTGAAGCTCAAGGAGTCGAACTTGTCGTTGCCGATGATCTCCTCCCAGAGCGTCGAGGCCAGGTCCTCCTCGCTCAGGTCGGAGA
>CAZNPB010000010.1:0-64740 GCA_964574895.1 uncultured Eubacteriales bacterium
GTACCGCCGCGGCTTCGTCAACGTCCTCAAGCAGGGCCTCATCCCCTACGTCTACGACACCCCCCTGTCCGAATTCATCTCCATCAGCTACGCCCAGAAGAAGGATTTCCGGCCGACGCCGGCCACCGATCCCTGGCATCACTGGGTCTTCGGCCTCGGCCTCCGCGGCAACGGCGAGTTCGAGGACCAGGCCGATCGCTACAGCTACCAGGTCAACCTGTCGGCCAACCGGACCACCGAGGCCATGAAGTTCCGGCTCTACGGGGGCGTCAATTTCTCCCACCGCCGCTACGAGATCCCCGACGAAGAGCCCATCGTCAGCGACACCAACCGGAAGAGCCTCTCGACGTCGGTCTTCAAAAGCATCGACGGCCACTGGTCGTGGGGCGGCAGCGCCAGCCTCTACGCCTCGACCTACGACAACGCCAGCCTGTTCACCTCCTTCGGGCCGAGCGTCGAGTACAACATCTTCCCCTACGCCGAAGCGACCCGGCGGGAGCTCCGTCTCCAGTACCGCCTGTCCTTCAACCTCCGGCGCTACGACGAGATCACGATCTACGACAAGGTGCGGGAGAACCTCTTCAGCCAGTCCCTCCAGGCCGTTTTGGAGATCAAGGAGCCGTGGGGCTCGGTCGGCGCGTCGGTGCAGGGCTCGACCTTCGTGCCCGACGTCAAGTACAACAACCTGCGGGCCGACTTCGGGGTCTACATCAATCTCTTCCGCGGCTTCTCGTTCAACGTCGGCGGCCAGTACAGCCGCATCCGCGACCAGCTGTCCCTGCCCGCCCGGGAATATTCGCAGGAAGAGATCCTGCTCGAGCTCAAGCGGCTGGCCTCCGGGTATTACCTGCGCTTCGAGGTCGGGGTCAACTACCGCTTCGGCTCCATCTACAGCAACGTCGTCAACCCGCGGTTCGGCAACGTCTGAGTCATCCGAAGAGGACGTAGAGGCCGACCATGACCAGGAACAGGGCCAGGGCCGCGAGCCGGTAGTCGAGAAGGCCCGGGCCTCGCGCGCCGCGCAGGACGTCGGCGGGACGGTTCCAGACGAGCTGGGCGCTCTCTTCGGTGTGGACGTGGGGCTTGAGAAGAGAGACGACGATCAGGATCCCCGAGCAGACCAGGAAGAGGTAGAACGTCGCCATCATGGAGGGGACGTTCCAGCCCGTCCGGTCCTTGAACCAGTCGAGCAGGAAGACGGCCAGACCCAGGGCCGAGCCGGCCATCAGCGTGATGCGGGCGGCCGCCGCGGAGGCCTTCCGCCACAGGACGCCCCAGAGGAAAACGGCCGTGATGGGCGGGGCGATATAGCAGATGACGGCCGTGATGCCCTGGAACAGGCTCTGGAAGTGGCTGATCAGAGGCGACCAGAGGATGGCCACGATCATCCCGACGACGGTCACGAGACGGCCGACGAGGGTCAGACGCTTGTCCGACGACGCGGGCCGCCAGCGCTTGTAGATGTCCAGGGTGAAGAGCGTGGCGATCGAGTTCAGGGCCCCGGAAACCGTGCTCATCAGGGCGGCCAGCAGGGCCGCGGCCACGACGCCTCTGAGCCCGGCCGGCAGGACCCTGTTGATGAGGAGCGAATAGACCTCGGCCGAGCTCTCCGGCGCCGGCAGGGCGCCCTGCCGGACGAGGCCGTAGCCGATGAGCCCGGGCAGGACGAACAGGAAGACCGGCAGGATCTTGAGGAAGCCGGTGAACAGGGGGCCGAGCCGGGCGTTCCGCTCGTCCTTGGCCCCCAGGACGCGCTGGACGATGGTCTGATCGGCGCACCAGTACCAGAGGCCGATGACCGGGTAGCCGAGGAAGACGGCATACCACGGGAGAGACGGCGTTTCGGCGGCCGTGCGAAGCACGGTCAGCTTGACCGGTTCGACGGCGGCGGCCAGGGCCTGCCAGCCGCCGATGCGGGCCAGGCCGAAGCCGAGGACGCAGGCCGACCCGAGGATGAGGACCACCGTCTGGACGGATTCGGTGACCACGACGGCCAGCAAGCCACCCACGACCGTGTAGAGGCCGGTTAGGAGCGCCGTGACGACGATGCTGGTGTTGATGTCGATCCCGAAGAGGCCGCGCAGAACGACGGCCCCCGTGTAGAGCGAGAAGCCGATGTGGATGAAGACCGCCGAGACGATGGACAGGACGGCCAGCCAGTCCCGCGAGGCCCGCGAGTAGCGCTTTTCCAGGAAATCCGGCAGGGTGGCCACCCGCGAACGGATATAGAAGGGGGCGAAGAAGAGGGCCAGGACGATGAGCAGGAAAGCGGCCATCCACTCGAAGTTGCCGTAGGCCAGCCCGTTGACATAGCCCTCCTGGGCCAGGCTGACCAGGTGGATGGTCGAGATGTTCGTCGAGAACAGGGCCAGCCCGATGACCGGCCAGCGGAGCGAGCGGCCGGCCAGGAAGTACTGGGCCGACGCGGCCTGCCGCGTCCGACGCCGCCAGGCCCACAGGCCGAGGCCGACGATGCCGGCGAGGTAGAAGACGACCAGGGCGATGTCGAGCCCGGACATGGACAGGCGCGAGACGTCGCTCATCGGGCCGCCTCAGTCCGTGTGGAAGACTTCTTCCATGCGGCTCCAGAACTCCTTGTCGAGGCGCGTCGGGAGGGGCGACTGGCAGGGATCGGTCTCCTTCCACCAGCGCTGCGTCACGGGGTCGGCGGCCATCCTGGCCATGTCGGCCGCGAGATCCGCCCCGGTGTATTCGAAATAGGAGAAGAGAAGGAACTGCCCCGGGGCCGCCTCCCTCAGGTAGATCGAATAGTTCCGGATATGGCAGTCCTTGATCCGGGCCAGGACGCCGGGCCAGGCGGCGGCATGGAGACGCTTATAATATTCGATCTTCTCCGGCTTGACGCCGATGACCATGCCGTAGCGCTCGACGCGCTCGGGCGCGGCCGCCGGTCGCTTCAGGATGAAGGCCCCGGCGGCGAAGGCCAGGGCCAGCGGAACGACGATCAGGACGGCCAGGAGCGGGGTCTTGGCCTTCACTTCGCGGCTCCCTGACCGGCGGCGGCCGCGGCCTGGGCGGCGATGATCTTGACGGCCACGGGGGCTTCGAGCCCCCAGGTCAAGCGCTGAACGTCGCTCGTTTCGGGCCGGTCCGGGGCCGGTCTGGCTTTGATGAGGCGGATGGTCTGCTTCCGGGTGACCGTGATCTCGAGCCCGGCCGGCGTCTGCTCCCAGGGCAGCTCGCCTTCCTGGCTGAGGAGGGTCACCTTGGTCCCGGGCGTGGCCGCGACGGACTTGAGGAGCAGGGTCCGGGCGTTGTTCTGGAGGGTGGTCAGCGCGTAGACCGTGCCTTCGGCCCGCTTGGTCGTGAACCAGACGTCGCCCTCGTTCGTGACGCTCCAGGGACGCACGCCCCGGACGGCCTCGCCGTAGAGCATCATCCACAGGCCGAGGTCGCGCAGGACGTCCTCGTCGGCCGGGGCGATCCGCCCGTCGGGGCGCGGACCGATGTTCAGGAGCAGGTTGCCGCCGCGGGCCCGGATGTGGACGAGGTTCTCGATGATCTCCGAGGACGGCCGGACGACGGCGCCGGGAAGATAGGACCACTGGTAGCTGGTCGTCAGACAGCTCTCCCAGGCCCGGTCGTCGGCCTGGCCGGGGATCTCCTGCTCCGGCGTCGGGATCTCGCCGCGGCTGATGAAGACGTCCTGGCGGACGCGCCAGGCGTGCTTCTTCAGGGGCTCGCAAGGGCCGTCGAACCAGAGCAGAAAGACGTCGCCGTACCGGGTCAGGAGCTCTTCGATGTGGCCGCGCTCGTAATCGAGGAAGCTCATCTGCTTGGGACCGAAAAGGGCCGGGCTCGAGAAGCCGGGCTCGTATATATGGCCCGTGCGCTGGCCCGTCACCCATTGGTAGCGGAAATCGCCCGGCGAGTAATAGAATCCGACCAGGAGGCCTTCTTTTCGGAAGGCTTGGGCGACCCCGGCGGCGATATCCCGGCCATAGGGCGTCCGGGTGATCTTGAAATCGCTGTAGGCGGTGTCGAAGTTGCAGAACCCGTCGTGGTGCTTGGCCGTGAAGACGACGTATTCCATGCCGGCCAGCTTGGCCAGCCGGGCCCAGGCCGCGGGGTCGAACCCGGTCGGATCGAAGGTCTCGGCCAAGGCGTAGTATTTACGGATGTAGTCGTCGGAGGCGTTGAAGAGGGGCCAGGAGATCTCGGTGCCGACCTGGCTGTTCGGCCCCCAGTGGATGAACAGCCCGAGCCCGGCGTCGCGGAAGATCTCGGTCTTGGCGGGATCGTTCGAAAGGCGGACGGCCGCCTCGGAGAGGAGCGCGACCGGGGGCGCCGCCGCGGGCGGCTTGGGCGCCGGCCCGGAGCAGGCCATAAGCCCGGCGGTCAGGGCGATCAGGAGTCCCGCCAGAGCGGGCCTGAAGGCGTTGGGGAACATGGTCGGTGTCATGGGGCTCCTCCTTCATTCCTCCCTTTTAATGGAACCCCCGGGGAAAATCAAATATAATCCGGCCGTGACCTCCAAGGAACGGATGCTGACGGCCTTGGCCCGGGGCCAGCCCGACCGGCTGCCGGCCACCGTCCACCAGTGGCAGAAGTACCATCTCGACACGTTTCTCGGCGGCCTCGGCGATCTCGAGGCCTTCCGCCTGTTCGGCCTGGACGCCTCGATCCAGTACTTCCAGGACATGGGCCAGTTCTGGCTCGCGGAAGAGGACTTCCACAGGTTCTCGACGCCCGAATGGCGGGACGAGGCCGAGGTCCTCAGCGCCGATCCCGACCACCGGGCGGCCCGGCACGTCATCACGACGCCCGGCGGCGTCCTCACCTACCGGACCGAGGGCAACCGGATGACGACCTGGGTCACGGAGTATCTCATCAAGCGCGACGACGACATCCGGCTCATCGAGAAATACATGCCCGTGCCGAGGCTCGATCCGGCGCCGGTGGCCCGGGCCGCCGATACGGTCGGCGACGCCGGCCTCCTGCGCGGCTTCGTCTGGGGCGACCAGGCCGGGTGCTGGCAGCACGCCGCGTGCCTCTTCGATATCCAGGCGCTCATCCTGCGCACCTTCGACGATCCGGCCTGGGTCCACGAGCTGCTGGGCATCCTGCTCGAGAAGAAGCTGCGCTTCATCGAGTCCATGGCGGGCGCCCGCTTCGACCTCGTCGAGACGGGCGGCGGGGCGGCCTCGTCGACCCTCGTCTCGCCGGCCCTCCATCGGGAGTTCTGCCTGCCCTACGACCGCCGCATGCACGAGGCCCTCCACGCCCTCGGCTTCAAGGTGGCCTACCACACCTGCGGCGGCACCAAGGGCATCGAGGAGCTCATCGTCGCCAACGGCTGCGACGCCTCCGAGACCCTGGCCCCGCCGTCGATCGGCGGCAACCAGGAGCCGTGGGAGTTCAAGGCCAAGATCGGCCGGCGACTGGCCCTCATCGGAGGCCTCGACCAGTTCAACGTCCTGACGGAGGGGCCGCCGGAGGCCATCCGGGCCAAGGTGGGCGAGCTGTTCGAGAAGGTCGGCGGCGACGGCGGCTACATCCTGTCCTGCTGCGACCACTTCTTCGAGACGCCGCCGGAGCACCTCCGGGCCTACGCCGAAGCCGCCCGGGCCTGTGTCTATTAAGACGGGGGACACAATACCCTGTCCCCCCTTTTTCGCCGTACGGGAGGGACGGGCCGATCCCCGGGCTTATCGCTCGCTGCTCAGGAAGTCCCCGTCGACGATGAGGAGCGTCGCGCCATGCTCCGTCCGCGACCGGTGCGAGCTGGCCCCGTCCGAGACGACGTAGGTCATGCCCTTGGCCATGACCGTCCATTCGCCGTTCTCTTCCTCGCTCACGAACCCGCCTTCGAGACAGTGGACGATGTGCCCCCTTTGGCACCAGTGGTCGGCCAGATAGCCGGCGGAGTACTCGACGACGCGGACCCGCAGGCCCGGCAGCTGGACCGTCCGCCAGAAAGACGTCCCCGTCTCGCCCTTGTGCTCCTCTTTCGCGATGCTCCGCCAATCGATGGCCCGAAAAGGATGGTTCGCGCCTGTCATCGGTCCTCCTCCCAACTCCAGTCGTCGTCCTTGTCCTGGACCAGCTGCGTGATCATGTAGGTCGATCGCCCGCCGTCGTCCTTCTCGTTCGAGCCCAGGCTATACACGATGAAGCCCTCCCCTTCGCGGCGATAGGCCAAGGGCTTGCCGGTGAACGGGTCGATGGGGACCTCCTTCAGCAGCCCGGGGACGAGCTCGTCCAGTGTCTGAGGATAATCGCCCGTCCGGTTCTTGTAAAGCCGGCAGGCCAGGCCGGCCCGGTTGGCCAGCATGATGGCCTCGATCGAGGCCACTTTCATAAAGGCCGCCTCGGAATCGCCAAGAAACGCTTTGGATGCATAGGCGTACCAGGGGCGCCTCTTGAGCCGCTCGGCCCGGGCCCGCAAGACGTTCCGGCTCCGAAAATAGGGCGCCTTCGCCTGCGCTTCGAGGAACTCGTAGTCCTGCAGGCTCAGACGGATGTCCTTTATGACCAGGGGACGGATGACCCAGAGACCGGCCTTCTCGAGCCAATCCGTTTCGAACACGGAGCCGAGGTCCCGGAGTCCTCCGCTGATGAAGTACCCGCCGGCCTCGATGAAAGCGACCGTCTCGCCGCGCAATCCCGCTTGCCAGCTTTCTCGCCACCAGCCGGGCTGTTGAACCTCCATCAAGCGCCTGATCTCCGCCTCCCCGAGGTCCCGACCTCGGCAGATGTCGTTGAGGGCCGATTGGAAGATCCGCGTACAGGCCATGGCGACGAGGCACCCCATCATCGTTCCTTCGCGGGCGGGAAGGGCGCTGAATCTGAGACCCTGGACGGCCTTGGTGACCGCCCCGCCCAAGTCCCCGTCCTGGGCGCTGAAGAGAGCCGAGAAGAGCCACAACCTCGCCGTCCGGATCAACTGGAGCGCGTCGGCTTGCAGGCTCACGAGGAGGGGCCGAGCCGGCTCGCGATAGAGAAAGCAGGGCTTGTCCGCCATCTCGGCCAGGAGTCGCAGGGCCGCCTCGTTCTCCAGCACCAGGGCCTTTAGTTCCGCCTTGTCGGCCGGAGCGACGGGCTTCCCGGCCCTTAGATCCGTCCAGGCCCGGGAGAGGAGATCGAGGGCCGCCTCTTCACCTCTGGCCGGACGGCGGGGAGGCCGGTCCTGTCTCCCCGGGAACGGGGAGATATTCTCGTAGGCCCTCCAAAGACGGGCGCCGTTGTCTTCATCCGGGCACGGCGGGGCCAGGTCTTCGGCCGTTATCGGGATCCCTTTGGCCTTGAGCCCGGCCAAGGCCTGCCGGAGCGCGCGCCCCTCCGTAAAATTGAGGACGGCGCGAACGGCAAGAACGAACGCGAGTAGGATCAGAAGACCGAGACCGATCCTAATCAGGATCTTCCGGAGTGTCATATTCCCACCTTCCTTTGAGTCGTTCCAGGGCCGCGAGATTCGCCCCCGGCACGGGCTTTACGGCCGCGGCGGCCGCCAGCTCATGAACGCGGGCCCAGCGCTCCGCTTCGATCCCCAGGCCGAGCCCGGCTTCGGCCAGCGCCTCGGCCGTCTCCGCCGCGGCCGGGGCCGCGGGGCGGCCGTCCATCAGCGCGGCCAGGCGGGCCTGTTCTTGCCGGCCCTGTATAGGATCGAGGACGAGGAGCGCCCCGATCAAAGCAACGGAGCCGCCCGCAACGACGCGCATCCACGGCGTGAGGGCCGTGTCCCCCCGTGCCTCGGCCGCCCGTCGAAGGATCCTGTCCCGCAAACCGGGGGGAATACCGGCGGGAACGAGACGCCGCAGCTCCCGCTCGAGGCCGGCTGCCCCAGCCTCGAAGCCGTCCCGCACCTCGTTCTTCCGTTCTCGGCCCTTCACGGCTTTCCCCCCAGGGCGTCCCGGAGCTTCTCGATCCCGTAGCGATAACGGCTGGCGGCCGTATTCGCCGATACGCCGCAGACCGAGGCGATCTCCCTGAATGTCAGGCCGTCGAAGACCTTCAGGTAAACGGCCTCCCGCTGCTCCGCCGGAAGCTCCCCCGCCCGCCGCAGGAGCAGAGCCAAGTCCGGCTCTTCAGGGGCGGCGAAAGCCTCCGACAGGCGGCCGGCCGCGCCCGTAACGATCATCCTCTCCCCCGCCCGGCGCCCCAGCTTGCGTCGCAGGGAGCGGTCGGCCTCGTTGCGCCCGACCCGGAAGACGAAGGCCGTCTTGTCGCGGACGAGCTTCCAGCGTAGATCGTAGCGGGCCAAGCGGCAGAAGACCTCCTGGAGGACGTCCTCGGCGTCCTCGGCCGAGCCGAGCTTGAACAGAAGATAGCGATAAAGGCTGTTTCCATGACGTTCGTAAAGCCCTTCGAGGTCCAACGGCGGCCTTTTCCGTTCTCGCTATCCAGGACCCGTCGGCCGGGTCGAATCGTCTAAACGGCGGAAAATATTCTCGACGCCCACGGGGCCGGCCCTATCATACGTCATTTGCCGCGGACCGGGCAGCCGAAAACTTGCCCCCCGGGACCTCGTTTTGGTCTAAAATAACCCTTTGCGCCACCTTTCCGTCAAGGAGCCCGCCATGAAAAAACCGCTCGCCCTCCTCGCCGCCGTCCTCTGCCTCCTCGCCCTGGCCCGGGCCGCCGAACCGGCCGGACGCAACGGGTACTACCGCTTCCCGGCCCTCCATGGCGACCTGATCGTCTTCGTGTCGGAAGGCGACCTGTGGACGGTCGAGGCCGAAGGCGGCACGGCCCGCCGTCTGACCTCGCATACCGGCCAGGAAACCTATCCGGCCATCTCCCCCGACGGCCGGACCCTGGCTTTCTCGGCCCAGTACGAGGGACCGACGGAGGTCTACACCATGCCGCTGGCCGGCGGGCTGCCCGCGCGCCGGACGTTCGCCGGCCAGGGCGCGACGGTCGTCGGCTGGACCCCCGACGGCAAGGTCCTGTACGCCACGCAGAGGTATTCGACCCTGCCCAACACCCAGCTCGTCGCTCTCGATCCGGCCACCAACGGCGAAGCGCTGCTGCCCCTGAGCCAGGCCGCCGACGGGTCGTTCGATCCCGCCGGGCGGACCCTCTATTTCACCCGCCTCCCCTTCCAGGGCAGCTACACCAAGCGCTACAAGGGCGGCAC
Organism: uncultured Eubacteriales bacterium; assembly: GCA_964574895.1. Lineage (GTDB taxonomy): Bacteria > Acidobacteriota > Aminicenantia > Aminicenantales > Saccharicenantaceae > RBG-16-66-30. The sequence continues at coordinate 9,101 of CAZNPB010000010.1, forward strand.
GGCCCAGAGCCTGTGGTCCTACGCGGCCGGCGCCGCCGAGGCCGTCCCGCTGACGGCCGACTACGCCGGCACGAGCAAGAACCCCATGGTCTGGCAGGACCGGGTCTATTTCCTCAGCGACCGTGACGGCTCGATGAACATCTGGTCCATGGACCTCCGGGGCGGCGGGCCCCGGCAGCACACCTTCCACAAGGGCTTCGACGCCAGCTCCCCCAGCCTCGACGCCGGCCGCATCGCCTACCAGCTCGTGGCCGACCTGCGCGTCTACGACATCGCCGCGGACAAGGACGCGGCCCTGGCCGTCACCCTGCCCTCCGACTTCGACCAGATGCGCGAGCGGTGGGTGACCAAACCCCTCGATTACCTGACCTCGGGCCATGTCTCCCCGAACGGCGACCGGGTCGTCCTGGTCTCCCGGGGCCATGTCTTCGTCGCCCCGGCCGGGGACGGCCGCTGGGTGCGGGTCGACCGCAAGGACGGCGTCCGGGCCCGGGCGGCCCGCTTCATGGGCGACGGCCGGAGCCTCATGGTCCTGACCGACGAGAGCGGCGAGTGGGAATATTACCGTTACGCCGCGAACGGGCTCGGCCCGGCCGAACGGCTGACGACGGGGGCCCGGGTCATCCGCTTCGACGGCGTCCCCTCGCCCGACGGGAAACGGATCGCCTTCGCCGACAAGGACTACCAGCTCTGGCTCTTCGACGCGGCCGGCAAGACCCTGAAGAAGGTCGACGTCTCCGACACCGGCATGTTCGGCGATCTGGCCTGGTCGCCGGACAGCCGCTGGCTGGCCTACGTCCGGAGCGCCGCGAACGGCTTCAGCCGGATCGTCCTCCTCGAGGCCGAGACCGGGCGCGCCCTGGAGCTGACGAGCGAGCGCGTCGATTCCTATAACCCCGCTTGGAGTCCGGACGGCCGCTGGCTGTACTTCCTGTCCGACCGGTATTTTCGGAGCGCCGTCGGCAGCCCCTGGGGGCCGCGCCAGCCCGAGCCGTACTTCGACAAGACGGTCAAGATCTACGCCGCCGGATTGAGCGGGAAAGATCCCTTCCCCTTCGCCCCGGCGACCGAGCTCGAAGCCGACAAGAAGGACGGCGGCGACAAGAGCTCCGGCGGAGCCGCCAAGCCGGCGGCCGGCCCGGCGGCCAAGGAGCCGGAGAAGCCGGCCCCGCCGGTCAAGGTCGTCATCGACCCGGCCGGCCTGGCGGAACGCGTCTTCGAGATCCCGCTGCCGGCCGGCGTCTACTCCGGCCTGGCGGCCGGGGACAAGACCCTGTTCTTCGTCGACGAGGGCTCGAACGCCGCCGGCCAGCCTAAGCTCCAGGCCGTCGAGATCCGGAACCGCAACGTTCAGGCCAAGACCCTGATCGAGGACGTCCGCGGCTTCGAGCTTTCGGCCGACGCCAAGAAGCTCTTCGTCCGCAAGGGCGGCGACCTCTACGTCATCGACGCGGGCACGGCCGCCCCGACCGGTCCGACCCTCGGCGAGCGCAAGGTCGACCTCTCGAAATGGACCTTCTCGATCGACCCCCGCGAGGAATGGCGCCAGATGTTCGTCGACGCCTGGCGCATGGAGCGCGATTACTTCTACGACCGCAACCTCCACAACGTCGACTACGAGGGCCTGCTCGGGCGCCACCGGCCGTTCGTCGACCGGGTCAGCGACCGGGCCGAGCTCAACGACCTCCTGGCCCACCTCGTCGGCGAGCTCTCGGCCCTGCACACCTTCGTCCGCGGCGGCGACCTGCGGCCGCCGGCCGACAGCGTCACCCCCGCTTCGCTCGGGGCCCGCCTGGTCCGCGACGAGGCCAAGGGCGGCTACCGCATCGACCATATCTATCGCTCCGATCCCGATTATCTGGACAACGTCTCCCCGCTCGGCCGGCCCGGTTCGACCGTCCGGGAGGGCGAGATCATCGCGGCCGTCAACGGCGTCCCCGCGCTCGGCGTCGCCGATCCGGCCCTCCTCCTGCGCAACACGGCCGGGCAGCAGGTCCGGCTCGAGATCAAGCCGGCGGCCGGCGGCGCCTCGCGCCCGGAGATCGTCGTGCCCATGACGCCGTACGCCGAGTCCGACCTCCGCTACGGCGAGTGGGAATATACGCGGCGCCTCGAGGTGGAGAAGGCCTCGAAGAACGAGATCGGCTACGTCCATCTGCGGGCCATGGGCGGCGACAACTACACCGAATGGGTCAAGAACTTCTACCCGGTCTTCGACCGCAAGGGTCTGATCATCGACGTCCGGCACAACCGCGGCGGCAACATCGATTCCTGGATCCTGGAAAAGCTCCTGCGCAAGGCCTGGTTCTACTGGCAGGACCGGGTCGGCAAGCCGACCTGGAACATGCAGCACGCCTTCCGCGGCCACATGGTCGTCCTGTGCGACGAGCGGACGGCCTCGGACGGCGAGGCCTTCAGCGAGGGCTTCCGCCGGCTCGGGCTGGGGAAGGTCATCGGGACGCGGACCTGGGGCGGCGAGATCTGGCTGAGCTCGTCCAACGTCCTGGTGGACCGGGGGCTGGCCTCGGCGGCCGAAACGGGCGTCTACGGGCCGGAGGGCGAGTGGCTCATCGAGGGGCGCGGCGTCGAGCCCGACATCGTGGTCGACAACCTGCCCCACGCCGCCTTCAACGGGAAGGACGCCCAGCTCGAGGCGGCCATCGCGCATCTTCGGGCTCTCATCGCCAAGGACCCGCGCGAGGTGCCCCCGCACCCGCCCTATCCGGACAAAAGGAAATAGGGGCCCCGGCGATCGTCCGTCGTCTCAAAGATCCGACGAGGAGTGAGCCATGTCCCAGCGCCGATCCCTTCGGCAAGCCTTTCTCGCGGCCGCGATCACGTCCGTCCTCGCTTCGGCCGCGGCCGTGGCCGGAGACGCGTACGGCTACCTCGTCCGGAGCGGCCCGCCCTGCGCCGTCTGGTGGGCGGAAGGCGCCTACAAAGTCATGCGGGACGATCCGGCCCCGGCCGCGGAACAGGGCGTCGTCCGGATGGCCGCGGCCCGGAACGAGTACGAGCCGTTCCTCCTCGTTCTCCGGCCCTCGGCCCGGCTGGACGAGGTGCGCGTCGCCGCCGGTCCCCTGACCGATCGGCGGGGCCTGGCCCTCGTGGCCGCGGACATTTCCGTCCGTCATGTCGAGTACGTCCGGGTGACGACGCCGACCGACGCGCTGGGACGGGCCGGCTGGTGGCCCGATCCCCTGCCGCCCTATGACGGGCCGTTCGCCGCGCCCGCGGGCGAGAACCATCCGCTCTGGATCACCGTCCGCGTTCCCCCGGACGCCGCGCCGGGGCTCTACAAGGGGGCCATCTCCCTCTCGGCGGAGGGCTGGTCCTGCCAGGTCCCGATCGAGCTGACGGTCCGGGCCTTCGCCCTGCCGGAGAAGTCCTCGGTCCGGTCCTCGTTCGGACTGCCGACCGGCGACATCAAGGCCTACCACAACCTGGAGACCCGCGAGGAGCTGGAGCGGGTCGTCGACCTCTACTACCGGGACATGCGCGAGCACCGGGTGGCCCCGACCTCGCCCTTCGAGCTCTATCCCATGCAGGTCGCCGCCCGGGGCGTTCATTGGAAGGGCGGAGAATTCGTCGCCGCAGGCGTCCACGGCGGGCTCCGGTGCCTCCGGGTCACCGACGACTCCCCGACGGAGAACGTCGCCGCCCGCTATGACGAGCTCATCCCCGTCGCCGGCCGCGCCCCGCTCGAGCTGGACCTCTGGGCCCGGACGGCCGAGGCCGGGCAGAAGTACACCGTCCTCTGCGAATTCCTGACCCCGGAAGGGGCCTGGATCGCCGGCGCCAACCTGTTGCGCGTCCTCGAGGGCTCGATGGACTGGAAACGGGAGAAGCTGGCCATCCCCGGGCTTCCGGCCGAGGCGGCCGGCCTGCGGTTGAGCCTCTTCCCCGCCTTCCGCGACAACGGCGGGACGACCGCCGGCACGGCCTGGTTCGACGACATCGTTCTGCGGAGCGCGGCAAAGACCGGCGGCGCCGACCCGGACGGCCTGCTGCCCGGCGGCGACTTCGAGATGCCGCTCGACGGGATGTCGGTGGCGGTCGACTTCTCCGAGTTCGACCGCGGCGCCCGCCGCGTCCTCGACGAGCTCGGCTTCAACGCCTACGACCTGCCGCTCGAGGGCCTGGGGACCGGCTCGTTCTACAGCCGCAAGGAAGGGCTTTTCTGCGGCTTCCGGCAAGGCACGCCCGAGTACGACCGGCTCATCAGCCAGTATTTGAAGCAGGTCGAGGCCCACCTGGCCGAGAGCGGCTGGCTCGGCCGCGAGTACATCTACTGGTTCGACGAGCCCGATCCCAAAGACTATCCCTTCGTTCGCGAGGGCATGCTCAACATCCGCAAGAACGCGCCGCGCCTGACCCGCTTCATCACCGAGCACCGGCCCGGGCCCGAGATCATGGACGTCTCCGAGATCGGCTGCACCATCTTCGACCGGGTCGACCCCAAGGCCGTGGCCGAGCTGGCCCCCCAAGGCCGGGAGTTCTGGTCCTACCTCTGCACCGGGCCAAAGTCGCCCTGGGTGACGCTGTTCATCGACCACCCGGCGATCAACATGCGGATCTGGCTGTGGATGTCCTACGCCTGGGGCCTCGAGGGCATCCTGGTCTGGCGGGCCGACTACTGGAACAGCCCGACCCTGTTCCCGCCGGGCGTCCTGCAGAACCCCTGGCAGGACCCGATGTCCTACACTGTCGGCTACGGCGTCCCCTTCGGCCAGGTCAACCGCTGGGGCAACGGCGACGGCCGGTTCCTCTATCCGCCCAACCGCGACCCGGCCGGGGACAGGACGAAATACCTCCGCGGCCCGGTCGATTCGATCCGCTGGGAGATCCTGCGCGAAGGCCTCGAGGACTACGAGTACTTCGTCCTTCTCGAGAAGGCCGTCACGGCCGCCAAAGGCAAAGCCAAGCTCAAAGCCGGGGCCGCCGAAGCGGCCAAGCTTCTCGCGTTCCCGCCGGCGCTCTTCACGACCGGCCAGGATTACACGAAAGACCCGCTCGTTCTGCTCCGCTACCGCGAGAAGGTCGCGGCGGCCATCGAACGTCTGACGGCCCGCTGAGCCCGCCGCCGCTCCCGGCCGGTCCGGGGCCGCGGCCAGAAGGGCGGGAGTGTCAAGGCGCAGGGGATCGGGTCACCGCAGCCGACAGCGGATGATAGTGGATATGGACGCGCCTCAGAAGGTCGATCTCCCGATGCAGGTCCCGCTCCAATTGGGCGGCGATGGCGTCCCCCTCGGCCACGGTCAGGCCTCCTTCCACGGCGATCGTCAGGTTGATGACCAGGTAGGGGCCGAAACGATGGGCCTGCATCTCTTCGAGGGCCAGGATACCGGGGATACCGGCGCTGGCGGCCCGGACCTGTTCTCGCAGCTCCGTCGCGGGAACGGTATCCATCAGCTCGCCCGAGGATTCGCGGAGGATGCCGATCCCCGTTCTAAAGATCACCAGAGCCACCAGGGCGCCGGCCAGAGGATCGAACAACGGATATCCGGCCCGGGCCAGGAAGATGCCGAAGCTGGCGGCGGCCGCGGAGAAGATATCGTTCCGATGGTCCAAGGCGAGCGCGCGAACGGCGAGGTTGCCGGTCTGCCGCCCGATGCGGCGCGTCATCCGGGTCAGCCAGATCTTCACCCCCACGGTGAATAGGGCGACGATCTGGGCGCCCAGGGAGGCCCGGGCGAAGGCGGTCTCGCCGGAAAGAAGGTCGTAGATCTCGTTGGCCGCGTCCCAGAGGATGGCCACGGCCGTCGTCAGGACGAAGGCCCCGACCACCAGGGCCGCGATGCTCTCGAACTGACGATGCCCGTACGGATGCTCGGCATCGGCGGGCTTGTGGGCCAGCCGGACGAAGACCTTGATGATGATGTTGTAGGCCACGTCGGACGTGGAATTGATGCCGTCCGCCAGCAGCGCCGGGCTATGCCCCAGGATCCCGACGGCCGTCTTGAGCGCGGCCAGCCCCGAATTGGCGGACAGGGCGATGTTGACGGCGCGCAGGCTGCGCGTATCGGCCTTTTCGATCGTGGGGCCCATGGGCCGAACCAGTATACCAGAAAAATATCGGCCAAGCGCCGCCGGCTGTCATCAGAACGACTTCAGGAAGGCGCACCGGGTGATCTTGGGGACCCCCTCCCCGTCCTTGCGGACCTCGCCGCGCAAAAAGCAGACGGGCGGCGTGCCATAGGTGAGGCAGCGGGTCTCGCCGACGCCCTCGAGCAGGCCCGTCTCGTCCTCGAAGACGTAAAAATACTTGGCGCCGCCGTTGCCGTTCCCGTCGCCGTTGCCGGCCTGGGGGTGGTAGGTCACCCGCTGGCGGGCGTCGACGACCCGGACGACGAGCTCGACCAGGGCCCCGGCGTGGTCCTTGAGGTCCCGGATGCGCAGGTCCGGCCGCTTGCCCTGGTAGAGGTCGAGGTCGTCCCCTTCCGGCAGGAAGCCGAGGGCCTCGAAAAGCATGCGCCGCTTCTCGTCCGAGGCGATGTCGGCCACCTCCTCCATGTGCTCCAGGCCCTGGAAGTAGCGCAGGACCTGGCGCGTCCGCCGCGGCTCGAGCGAGTCGAAGACGCCGGCCTTGATGAGGGTCAGCAGCTCGGCCTTGCCGGGCTTCAGACGGGCCAGGGCGTCCTCGACCGAGAGGAACTCGCCGCCGGCCGCCCGCTCCTCGAGCAGGCGCTCGATCGTCTTGAGGGCCAGCCCCTTGATCGAGGCCAGGCCGACGCGCAGGGCCCCGGCCTCGACCTCGAAGCCGGCCGCGCTGCGGTTGACGTCCGGGCCGAGGACGCGCAGGCCGTTGCGCTTGGCCTCGGCGACGTACTCCGCGAGCTCGTAGTAGCCGCCGCCGGCGTTGAGCACGGCCGCGAAATAGGCCGCCGGATGATGGACCTTGAGATAGACGGCCTGATAGGCCATGAAGGCGTAGGAGGCGCTGTGGGCCTTGTTGAAGGAGTAGGAGGAGAACTTCTCCATGGTCTGCCAGAGCCGCTCGACGTCCGGCGCCGCGTAGCCGCGCTCCCCGGCCTCGCGCCCGAACTTCGCCCGCAGGGCCGGGTCGCCGCCCCGGCCCTTCTTCAGGCTCCGCCGCAGCAGGTCGCCTTCCTCCGGCGGCAGGCCGGCCACCCGCTCGGCGATCTGCATGACCTGCTCCTCGTAGAGGAGGATGCCGCCGGTCTCGGGCAGGATGCGGGCCAGGAAGGGATCGTCGCGGCGCCGCCTCAGCAGGGCCTCCTTCATGCCGCTCTCGGTCGGCCCCGGCCGGACCAGGGCCAGGGCCTGGGTGATCTCGTGGATGTCCGCCGGCTTCATGCGCCGCAGGAGGTTCATCATGGCCGGGCTCTCGACCTGGAAGCAGCCGACCGTCCGGGCCGCCCGCAGGGCCGCGTACGTCGCCGCGTCGCCCGGCGGCAGGCTCCCCAGCCGGAGCTTCTCCTTAGTCTCCGAGATGGCCGCCAGGCCCCGCACCGACAGCAGGTCGAGCTTGATCAGCCGCAGGTCCTCGACCGCGTCCTTGTCGAAGTGGGTCATGCGCAGGCCCTTGGCCGAGATCTCGAGGGGCAGACAGCGCTCGACCGGGCCGGGGGTCAGGATGACGCCGCCGACATGGAGCGAGATCTCGTGGAAGACGTCCTGGAGCTCGGCGGCCAGCTTCCAGACCTCCAGGCGCCCCGGGGCCGGCGCGGCCAGCCGCAGGCTCGACGGCTCGGCGAAATAGGGCACCCGCTGGGACAGGCTCCGGGCCTCTTCGGGCGGCGCGCCGAAGGCCCGCAGCGTCTCGTAGAGGGCCGACCGGCCGCCGAAGTCCTTGAGCGAGCAGACGTAGGCCGCCCCGGTCCGGCCGGAGCCGTAGCGCTCGAGGACGTAGCGCAGGACCTCGTCGCGGCGCCGGGAGTCGAAGTCGATGTCGATGTCCGGCGGGTCGGGCCGGCCGCGGTTGAGGAAGCGCTCGAAATAGAGGTCGAACTCGAGCGGGTCGACGTGGGAGATGCCGAGGAGCCAGGCCAGGAAGGACGAGGCCCCCGAGCCGCGCAGGTTGTGGAGGATGCCGCGGCGGCGGGCGAACTCGACGATGTCGTGGACGACGAGGAAGTAGGGGCCGAAGCCCGACTGCTCGACCGCGGCCAGCTCGCGGCGGGCCCGCTGGCGCTCTTTCCAGGTCAGGTGCGGCGCGGCGGCCAGCCGCTCGGTGACGGCCTGGCGCAGGGTCCGGGGAAAAAGGTCGGCCGGCAGGTGGGGGACGACGTTCTCGAAGACGAACGAGCATTTCTCGGCCACCTCCGACGTCCGGGCCAGGACCTCCCGGGCGGCCTGGCCGAAGCGGCGCAGGGCCAGGGCCTCCTGGTCCGGGCCGAAGGCCTTGATCCGGCCCAGGAGCCGGTCGCGCTCCGGCGGGAACGGGACCTTGTCCTCGATGGCGTGGATCAGGACGAGGCGCTCGGGGCTGGTCAGGTACTTGACCGGGTTGGCCCAGACGACGGGCAGCCCGCCGGGGACATGCTCCAATTTCGCGGAAATCGGTACGTGTCCCCCATTTTCACCCGCTTCCACGATGCGGCGGAAATTCCCGAAGTCCGCCCCGACGTAGAGGTCGCCCGGGGCCAGCTTGTCGCCTAGGTCGGCCAACATCGCCGCCTCGCTCGGCCAGCCGGCCGGCGGCGCGTCCGGGGAACCGCCCGTTGGGGACACGCTTGTCGGGCTTGTCGGGGACATGTCCCTTTGGTACGGGTCCCCGTTCCCGGCCTTCCCGCCGCCCGCCCCTTCGTCCCGTCCCGGGACGTAGATCACGACGAGGCCCGAGGCGTCGCGGACCTCCCGGCGGTTGAAGATCTCCACCAGGTTCGGGTAGCCCTCCGCCGTCTTGACCAGGAAGACGAAACGGCGGCCGCCGCACTCGAGCTCGCAGCCGAAGAGGGGCCGGACGCCGCAGGCCGGGGCCAGCCGCTTCCACTTGCCCCAGCCGTAGATGTTGCCGACGTCCGTCAGGGCCGCGGCCGGAAGGCGCCGGGCCCGGGCCCAGCCGGCCGCCTCCTCGAGCGTGACGCTCCCCCGGCCCCGGCTGTAGACCGAATGAAGGCGGAGCGGCACGAACATGGCCTCGTCCCCTCCCCCCTCATTTCGTCAGGGACGCCGTCTTGAGGACATAGCCCCGCCGCGGGTCGAAGGCGTAGACGCCGTCGAGCATCTTCTCCCGGGCCGTCAGCACCGCGCCGAAGCCGTACTTGTCGCGGACCCGGTCGACGGCCCCGCCCAGCCGCTCCGGCCGCTCCGAGTAGGACTCGAAGAGGGCCAGGGGCCGGACGCGCACCAGGTCGGAGGCCTTGACCCCGACCAGGCGCAGGGCCAGCCGCGAGCCCTCGACGAGCTCGAGGAACAGCTCCTCGGCGATCTTGTAGATCTTGCCCATCTCCTGGAGCGGCGAGAGCACCAGGCGGCGCTTGATCTCGGTCTTGAAGTCCGAGGTGCGGGCCTTGACCTCGATGACGTGGGCGTAGAGCCGGTCCCGGCGCAGGGCCAGGGTCAGCCGGTCGCAGAGATAGGCCAGATGGGCCAGCAGCAGGCGGCGGTCCCAGAGGTCCTCGAGGAAGGTCGTCTCCCGCGAGACCGACTTGGGCAGGGTCCGGGCGACGAGCGGCCGGCTGTCGATGCCGCGCGACTGGAGGTAGATGTCGTCGCCGGCCTGGCCGAAGAGGGTGTGCAGCGTCCCCCGCGGCAGCTCCCAGAGCTGGCCGATCCTGTGGACGTTCATCAGCCGCAGGACGACCTGGGCCTTGGGGCCGATGCCGGGCAGGGCCTCGATGTCGAGGTCGCGGAGATAGGTCTCCGCCTCGCCGTCGCGGATCTCGAAGAAGCCGGCCGGCTTGGCCCGCCGGGTGGCCAGCTTGGCCAGGATCTTGTTCGGGGCCGCCCCGACCGAGACCGTCACCCCGATCTCGGCCTCGACCCGGCGCTTGAGGTCGCGGGCCGCGTCGACGAAGGAGGGGTAGAGGCGGCCGCAACGGGCCAGGTCCAGGTAGGCCTCGTCGAGCGAGGCTTCCTCGACGTCCGGGGTGGCCGAGTGCAGGACGCGGAAGAAGCGCTCGGAAAAGGCCTCGTAGACCTGGTAGTTGCCGCGGACGAAGACGCCTTCGGGACAGAGCTTGTAGCACTCGCGCAGGGGCATGCCGGAGTGGACGCCGAACTTGCGGGCCTCGTAGGAGCAGGTCGAGGCCACGCCGCGCTCGTGGGCCAGGCCGCCGACGATGACCGGCTTGCCGGCGAGCGAGGGGTCGAGCAGGACCTCGACGGAGGCGAAGAAGGCGTCGATGTCGACGTGGACGATGTAGCGGCGCTGCCGTTCTTTCGACAAAGACACCTCTCCTCTTTTTTCCGGCACGATCCGATTCCCTTTTTCTCCCCTTCCGCGAAGGGGAGCGCGATCTCGGGGGGCTCCCCCGTTCAGTACTTTCTCATGATGCCGATGACCCGGCCCAGGATCTTGGCCGACGGGGCCTCGATGGGCTGGAAGGCCGGGTTCTCGGGGACCAGGAAGACGCGGCCGTCGGCCCGGCGCAGCCGCTTGAGCGTGACCGAGCCGTCGTCGAGCATGGCCACGACCATCTCGCCCGAGTTGGCCAGGTTGGTCCGTTCGAGCAGGACGTGGTCGCCGTCGTCGATGTAGGCGTCGATCATGCTCTTGCCGTCGACCCGGACGCAGAAGACGTTGCCCCGGCGCCGGCCGACCATCCAGCCCGGCACGTCCATGGCCTCGCCCGTCGTGTCGAACGATTCGCGCGGCCCGCCGGCGGGGACGAGCCCGGCCACCGGCACCCGGACCTGGCTCTCGACCAGGGCGGGCAGCCCGGCCACCCGGATCTCACCGTCCTGGCGGCTGATGTAGCCCTTGCGCTCCAGGCTCTGGAGGTGCTTGAGGACGGCCGAGGGGCTGGGGATCCTCAGGGCCGCGCCCAGCTGGCGGATGGTCGGGCCGTAGCCGTGCCCGAGGATGAAGTCCTCGACGGCCTGGAGGACCTTGGCCTGCCGCAGGGTCAGCTCGCGCCTCAATGTGTTTACCATTTTGTTCACCACTCACAGAATAAGCCCGGCCCGGGCGTTTGTCAAGCGGGATCTTACTGCGGCTTATTCGTTTCCATCCTTGGCTTTTCCAAGGATGTACTCGGCGACGCTCCTGGAGGCATGCCCGGTCTCGACGGTCCCGTAGAACTCCAGGATCCGCCCGCACTGTTCCTCAACGGTCCGTTCGTCGAGGTCCCGGATCGCCGCGTTGAGTTGTTCCTGATCGAAGACCACCGAATAAGGAGAGGCCTCGATGTCGAAATAGAGCGCCCGATCATCCCGCAGATATTCCTCCCGATCCGACTGATAGAGAATGATCGGCCTTTTCAGCAAAGCGAAATCCCCGGCCACCGAAGAGTAGTCCGTGATCAACAGGTCCGTGATCAGGAGCAGATCCCTCATATCTTCATACCCGGTCAGGTCGATGATCCGACGGCTGCCCTCCGGGGAATCCGCGAACCCTTTGACGGCGCTGTGGGCGCGGATGACGCCGATCCACTTCTGCCGGGTCTTTTTCTCCAGGGCGTCGAGAGTCGCCTCGAGGTCGATATCCCCGAATTCCTGTTCTTTTCCTTCGGCCGCTCGGCGCAAGGTCGGCGCATACATGAGAACCTTGATATCCTTTGACAACCCGAGGACGCCTTTGATCTTCGCGATGTCGTCCCCGGTATGGTTCAACAGCCGGTCGTTTCTGGGCGAGCCGACCTTCATGACGCGACCGTTGTATTTGAAAGCCGATCGGATGATCCGGTCATAGTAATCGGAGCCCGACAACATGAGATCGCAGACGTCCTCTTCGATATAGTGATCATCGGGACCGGCCTTATCGGAATCATAAAGGATCTTTTTGAACCCTCTGTCGCCGTGATAAAGCTGGATATAGACCTGATCGGATTTTTTATGGGTCGAAAGGGGCTTGTCAAAGTTGTCGATCCAGAAGCCGGCCCTTATTTGCCCCCAATAGGCCCTCAGGGTGCCGGCTTCGACGCATCTGACATAGGCCGGGACGACGGCTTTCTTCCTTTTCGCGTCCTGGAATAGCCAGACGATCCTGAACTCGGGGGCCATCTCATGGAGATCTTCCGAAACGGCCCGCGGATTGCAGGAATAGGATCTCCCGCCAAAACTGCAGAAGAGGGCGGTTTTCCTGTCCGTACGAATGAAGAGCCCGCCTAACTTATTGATCCCCTTCGCCAGCTTGGCTCGGGAATTCACGGCCGAGCGATATAAGAAGGCGTAGGGTTTGAGAGCCTCTTTGAGTTTCGCCTTGATCATCGCCCCCCCTTGATCGATCGGGACGCCCTTCTCGGGCTCGAAGAGGGACCCCTGCGCCATAGCCTGCGGTCAACCCGATCCCTCTCGGCAAGGAAGGTATCACCGGCCTCGGCCCCTGTCAATTCCTTCGGCCGAGCGCATCGGATCCTCCTGGAACGCCGCCGGCCGGCGTCGGGGAAGGTCCGCCCGAGGGCCTGAAGCCTTCCTCGTCAGAAGATGAACCCGACGGCGAAGCCGAGTTGCAGGCGGTTCGATTTGAACGTCAGACCGGCCGAAGAGGCCGACGCGGCCGGTCCCCCGGTCGCATAGCGGACGAGGACGTCGAACGACAGGTCGCTCACCTGCTTGCCGTTGCCTCGGATCGAGAAGAGAGGTCCTTCGTAGCCGAACCCGAGCGAATAGACGTCGCGGTCGAGATCGGGGTAGACCGGCGTGCGCCCCGCCTGGTCGAGCGAGCTCGGGCGGCGAGCGTAGCCGGCGCGCACGGCGGTGTATCGGCCGGGCCGGTATTCGACGCCGGCCTTGACGGCCGTGGTGTCCCGGAGCGCTATGCCGACACCGCTAGAGCTGGAGATCGAGCTCTCGAACTCGCTCCATCGGGCCCACTCGAGATCGAGATAGACGGAGAGGGGAGGCAGGAGGGTCAGCGCGACCCCGCCGGTGAGCTGGCGAGGCAGGGTCAGTTTTCCCGTGAAGGCCCGATCCATTTCGTCGGTCCCGCCGCAATCGATGGGCCGGCGCCCCTGGTACGCCGCGGCCACTTGAACGGCCGGGACGATCTTCCACAGAGCGCCGGCGACGAAGCTCATCCCCTGGCCGTGGAGACCGTAGGTGCCGACCTGGAGACCGTTGACGTCCGTCTCGAAGAGACCGCCGTCGGTACGCTGCCACCGCGCTGTCGAAGAAACGAGATCAAGGCCCACCCCGATGGCCAGGCCCTTGATCGGCTCGACGGCCACCGCCGTCCGGATGACGATGGTCCGGAGCAGGTTGTGGCCGCCGATCGAAGAGCCATCGCGGCCGGGTTGCCAGGCGGATTCGTAGTTTAAGGGCGAGAAGAACCCGGTCCCGACCGTGGCTCGCCTGACGGGCTGCCAGGACGCCGCGACGTTGCCCAGGAACTCCGACGGCTGGCTCTCGTACGACGCTCCGCCATCGGGGCGGAACGCGCTCGTCTTGGGCTGGCTTAACGTGATGTTCGTCTTGATCCGAAACGCCCCGAGGAAGGCCAGGCCGGCGGGGTTGTAGAAGAGCGCGGTCGCGTCATCGGCGCGGGCCGCGAAGGCGCCTCCCAAAGCCGCGGCGCGGGCGCTCGGTTCGCCGAACGAGAATTCCTGGGCGCCGTGAAGGCCCGGGCAGAGCGTCGCGATCAGGACGACCGTCGGGACCAGGCGCTTCCGGACGGCGGCCCGGATCTTCCTCGGGATCGCCCGCCTCTCGGGCTCGAATCCGGCGATGTCGGCGTCGACGCTCGCGGGTCCGGACCGGCCGCTTTCGTTCATGGCCCCTCCTGCCCGTCATGATAGGCCAACCGGCGCCTCGCGTCCAGGCGCCGCATTGCGGACGGCGGGGCCTTGGGTTAGAATGGGGCCATCCAGCCGAGCAAGAGAGCAGGATGAGGCGATCGAACCGAAGATCGGAGGCGGCCGTCCCGACGGCGCCGCGCCCGAACCGGACCGGCGCGCGTGGCGCGGCCACGCTTCTCGATCACGTCAGCGACGCCGTCATCGGCGCCGACCCCGAGACCCGCATCACCTACTGGGGCAAGGGCGCGGAAAGGATGTACGGCTTCACGGCCGCCGAGGCCCTGGGCCGGACGACCTTGGAGCTGCTCCGGCCCACCTACGCCGAGGGAGAACGCGAGCGGATCCTCCGCGAGATCGCCGAGCGCGGCGGCTCCGTGGCCACCATACGGACGCTCCGCAAGGACGGCTCCCCGATCGTCGTCGAGGCCAGCACGACCGGGCTCGAGGGCGCGGCGGGACGTCCGGCCGGCTTCGCCGTCGTTTACAGGGACGTCACGGAACGGGTCAAGACCGAGGACGACCTTCGGGACTCCGAGGCCCAGGCCAACGCCCTCATCCGCTACGCCCCGACGGCCATCTACAAGATCGACCTCCGGGGCCCCCGCTTCACCAGCGTCAACGACGCCATGTGCGGCGTCCTCGGCTACGCCCGCGAGGAGCTCCTGGCCATTCCCCCGGCCGATCTCCTGGATGAGGAGAGCCGGGCCCGGTTCGCGGAACGGATGCGGCGCCAGGTCGCCGGCGAAGGGCTCGCCGACCAGGTCGAATACCGTGTCCGGGCCAAGGACGGCCGGACGATCGAAGCCGTGCTCAACGTCTCGGTCAATCCCCGGCAGCCGCACCTGGTCATGGTCATCGGGCACGATATCACGGCCCGCAAGCGGATGGAGGAGGAGGTCGCCCGGGCCCGCGCCGAGGCCGAGCTGCTGTCCGCCACGGCCGGCCGGCTCCTGGGATCGACCGACCCCCAGGGCGTCATCGACGAGCTCTGCCGCCGGGTCATGACCCACCTCGGCTGCCAGGTCTTCTTCAATTTCCTGGTCGACAAGGCGGCCGGCCGTCTGCGGCTGAACGCCTGCGCCGGCATCCCGGAGGAGAGCCTCCCCGGCCTGCGCTGGCTCGACTACGGCTCGGCCGTCTGCGGCAATGTGGCCCGGAGCGGGATCAGGGTCGTGGCCGAGGAGATCGGGGTCCAGCCCGATCCCCGGACCGATCTGGTCGCCAGCTTCGGGGTCCGGGCCTACGCCTGCCATCCCCTGCTGGCCGACAGCGAGGTCCTGGGCACGCTCTCGTTCGGGGCCCGCGATCGGGACCGCTTCCGGCCCGAGGAGCTGGCCCTGATGAAAGCCGTGGCCGACCAGGTCTCCATAGCCATCGAACGGATGCGCGTCCTCGAGGCCCTGCGCGAGCGCGGCCTCGAGCTCCAGGGCCTGACCGAAAGCCTGGAGCGCCGGGTCCGGGAGCGCACGGCCGAATTGGCGGCCGCCAACGAGCGGCTGAAAGGCGAAGCCGAGGAGCGCGTCCGCCTCGTGGCCGCGGTGGAGGAAGCCGGCGAGGGCATAGCCGTCATCGACAAGGACGGCCGGATCCGCTACGTCAACGCCGCCCTGTCCAGGCTGTACGGCCGGAGCCGGTCGGAGCTGTTGGCCATGACCTACTCCGAGCTCCTCGAGAAGGGGGAGCCCGAGGGCGAGCCGTGGGCGGGCATCCGGGCCTCTCTCGACCGCGGCGAAGCCTGGCGGGGCCGTTTCAGCCGCGTCCTGGCCGGCGGGGACACCATCGATCTCGAGGTCTCGGTCTCTCCCATCCACGACGAGGGCGGCCGGGCCCTGAACTACCTGGCGGTCGAGCGCGACGTCACCCGGGAGGTCCGGCTGCAGCAGCACCTGCGGCAGGTCCAGAAGCTCGAAGCCCTGGGCACGCTGGCCGGCGGGATCGCCCACGACTTCAACAATATCCTCAATCCCATCTTCATCAACACCGAGCTGCTCCTGATGGAGGACTCGCTCGACGCGGCCGCCCGGCGCTCCCTGGAGATCACGCTCCTGGCCGCCGAACGGGGCCGCGACCTGGTCAAACAGATCATCGCCTTCAGCCGCCAGAAAGAAATGGTGCGCAAGCCGGTCCGGGTGGGACCGGTCGTCCGGGACGCGGTGCGGTTCCTGCAGGCGTCCCTGCCGAGGACCGTCGAGATCGGGGTCGAGATCGGCGAGGAGACCGGGGACGTCCTCGGCGACCCGGTCCAGATCCACCAGATCGTCATGAACCTCTGCAACAACGCCGCCTACTCCATGAAGGACCGCGGCGGGGTGCTGTCGATCGGGTTGAACGAGGCCGAGGTGGACGCCCGCCTGGCCGCCGGCGTGCCCGGCCTCCGGCCCGGGACCTACGTGCGGCTGACGGTGGCCGACACCGGCCCGGGCATGACCCCGGAGGTCCGGGACCGGGCCTTCGATCCGTTCTTCACGACCAAAAAACCGGGCCAAGGCGCGGGCCTGGGCCTGCCCGTGGTCGACGGCATCGTCCGGGACTCCGGCGGGGCCGTTCAGATCAGGAGCGAAGCGGGCCGGGGCACGACCTTGACCGTCTATCTGCCGCGCGTGGACCATATCCAGCCCGCCGCCGAGCCCAAGGCGGCCGGCCTGCCCGGGGGGACCGAGCGGATCCTGATCCTGGACGACGAGGAGGTCCAGGTCCGCAGCCTGGAGAACCTGCTCCGGTCGCTGGGCTACGTGACGGCCGTGCGGACGGACGGCCGGGAGGCCCTGGACCTCCTGCGGACCGATCCCCTGGCCTTCGATCTGCTGATCACCGACCAGACCATGCCTTATCTCACGGGCGCGCGGATCGCGGCGGAAGCCCTGCGGCTGCGCCCGGACCTGCCCATCATCCTCTGCACGGGGTACAGCGAAGCCGTGAACGCCAGGGAAGCCCGGGCCGCGGGCATCCGCGAATTCCTGATGAAGCCCTACGCGGCCCGGGATATCGCCGAAACGATCCGCCGCGCCTTGGCCAGCCCTCCTCCGGCCAAGGTCTGATCCCGCCGACGGGCCGCGGCCGCCGCGCCCGCCGCCCTACAGCGCGTCGATGATGGCGTTGAGCGCAGGGCAGGGCCGCATGGACGCTTCGAGCTTGGCCTTGTCCGGATGGTAGTAGCCGCCCATGTCGACGGGCCGGCCCTGGACCGCGATCAGGGCGGCGTCGATCTCGGCCGCCTTCTCGCCGAGGGCCCGGGCCACCGGCGCGAAGCGGGCCTTGAGGGCCCCGTCCCTGTCCTGGGAGGCCAGGGCCTCGGCCCAATAGAGGGCCAGGTAAAAGTGGCTGCCCCGGTTGTCGATCTGGCCGACCTTGCGGGCCGGCGACTTACCGTTGTCCAGGAACTTGCCGATGGCCGCGTCGAGCGTTTCGGCCAGGACCCGGGCCTTGGCGTTCTGGTACGCCCCGGCCAGGTGCTCGAGCGAAGCGGCAAAGGCCGAGAACTCGCCGAGCGAGTCCCAGCGCAGGTAGTTCTCCTTCTCGAACTGCTGAACGTGCTTGGGGGCCGAGCCGCCGGCGCCCGTCTCGAACAGGCCGCCGCCGGCCAGCAGGGGCACGATGGACAGCATGTAGGCGCTGGTGCCGATCTCCAGGATCGGGAAGAGGTCCGTCAGGTAGTCGCGGAGCACGTTCCCGGTCACCGAGATGGTGTCCTGGCCCTTGCGGACGCGCTCGAGCGAGAAGATCATGGCCTCGACCGGGGGCATGATCGCGATCGTCAGGCCGGCGGTGTCGTGGTCCTTGAGATAGCGCTCGACCTTGGCGATGACCTGGGCGTCGTGGGCCCGGTCCCGGTCGAGCCAGAACACGGCGGGAGCGCCCGTGGCCTTGGCCCGCTTGACCGCCAGTTTGACCCAGTCGCGGATGGGGATGTCCTTGGCCCGGGACAGCCGCCAGACGTCGCCGGCTTCGACGGCGTGCTCGATCAGCGTGCGGCCGTCGGCCACGACGACCCGGACCGTGCCGTCGAAGGGGATCTCGAAGGTCGTCGCGTGGGAGCCGTATTCCTCGGCCTGCTGGGCCATCAGCCCGACATTGGGGACGCTGCCCATGGTGGCCCGGTCGAAGGCCCCGTTCTTCCGGCAGTCCTCGATGATGGTCTTGTAGATCGTCGAGTAGCAGCGGTCGGGGATCATCGCCTTGGTCTCGTGGAGTTTGCCGTCGGGGCCCCACATCTGGCCCGACTCGCGGACGACGACCGGCATGGAGGCGTCGACGATGATGTCGCTGGGGACGTGGAGGTTGGTGATGCCCTTGTCGGAGTCGACCATGGCCAGCGGGGGCCGCTTGGCGTAGACGGCCCGGATGTCGGCCTCGATCTCCTTCTGCTGGGCTTCGGGCAGGCCCTTGATCTTGGCGTAGAGGTCGCCCAGGCCGTTGTTGGGATTGAAGCCGCAGGCCTTGAGCGCCGCGGCGTGCTTGGTCAGCGCCTCGTCATAGAAGACCGAGACAGCGTGGCCGAAGAGGATGGGGTCCGAGACCTTCATCATCGTGGCCTTGAGGTGGAGCGACAGAAGCAGCCCTTCGGCCTTGGCGTCCTCGATCTGCCGGGCATAGAAGGCCCGCAGGGCCTTCCGGCTCATGAAGGTCCCGGACAGGATCTCGCCGTCGAGGGCCTTGAGCTTGTCCTTGAGGACCTTGACCGCCCCGTCCCGGCCCTGGACCTCGATCCGGAAATCGACGCCCCGGTCCACGGTGGCCGATCTCTCGTTGCCGTAGAAATCGCCCCCGGTCATATGGGCGACGTGGGCCTTGTTGTCGGGCTTCCAGGGGCCGAGCGGCAGCATCTTCCTGGGGTTCTTCTGGGCGTACTTCTTGACGGAGAGAGGGGCCCGCCGGTCGGAGTTCCCCTGGCGCAGGACCGGATTGACGGCGCTGCCCAGGACCTTGGCGTAGCGGTCCTTGATCTCCTTCTCGGCGTCGGTCTTGGGATTCTCGGGATAGGCGGGGACCTTGTAGCCCTGGCTTTGGAGCTCCTCGATGGTCTCCAGGAGCTGGGGCAGCGAAGCGCTGATGTTCGGCAGCTTGATGATGTTGGCTTCCGGCTTCAGGGCCAGCTCGCTCAGGAAGGCCAGGTTGTCGGGGACGCGCTGGGCCTCGGTCAGGACCTCGGGGAAATTGGCCAGGAGGCGGCCGGCGAGCGAAATATCGCTCAGCTCCACCTCGACGCCGGTCCCCTTGGTGAATCCCTGGACGATCGGCAGCAGGGAAAAGGTCGCCAGGAACGGCGCCTCGTCGGTCTCGGTCCAGTAGATCTTCTGGGAGCTCATCGATCCTCCTCGAAAAGTAAAAACGTCGGGCTTGTAAGGTAACCGAATCCCCGCGGGGTGTCAAGGCCGCAAAGGCTTTCTTTATCAGCGATTTGAATATGCCGCGGCGGCCTGTTCCGCGGCCTTTCCGCCGGCCGGGGCCGGGACCCGTCCGGGGCGGCTATTTCGGATAGCCGACCGGGTGGTTGAGGAGCGGGACCTGCGTGTCGGTCAGCTTGAGCAGCTCCTTGAGCTTGGCCGCGTCCATGCTCGCCCGCGGTCTCGTGGCCAGGCCCGTCCCGGCGCAGAAGACGGCGATGTTCTGCGAGACGATGCCCGCGTCGAGGGCGCCCAGGCGGAGTTTGACGTCGGTCTCCCCCATCCGGAACTTGCCGATGTCGGTGACCAGGACGAGGAGAACGGGCGCGGGCGCCGGCGCGGGGCCGGGCTTGGCTTCCGGCTTGGCGGCCGGCAGGCGGGGCGGCGCGATCTCCTGGCGATGGTCCCCGGCCACGACCGGGACCAGGGCCTGGGCGGCGGCGTCGTACTTATAGGCGCCGGCCTTCAGAAAGACGTAGAGGTCGACGTCCTGGGCGTTCATGGCCGAGGGGGCGGTCCGGCGGCCGTCCGGCCGGTTGACGCCATTGGCGGCCCAGAGCAGGTCGGACAGGTCCTGCGGCGTGAGGTCCTTGTCGGACCAATCCCGGACCGAGGCCCGCAGGGCCAAGGCCTGCATGACCGGCAGCCCGCGGGTCTTGTCGGGGGCATTGAGCTTGATCGTCTCGAGGCCCTGGGTCTGTCCCTCTTTCTTGGGGTCGACCGGATAGCAGAAGAACTCGAAGATGGGCTTCCGCTCGGCGCCGTAGACGATGAAGGTGCGTCCGGGCGCCGGCAGGCCGAGGCCCTCGGCGACGGTCTTGAGCTGGGCGGCCATGCCGTAGCCCTCGGTCACGGCCGGCGACAGCCCGGCATAGGCCCCGGCCAGGAAAGCCTCGTAGGTCACCGGGGTCCCGTCGAAGCTGCCGAGGTCGCGGAACTCCTTGACGAACCAGCGGGCGAAGCTGCTGCCGTCCTTGGCGACGTCCCGGACGGTCCTGAAGGTCAGGTCCTTGGTGGCGCCTTCGAGATGGACGACCAGGCCGGTGACCGTGTCCCCGTCGAGGACGAAGCGGACGGTCTGGGCCCGGTCGACCTTGTAGGCCCCGTCGTCGTCGTGGACGCGGAACCCCTCGTAGGCCGTCCCGGCGGGCTGGGCCGGCAGGGAGGCAGCGGCCAGGATCGCGGCGGCGAAGAGCGCGGCCGCCGTTTTGAGCGTGGCGATGATCTTCATGGTCGGGACTCCTTTCTTCGGTCATCTCGGGATCGAAGGGCGCGTCTATTTCGCCCCGTGCTTTTTCAGGAGGTCGATCATCCTCTTGTCGGCGTCGCGTTTGAGGGCCTGATAGGTGGACTTCGCCCTTTGGAGCGGCGTTTCTCCGTTGCCGTCCTTGGCATTGATGGCGGCGCCCCTGGAGATCAGGAGTTCCACCACGTCCATTCGCCCGGTCTGAACCGCCATATGGAGCGGGGCTTGGCCGAATTTGTCCGTGGCATTGACGTCGGCGCCATGGGCGATCAGGGCCAGGGCCAGATCCGGACGGTACTGGACGGCATTGAACAGGGGCGTCCAACCCATGTTGTTTCTCGCCTCGATATCCGCGCCCTTGGCGACCATCAGACCGGCGACTTTATCGCTCGCGAGATGCAGGGCCGTCCAGCCCGTGTCGTTCTTCGCGTTGATTTCGGCCCCTTTGTCGAGCAGGAACCCGATGATCTCCGCGTCGCCCCGGGCGGCGGGACCGAAGAGCGGCGTATCACCGGACTCGTCCTTGGCGTTGATGTCCGCTCCGTGCGCGAGCAGCAGCTCGATGATCCGGACCTGGGACGACTCGACCGCCTTGAACAGAGGCGGCTTGCCCGAACGGTCCGGAGCGTTGACGTCTCCGCCGGCCGCGATCAGACTCTCGATCTCCCGCTCCTGCTCGAGGTCGACGGGCTTGGGCGCAGACGCGCCGGCCTCGACGAGCTCGACGATGCCGACGAGGGAGGGGGGCTTCGGGTCCACGGCGATGAGCTCGTAGAGATATTCTCGGGCGCCTTCCCGATCATAATCGCCGAGCCACGGCTCCTTGTTCCCTTCGATGGGGGCCCCCCAGGTGAAGGACCAATGGACCGTCTCTTTGAGCCTGGGCGGCGCCAGGGAGACGACCTCGCCCGTCACGTCATAATCATACCGGACGACATAGCTCGTCGACATATCCATATAGTGCGAATACGTGTAGGAATAGAGCCGGCCGTCGACCTTGACGGGCTCCCACTGCCTCGGTATCGGAGGATGCTGCTCCGGATGATAGGCGTCCGGGTGACGCACCCATCCATTCTCGGCCTGCAGCTCGCCCGAGACCATCCGGAACGACTCGAGCGGGCCCGCGCCGAGATCCGATGGGCCGCTCAGGACCGTCTGTCCGACCGGTTTTCTGCGAAAACGGCCCGAGGCCATCATTTCGAGGATCTTGCGGACTTCCGATTCCTGGCCCTGTTGGCCGTTCATCTCATCGATGAGTCCCCTGATCTTGTCGGCGTCGGCGGCGTTCGGAGCCAATTCGAGGTAACGCTGGAAGCTCTTCTCCGCCTCGGCGTACTTTTTGGCCGCCGTCTGCACCATGCCGAGGGCCCGGACGGCCCCCGGCCAGTCCGGCGCCAGCCGCGCCGCCTCCTCGAATTCCCAGATGGCCGGGAGATATTCCTGGGCCGACCTGGCCTTCTCCGCGGCCGTCAGGCCGGCATCGAAGTGCCGCCGGGCCTCGGAGGGGACGCCCTGGCCGAAGACGGCGGCGGTCGCGAGGAAGAGCGCCAAGAGGGCGCCGAGCGCCGGGATCGTTCTTTTCATGCCGCGGATCCTTCGTCGATCCGATCGCCGGGCCCGATCCCGGCCGGATGTTCTCGTCATCGCCTCACCTGGCGTCCCGGCGAGGCAGGAACTCGATCGGCGTTATCAGGAAATGCCTCGAGTCCTCGTAAAAGTCGGCCGGCCCGTAGTCGACGCCCGCCATGTTCTTGGGCAATGAAGACGCCGCCGGGATGAACATGCCGGCCTTCACCAGGGCCCAGCGCATGGTCTCGGAACAAACCATGTCGCCGTCGCCCCAGACGCCGTAGTCCGTGGTGTCGACCCAGTTGTCGGCCCTCGCGGCGAACTCCTTCTGGCTCCTGATCCCGTACCGCCGGGCCGCCGCCCAGAGCAGGTCGGCGTCGAAGCGCGAGAGCGGCCGGGCGACGTCCAGGCCGACGTTCGCGTATTCGGCCGTGACCTGGGCCTCCGTCTTGATGCGGGTCCCCTGCCCCGGCATGTTGTCCAGGAAGAGCTTGACGCCGTCGACCTCCTTGGCCAGCATGAACACGTGCGAGGCCCGGCTGCGCGTGGATCCTGTGAAGTACTGATCGGTCCCGATGATCAGAGCGGAGGTGTAGAACCCCAGGCTCGTCTTGTCGTCCGGCAGCCGGCAGAGCAGCACGTCGCCGACCTTGAGGTCGTCGAACCGCTTGGCCAGCGGCGGCACCTTTCCGGCCTTGACCTTGAAGGTCCGGTCGATGGCGGCGGCGTCGTCGCTCTGCGGGGCGACGGCGGCGTCGATCGTCCGCTTGATCTCGGACTTGGTGGCCGGCGCCCCGGCGGCCAGTTCGCGGGCGGCCGCCTCGACCCGGGCCCGGACGGCCGGCGGACGGTCGCCGACGCTCGCCAGGAGCGCCGCCCCGTCGCTCTCGAAGTCGGGCTCGAGGAAGCCGGAGGCCTTGAGCTCGCGGATGAGCTGCCGCTTCTCGTTCTCGAAGGCCGCCGCGTCGAAGGACGGCCCGGGGGAGGCGCGGCGCGGCGCGGGAGAGGCCGGCCGGGCCGGCGACGGGGACGCTTTCGCCCTGGCCTTGGCGGCCGAGGCGGAAGGCGTGACGACGGGCGGCCTGTTCTGGTTGGGGCAGGTGCAGATATATTCGACGCCGCCCCGGACCATGATGACCGCGGTATGGTCGCTATTCCATCTGGCGTCCAGGCTCTTGTCGCGGGCCCAGGCCTCGAGGGTTTCCCGGCACATGGCCTGGGGCACCTGGGCGGACGCCGGGAACGGGGAAGCCGCCAGGACGGCCAGGACGAGCAGGGGTCCGACGAACATGGGCGCGGCGCGTTTCATGGCGCGACTCCTTCTTTTCCGCTTCAATCCTGCCGGTTATCTTACGTCATGCCGCGCCCGTCGGCAAGAGCCGGGAAAATATTCCGGCCCGCGTCCGGGGGCCGGCGGAGGGATGGCGCGACGCCGGGAAGGCGCCGGCGCGGAAAAGGAGAACCAGGTCAATTATCGCGGCGGATCTCGACCCGGTCGAGGCCGTTCTCGTTGAATTCCTTTTCGTACTTCTCGATGAGCGGGCGTTCCCGTTCCATGCCCTTCTCGGTGTAGATCTCGTCCAGCGCCTCGTCGCCGAACTTGCGGGCGTAGTCGCGGTCGGCCATGCGGTAGATGAGCTGGTCCCAGAAGGAATTGTCGTTGTAGAAATCGACGGCCTCGGCCATCTTCTCCTCGAGCTCGCCGGAGGGGATGGCCTTCTGGCTCTCCTCGTCGATGTCGACGTAGTCGCCCAGGCCGTGCTTCTGGGCGGCGTCGAGGACGAGGCTCTCGATCTCGTCGTACTCCTCGATGATCTCGTCCGTGCGCCAGTCGTTGGCCATCCGGTTGCCCAGGTAGACGAGCTTGACCAGGGCCGCCAGCTGTTCTTTGTTCAGTTCGATCTTCATAGCCCTCAAAATATACCACGTTCGCGCCCGGCCGCCAAACCGGTCCGGGCGCGGACCGGGCCCTCTCCGGGGGCCGGGCCGCCCCCCGTTGACAGGGTCTCCGGCCGGGGCTATAGTTCGGGCGCGATCATCCCTGCCGTGGAGGCCCCATCATGAGAACACGACGCCTCGTCCTGGCTGCGGCGCTGGCCGCCGCGCTGGCCTTTCCGGCCTGGTCCGCCCCGCAGACCGGGCCGCAGGCCGCCGCACCGTCCGTCCATTACGAAGAGCTCGGCGCCCCCGACTTCGTCCGGGCCGTGGCCCGGTCGGGCGGCGTTTGCCTGGTGCCGCTCGGCATCCTGGAGAAGCACGGCCCCCACCTGCCGGTCGGGACCGATCTGATCGACTGCCGCGAGGTCGCCCGGCGCGCCGCAGCGGCCGAATACGCCGTCGTCTTCCCGCCCTATTTCGTCGGCCAGATCTTCGAGGCCAGACACCAGCCCGGGACGATCGCCTACGGCAGCCGGATGATGCTGGATTTCCTCCAGCAGACCTGCGACGAGCTGGCCCGCAACGGCTTCAAGAAGATCGTCCTGGTCAACGGGCACGGCGGCAACGACGCCTTCCTCCACTTCTTCTGTCAGGCCCAGCTCGAGGCGAGACGCGATTACGTGGTCTACCTGTTCGAGCCGGTCTACGACGCGGCCACCGAAGCCAAGCTGGACAAGATGCGGAAGACCTCAGTCGACGGGCACGCCGGCGAGGAGGAGACGTCCGTCATGCTGGCCCATCATCCCGGCCTGGTCCGGCTCGACCGGGCCAAGGACGAGAGCGGCGAGGACCAGAAGCGCCAGGCCGGCCTCAAGCACGCCTACACGGGCATCTGGTGGTACGCCGGACAGCCCAACCACTACCGCGGCGACGGCAGCGCCGGCAACGCCGCCTTCGGTCAGGCCCTGCTCGAGGCCGAGACCGGGGCCCTGGCCGAGATGATCCGGTCGGTCAAGAAAGACACGGTCACGGCCGAGCTGCAGAAGCGCTTCTTCGACGACGCCGCCATGCCGCTCGAGACCAAGCCCTTCGTCAAGATCAAGTGACGGGAACGGACATGAGATCACGGAACCGAAAAGCGTTCTGCCTGGGCTTGCTGGCTTCGACCCTGGCGCTGTTCGCCTGCGCCGATACGGGAGGGCGGGACGGGGCGCCGCCCCGCGACGGTACGCCCGCCGCCGACCCGGCGGCCCTCGGCGCGGTGGCCGCCGGGGGGAACGCGCCGGCGCCGGCGCCGGCCCCCGCGGGAGGGCCGACGTGGGGGGCCCAGGAGGGCCAGTCCCCCGCCAACGCCCGGCTGACCGAGGACGAACGGAACACCATCGACATCGTCCGACGGACCAAGAACTCGGTCGTCTACGTCACCAACCTCCAGTACGCCCGCGATTTCTTCTTCACCACCGACGAGCTGGTGCCGCAGGGCAGCGGCTCGGGCTTCGTCTGGGACGACCAGGGGCACATCGTGACCAACTTCCACGTCATCAACGAGGGCGTCAAGTACATGGTCAGCCTGCCCGACCAGCGGCAGATCGAGGCCACGCTCGTCGGCCGCGACCCCGTGAAGGACATCGCCGTCCTCAAGCTCGGGCAGCGGGTCGGCGGCCTCGAGCCGGTGGCCATCGGGACGTCGCGGGACCTGCAGGTCGGCCAGAAGGTCATCGCCATCGGCAATCCCTTCGGCTTCGACCACACGGTCACGACCGGGATCGTCAGCGCCCTGGGCCGGGCCATGCCCGGCGCGGGCGGCTTCACGATCCGGGACATGATCCAGACCGACGCCTCGATCAACCCGGGCAATTCGGGGGGGCCGCTGCTGGATTCGGCCGGCGAGCTCGTCGGCATGAACACGATGATCGCCAGCCCCTCGGGAACGTCGAGCGGCATCGGCTTCGCCGTGCCCATCGACATCATCCGGAAGATCGTGCCCCAGCTCATCGAGTCCGGCAAGGTCACCCGTCCGGACCTGGGCGGGGTGTCCTTCGTCCGGGACGAGGTGGCCCGGCGGGCCGGGATCGAGGGAGCGGTCGTCCTCGAGGTGGCCCGCTCGAGCCGGGCCTACGACCAGGGCCTGCGCGGGGTCTACAGGGACAGCTTCGGCCGGTTGCTCATCCGGGACGTCATCACCGGCGTGGACGGGACCAAGGTCAGGTCCTACGACGACCTCTTCTCCGCCCTGGACAGCCACACGATCGGCGACACGGTCTCGCTGGCGGTCCTGCGCGAAGGCAAGACGCGGACCGTGACGATGCAGCTGGTCGGGACCGACTAACGCAGGACGGACCCGAGTCCGTCCTCCAGGACCCGGGCCCGGTCGGGCAGGCCCTCGACCGCGACCGCCTTCGCCGGGTCGATCTCGGCTTGGCTCTGGAGGATGGCCGATATGGCGGCCAGATGCCGGGCCACCCGCTCGTCGAGGGGAACGCCCTTTTCGTCGTAGGGGACGAACAGCCGCCCCAGCCGCGAAGCCCTGAGGTAGGCCTTGTCCTTGCCCTCGACGACGAGGGCGGCGGTCGTCCGCCCTTTCAGCCGACCCTGAACGGGATTCGGCGTTTCGATCAGAATGGCCTTGATCCCCGCCGCGTCGCCCCACTCCCGGTGGCTCAGGCCCCGCAGGTTCTGCGGCGAAGCCTCGAGCCGGAACTCGAGCCCCTCGGCCTGGAGCGACATCTGGGCCAGGGCGGCCAGCTCGGCGCTGTCGTCGTGAAAGACGATGGCGTTGATGACCGGGTACTCGGGAGCAGACTCGTGAAGGTCGATCCCGAGATCGACCCGTTCCTGGCGGATGACCTCCATGATCCCGAAGGCCGTCCGCTCCGTCAGGTAGCCCCGCGGCCGTCCGGGATAACAACGGTTGAGGTTGCGCACCTCTGAGGCCGAGAGCATCTGCCCGGCCGGGTTCTCGTACAACGTCGGGTCCGGCCACTGGTGGACGGGGTTGGTCAGCCGCGATCCCAGGCGGAACTGCCGGGGCCCGCTCCGCGACGGGATCGTGAATCGCTGCGGGTTGGCTTCCTGGGGATCATTGCAGGTGAAGCCGCTGGCGTTGGCCCGGGGGATGACGACGACCTTTCCCCGGAGCGCACGGAGGTTTTCGACCAGGACGACGGCGGCGACGAAGCCGGCCGGCTCGTTGGGATGGGAGCCGCCGGTGATGAGCACCGTCCCCCCGGCCTGCGGGCCTTCGAAGACGTAGACGTCGGTGTCGCCGGGCGTGCCGGCCAGGGGCGAGAAATAGTCGCTGAGGCGCGCCTGCCGTGTCAGGCCGGGACCGGGATGGATGGCCTCCGCCGCCCTCATGCTCAGGAACGAGCGGCCAGCCAGGATCGCCGCGGCGGCGCCAAGGGCCAGGAGCCCGGCGGTCGTCAGGAGAGAAGTCCGTCTTGCCTTCATGGATTCACTTGATCAGGAACAGGCGGAGAGCGAAGAGCACCAGGACGACGATCGGGCCGATCCGGTCCCGGAGCCTCTTCTGCCCGAAGACGCCGAGGACGATGAGCGCGCCAAAATAAAGGAGGATGAGGCGGTAGACGATGTCCATGCTCTCCTCTAGACGAACCGGTCCAGGAACGAGGCGTTGAGCAGGATGGCCAGGGCCCACATCAGGATGGCCAGGGCCGGGACGAGACAGTACCGGAGGATACGGGTGAAACTCCGCTCGCCGACGACCTGGCCGGAGAACCGGCCCGCCAGAGCCGCCGGCGGGATGAGGTCGCCGAGGCCGACGATGGCCGACAGGGCGGTCGAGGTGATCAGGGCGTTCTTGCTGATGAGGGCCAGGATGAACGGCACCCCGAGGATGGAGCTGGCCCCGAAGGCCGAGATGCCGCCGAAGACGGGCATCCCCAGGGCGATGGCCACGTAGAGGAGGGCGCCGGGCAGGGCCAGGAAGGTCATGACGATCCAGCCCCGCGCCCCTGTCAGGGTCATGACCTGGATGAACATGCCCACGCCGGCCAGGATGGCCAGGATGGGCATGGCCTCCTCGACGGCCTGGCGGCTGACCTTCCAGAAGTTGAAGCGGCGGCCGCAGACCGCGCCGAGGAGGCTGCCGGCCAGGAAGATGCCGGGGATGCCGGGATCGGGCATGATGCGGACCAGGGCGCGCTCGCCGATCATCAGGCCGATGACGGCGAGGAGCGGCAGGTAGAGCCTCGGCCCGAAGCGTCCGTAAACCGAGGGGGGGAGGATGGCCGTCATCTCTTCTGCGTCGACGACCTTGATGTGCCGGAGGCCGATCCAGAGAGGGATGGCGACCGCCAGCGGCGCGACGAGGATGAGGAGGGGCAGCGTCACGCCGACATAGGGCATGTCGACGCCTCCGCCCATGATCATGACCAGGATGTTGATGGGCGGGGCGATCATCCCCAGCACCGCCGCCATGGCGATGAAGGCCCCCGTCCGGAGCGGCGGGAGCCCGAGCTTCATCAGGACGGGGGCGACGAGCGGTCCCGAGGTCAGGACGCTGGCCGTCGAGGAGCCCGTGATCATCCCCGGGAACATGACCAGGAGATTGGCCGTCAGGAGGAGGAGCGCCTTCCTCCGGTGGAACACCCGGAGCAGGACCGCGGCCAGGCTGTCGAGCGCGCCCGAGGCCTGGAGGACCTTCATGAACAGGACGGCCGCGAGGATGATCAGCATGATGTCGAAGAAGCCGAAGCTGCCCTCGACGAGATGTCGCAACGGAAGACCCTCGCCTCCCGCCAGGGCTCCGGCGACGGCGGCGCCCATGAGGCAGAGGCCGATGGGCCATTTCAGGACCGCGGCGGCCAGCACGAAGGCGGCCACCATGATCAGGAATACGGCGTATTCCGGCAAGCCCTCCGCCTCTCCGCCCCGGCCGTCAGGCCTTGGGCTTGAACGCGCTCTTCAGGACCTCGGCGGCCTCAGCCGTTTTCTCGACGGCTTCGAGCGGGATGCCTCGGGCCCGGCAGATCTTCGAGAACAGGCCGTCCGCATCGGCCGATTTGACGATAACGGCCATCCGGGCCGCCGGCAGGTACTCGGCGACCATGGCATCGGTCAGCTCGCCGCGGCGCTGATCCCCTCCGAGGTGGAGGAAAAGAACGGGGATCTTTCTCCTGGCCGCCTCGGCCAGAAGGGCCTGGACCCGCGCCTTTTCCTTGGCGGTATCGAGGCCCGCCGCGCCAAGGCCCTTCAAGCTGGCCCCGACGACGAGGCCGAGCGTCCCGGCCCCGTCAAGGTCTTTGGCGACGGCCAGCTTGGCCAACACCGTCTCGATGCCCGCCCGCTTGGCTAGGACGACGGCCAACTGGACGTCCGGGCTCTGGCCGGCCGAGGTGATGAGCATCGGCGGGTCGAAGACCGGAGCACGGCCGGCGCCGGTTTGCGCCGCGACGGCCGGAAGAAGGGTCAGCGCCGCCGCGGCGATGAACCGAAGGATCTTCATGGCTTTGCACCTCCAGAGCCCTTATCTTGCCAAGTCGGACACGGCAAGGCAACAGGTTCCTTTCCGGCCTCCGCTTGATCCTCGCTAAAAAGTGATCTGGACCTTCATGAGATCGAGCCGGCTCATTTTTTGGCTCAGGAGATCCGGGAACTTCTCCAGAGGGTACTGCAAGGACAGGAGCGGATCCGTCCGGATCGCTCCGCTGGACAGCAGCTGGATGGACTGATGGAAATTCTTACGGATCGCGAACGAGCCGACGATCCTCCAATCGTTGAGAAAGATCTTATAGGGATCGACACTGACCTTCGAATCCTTCGGGCAAACGCCAAAGACCAGGAAGGTTCCCGCCTTTTTCAGGTAGGCAAAAGACCTTTCGATGATCGCGGGGATCCCCGTCGCATCGACGACGTAGTCAAAGCCGCGGGGCGCTGCGGCTTTGAGGGCTTCCGACTCGCGGCCGTCAGCCGCGAAGGTGAGGTCGGAGCCCAGCTCGCGGGCCAGCCTAAGCTTCTCGGCGTCCAGGTCCATGACGGCGACGCGAGCCGCGCCGCCGGCCTTGAGACCCTGAAGAAGGAGCAGGCCGATCGGACCGGCGCCGACGACGAGGACATCGCTCCCGAACCGGATCTGGGCCAGATCCAGGCCATGGGCCACGCAGGCGAGCGGCTCCACGAAAGCGCCTTGGGTGAAGCCGATCGCGTCGTCAAGGGGAAAAACGTTCTTGAACGGCACCGCCACGTATTCCGCAAAGGCCCCATTGGCATGGCGGCCCGAGACCCCGATAACCCTCAGGTCCTCGCAATGGTTCTGGAGGTTCCGTTTGCAAAAATAGCAGGCTTCACAGAAGACGTTGGGGTCCGCCGTCACCCGGTCCCCTTCCTTGAAATAGCGGACGCCCCTGCCGACCCGGTCGACGACGCCGGAGAACTCATGACCGGGTATGACCGGGAACTCGGTGAAGTATTCCCCCTTGAAAATGTGGATATCCGTGCCGCAGAGGCCGACCGCCTTCACCTTTATCAGGACCTCGTCATCCTTGATCTCGGGGATCGGCACGTCCCGCACCTCGACCCGCTCCGGAGCCGTGAAAACCGCTGCCTTCATCGTTCCTCCTTGTCCCGTGGGGCCGGGCCGAAAGCGCCGCCCGGCCGGATTATAAGCGTTCCCCCGTTCGGGGATCGAACAGGATGATATTTTCGACGTCGGGCCTTATCTGCACAGGCTGGCCGCGCTTATGGGAAAGGCCGGGCTTGGTCAGGAGGGTGAGAGCATTCCGGCCGCAGCGGACCTCGAGGACGCCTTCCTCGCCGAGCGATTCATAGACCTCGACGGAAGCCTCCAGAACGTCCCCGGGCCGACCGTCGGCCAGGCGGATATGCTCCGGCCTGATGCCGAGCGTGACCGGCTGGCCGGGCAGGACCGCCCGGGGCCCGGAGAACGGGGACGGGCCGACCGGGAGACGGAGGCTCCCGTCCTCGGATCGGAACGACGGGGCGGTCCCGTCGCGCTCCAGACGGCCGGCCAGGAAATTCATAGGCGGCTCGCCGACGAAGCCGGCGACGAACGTGTTCGCCGGCCGGGCATAAATCCGGTCGGGAGTGTCGACCTGCTGCACCCGGCCCGCGTTCATGACCGCGATCCGGTCGGCCAAGGCCAGGCCCTCCAGCTGATCGTGCGTGACATAGATCATCGTCCGATGCGTCCTGTCATGGAGGGCCTTGAGACGGGCCCGAACCTTGACGCGCTGGTCGGAGTCCAGGTGGGACAGGGGTTCGTCCATCAGGTAGACGTCGGCGTCCCGGATGAGGCAGCGGGCCAGCGACACCATCTGCTGTTGTCCGCCGCCGAGCTGGCCCGGCTTGCGTTCCAGGACCTGGTCGATCTCGAGCAGCGAGGCGATCTCGTTGAGGCGAAATTCGATCTCGGCCGGGCTGCACATCGAGGCCCGAAGGGGAAAAACGATATTCTCCTTGACGGTCAGCGGCGGGTACAACGCGTAGTTCTCGAAGGCCAGAGCCACCCGCCGCTTGCCCGGCGCGAGCCGGTCGACCCGCCTGGCGCCGATATGGATCTCCCCCGCCGTGGCGGACTCGAGCCCGGCGATCAAACGCATGGTCGTGGTTTTGCCGCACCCCGAGGGGCCGAGAAAGACCATGATCTCGCCGTCGCGACAGCGGAGGTCGACGTCCTGGACGGCCATGACCCTCTTCCCTCCGGAGAAGAACTCCTTGCGAACCCCTTCGAGCCTGACCTCAGCCATGTTGATCCTCTTTGATCCTCTGTCCCGAAGGGCCGAAATAGAGGACGTCATCGGATCGGACGGAGAGGAACGGCCCCTCGTCCGCCCCA
This sequence comes from uncultured Eubacteriales bacterium, assembly GCA_964574895.1. Classification (GTDB taxonomy): domain Bacteria; phylum Acidobacteriota; class Aminicenantia; order Aminicenantales; family Saccharicenantaceae; genus RBG-16-66-30. Next base: position 40,856 of record CAZNPB010000010.1, read on the forward strand.
GGCAGGACGGCCCTATCGGCGGTGACGGCCAACGAGGTCCCGCCGACCGCGACGAATTGAATGTGCCTGTTCCCCAGCCGCTCGGTCATCAGGCGGACGGCTCTGACCGCGCCTGGCGCCTCGGCCGTCACCATCTCTATCGCGGCCGGCCGGATGCCCGCCGTGATCCCGCCCGGGCCGACCTGTTCAAGGCGGCTCCGAAGCTTTGCGGGGACGAGAAAAGCCAGGGCTTGGTCGCCGGAGACGAAGACCAGGCCGTCGCCCCGAACGAGGACCCGCCCCTCGACCAGATTGATCCGCGGATAACCGAGCTGGGACGCGACGAAGATGTCCTCCGGCGCCGTGTAAACCTCCTCGGGAGTGCCGACTTGATGGATCCGGCCTTTGTCGAGGACGGCGATCCGGTCGGCCAAGGAGAGCGCTTCCATATAATCGTGGGTGACAAAAACGACCGCCGATTCGAGCCGGCCCTTGAGCTTTTTGAGCTCCCGGCGCATTTGGTGCCTCAGCTTGGCGTCAAGATGGGACAGGGGCTCGTCCATCAGGAAGACCTTGGGTTTCCGGACCAGGGCCCGTCCGAGGGAGACCCTCTGCCGCTGACCGCCGCTGAGCTCGGCCGGGCGCCTCTCGAGCAGGCCCTCGATCTCCAGCGTTCGGGCGATCTCCTCGACCCGGGCCGCGATCTCGGCGGCGCTCGCCTTGCGGCGCCTGGACCTCAGGGGGAAAGCGATATTGTCGAAGACCGTCAGGTGGGGATAAAGGGCGTAGTTCTCGAAGATCATGGCGGCGTCGGGCTCCGGCGCGCCGGGGCCCGTGATCCGTTGGCCGTCGATGCGGATCTCTCCTTCCGAGACGTCCTCGATCCCGGCGATCATCTTGAGCGTCGTGGTCTTACCCGCCCCCGCCGGCCCGAGGATGACGAAGAACTCGGCCGGCCCGATCTCCAGGTCCATCCGGTCGACGGCGACCAGCTTGCCATATCTCTTGGTCACGCCAGCGAACGTCACTGCGGCCATAGCCTAACCCCTCACCGCCCCGAAGCTGAGCCCCCGCACCAGGTATTTCTGGATGAACAGCGCGATGACGATCTCGGGCAGGATGGTCACCATCGAGGCCGCCGCCATCTGCCCCCAGAGGACCGACTCGTAGGAAATGAAGCCGAGCATGCCCACGGTGACCGGGAAGGTCTCCTTCGCGCCCAGGACGAGCCCGAAGATGAAATTGTTCCAGGCGAAAATGAAGGCCAGGATGGCGGTCGAGGCCAGGCCGGGCTTGACCAGCGGCAGGCAGATCTTGCGAAAGATGGCGAACCGGGAATAGCCGTCCAGGCGGGCCGCCTGTTCGATCGACTCGGGGATGTCCTCGAAATAGCCGCGCATGAGCCAGATGATCAGCGGCAGGGTGACGAGCTGGTAGACGAGGATCATGCCGATATAGGTGTTGTACAGCCCCAGGCTCCGGTAGATCACGAAGATGGGGATGATGACGGCGATCTCGGGCGCGAACCTGAAGCTCAGGAACGTGAAGGCGATGTTCTCCTTGAACTTGATCTTGAACCGGGCCAGGGCGTAAGCCGCCGGAACGCCGGCCAGGAGGGACACCAGCACGGCCCCGCTGGTGATGATCAGGCTGTTCAGAAAGTAGTGGACGAACTCGGGCCGGGCCGCCTCCGCTCCCGCGGCCTTGGCCCCGATCAAGATGGCCTTGTAGTTCTGCAGGGTCGGGGTGAAGACGATCCGGGGAACGCTGGCGATGATATCCTTGTCCGTCTTGAGGGAGATCAGGAAGATCCAGAGGATCGGGGCCAGGGCCAGCGCCAGCATGACGGTCAAGCCGGCGTAGATCAGGGCCTTCCTGGTCACCGAACCCAGAAGCTCGCCTCGGCTGCTCATGGCTATCGTCCCATCGCGTTCTTGGAGGACTTCATCCAGAGCTTGACGAAGATCTGGCTCATCGCGTAAACGACGGCCCAGAGGACCAGCATCATGGCCAAGGCCGATCCCATGTTGTAGTGACGGAAGGAGGCGAAATAGGCCTTGACCTGGAGCAGCATGGTCGAGCTTCCCGGACCGCCCTTGGTCGTGGCGTAAACGATATCGAAGGTCTTCAGCGAATCGATCGTCCGGAACAGCGCGGCCACGAAGATGAACGGCTTCAGCATGGGCAGGGTCAGCTTCCTGAAGACGAACCAAGCGGACCCGCCGTCGAGCCGGGCCGCCTCGTAGGGCTCTTGAGGCAGGGATCGTAGGCCGGCCAGCAGGATGACGATGACAAATGGCGTGTAGATCCAACTGTCGATGATGAGGATGGACGGCAGGGCGGAGCCGTTCGTGCCCAGCCAGCTGAAGGCCGGCAGGCCGGCGAGCGAGTTCAGGATGCCGTTGGGGGCCATGATGATCTTCCACATCAGGGCCGCGATGACCGGCGGCATCATCAACGGCAGGATGATCAACGAGCGGGCCACCTGGACGCCTTTGACGTCGTTGTTGAGAAGGAGGGCCCCGCCGAGCCCCAGTCCGATCTGAACGATCAAGGCCGCGGCCGTATAACCGATGGTCAGCTCGAGAGCCTTCCAGAACGAGGCATCGCGGCACAGGTCGAGATAATTCTTGATCCCGACGAAGTCGACGCTCGCGCCGCCCAGCCGGTAATCGGTCAGGCTGTAATAGACCGACAGAAGGAAAGGATACAGGATCCCGACGGTCAGGAGGGCTGCCGGAAGGATGAAGAGATAGCCCTCCGCTTTCGCCAGAAGCCTATTTTTTATAGGCATCTGCCACCAGTCGGTCGATATCGGAAGCCGCTTCGTCAAGGGCCTTCTGGGCGTCCTTGCCGCTCCAGATCTCCTGAAGGGCGAGGGCCCACCGGTCGCCCGTGGCGATGAAGGCCTTCTGGGGCGTCCATTGGATGGCCGCATTCTCCGTGATGTTCTTGTCGACGACCTCCCGGTATCCGGCCCAGCGGTCGGTGATCCGCCGCACCTCGGGGTGCTCCCACACCGACCGGCGCGTCGGGTTCATGTTGCCATGAAGGGACGTGGACAGCAGCTGTTCCCGGCTCGTCGCCCAGAGCAGGAATAGCCAGGAGGCCAGCTTCCTCGAGCTGGCCGCGTTTACGGCCAAGCCCCAGGACCAGAGGTTGGACTTGACGAGCCCGTCGGGGCCGGCGGGAGGCAGAGCGTAGCCGACCTTTCCGACGACGCTCGAGCCGGCCGGATTCTCGTAGCTGGCCGCGAAAAAGTCGCAGTCGGGGTACATGCCGAACGTCCCGGCGCAGAACTTCTGTTTGCCGTCGTACCAGGTGGTGTTCGGCCAGTCCGGCGGACCGGATTCCTTGATCGCCTTGATCCAGAGACGAGCGAATTCCACCGCGCGCGGGGCATTGATGCGGCACTTGCCGTTTTCGTCGAAATCGACGCAGCCAAAGGAGGCGTATCCGGTGAGGAATCCGGTGTTGACCGTCGGCCAGGTGCCGAGCCCTCGGGAGATGATCCCGTAGGCTCCCCCCGCCTGGCCCAGCTTCATGGCGAAGCCCGGGAGCTCATCATAGGTCCGGGGCGGCCTGACACCGGCCTTCTCGGCCCAGTCCTTACGGTAGGCAAGGATATACGTCTCGACCTGGATCGGGATGGCCCACAGGCTGCCCTGGCCAAGGTTGGCCTTGCCGAACTTCCTGTTCCATCGGTTGGCCGCCAGGAGGGAGGGATAGAAATCGTCGACGTCGTAGTCGTCGGGCACGGAGGCCGGCTCGTCCAGGAACGTATTCAAAGGTTCCACCCAGCCCGAGTCGACGTACCCCCAATTGAGCTGGGGGCCGGTCATAAAGACATCGAGCGTCTTGCTCCTGGTGGACAGGCTGACGATCAGCTTCTCGAAGTATTCTTCTTCTCCCAGGATGCCGTAATCGACCTTGATGCCGGTCAACCTCTCGAAGGAGGCGAGCTCGGGGATCAGGGATTCGGTATAAGGATGCTTGTTGAGACTGATATAAAGCACCTGGCCTTGACAGGCCCGCCAGTTGAACTCGCCCTGGGCCGTCCGGATCGGGGCCGGTCCGGAAGCGGCGGGCTCGTCCTTCCGGCAGGACACGATGAAGACGGTAAGGACACAAAGGAGGATGGCCGATAGTTTTTTCAATTCTTTTCGCTCCGAATCACTTGCCCTTTTATCCTAAGTAGAATTCTATGTCAATAAAAAAACTTGACAATTATATAATTATCAATATAAAGAAGCATTATTACATAATTTGCATCCATTATGTTTGTGAAATTCGGATTTAATAACCGCCCTGCCGCGACCTGGTTCCCAACGATTTCCGCTTTATATAGATCCGTTCGTCCTTATCATACGAAGGGAGGTGAGAGCATATCGGAGTCTGTTGATTCAAGGAAGGTATGATCGTGAGGAATAAAGATTTGGCGTCAAAAAAGGACAAAAAGGAAGTGGGAGAAGAACGATGCAAAAGAAGTTAAGCACATTGCTGCTCGTAGGTTTGTTGATTCTTCTCACTCAGGCTCTTGTCGCTCAGGAGACCGGCGAGATCCTAGGCAAGGTCACGGATGACGAAAGCGTGGGCCTGCCGGGAGTCTCGATCACCGCGACCAGCGCGAGTCTTCAGGGCAAGAGAGCCGTCGTCAGCGACCCGAACGGAACCTTCAGGTTGCCCCTGCTCCCCATGGGGACCTATACGCTGACGTTCGAGATGAAGGGATTCTCGTCCCTAACGCTGGAGAACGTCGGCGTGAAGCTCGGGCTGGTGACAAGTCCCGTTGCGGTCATGAGGCCAGCGAGCGTCGATGCCCAGCTCACCGTCATCGCCGAGGCCCCGTTGATCGACAAAACGAAATCCGACACGTCGTTCAACGTCGATTCCCGAGAGCTGGCCAAGTTGCCCATCCAGGGCCGGACCATCAACGAGGTCCTCAGCTATACTCCCGGCGTAACGGGCGTACGCCACGACACCATCAAGGGAACCGGCAGCGGCGGAACCGATTACGGCGGAGGCAGCATCCGCGGCGAAGGCCCGAACGGGAACAACTGGCTGGTCGACGGGCTGTCCAAGCGGGCCTCGGTCAACAACGGCTTCGGCACCAAGATCAACTTCGACGCTTGGGAAGAGGTCCAGATCATCTCCGACGGCTTTTCCCCCGAGCTGGGAGCCACGTACGGCGGGATCATCAATATCGTGACCAAGACCGGCAGCAACCAGTTCCACGGCGAGCTCGGCACCTTGATCTGGGACCACAACCTCCGGGCTTCGCGGCAGCCCCAGATCGCGATCGCCGTCGAGCCGGTCACGTCCCAGTACAATTTCTTCGGTAACATCGGCGGTCCGATCATCCAGGACAAGCTCTGGTTCTTCCTGTCCGACAACCTCTGGCGCAAGGCCGACGACAGCGTGGCCAGCTCGGTCGGTTGGCTGGATATCCCGGCGGGCCAGCGGCGGGTCAATAGCAACAACGTGCTCGGCAAGCTGACCTATGCCCTGGCGGACAATCACACCCTGTCCTTCAGCGGATCCTACGATGCCTTCCTCAGCCAGTCCGGCGGCTTCGGGTTACCGGACCTCTACACCAAGGTGGACTATAAGGATTACGCCCTGCGCCTGAACTACAAGGGCATCATCGGCGCCAACACCCTGATCGAGGCCGCCGTCGGGCGGAGCAGCCAGGATAGCGCGAACGCCCCGCTCACCGATGATTACGACAGCGCCCCGTTCTCTTACTCCGATATCAACCAGGCCATCGGCAACGTCTCTTCGGCCTCCGGGGTCATCGACCAGAGGACGGATTTCACGACCAGATTCACCCAATACCTGAATACGGAAAAATTCGGGAATCACGAGATCGGCCTGGGCGCGGCCTATTCGTACATTTATCGGAATGCCTACAACCACTACACCGGAAGGGACTGGCTCATCGTGCCCAGCGACTACTGGACTGGCGGCTCCAGCATCACCTTCACGGAGCCGGGCGTTCCTTATATGCTGACCCAGTACCGGGACCAGGCCTATTTTAACAGGGGCCGTTCGTATTCGGCCTATGTGAAGGATAAGGTCACGTTCGGGCGGCTGACCTTGATGCTGGGCCTCCGTTCGGAAACCCAGAGGATCTACGACGACCAGGGCGCCCTCGTGCCTGAGATCAGCTGGGGGCTGGACAAGTTCCTGTCCCCGAGGGCCTCGCTGAGCTGGGATGTGACCGGCGACGGGGCCAACGTCGTCAAATTCGGTTTCGGCCGCTTCTCCGACACCATGATCTGGGACATCATGGGGTATTTCACCCAGGGCGGACAAACGACCTTCGTCAAGTATGTTTGGAACGGCCCGACGCCGACGTACGATACCGATACCGAGGCTCTGAAGGACTTCGCCAACTGGACCTACAGGTCCCAGCAGGGCGGAACGGATACGGTCCGGGCCTACAAGCGCGTTCGCGAGGGCACGGGCCCCGATTTCATGAACAAGTTCATCCTGGAATACGATCGCCGCATCGGATCCCATTGGGCGGCCAAGATCAGGGGCGTCCTGTCGAGCCACCGCGCCATGCTCGAGGACGTGGCCCTGTTCGACTACACGACGGCCTATTACGAGCTGATCAATTGGGACCTCAAGAAACGGGATTACCTGGGCCTCGAACTGGAGCTCAACGGCCGGATCGGCGACAAGTTCATCCTGAACAGCTCCTACGTCTGGTCGTCGGCCAAGGGCTCGACGCCCGGCAATTCGGAATATGTCGGGAATTACGGCTGGTCGATGTACCAGACCAACGGCCTCTTCGGGGACCATTACTCCGGACCCGCTGATTCTCCCCTGGCCGGAAACTACAACTGGTCCTATGGGTTCGGCGGCATCGCTTACGGCGACGAGGGCTGGTACGGGTACTTGCCCTACAGCTGCGACCATGTGTTCAAGGTCTTCGGCACTTACCTCGCACCTTATGGCATCATGGTCAGCGCCAGCGCCCAGCTCTATTCCGGCTATCATTGGTCGATCTGGGGCTTCCAGACGGGATACGGTTCTTATTGCTACTTCCCGTACGGGCGAGGAACAGAGACCGTCCCGGCCCATACCTACGTCGATCTGACGTTCGCCAAGAACTTCAAGATCGCTTCTGGGATGGTCGCCGGACTCCGTCTCAATGTGTCCAACCTCCTCAATTCGCAGAGGGCCGTGTCTTACGGCAGCGGCGAGGGAAGCACGTTCTTCCGTCAAGTCTGGGGCCGGCAGTTCCCTCGTTGGGTTCAGCTCCAGGCAAGCCTCTCCTTCTGATTTTCTCCATACCCCTCCAGACGAGGGCTCCGTCCTTATGGGACGGAGCCCTCGTCTCCTTACCGTCCCCCCTTCTTGGCCGTCCGTTGGCACCCGCCGCTTCGGCGCCGGGGCGCGTCGGCCGCGACAGGAAGGCAGGAGAAAGGCGAACGAATTCGACCTTCCCGGGACCTCATCCCGATGGCGGATGGGACGGAGGCAGGCGCCGCCCGTGCGCTTCCTGTGGCGCGGGAACGGACCCGGCGGCCATGGGGAAGGCCGTCAAGAACGAAAGGCGCAGGCCGGCCTGCCCCGGAGGATTGAACCCGAAGACTTCGGAAGGAGCGGGCTCCTGGAAGGCCCGAGAAGAGCCGGGGTGAGGCTCAGAGGAGAGCCGGGATGGCTCTCCCGCCCATCCGCGCGAGGGACGGTCAGGGATTCTCGCGGTAGATGAGAGGCTGGGTCAGCGCGACCCGGCCCTGGCCGTCCGTGACCTTGGCCCGGACGTAACGTTCGCCTTGCGGCAGATTGAAGGCCGGCGACGGGCCGGCGATGCGATCCAGGATGCGCCCGCCTGAACCGATGAACAACGTGGTCGGCGTCATCCCCTTCTGGGTCCGGATGCGGAGGCGAACCTTCTCCCCGCGGACCCGGATGGATTCGAGGACGACGCCGGTGCTGACATAGAAATCGCCCTTTTCGAAAGCGGCCAAGAGAGCCTTTTCGCTCAACTCCGGAGCCCGTACCATGATCCAGGATTTCCCCGGATAGGTGGCGATGGCGTGCATATCATCAGTGCCGAATCCGTACAACTTTTTTCCCCGGCTCAGGACCTCGTCCCACATCTGCTCCGTGCCGGGTCTGCCGTCGCCGCCGGCGTTGTTGACCCCGGGGTGGGCGTTCAAGACCTCGAAAAAGGCGCAGTTCCGGACACCGAGGAGTTCCTCGGAGCCGTAGGCCCAGCCCCAGTTGGGATGGCACATGATCGGCACGGCGCCGGCCGCGCGGGCGGCCGTCACGTTGTTCTGGAGGCCGCTGAGGACGTCGGCGCCTCCGGCCGGCTTCAAGGTCCCGTCGCGCAGGCCCAGGGCCAGCACGTGGATCGGGATATCATTGACTTTGTCGGTGATCTCCATCCCCGGGATGAGAAGGAAGGTCTCGTCCGTCAGGCTCCCCAGGTCCTCCACGGCCGTCAGGACATTATGATCGGTGATGGCCAGGAACTGGTATCCATGCGCCCGATACCATTTGACAACAGCCTCGGGCGACGCGTCGCCGTCATCGGAGTTCGTCGTGTGGGTATGGAGGTTCCCCCTGAACCAAGGACCGGATCCGGTCCCCCGGCAGGCCGGGCCGGCGAGGATAAGGGCCAGGGTCAGGAGCGGAATGAACGGCGTTCGTTGGGTCACGGCATATCCTCCTTGGCGTCGGGGGGCCTCCGATAGTCGGCCCAGTCCGCCTAGCGTCGCGCGGTCCCGACTTTCTGGGTGATGTGGGTCTGGACGATCGTGAGGGAAACGGGATCGATGCAGTCGAAGACGTTGAAGACGGGAAGGCTCTTGGGGGTCCGCTGCCGGATATCCTCATACACCGTCGGCGTGAGCAGGAGCACATCGACCGTGCCCAGGATCTTGTCCACCTCGGCGTCGTTGGTGACGAGACAGGACAAGAGCCGAATGTCCTTTCCCAATTCCGTTTTAAGCACATCCACAAAGACCAAATTGGAATCGACGTCCCGGCAGATGAACCCGAATGTCGTGTCGCGGTCGAACGAGCCCAGGCGATTCCGGGTTTCCGGAGACATGTTGGTGATCAGAACCTGGATATCAATGGGACGGGACCCGACGATCTCGCGCACTTCGTTGAGGTGGAAGCCGGTCGTGACGATCGCCAGTAGATCCCGCTCCCGGCCGTGTTGGCCGGCGAGTTCCGCCTGCAGGTCGCCGACAACGACCGGCTTGACCTCGATCTTGAGCTCTTCGTAGAGGGTCTTCGAGATCTCGCGGACCTGGTAGCTGCTGCACTCGGTGAAGATAACGAACGGGCTGGAGCCGGCGGCCGGGGAATCCTGGAGGGCCGCGTCGATCAGGGCCCGGACCTCCTCCTTGGTCCAGCCGCCCTGCCTCATCCGCGCCACGGCCTTCCGGAATTCGGCTTCCGGATCGGCGGTGGGCGCGGCGGCGCTCTCGGGCGGCGTTCCGCCGTTCGGCGGCACCGTCCCGGGAAGCAGGGCGTAGGTCCCCTTGCCGCGCTTCATGGAGACAAGCCCTTCCTGCTCGAGCTCCTTATAAGCGTTGCGGACCGTTTCGAAATTGATATCCAGCTCCTTTGAAAGGCGCACGACGCCCGGGAGAAGCTCGTTGTGCTTGATGACGCCGGTCGAAATATAAAACTTGATCAGGTCCTTGAGCTGAAGATACATGGGGACCTTGTTGGTCTTGTCGAGATACCATTTGATCATCTCTTCCTCCAGAAGGCGGATTCGGCCCGCTATCTCCCCGTCGGCCTTGCCGGGCCGGCGGCTCTTCTGACTCGACAGCCGCGGCGATCCATCCTTCTCAGCGGACCGCCTGTGGCGGCTTGGGCCTATGGCCGGAGGGATCATGGTCGTATCCAGGAGCGAGCGGCTCGAGCCGCCGGCCCGCCAGCTCGATCTCCCATTCGAGCGGCCAGGGGCTCGGGCGGCACTCCCCGAGCTCGGTGCTTTGCTGAGCCATGATCGGCGCCGGCAGTCCGGGCCCGGGGCACTGGGGGATGGGATGGTGCAGATGCAGAAGATGCCCCACCTCGTGATTGATGACCATGATGCGATAGGTCGGGAGATCGCCCGTCCACTCCGGCGTGGCCCGGCGCCAGCGGTCGGCGTTGATGACCACGAGCGGACCGTTCTGACAGGAATACAGGCTCCGGGTGTTATAGGGAGCGCAGAGGCGATCGGCTTCGGCGCCTTCGGCAATGATGACGCGGTACGGCGCTTCGGGGTCCCGCTCGAAGACGAATCCGGCCCGGGCCCAGCCGCGCGGATCGGTCAGGATCTCGTGCACGAGGCCCGGAAAGTCCGCCAAGGCCGGATCGGCCGAACGGACCTCCGCCCAGTAGGGCACCTTGACGTCCGCCGGGCGGGTCGCGGCCCGGCCGGGAAGATCCGCGAGAACGCTCGCGCTCAGGAACCTGGCGAAGCCTTCCGTCTCATAGACGACCTCGTCATGCCCCGCCGGGGAGTCCAGGAAAACGAGGCGGTGATCCCTGAGGTCCTGGTGAGCGACCTCGGCATCCTTCGCGGCCAGGTACGGAACCTGGCAGCGGTCGAATTCCCTCATGAGGTCCCGGCTTTCGTCCCGGGTACCGCCGTCCTCGGTATAGATATCGATGATCTTCCCCTGTTGGCGGACATGCCAATCGACGAATGCGGGGAGCTCCCCGTAGAGGGCGTCGAACAGGAAGACTTCTTTGACCTGGTCGGCGAGGCCGCCGTGCGCCAGAATCGAGGCGATGACATGGTAGCCGCCGCTATGCCCGGCCAGGATGAGATCGCCGGGGCTTTCGGTCGTGATCGTTCCCCTCCGTCTCAACTCGGCCATGACTTCGCCGACGAGGTTCTTGAATCCGTCCGCGTCCTCAAGCTTCCCGCCGAACGAATCCCGGGCGCGCTTGGGCCCCTGGGGCAGAACGAGCAGCGCGTTCTTGCCGCTGCGCACAAACTGTTCGATGACCTGATAAGAATTGAGGACACCGGCGAGGTCCCGATCCCAACCGTGGAAATAGAAGACAAGGTCGATCCGCCCGCCCGGCCGGTAGCCGTTCGGCACGAACACGGCCACGGAGTCGTCGTCGTAATGACCGCGCCGGGGATAACGATCCCCCTCGTGGGAATAGCCGTTTTGCCTTTGGGGGTGGGGAAATGGCGCAGAGGCCAGATTCATCTTGAGCAGAAGTCCGGACGCGGCGTATCTCCTCGCCATCTTCGGGAACCCGCGTCCGCCGCAGGCTGCGGCAAGCCCGATCAGGACGGCCAGGGCCACGACGGTCAACGACCAGGCCAAGAGGGAGGCGCGCCGACCGGCGCCGCAGGCGCCGCGCGGAGGCATGACGAGCCGCGTTCCGGCCATGTTCCGAACCTCCCCTTCCCGCATAACCAGAGGCTCCTTACTTGATCCCGAGCAGGATGGTCTTGGCCGTATCGCTGCCCTCCCCCTCCGGGGCCAAGGCTAAATAGGCCGTCAACTCGGCCTTGGCGCCCTCGTTGTTGCCGAGCCGGAAATAGCACAGGCCCAGCTGATAATGGACCATGGCGAACGAGGGCTTGGCGCGCGCGGATTTTTCGAAGTAACGGGCCGCCTCGGCATCGTTCTTCTTGTTGGCTTCGACGACGCCGAGATTATAGAGCTCTTCGGCGGAAAACTCCGAATCGGGAAAGTCCTTCAGCCGCTCCTGGTATTCGAGCGCCTTGTCTTCCTGACCCAGATGCGAATAGGCGACCGCCAGCAGCCTGACCATCTGGGACGAGCCGGGGTTGAGCGTCAGGGCCTTCTGGGCCGTCTCGACGGCCTGGGCATAGGATCCGGCCCGAAATTGCGCGGAAGCGAGGTTCTGATGCGCCTCGGGGATCTCCGGGTCGATCTTGGCGGCCTCGGCGAACTCGACAACGGCCGCCGCAAAGTCCCCCTGGTTGAAGGACTGGATCCCCTGATCGATGCGGGCCCAGGCTTTCTGGTTGTTCTGGTTCTTCGCCAGTTGCTGCCCCGGCGTTCGCTCGCCCGTCCGGTAAAGAGAGAACGTCGCCGTCCGGCCTTCATCCTGCGTTTTCTCCAGCCCGGCGATGGCCAGCGATTCCTCGTGGATCTGGAAGCCCTCCTTCTCCAGCCTGAAAACGGCCGTTTTGATCTCCGAAGCGAGCAGGAACGAGGATTTCCCTCGCTTGCTGGTGACGTATTCTTTTCGAAAGGCGCCCTGGTCGGAGCTCGATACGGTGATCCTGACCCCGGCGACCGGCTGCTGAGAGGAATCCTTCACCTCGACGAGAATGCGTTTGGCCAGGCCTTGCGGGAAGAGAAGCACCGGGCCGAGCAGAAAGGCCGACATGATCAAGCGGACGAATTTCGCCATCGTCTTCCACTCCCTGGATATGATGCGTTCGGGGATCACCGCAGACCTTCGAGCTTCTTGAGGATCTCCGGCTGTCCCGGTTCGATCTCGATCGATTTCTTCCAGGCCGAGCGAGCCGATTCCCGCTCTCCCGCGCCGTAATAGCTTTCGCCGAGCAGGTTGAGAATGTCGATCTTGGCCCCGAAACGGGACAGATATTTTTTAAAATAATATATGGCCGGACCGAAACTCCCCTGGGAATAAGCCGATCTTCCCAGCAGCTCGTATATCTCCGGCCGTTCCGCGGCTCTGGATAGGAAACGGGCCAGGACATCCTGGACCGCCGAATAGGCCTTCAGCTCGAAAAGGGCCTGGCTCAAGCTCAAGTTGAACTCGAGGGAAGCCGGGTCCTTGCGGCAGGCTTCCTCCAGGAGGGCTTTCGCCTCCTCCGGCCTGCCGCTGTTCAGCCATTGCGTCCCCAAAATCAGCGAATAGCCGGGATCATCGGGCGGGGGAAGCGCCTGGGCCAGGCGCCAGAGGGGCCGGGGCACGCGAACGGCGTTGACGATGAAGTCCTCGCGGGCGGCGCCCAGCTCCTTCTGGTCCCCGTCCAGGAGCGTCACGACAAGGCGATAGATCCCCGGATCGAACTCCTTGGGCGCCAGTTCTTCCGAGAAACAAGCGGCATCATCCAGGTCCCGGAGCGAACGGTTGACGAGGCGGACCTTCTGGTCCTCTCGAAAAAAGGAGAGATCGAGGGTCGCCGCCGCCCTGGCCTCCGGGCTCAAAGGCGGGATGCCGACGCTGATGACCAGCGGATCGTCCTGATCGAAGATCCGGCTGGCGACGGGCTGGATCTGGAGCCGCCCCAGGCGGAACGGCCGGAAGTCCCCGGCCGGGGAAGCCGCGGGCTCCAGGGGCCGGGATAGGAAGACGGGGCCGAGTCCGGGGGCTTCCGCGCTCGGCGGAACGACGATCTCATCTTCGTAGGAGGTGAATTCCTTGGAGATGGGGTTCTTGATCAGGACGCTGAACTTGAAACGCCCCTCGATCAGGGGAAAGGCGTCCTGGAACGACAACTTCTTCGTCTTCATTTCGGCGACTTCGTCCGCGCCGAAATCCAGCGAGACGTCTCTCTGGAATTGATAGATCGTCCTATCGGATTGATCGGCCACCCGGCCGAAGATCTCGAGATGAACGAAATAGCGGTCCCCGGTCCGGCCGATGGAGAGGCGGTCGGGCTCCACGGCATAATGGATGAACCGGCGCCCGTCCTTTTCCGCGATGACCTTCAGGAGAGCGTCGTTCCCGATATAATTCACGGACCGGTCGACCTCGACGATGGCTTTGTACTTCAGGATCTTCTCGGCGTAAACGTCATTGACCCGTTTCAGCGGATAAGCCTGGATCGAGGCCAGGAGCGTCTCGGACCGCAGCTCGGGCATGCCCCCATAAGCATTCTGCTCTCCCGGGATGAGGGATAGCGAGACGTTGGCCAGCTCCCGGTCGACGCGGAGGAGGACATTCGCGGCCTGAGAGGGATCGCCGCTGTAGGACTCGATGAGCGCCTTGGCGCCGTGCCTGATGGGGCTATAGAGGATGTAGTCCCCGATGCCGTCCTGTTGAAAGAAGAGAACATAGAAGGCCTGGGGAAGCCCGTAGCCATACTCCCCCTGATAGAACCAGAGGTCGATGGGAACCAGGTTCAGGCTCTCCCCGCCATAGGAATTCGAGCTTCTGGGCTTGCCCAGGATGATGTGCACGCGTCCTCGATCCGTCTTCCAACCCGGCTTCGACGTCCCTTTGCCGAACATCCCGTTGGCGTAGCGGATCCGATCGTAATGTTCGATCTTGAACTCGTTCTGCGGGGTTTCCGGGATCGGGTCGCGCTGGTGCCAGAAGGCCTCGACGAAGATATCCCTCTCCCTGTCGGAAGCCAGTTTCAGGAAAACGTTCTTTTCTTTCGCCGTAATGATATAAACGACTTCTTCGTTCAGCCAAGCGCTGTACTTCAGAGGCAAGTCCCGGGTCTGGGGAAGCGGTAAGGCGAGAAGAAAGCCCCCCAAAAGAAAATGAACGCACAAAATTCTTTTCATTAAGTAGTATTTATATACTATACTGATACTTTGGTGTCAACTATTATGGTGACAATTGATTCGTCCTACCCGCTTTCTTGCCGCCCCGAGCGGTTTTCTCGACAGGCAAGGCCGGGCCCGGATGCGCCCGCCTTCAAGAACGTTATGATGGCCCGCGCCAAGATGCGATTATGCGGAGAGACGCGATGACAGCAAAGGTATCCCTTATCCGCCGGGCGGCGGGTCCTGCCGGCGTCCTGCTTATCGGCCTGGCGGCGTCCTGCGCCGGCGCCCGACCGGTCGGTCCGGGCGATGTCGTGGCCGGCCGGGCCATGGTCGCCTCGGCCCATCCCGCGGCCACGGCCGTCGGCCTCGAGATCCTCAAGAAAGGGGGCAACGCCGTCGACGCCGCGGTGGCCACGGCTTTCGCTCTGAGCATCGCCGAGCCGAATGCCTCGGGCGTCGGGGGCGGCGGCTTCATGATCGTCAAGATGGCCGACCGGCCCGAGGCCATCATGATCGACTACCGGGAGACGGCCCCCCGCAAGGCGACGCCGGAATACTATTATGAAGCGGGCCCGCCCTTCGAGGCCCGGACGGCCGAGGGGCCGGACGCGGTCGGCGTCCCCGGGCTCGTCGCCGGCGCCGGCCAGGCCCTCGAGAAATACGGCACGATGAGCCTGGCCCAAGTCCTCGAACCGGCCATCCGGCTCTGCCGCGAAGGGATCACGGTCAGCCCGAAACTCAACGGGATGATCGTCGAGAACATGGAGAAGATCCAGAAATACCCGGCCGCGGCGGCCCTCTATCTGCCGGACGGCCTTCCGGCCGAGCCCGGGACCGTGCTGCGCAACGAGGCGCTGGCCGCGACCCTGGAGAGGATCGCGGCCGGCGGGCCGCGTACCTTCTACGAAGGCCCGATGGCCGAAGCCATCGCCGCCGAACTCCGGCGGCTGGGCGGGATCATGGAGGCCGCGGATTTGGCCGACTACCGGGCCAAGCTCCGTACGCCCGTCGCCGGGACCTATCGCGGCTACGAGATCTTGTCGGCGGCGCCGCCGACGGGCGGCGGCACCCATCTTGTCGAGCTCCTGAACATCGTCGAGGGCTTCGACGTGAAAAGCATGGGCTCGGGGAGCGCCAAGCTCATCCACGTCCTAGCCGAGGCCATGAAGATGGTCTACGCCGATAAGGCGGCGAATTCCGGCGATCCCGACGTTTATGACATCCCCGTGGCCGCCCTGACCGACAAAGCCTACGCCGCCAGGCTGCGGGAACGGATCGTCACGGCCAAAGCCCGCTTCGACTATGCCCCGTCTTCGCTCGTCGGCAGGGAAAGCGAGAGCACCTCCCACCTATCGGTCGCTGACGAGAAAGGCAACGTCGTCGCCTTGACTCAGAGCATCAACAGCTTCTTCGGCGCGGGCATCGTCGTCCCCGGCATGGGCGTTATCCTCAACAACCACCTGGCCGATTTCGACAGCCAAGCTGGCGGACCGAACGCCATCGGCCCGGGCCGGCGGCCCGCGAGCAGCATCTCCCCGACCGTGGTCTGCCGGTCCGGCAAGCCGGTCCTGGTCCTGGGCTCGCCCGGCGCGGCCCGGATCATCTCGGCCCTGGCCCAGATCATCATCAATTTCGTCGACTTCGGCATGGGCCTCGATGAAGCCATCGAAGCGCCGAGGATGCACTGCCTGACGAAAACCCTGGCCGTCGAGGGCCGGATATCCGGCGAAGTCATCAGGACCCTCGAGTCTTGGGGACACACGGTCGAGAGATATCCGGACTGGGACAACTTTTTTGGCGGGGCTCAGGGGATCTTCCTCGACGCCCGGGCCGGAAGGCTCTGCGGCGCGGCCGACTCCCGCCGGGACGGCGCGGCCGCCGGATATTGAGATCTCGAGCGAACGGAGGTCTATCATGAAACGAACGATGGCTTCGATCCTAACGCTTTTTGCGGCTCTGGCCGCATTCTCCTGCGCCAGAACGGCGATGAGCCGCGAGACCCGGATCGAGGAAGTCCTGGCGAAGAAACAAGACGTCACCATCATGATAACGGACTCGGGACTGGGCGGGCTTTCGGTCGCAGCTGACATCGCCGCCCGGCTGCCGGACAGCGGCATCTTCCGCCGAGCCCGCATCGTTTTCTACAATGCCCTTTTCGACGATCTCGGCTATAACGGCCTGGCCTCGGAAGCCGAAAAGGACCGCATCTTCGACATCGTTCTCCGGGCTATGGAAGAACGCTACCGGCCTGATATCCTGCTCATCGCCTGCAACACCCTATCGGTCGTCTACGACCGGACGGCCTTCTCCCGCAGGACGCGCCTCCCGGTGGTCGGCATCGTCGATACGGGTGTTGATCTCATCGCCCGGCAATTCGAAAGGACGCCCGGGGCCACGGCCATTCTCTTCGGAACGAAGACCACGATCGAGAACGAAGCCCATAAAAAGGCCCTGGTCGCCCGGGGGTTCCCGGCCGAGCGGATCATCGGACAGGCCTGCCACAAGCTGGCCGGGGCGATCGAGCGGGGCCCCGCGTCGCCGGAGACCGTGGATTACGTCCGCCGGTTCGTGGGCGAGGCCCTGGCCAAGACCGGTCCGGCCGCCGGCCCCCTGTTCGCCAGCTTCAATTGCACCCACTACGGCTACGCCCGACAGCAGTTCGCCGAGGCCTTTGCGATAGCCGGGCATCCGGGAATAGAGATCCTTGATCCTAACCCGCTCATGGGAGACGTCCTCTTCCGGCCGGCTTATCTCCACAGGCATCCGCGGACGGAGGTGGCCGTCGAGGTCGTCTCCAAACTGGAGATCACCGAACAGGAGCAGAGGGCCATCGGACCGCTCCTCCAGACCGTCTCCTCGACGGTGGCCGCGGCCTTTCGGAACTACACCCTCGACCCGAAGCTCTTCGCCGTCGGCCCTGATCGATCAAAGAGGAAATAGGGGTTCCGGCCGCGTTCAGCGGCCAAGGGCCTGTCCAGCCAACGTCCCGCTGGGAGCTCCGCCGTCAGGGGCCACCCGTCGTTAACGAGGAAAGGGGCGGAGCTCCCCGGCTTCGAACGGGACCGCGTTTCGGCAAGCCCCTATTTTTTCAGGGGGGCGACGCCGGCCATGTCGCCGATGACGTTGACCAGGTCCTTGTCCGACGGGACGATGATCTTGGCGTTGGCCTGAAGAGAGGTCTCCAGGGCCTGGAGGCGCCGCAGGATCTGGGCGTTGCCGACGAAGTACTTCTCGGCCGCCTCGTTGACCAGGCGGATGGCCTCGGCCTCGCCCTGGGCTTCGAGGATCTTGGCCTGCCGGACGCCTTCGGCCTTCTTGATCTCGGCCCGCCGCTCGCCGTCGGCGACCGTCTCGCGGGCCGTGGCGAAGTCGACGGCCGCGATCTTCTCGTTCTCGGCCTTGACGACCTTGTTCATGGTCTCTTGGACGTCCTTGGGCGGGTCGATCTCCTTGAGCTCGGTCCGGACGATGTCGATGCCCCAGCGGGCCGTCTCCGTGGACAGGGTCTTGAGGAGCTCCTCGTTGATCTTGCCCCGCTCGCTGTTGGCCGATTTCAGGGTCAGGGTGCCGATGATGTTGCGCAGGGTCGTCCGGGCCAGGTTGACGATCTGCCACTGGAAGTTGTTGACGTTGTACTGGGAGGACTTGACGTTGCCCTCGTCCTCCTTGACCCGGAAGTAGACCTGGGCGTCGACCCGGGCGTTGAGGTTGTCGTTGGTGATGATCTCCTGGGGCGCGGCGTCGACCATCATCTCGGTGATGTTGATCTGGCGCAGCTGTTCGATCCCGGGGATGACCCAGTTGAAGCCGGGCATGGCGAAGCGATGGTACTTGCCCAGTCGCTCGACCAGGCCCCGGTGGGTCGGCCGGACGATGCGGATGCCCAGCAGGAAGAAAAAGACGATGACGCCGACGATCCAAAGGTAGATGATCATGGCTTGTCCTCTCTCGTAGGGTTAGCCCTAACTATACCGCCGGTTCAAGATGGGGTCAAACCTACATTTTTCGGGAAAATGTAGGTTTGACCCTCTCGATCTCCTTCATAATACGGAAGGAAAGGCTAAGGGTTCGCCGGGGCTACATCTTCCAGGTGCCGGCGACGATGACGTTGGCGCCGGTGACGGCGGCCGCGGCGTCCGAAGCGCAGTAGGCCACGGCCCCGGCCACGTCCTCGAACGTCCCCAACTGGGCCTCCGAGACGCTCTTCATCGAGGGCAGGGCCCCGCCCCGGATGAGCCCCGGCGAGACCATGTTGACCGTGATCCCGTTGGCCACCTCGGCCGCGGCGGCCGTCCGGGTCAGCGTCAGCAACCCCGTCTTGGCCACCGCGTAGGGGACGATCGTGGGGAAGGCGCCGAGATGCTCGGCCCGGCTGAAGCCGATGTTGACGATCCTCCCCCACTTCCGCTTGCGCATGCCCGGCAGGGCCGCCTTCATGCAAAAGTAGGGGCCCAGCAGGTTGCCTCGCAGGACCCGGTCCCAGTCGGCGACCTCCAGCTGGTCCCAGGGCTTGATCAGGAACGGCCCGACGTTGTTGACCAGGACGTCCACCCGGGCGAAGCGCTCCTCGACCTTCTTGATCAGGCCGGCGGCCTGGGCCTTCTTGGTCAGATCGGCCCGGAACACGGCCGAGAGCTTACCCTTCTCGCGGATGGCGGCGGCCAGCTCCTGGGCCTCCTCGCGGCGGCTGAAATAATGGACGGCCACGCCCGAGACGTCCTCGGCCAGCCGCAGGGCGATGGCCCGGCCCATGCCGCGGCCGGCCCCGGTGACGAGGGCGATGCGCAGGCCCATGGGTCTAGGCCAGGGTCCCGACGACCTTCTCGACGGCCTCGAGGATCTCGCCGGAGGCGACGACCTCCTTGAGCCGGTTGATGTCGTTGTAGAGGGGCCGGTCCTCATCGAGGCGGGCGACGTGCTTGCGGATGACGTCGTAGGCGGCCTGGATCGCCGGCGCCGGTTTGAGCGGCTTGCGGAAATCGAGGGCCTGGGCCCCGGCCATGAGCTCGATGGCCAGCACGGCCTGGGCGTTGTCGATGATCTGACGGGTCTTGAGGGCCGTCGTCATGCCCATGCTGACGAAGTCCTCCTGGTCGGCCGCGGCCGGGATGGAGCCCGTCGCCGCCGGATGGGAAAGGATGCGGTTCTCGCAGACCAGGGCCCCGGCCGTGTACTGGGTCAGCATCAGGCCGGAGAACATGCCGGCGCCCTTGGTCAGGAAGGCCGGCAGGCCGGCACTGAGGTGCGGGTTCATCAGCCGGTTGTGGCGCCGCTCCGACAGGACGGCGATGGTGGTCACGGACGTGCCGAGCAGCTCGAGCGGCAGGGCCATGGGCACGCCCTGGAAGTTGGCGCCGGTCAGGACGAGCTGTTCGTCGGGGAAGAAGACCGGGTTGTCGGCCGCCCCGTTGAGCTCGATCTCGATCATGTAGCGGGCCCACTTGAGGGCGTCGCGGGCCGCCCCGACGACCTGGGGCGTGCTGCGGAGGCTGTAGGCGTCCTGGACCTTTTTCCCCGTCTGGGCCAGCAGTTCGCTGCCCTCGGTCAGGCGCCGGATGTTGGCCGCCGACTCGAGCGCGCCGGGATAGCCCCGGACCTTGTGGAGCCGCTCGTCATAGGCTTTCATGTTGGCGTTCAGGACCTCGAGGGTCATGGCCGCGGCGATCTCCGACATCTTCAGCCAGTTGTGGACGTCGTGGACGATCAGGGCGGACATGCCGGCGATGACGTTCGAGCCGTTGATCATGGCCAGGCCGTCCCGGGCGTGGAGCACCAGGGGCGCGATGCCGGCCCGTTTGAGGGCTTCGGCGCCGGGCAGGCGCTCCCCCTGGTAGAAGGCCTCGCCCTCGCCCATCGGCACGAGCGCCATCTGGGCCATCGGCGACAGGTCGCCGCAGGCGCCGACCGAGCCCTTCTGGCACATGACCGGCGTGACGCCCTTGTTGAGGAGCTCGGCCAGGGTCTCGGTGACGACCGGCCGCAGCCCCGAATGGCCGTGGCAATGGCAGTTGATGCGGCTCAAGATGGCGGCCCGGACGATGTCCTCGGGCATGGGATCGCCGTAGCCGGCGGCGTGGCTGTAGACGAGGTAGCGCTGGTACCGCTCGACCTGCTCCTGGGTCAGGACGACGTTGGCCAGCTCGCCGATGCCGGTGTTGACGCCGTACATGATCTCGTTCTTCCGGATCTTGTCCTCGAGCAGGGCCCGGCATTTCTCGATGCGCGTCCTGGCCTCGGCGTCGAGGGCGACGGGGACGCGGCCGCGCGCCACCTCGACGACCTTTTCGATGGTCAGACCGGTGCCGGTCAGCTTCATGGACATGGGAGAGCCTCCTGAAGACGACGATGATGAGGGTCGCGGTTCATGGCGAGGCCCTACTTTATCCGAACTCCCGGGCGCGGTCAAACCCTTCGGAACCCTCCCCCCGGGCTGTTGCCGGGCGGGGGCCGGTGTGCTAGAGTATCCCTCTATTTTTAGCCGTTCGCGAGCGGAGAGAGCCGATGACGAAAAAGACCGAGCGCATCCTGATCACGGGGGCCGCCGGACAGATCGGGTCCGAGCTGACCCGGGCCCTGCGGGCCCGCCACGGCGACGCCAACGTCGTCGTCAGCGACATTTTCCAGCCCGCGGGCGGCCTGGCCGAGGCCGGGCCCTTCGAGATCCTCGACGTCACCGACGCCCAGGCCCTCGACGCCCTGCTCGGCAAGCATCGGATCGACACCGTTTACCACCTGGCCGCCCTGCTCTCCGCGACCGGGGAAAAGAACCCTCAGAAAGCCTGGCACATCAACATGGGCGGCCTGTACAACGTCCTCGAAGCCGCCCGGGCCCGGAACCTGGTCCGCGTCTTCTCCCCCAGCTCGATCGCCGTCTTCGGCCCGACGACGCCCCGGGTCATGACCCCGCAGGACACCGTCCTCGGCCCGACGACCATGTACGGCGTGACCAAGGTCGCCGGCGAGCTGCTCTGCGATTATTACGTCGCCAAATACGGCCTCGACGTCCGCGGCTGCCGCTACCCCGGCATCATCAGCCACCTGACGCCCCCCGGCGGCGGCACCACCGATTACGCCGTGGCCATCTTCTACGACGCCGTCAAGCACGGCCGCTACACCTGTTTCCTCCGCCAGGACACGCGCCTGCCCATGATGTACATGCCGGACTGCCTCAAGTGCACGCTCGACCTCATGGACGCGGACTTCGCCCGCCTCAAGCACCATTCGAGCTTCAATGTCACGGCCATGAGCTTCACGGCCGGCGAGCTGGCCGCCGAGATCCGGCGGCACGTCCCGTCCTTCGAGGTCCGCTACGAGCCGGATTTCCGCCAGGCCATCGCCGATTCCTGGCCGGCTTCCATCGACGACGGCGCCGCCCGCGCGGAATGGGACTGGAAGCCGGACTACGACTTGGCCGCGATGACCAAGGACATGCTGGCCGCCCTGAGGGCTCGCCACGCGGCGGGGACGCTGGGCGCCTGAAGCCCGGCGGCGATCAGGCCGGGTCGAAGCGGTCCTGGTCCATGACCTTGGCCCGGGCCGCCGCCGCGGCCGTCCGAGGTGCGGCAAGTGCCGGCGCTAGGCCAGGCCGCGCGGATGAAAAAGCCGCCGTAACGGCCCCGGTCCCCCGGCCGCCCGATCGGTCATCACCGGGCCGATCCCTTCCGGGTCCACGCCGACGTTAGGAACACCCGGCCGCCGGGGCCGACGGTGATCGTCCCCTTCCAGGTCCAAGCCTTGACCCAGACCGGGCCGGGGAACGGCTGCCAGCCTTCGAGCGGCCGGATCTCCATCTCGACGGCCGGCCCGCGGCGCAGGACGCGGTAAGTTCCGGCGACCATCCCCCGGTCCTCGTCCGCTCCGGCCACGAACCGTCCGGCGACCTCCGTTCCGTCCTTCAGGGCCGGCAGGTCCGGGACGGCGGGAGAGAACTCGAAGCCGATCGAATGCCGATCGCCGCGGCTGGTCATGCCCCGGATCTCGAGATGGCCGGCCCGATCGACCAGGTCGTAGGTCGTCGCCCCGTCCCGGGCTTGCAGGGGGCGGTCAGGCCGCAGGGCCGGCAATTCGCCGTGGTGGGGCCTGTTCCACTGCCCGATGATCGGGGCATCGGTATAGCGGGTCAGATAGACCATTTCCCGGTTCAGGGGCACGGGGAGCGTGGCCGGGGCCCGCCGCTCCCCGCCGATCTCGACCACTGGGGCGGCGCCCTTGCGGGGCATGAAGCTCATGTTCTTCATATGGTAAAGGGGGAAGTGGTCGAAGGTCACGGCCCGGCTGCTCCCGACGGGCGCCAGGAAGCCCCGGGCCCATTTCGTATGGCGGGCCTCCTTGAGACGGGCCTCGATGACCCGGCCGCCCTTGTCCCGCAGGCGAAGCGACGCGTCGAGCCCGGAGGCGGTCACCTCGAAAGCGTATTGCATATCCGGAACGACGGTGTTCCGGTCGGTCTCCGCGGGGTCCACGAAGGCCGGATGGGAATAGTAGTAGTCCGCCGGGCCTTGATGGGGGTACAACAGCACCCGGGCGGCCCGTCCGCGCGCATCGTCGAACGTCTGCAGCTCGATGGACGCGTATTCGGGATCGCCCTTGAAATCCACCAGGAGCAGCTTGTCCATCGGGGCCACCCGGGCGTTGAACGGGGAATAGAGAACGCCGCTCCCGGGCCGCGCATAGACGTCCGCGCCGACGGCGCGGCGTCCCAGGTAGCGCCGGGGATCCACCACGGACGTCTTCGTGTCGATCAGGACGAACTTGGCGATCAGGACGGCCGCGGTCCCCGCGACCATCAGTCCGAGCCCGGCCAGGATGAGCCCTTTCATGGCCATGATGCGGCATCCTTTCCGCGTCCGGGGACCGGGTCCGCCCCGAGACCCCGGCGGCGAACCCCGCCTCGGTCCCGAGGCCCTATTTCCCCTTCTTCAGCCGCTCGGCCAGGAAGTTCGGCAGGGCGAACGAGGCCCGGTAGACGTCGGGGTTGAAGTACTTCAGCCCGTCCGGGACATAAAGCGTCCTGATCTTGGCCGGATCGACCGCGTCCGACAGGAAGTTGTAGCACCACATCCCGACGGGATAGGTCGGCACCGGCCCGAGGTAGAGCGGCGAGTGGCGGAAGATCTTCTTCAGGAAGACGCTCTTGCGGGCGTGGGAGTCCAGGTGGAGCATGAGCGAACCGGCCTGGGCGGCGATGATGCCGCCGGGATTGAGCTTGGACTTGAGCTTGCGGTAGAAGGCCTCCTGGTGGAGGACGGTCGAGGGGCCGACCGGGTCGGAGGAATCGACCAGGATGACGTCGAATCGCTCGCGGACCTTGTCGATGAAGACGTTGCCGTCCTCGACGACGAGCTCGGCCCGGGGATCGCGGAAGGCGGAGCGCAGCCAGGGGAAGTGCTCGCGGCAGGCCTCGATGACCCGGCCGTCGATCTCGACCAGCCAGGCCTTCTTGACCGGGTGCTTGAGGACCTCGCGCAGCGC
>CAZNPB010000011.1:0-63879 GCA_964574895.1 uncultured Eubacteriales bacterium
GACCCACCAGCTGGCCGAGGTCGAGACCACCTGCTCCCGCATCGCCATCATGGACCATGGCCGCATCCTGGCCCAGGGGACGCTCGACGAGCTGGTGCGCATCGTCGGCGAGCACGACATCGTCGAGATCGTCGGGGAATTCGCCGCGGCGGCGTTCTCCGAGGCCGTCCAGGACCTGACCGGGGAGCGGATCGAGCTCCTCTCGGCCGCCGATGGCCTGGCTTCGCTGGCCGTCCGGGACACGGCCGAGATCCCCAGGATCATGGACCGGCTGTTCCGGCGGCGGCTGGCCGTCACCGACATGAAGATCCAGTCGCCCAACCTGGAGACGGTCTTCCTCAAGCTGACCGGGCGCACGTTGCGGGACTAGGGCCGGACATGCGACGCCTGCTCCTCGTCCTCGGCAACGACGTCAAGCGCCACCTCAAGTCGCCCGTGGCCATCCTGATCTTCATCGCCATCCCCATGGTCATGACGGCCCTCATCGGCATCATCTTCGCCCCCCGGACCGAGGAGAGCACGCTGCCGCCCATCCCGGTCGTCCTCGTCGACCACGACAAGAGCGTCGCCTCGAAGATCCTCCTGGGGGCTTTCGACACCGACCAGCTCAAGAAGATGTTCGTGGTCACCGTTTCCGACGAAGCCGGGGGCCGCGAGAGGATGGAGAAGGGGAAGGCCTCGGCCATCGTCGTCATCCCCGAGAGGTTCACCCTGGACCTCCTCGACGCCAAGACGACCGCCTTGACGGTGGTCAAGAACCCGGCCGAGCAGTTCCTGCCCGACGTCGTCGAGGAGTTCATGAACACCCTGGCGGTCATGCTCTCGGGGGCCGTCCAGGCCTTCGCCGAGGAAGCCCGGGGTATGCGGGCCCTGCTCGAGGCCCCGGTCGAAGCCATTCCCTGGGACACGCTCGGGCCGGAGTTCGGCCGGGCCCAGAAGAAGGTCCTGGCCGCCCGGAAGGTCCTCGACCCGCTGCTCGTGGGTTTGAAGGAGGAGAAGACCAAGGCCGCCGGGGCCAGGACGCAGGTCACGCAGCGGGACCTGTTCTCGATCATGCTGCCGGGCATGGCCGTCATGTTCCTGCTGTTCATCGTCCAGACGCTCATGCGCGACATCATCTCCGAACGCGAGGACGGCAAGCTGAAGCGGATGATGACGACCCCGCTGCGGCCGCTCGAGCTCGTCGGGGCCCGGCTTCTCTCGGGCTGGGCCATGGGCCTGGCCGTGCTTCTGGTCATGGTCGCCCTGGGCACGCTGATCTTCCGGGCCTACTGGGGGAATTTCGGGGTCTTCCTGCTCCTCGGCGCCGCGGCGTCGTTCTGGACGGCCGCTTTCTTCGGCTTGTTCGGCGCCCTGGTCAAGAACCGCAATCAGGCCGGCGCCCTCGGGGCCCCGTTCATCCTGGTCTTCAGCCTGTTCGGCGGCTCGATGATGAACCCCGAGGCCATGCCCAAGGCCTTCAAGACGGTCGGCGTCCTGACCCCCAACCGCTGGTTCATCGACGGGGCGCGCCTCGTCCGGGAAGGGCGCTTCCCGCTCCTGCCGCTGGCCGTCCTCGTCGCGAGCGGCCTCGTCCTCGCGGCCCTGGCCGTGCCGGCCCTGCGCCGCAAGACCACGGTGTGACCATGGGCAAGATCCGGCGCATCCTCCACGTGGCCTGGAACGACCTGCGGATCATGGTCGGCGACAAGATCTTTTTCTTCTGGTCGCTCGTCTTCCCGATGCTCTTCATCGTCCTCTTCGGCCTCCTCTTCAAGGCCTCCGACAGCGCCCCGGCGGTGGCCGAGCTGACCGTGGTCAACCTCGACCAGGGCCGCTGGGGGTCGTATTTCCTGGACAAGATCAAGGCCCCGGCGATCGAGCTGAAGGTCGTCGACGCCGAGCCGGCCGAGTACAGCCGGCTCGTCGTCCTGCCGGCCGATTTTTCGGCCCGGATCGAGTCCCGCGCGGCCCAGACGCTGGCCTTCAAGAAGCGCGAGGACGCGTCGACCAAGGCGGCCGCCCGCGTCGAGACGCGCCTCTACCAGGCCATCGCCCGGATGCTGGCCGAGCTCGTCCTCTATGGCGACGGGGACCTCTCGAAATTCCTCGACGGCCACGCCGAGTTCCGCGACATCGTCCAGGTCAAGACGAGATTCCCCGAGAAGACCGTGACCGTCGTGCCGAGCGGCTTCGACCATTCTATCCCCGGCACGACCATCCAGTTCATTATGATGATGGTCATCATCTACGGCGGCATCACGGTCATGGAGGACCGCAAGAAAGGCGCCCTGGCCCGGATGCTCTTTTCGCCGCTCACCAAGGGCGAGGTCTTCCAGGCCAAGCTCCTGGGCCGCTGGGCCATGGGCCTCCTCCAGGCCCTCATCCTCATCGTCGTCGGCCGCCTCTTCTTCAAGCTGGACCTGGGCGACCCGCCGCTGGCCCTGCTCGTCATCGCCGTCTTCGCCCTGGCCATGGCGGCCTTGAGCGTCTTCATCGGCTCGCTCTGCGCCAAAGAGGACCTGATCATCGGCCTGGCCGTCCTGCTGGCCAACATCTTCGCCGGGCTGGGCGGCTGCTGGTGGCCGAGCGAGATCGTGCCGGCGGGCGTCCGCACCGCGGCCATGATCTCGCCCGCTTATTGGGCCATGGACGCCCTGCACAAGCTGCGCTTCTTCCAGGGGGGATTCGGGGACATCGCCCTCGACCTGGGGGTCCTGGCGGGCGTGGCGGCCGTCCTCGGCCTCGTCGCCGCCCGGGCCTTCCGGATCAGGGATTAGGCAGGACGGTCGTCGGCGGTTTCTGGGCCGGCCCGGCCAGGGGCAGGCGGATCCGGAACGTCGTTCCTTCGCCGAAGCGGCTCTCGACCTCGATCGATCCGCCGTGCATCCTGGCGATGGCCGTGGCGATGGCCAGGCCCAGCCCCGTTCCGCCCTCTCCGTCGGTGCGCACCTGGTCGACCCGGTAGAAACGGTCGAAGATGAACGGCAGGTGCTCCTCGGGGATGCCGACGCCCGAATCGCCGATGGTCACCAGGGCCCCGTCGTCGCGGCCCTCGACCGAGCCGGTGACGGCGCCGCCGGCCGGGGTGTAGCGGATGGCGTTGTCGAGGACGTTCATGAACAGCTGCCGCAGCTTGACCCGGTCGCCGCGGACGGACACGGCCTCGAGCGGTCCCAGGTCCAGGCGCAGGCCCTTTTCCTGGGCCAGGGCCTCGAGGTCCTGGCCCAGCTCGGCCAAAAGCGCGGCCACGTCGACGTCCTGGACGTTGATCGGCTCGC
Source organism: uncultured Eubacteriales bacterium (assembly GCA_964574895.1). GTDB lineage: Bacteria > Acidobacteriota > Aminicenantia > Aminicenantales > Saccharicenantaceae > RBG-16-66-30. The sequence continues at coordinate 3,261 of CAZNPB010000011.1, forward strand.
AGCCGGCGTCGCTGCGGGCCAGCACCAGGAGCTTGCCGACGATCTCGGACATGTAGTCGACTTCCTGGGAGACGAGCTCGAGCGACCGGCGGTAGTCCTCCGGGTCCCGCGTCTTTTCCAGGGCCAGCGAGGACTCGGCCTGGAGGACGGCCAGGGGCGTGCGCAGCTCGTGGGAGGCGTCGGCCACGAACTGCCGCTGCTTGACGAAGGCCTCCTCGAGCCGGGCGATCATGCCGTTCAGGGTCGTGGCCAGGCGGCCCAGCTCGTCGTCGCTGACGACGTCGATGCGCTGGCTCAGATCGCTCTCGCCGATGCCTTTGGCGACGTCGGCCATGCGTTCGACCGGCCTGAGGGTCCGTCCGGCCAGGAACCAGCCGCCGACGCCGGCCAGGAGCACGGCCAGGATGGAGGAGTTCAGCAGGACCATGCGGAAGGCCGCCAGGACGCTCAAGATGTCGTTGGTCACCCGGCCGACGACCAGGGCGGCCCGGGTCTCGGAGTCGATGTTGAGCGGTACGGCGTACATCCGGACGTCCGGGCCGTTCTCGGTCTCGGCCGAAACGAAAGAGGACGTGCCGAACAAGGCCTGGCGGACGGTCCCCTGGATGTCCGGGATGTCGAGGTTGGCCGGGCCGAGCCGCTGCCAGAGCCGGCCTTCGGCGTCGTAGATCAGGACGATCTCGTCGAGCTTGCGGTCGAAGGTGACCCGGTCGCCCTCGACCTTGATGCTCCCCTTGAGCTCCAGGACCCGGGCCTTCAGCGACTCGTCCAGGTTGCGGGTGAGGTTCCGCTGGAGCAGGACGTAGGCCAGTGTCCCGAAAAAGACGAGCAGGACGGCGAAGGCCAGCAGGTACCAGAGGGTCAGGCGGAACTTGATGCTCTTGCGGTCGATCATGGGACGCGCAGGCGGTAGCCGGCCCCCCGGACGGTCTGGATCAGGCTGGCCTGGCCGTCCCGGTCGATCTTCTTGCGCAGGCGCCGCACGTAGACGTCGATGATGTTCGACAGGCCGTCGAACTCGTAGTCCCAGACGCTCTCGCCGAGCATGGTCCGGGTGACCACGGCGTTCGGGCGGCGCATGAAGTATTCGAGGATGGCGTACTCTTTGGCGGTCAGGTCGAGCGAGCTGCCGTCGTGCCAGACCTCCCGGCTCGCCGGATCGAGGGACAGGTCCCCGACCTGGACCTTCTGGGCCTTGGGCAGGACCTCGCGCCGGAGCAGGGCCCGCAGCCGGGCCAGAAGCTCGGAGAAGGCGAAGGGCTTGACCAGGTAGTCGTCGGCGCCGGTGTCGAGCCCGGCCACCTTGTCCTCGACGCTGTCCTTGGCCGTCAGCATGAGGATCGGCGTGTGGACGTTCTTGGCCCGCAGGTCGCGGCAGACGGACAGCCCGTCCTTCTTGGGCAGCATGATGTCCAGGATGATGAGATCGAACGGGGTCGATCCGGCCATGAACTCCGCTTCTTCGCCGTCGTAGGCGTTGTCGACGGCGTAGCCCTCCTCGAGGAGGCCCCTTTTGATGATGCCGGCCAGGCGGCGGGAATCTTCGACGACCAGAACTCGCATGGCTTCTCTCCCGGATCTGCTCGAGACGCCCCCATCATACTCCGCCCATGATGAAAATAATATGAATATTTCATGAATTCTTCATTAGTTATTTTAATCTAAAATTAATGTTTTATTAACAGCCGTTTCATCTGCGACTGATACCTTGGCGGTCTGGGGCCTCGATGCCGGCCGTCGGCCGGGCGCGGCCCGGACGAGATCGACCGAACCGGAGGATGGCATGAGCGACGTTCTGAGCAAACACAATTCCCTGATGGAGCGGATCGTCAGGGACTACGGCGCCATGATCGCCTCGACCGTCCACAAAGCGCTCGGCCACGTGCCCTGCGTCGACGACATCGTCGCCGAGGTCCACTTCGGCGTCTTCACCACCCTGCGGAAGCTCGGCGAAGGCTGGGTGCCGCCGCGGTCGTTCGTCTCGACCGTGGTCAAGAACAGGGTCAACGACTTCGTCTGGCAGCACTACTGGGACGGCGACGATCTCGCCGCCGTGAAGAAGCAGGAGGCCGAGCAGGCCTGCCGCCGGGAGGAGCTCCTGGCCCAGGTCCACAGCCTGACCCCTTCGGAATTCAAGGTCTTCCGCCTGCTCGGGCTCGGCCTGACCAACGAGGAGATCGCGGCCACCCTCTTCATCTCGCCGCTGACCGTGCGGACCCACGTCAAGCGCATCCACGCCAAGTGCGACATCAAGGGCCGGGCCAAGCTGGCCCTGGCCGCTTACCAGGCCTGCCATCACGACGCCCCGGAGGTCAGGGACGCCGAGGGCGCGTCCCTCGCTCCCGACACCAGCAAGCTCGTCCGGCCGGGCCTGGCGGCCCACCAGGCCTCCTAGCCGCCGGCGCCGGCCCGGCCCGGACACGATCCCCCTCCCGTCCCCCGCGCCCGTGCCCGCCGCCCGGCCCCCTTTCGAGCGGCGTGATGATGCGGGGCAAAAAAGAAGGGGAGGGAGAACGGTCTCCCTCCCCAGTCGTGATGGCTCGCGCGTGGGGCTATGTTCTACCGGCTGACGATCTTCCAGTTCAGGTCCGTGACGGCCGGCAACGCCCCCAGGGTCGTGGGGATCACGCCGTTCATGTACCAGATCAGATTGGAGCCGCCGGGGCCGTAATATCGCCAGAGAATGTCGACGGACGTGTCGTTGTCGAAGTCCCCGACACCGGCGATCTGCCAGGCCGGATCGGACACGGAATCCATGGCCACCAATCCCGTGGGGACGATCCCGTTCATGTACCAGACGACGATGTAGCCGCCGGCCCCGCTGTAGCGCCAGAGGATATCGGTGTTCCCGTCCTTGTCGAAATCCCCGAGACCGGCGATCTGCCAGGCCTGATCGGCGACGTAGTCCATGGCCGCCAATCCCACGGGGATCGTGCCGTTCATGTACCAAACGAGGTTGTAGCCGACGGCCCCGCTATGGTGCCAGAGGATGTCGACGTTGCCGTCTCCGTTGAAGTCGCCCGTCCCGACGATCTGCCAGGCCAGATCGGGCACCGCGTCGATGGCGGCGAGCCCGACGGGGATCGTGCCGTTCATGTACCAGACGAGGTTGTAGCCGCCGGGCCCGTTGTAGCGCCAGAGGATATCGATGTTGCCGTCCCTATTGAAATCGCCGGTCCCCTTGATCTCCCAATTCAGATCGGGCACGGAATCGACGGATGCCTGACCCAGCGAAATGGCGGCCGCGAGCTGGGCCGTGCCGGCCTGGACGGTCGCGGCCTGCGGCGCGAGGGCGATCTCCCGGGGGTCGGAATAAGAGGGAGCCTTGGCCGCGCCACGGGCCTTGACGGCATCCCGCGGATCCTTCAGCGACCGCCTGCGGAGGCCCGCCCGGTTCCTGATATCCATCATGCCCGGGATGTCCTTGGAGCCCTTGCGTGTCGAGAGGCTCTTCGTCCTGGCCGAGACCCGGCTCAAGGCCATTTCGCCGATCAGCGCGCCCGCCTCGGTGGACGAGGCCATTTGCATCGGGGCCGCGGGGCCGGGCAGGGCCGAATTGCCGAGGAACCAGACCATGTTGCTCCCCCCTGTGCCGTAATACCGCCACAGGATATCGAGCTGTCCGTCGTTGTTGAAATCCGCCCTGGTCGCGGCGTGGACGAGGGCGAAATTGGCGTCCGATTCGTCCCAGGCCGCGCCCTGAGCGACCCGGATCCGGTAATCCGTCCCGGCCGGCTCGGCGACGTCGACGGGCCAGGAGAAGGTCCCGGCGGTGATGTCGGCGGTGCCGAGGGTCTTGACGAAAACGCCGCCCTTGTAGAGATCGATGTTGGTCTGTCCCGCCAGACCCGATTGGGTCCAGGTCACGTTGCGCGTCGAGCCGGTCGGCCACGTCTCGCCGCCATTGGGAGAGGTGACCTGAAGCGTGATCGCCCCGAGCGGACCCATCCCGTAGATATTGGACGGCGCCGAGGAGACGCGGACCACCGGAAAGCCCAAGGTGGCGTTATCGCCGACCTGGTTGTCGGCGATGACCCTCCAGAAGTAGTTCGTGCCCGGGTCCAGCCCGGTATCGGTGAAGGCCGTGACGTCGGCCCCGAACGATGTCTCGGAAAGGAGAGGGGTGAACCCCATATTGAGGGACTTCTGGACGGTATAGCCCGTCTCGGCGATGGAGTTGTCGACCCAGGTGAGATCGACGCTCGTCCCGGAAGGGTCCCTCGTGCCGCCGAGGCCGGAAGGCGCATAGGGCGGGACCGCGATCGTCTGCCCGTGCATCATGTCCATTTCCTCGTGACCGAGGAGATGGCAATGCAGGACGTATTCCCAGCCCCAGTTGACGTCGTGGTTGATCACGGTGACCGGATTGCCCAGCGGGTCTTTGAAGCCGAACGGGCCGCCGGCCAGGACCGCGCCCAGCGGCTTGGACAGATCGATGGGCCGGACGCTGTTGGGCAGCTCCCAGGGCAGGTTCGGGATGACGGGCCGCATCGCGAAGACCGTATCCTCGAGGGGATTGACCCGGACCGTCTCCTTCCAGCCCAGCTCGTTGGCCTCGGGGACCCAGACCGCGTTGTCCCAGGCGACCCGGTTGACCAGCTGGACGTTGAACAGGTGGAAGTGAATGGTATGCGTATCGACGCCGTTGTGGGTCAGCTTCCAGAGCTGGGTGCCGTCGCCCAAGACGGGCGACATCGGGATCATCGACGCTTCGATGATCTCGACCGGCGGCGAGCCGTACGGGTAGAGCGTGAATTGCTGGGCGCCCGCGGACGCCGGGACCTGAACGCCCAAGAAGCCGCTCATGCGGCCGTAGACCGTGTCGAAGGCCTCGCCCATCTCGTCCTGAAGGGCTTTCGGCTGCAGCGGCAGGGTCAGGACGGTCCCGTCCAGGGTCTGGAAGGTCTTCTGGGCCTCGAAGATCCGGACGTACTGATCGACGGGAAGGCTCCGGCCATAGGCCGAATTATAAGCCGCCGTAGGGACGATGATCGGGGGCTGGGAGACCTCGAAAACCCCGTTCTTGGCGCCGCTCTTTTGGAAGGCCAGGTTGAGCGCGGCCATGTTCAGGGGGACGACCGGGCCGGTGGCGGTGCCCCCGACCCTGATCTGCATGACGGTGCGGGTGTTCGGGGCGAATCCGGGCTGGGTCGGCGGCGTGCCGCCGGAGGTCGTTTGGTCGACCATGCCGGTGTAATAATCGTAGCGGGGATCGAGCGCCGGGAAGGCGGCCGGGGCGTCGTTATAGAGGATGATCGTCTGCCCGGCGAAAGCCGAGAAATCGACCAGGACGTCGGCCCGTTCGGCGGGACCGAGCAGCAGCGAGTGGTCGACGACGTTGCCGAAGTTGAAGTTCGTCGCGTTGGTATTCCAGGTCACGGGCTGGTTGGGGACGACGACCGGGGCGGGCAGAAACCCTCCTTCGGTCCCGATCTGGACCCAGTTGGGGCCCATCATGGCCGGGTCGGGGACCCCGCCGGGGCGTCCGTCGATGGGCCACTTGGCCGGGAATCCGGGCGCCGCGATCGCCGGGACCATCTTGACCTCGGTCAGGGTCCGCCCGTCGATCGCCGGCGCGGCCGGGTCGGCCAGATACATCTGCAGGTTCATGAATCGGTCGTTGCAGACGTTGAGGATGCGGAAGCGATAGGTCTTCGGTTCGACATCGAGATAGGGGTAGACCGTCCCATTGACCATGACCGTGTCCATGAACGCTTCCATGGCCATGGACGGGTTCGGCGTGGCCGGCATCTGCGGCGGCTCCCAGGGAGCGTTGAGGGGATCGTAGTAGGGATTGGCGACCGGGCCGAGAGCGATGTTGTTGGTCGGCGGCCAGAACCAGGGGCCGTAATGCCAGCGCCCGAAAGCGTTCATGCCGGCCAAGTCGCCGGGGTTCTGGTTGGGCATATAGACGTGAGGCATCCAGAGATCGCCGAGGACCGGGGTGCCCGGCGTCTGCCCCCAGGCCCAGGTCGGGTCCTGGGCGATGATGGTGGCCGGATCGACGAAGGTCTTGTCCTGGATGACGAGCGGGATGCCGGCATCGGGAAGGAGCGGCGCGCCTCCGGGGTTGACCCCGGTCACGTTCGAACCCGTGATGAGATCGGCTTCCACGTCGTCGGTGATCAGGTAGCCGGCCGCTTCGCCAGCGTAGACGTTGAGGCGGGTGATCCCGACGGCGTGGTCGTGGTAGAACAGCAGCCGGGCGCTTTGCTGGTTGGGGTAATAGTACGTCAATACGCCCTGCTGGGCGGACCTGCCGGGGTCCGGCATATCGGGCACGTTGTAGGCCGAGACGCCCTTGGGGTAACTCGTCGCTTCACCGGCCGGGGTCGTCCACTGGTAGGGCGTGCCGTCGCTGATCCAGGGGTTGTCACCGCCGTGGAGGTGGATCACGGCCCGGTTCTCGGTATAGCTCTCGGTCCCGTTCGGCGTTTCGCCGGCCCCCATCAGCGTGGTGTCCACCGGGACGAAGAGCTTGCCGGCGGCGCCCGTCGGCAGGTTGTTGGTGAACTTGACCCGGACGGGCCGGTTCTTGTGGGCGATGATCAGGGGACCGAGGTAATGGAACTGGCTGACATTGGGATCGGTCGTGTTCGTCTGGCGATAGCCGTAGAGCTTGCTCGGCAGAAGATCGGAATGGAGCTGTTCGTAATAGACGCCGAGCTCGAGCTCATAATAGTCGGACCCGGGCCAGCGGGCGTCCTCGACCGGAACGGCGACCGGGATGTATTGACCGATCTCGTTCGGCGTGGTCGGATCGAGACCCGCCAGCTTGTCGACGAACTTGCGCAGGCCTCCGGTCCAGGGCGGGCCGAGCACCGCCAGGGCGTCGGCTCCCGTGCCCGGGCCGGCCGTGTCGACGATATAGATGACCGGGGCCGTGTAATTCGTGCCGGGGCTGTTCAGGGCGATGCCGGTTATGACGCCTGACTGGGCGTCGAAGACCGGGGTGGCCGAGGCCCCCGACCCGGTGTAATAGACGTCCTCGATGACGACGGCCGGAGAAACGTATCCGGCGCCGCCGGCGACGAGATTGATGGCGGCGATCGCCCCCCGCGGCATCGGGCTGTTGGCGTAGTTCGCGATCGGACCGAAATAATGCGGGATGCCGCCGGGATCCGCGATCGGTGGCGCGGCGACCTGCGGCGCGCCGCCCAAACCGGAGACGCCCGCGGGCCCGGCCATCGGACCCATGAAGGCCGGATCGCCATGGCTGAGCGGCCAGGAGATGAGAGGGGAGTTCAGATCCTCCCCCAAGGGCAAGGGCTGAGGCTGACGGACCCTGGCCAGCGCCTGGCCCAGGACCCGGGCCCGCATCTGCTTGAAACGGGCCGCCGCGGCCCGGCGAAGCGCCGGCATGCGGTGCTGCAGCTTGACCCGCTCGAGACGGGCCTCGCGGGTCGACGCCCTTTCCCGACCGGGCTCGGCCCGCCGGGACTGGCCGGTCGAGAGGCCGGAGCCCCAGCCGATCATCATCCCGGCCAACGCCAGGATCAGCCATACCCTTTTCGTCTTCATGTTTCCTCCTTCTTTGTCGAGGTCCCCTCTTCGGTCTCCGACGCTGATGCCGGTCGTTCCTTGGATTCGGCGCATGATACTCCTTTTCCCCGATACAAATTATCTCTGGGAACGGCATTATCAAGAATCGTGCCACATTGTGGCCCACCCGGTCAGTCGCCGGCCTGCCCCCCGGCCCGGTATGGATCCGGCCGTGGCCGGTTTGATTCCTGCCTTATAGGACGAGTCCGCCGGGGCAGGACAGGCCGCCCGATAGGACGCGCCCTTTTCAGACCCGTAACGTTGCCGATGTCCTTTCTCCGGCCGTCTCTCCGGGCACGAAACTTGCTTTTGAGGCGAAGGGCGGCCGAAAAGCCGCGTTTTTGGCTTTTCGGCCCGACCCCCAAGGGAGGTCATTCATGAGACGTATCATCGGGAGGGGCTTTCTCGTTCTGTCGTTGCTCATGGCCGGCTACGCCGGGGCCGGGGATGTCCCGGCCGCCGAGACTTCCCAACTCAAGGGCCGGGTCTGCAGCCCCGACGGCTGCGGCGTGCAGGGGGTCTCGCTGACGATCGTCGAGGCCGCCACCAAGGCCGAGGTCCGGGTCGTGACCGGGCTCTCCGGGACCTATCAGGTCGGCGGCCTGGTCCCCGGCCGGTACACCGTCAAGGCCGAAGCGCCCGGCTTCGCGACCGGCGTAGTCCGCGATTTGACCCTGGGCCCCGGGGAAGGGCGGACCTACGATATCGAGTTGAGCTTCGCCCCGCTGCAGAACGTCGTCCATGTCGTCGGCACGGCGCCGCGGGGGGCCCTGCAGGCCACCGAGGCCCGGGAAAGCGCCGGCCGGGACGTGGGGGAGGCCCTGGCCCGGATCGCCGGCCTCTGGAAGATCCGAAAGGGCGGGATCGCCAACGACGTCGTCCTGCGCGGGTTTTCCGGCAAAGACCTCAACGTGCTCATCGACGGCCAGCGCCTTTACGGGGCCTGTCCCAATCACATGGACCCGGCGGCCTTCCATGTCGATTTCTCCGAGGTCGACCGGGTCGAGGCGGCCAAGGGGCCGTTCGATATCCGGAACCAAGGCAGTCTGGGGGGCGTCCTGAACATCATCACCCGGAACGCGGAGCCGGGCGTTCACGGCTCGCTCATCCTCTCCTCGGGAGCCGCCGGCTATATCAATCCCTCGGGGACCTTTTCGTGGGGCGGCCGCGACGTCTCCGTGCTGGGCGGCTTCTCGTATCGCCGCTCGCGGCCTTATGCCGACCCTTCGGGCCAGCCTTTCACCGCCTACGCCAATTATCTGCCGGGCGCCGGAGAAAGCGCGGCCTTCAAGGCCGGCTCCGGCTGGGCCCGGGTGGCCCTGACGCCGGGACCCGGGCAGCTGCTCCAGCTGTCTTATACCCGCCAGGAGGCGGACCACGTCCTCTACCCTTACCTGCAGATGGACGCGGTTTACGACCATACCGACCGTCTCAATCTCGCCTATGACCTCGAACCCTCGCGCGGGCCCTGGCAGGCCCTGCGGCTGAAGGCCTATTTCAGCCGGGTCGGCCATTGGATGACCGACGCGTTCCGCCTCACGGCCCTCGACAAGCCCCGGGACTACAGCATGGGCACCCTGGCCCGGTCCGACGTCCAGGGGGCCAAGGTCGAGGCCGAGACGGCCCATTGGACTTATGGGCTGGAGGCCTACCGGCGGGGCTGGGACGCCCGGACCGAGATGGCCGGCATGTCCTACGCCCCCCAGTATTCGATCCCCGACGCGCGGACGCTGTCGCTCGGCGGCTTCGCCGACTACCGGACGGACCTGACGTCCCGCCTCGGCCTGGCCGCCGGGGTCCGGTTCGACCTGGCCCGGAGCGCGGCCGACGCCGCGCGAGCCAACACCGATCTCTACTTCGCCTATCACTCGACGCGGTCCCTGGCCGCGAACGACGCCTTCCCGTCGGGGCATCTCCAGCTCGACTACGAGCTGGCGGCCGGCCTGGACCTCGGCCTCGGCCTCGGCCACACCGTCCGCATCCCGGACGTCCGGGAGCGCTACTTCGCCCTGAAGCGGGCCGGCTCGGACTGGGTCGGGAACCCGGACCTGGCGGTCAGCCGGAACTCCGGCCTGAACGTCTTTCTGTCGTATCAGGCCGGGTCGCTGTCGCTGCGCGGCGACGTGTTCTATAATGGGATCCGCGATTATGTCACGATCGTCGACCAGGCCAAGGTCAACGCCGTCGCGGGGATCATGAATACGCACGCCCGGACCTACGAGAACGTCGACGCCCGGATCGCCGGCCTGGAGACCCAGGCGACCTGGACCTTCGCTCCGGGGTGGTCCATTCTGGCCAGCGCGGCCTACGTCCGCGGCACCCGGCTGGCCGTCACGGATACGGGAACGGCCCGGATCGACCTGCCCGAGATCCCGCCGCTGACCTGGCGCTCGGTCCTGCGGTTCGACAACGGCCGCCTCTGGAGCGAGCTCGAAGGCGTCGTGGCGGCCCGGCAATCCAAGGTCGATCCTCTCCTGATGGAGGAGCCGACGCCGGGCTACGAGCTGGTGAACGCCCGCCTCGGCCTGACGGTCGGCCCGGCCCGGATCTGGCTCGGTCTGAACAACATCTTCGACGCCCGCTTCTACGAGCACCTCTCGTTTTTCCGCGATCCGTTCCGGTCGGGCGCCCGGGTCTACGAGCCGGGCCGCAATCTCTTCCTCAACGTGGATTACCGGTTCTGAGGCGCGAGGTCCGGATGCTCAACGGGGAGACGAACCGCGGCGCCCGCCGCAAGGCCCCGGCCCTCGCGGCCGCGGTCCTCGCCGGCCTGGTGCTGGCCGGGCCTTGGGCCGGCCGGGCCGGGGCGGCCGCGCTGGAGCTCAAGAAGAAGGCCGGCCTCTACGACGTCGTGCTCCGCCTCGACCGGAACCCCCCGGTCGTCGGCGATAACGCCCTCGAGCTCCGCATCACCGATCCGTCCGGGACCGTGCCCAGCGGCGCCAAGGTCCTGGTGAACTATTACATGCCGCCCATGCCCCGCATGGCGCCGATGAACTACAAGTCCGAAGCCAAGCTCAAAAAGGATGCCTATGCGCTCCGCATGCGACTCATCATGGCCGGCCCCTGGGTCCTCATCGTCCGGATCACGGTCGGCGACAAGACGACCTCGGCCCGTTTCCACATCGACGCGCTCTGACCGGCCCGACGGGAGGACCGCGAGACGTTGGCCGGGCCCGGCGACGCGTGTATAATGCCATCGATAAAGGGAGGCAGACCATGAAAACGATACCCGCCGCGAGCGCCCTGATCCTGGCCGCCGTGCTGACGCTGGGGGCCCAGACGGTCCCGGCCCCGGCCAAGCCCCCGGCCATGCCTTCCGAAGACCACAAGTGCCCGGTCTGCGGCATGTTCGTGGCCGGGTACAAGGACTTCCTGGCCGCCGCCGTCTTCAGGGACGGGGCGACCGTCTTCTTCGACGGCTGCAAGGACATGTTCCGCTTTCTCTCCGATGTCGGCGCCTACGCGCCGGGGCGGCAGAGGGACGACGTCGCGGCCGTCTGGGCGACCGACTATTACGGCCTGCGCTGGATCGACGCCTCCCAGGCCTTCTTCGTCCTGGGCAGCGACGTCCTGGGACCGATGGGCCGCGAGCTCATCCCGCTCGCCAAGGAGACGGAAGCCCGGCAGTTCCTGAAGGACCACAAGGGCCGGTTGCTGCGCTTCGCGGAGGTTACCCCCGACGTCCTTAGGGACATCGATTGAGATGACCCGCCGCACCCGGGCCTTCGGGCTTTGTTCCCTCGCCCTCGTCGTCCTCTTCGCCCTCATGGCCGTCCACGCCGCGGGCACCGCGCGCGCGGCCGCCGCGGGGCTGAAGCGGCAGGCCGGGCTCGTTCGCCGGCTCGGACTGACCGACCTATGCCTGTCGACCGAGGCCAATTACACCCGTCATCCGGCGTTGGCCGACCTCCATACGGCCTTCCAGGACCATCCCCTGGCCCTGGACCATTTCCCCTCGGGGGCCCTGTTCGGTCCGCCGCCGCACCTCGGGAGAGGCTATGACCGGCGGGATTGAACGGCAGAAGAACGTCCTCGATTTCGCCCTGTCCTCGTTGGCGAGGCGAAAGGGCCGGAACCTGGCTCTGTTCGCCGTCTACGTTCTCCTGGTCTTCCTGATGGGGTCGGTCCTGCTGGCCACCTCCGCTATCAGGCGGGAGGCCGCGGTCGTCCTCCGGGAGGCCCCCGAGATGGTCATCCAGCGGACCGTGGCCGGGCGGCAGGACCCCATCCCGCTCGATTACCTCGACCGTATCCGGGACATCCCGGGCGTCATGTCGGCCGCCGGCCGCCTCTGGGGCTATTACTACGACCCCGTCGTCGGCGCCAATTACACGCTCCTCGTGCCGCCGGACCGGGAACCGGCCGTGGGAACGATCGTCGTCGGCCCCGGCGTGGCCCGGGTCCGGACGGCCGCGATCGGCGACATCGTCGAGTTCAAGGCCGTCTCGGGCGATCTATTGGAGCTCGAGATCGCCGCCCTGCTGCCCGACGATTCCGAACTGGTCTCCTCGGACCTGGTCCTCGTCTCGGCGGCGGACTTCGAGACCGTCTTCGGCCCGCGACCCGGCCTGGCCACGGACCTTGTCGCCCGGGTCGCCAACCCCCGCGAGCTCCAGACGATCGCCGGGAAGATCGCCGGCCGCCTGCCGGACACCCGGATCATCCTCCGCGACGAGATGCTCAGGACCTACGATGCCGTCTTCAGCTGGCGCGGCGGCATCCTGGCCCTCCTGCTGCTGGGGGTCGTGCTGGCCTTCGTCATCGTCGCCTGGGACAAGGCCTCGGGATTGAGCCAGGAAGAGCGGCGCGAGATCGGCATCCTCAAGGCCGTCGGCTGGGAGACCTCCGACGTCATCCTGATGAAGTTCTGGGAAGGCGCCGTCGTCTCCCTGTCGGCCTTCCTGTTCGGCGTGCTCCTGGCCTACGTCCACGTGTTCTTTTTCTCGGCCCGGCTGTTCGCCCCGGTCCTCAAGGGCTGGTCGGTCCTCTATCCCGAGTTCCGCCTGGTCCCGTTCATCGACGCGGCGCAGCTGATCGCCCTCTTCTCCCTGACCGTGGCGCCCTATGCCGTGGCGACGATCGTGCCGTCCTGGCGGGCCTCGGTGACCGATCCCGACGCCGTCATGAAGGGACTCCGATGATCGCCCTCGACCGCGCCCGCAAGGTCTACGGCAAGGGCCGTCCGAACGAATTCACGGCCCTCCACGAGACCAGCCTGGTCATCGAGGCGGACCGCCTGACCGTCATCCGCGGCCCGAGCGGCTCGGGGAAAACGACGCTGCTCGCCCTGATCGGGTGCATGGCCCGGCCAACGTCGGGGCGGATCCACGTCGGGGACCGGGAGATCACCAGCCTGCCGGAGCGTTTCCTGACGGACATCCGGCGCCGGACCTTCGGCTTCATCTTCCAGCAGTTCAATCTCATCCCGGGCCTGACGGCCCTGGAGAACGTCGTCCTGCCGGCCTTCCCGACGGGGGAGAAGCGGGCCGTCCTGGACAAACGGGCCGCCGGGCTGTTCGAGCTCTTCGACCTCGGCTCCAAGTCGCGCTCGCGCGTCGAATGGCTCTCCGGCGGCGAGGCCCAGCGGGTGACCATCGCCCGGGCCCTGATCAACGACCCCGCCGTCATCATCGCCGACGAGCCCACCGCCCATCTGGACAGCCAGCTCTCGGGGGAATTCATGGCCGCCATGGCGCGGCTCCGCGACAAAGGCCGGACGGTCCTCATCGCCAGCCACGATCCCCTGGTTTACGATCATCCGGCCGTGGAGCGCGTCTTCCATATCCGCGACGGGCGGATCGACGGGGGAGAGGGGCGGTGATCTTCCACCCTCTCGTCCTGGCCCTCCTCATCGCCTCGCTGCTGACCGGCGCCATGGTCGTCTATGCGGCCGTGTTCGGGGCCCAGATCCTGCGGCGCTGGGACCTGCGGAGCGGGAGCGACGTCCAGCTCGGCCTCGAACGCAAGACCTATCTGGTGTCGACCCTGCTCGGCTACGCTTTCGCCGCCGAGGTCCTGTCGCTGGCCCTGTTCGTCTTCACGGCCGACCGCCTCCACGGCTTCTTCGCCGGGGCCATGTGCGCGGCCGGGACCCTGAAGGCCGACGCCTTCGGCTATCCGGCCCTCCTCTTCAAGGGGGCCAACGCCGTCCTGGCCGGGCTCTGGCTCATCGTCAACGCCGCCGACAACAAGGGCTTCGACTACCCCCTGGTCCGGACGAAATACGCCTGGCTCCTGGCGGCGTCTCCGCTCATCCTGGCCGAGATCGTCCTACAGGCCCTGTATTTCCTGAAACTCGACCCGGACATCATCACCTCCTGCTGCAGCACGCTCTTCAGCCAGGGCGGCGCGACGCTGGGCTCGGAGCTGGCGTCCCTGCCCGCCGCGCCCATGAAGGTCCTCTTTTTCGCCGGCGCTTTCGGCAGCGCGGCCCTGGGCCTCGTCTTCCTCCGGACGGGCCGGGCCGCCCGATGGCTGGGGCTCTCCTCCGGCCTGACGCTCGTCGCGACCGTCCTGGCCATGGTCTCGTTCATCTCGATCTACATTTACGAGCTGCCCACCCATCATTGCCCGTTCTGCGTGCTCCAGGCGGGCTACGGCTACATCGGGTATCCGATCTACGTCAGCCTCTTCGTCGCCTCCGTCGCCGGCCTGGGCGCGGGCGTTCTGGCGCCGTTCGGGAAGATCCCGAGCCTGGCCGCGGCCGTCCCGCGGATGCAGCGCCGGCTGGCCTGGACGGCCGTCGTCGGCTTCCTGATCCTGGCGGCCATCGTCATCGTCGCCCTGGCGACGTCGCACCTGACCCTTCCGGAATGACCCCGGGTCAGGCCGCCGGCAGGGCCTTCTTCACCTCGAAGTGCCATTTCCAGACCTCGTAGAGCGCCGGGTAGACGACGAGCTCGAGGAGGAACGAGGTGAAGATGCCGCCGATCATGGGGGCGGTGATGCGCTTCATGACGTCCGCGCCGGCCCCGATCGACCACATGATGGGCACCAGGCCGATGAAGGTCGTCGAGACGGACATGAACTTGGGGCGCAGGCGCTTGACCGCGCCGTATCGGATGGCGGCCTGGAGGTCGGCCAGGCTCCGCAGCCGTCCCTCGGCCTTGGCCTGCTCGTAGGCGAGGTCGAGGTAGAGCAGCATGAAGACCCCCGTCTCGGCGTCCACCCCCAGCAGGGCGATGAGCCCGACCCAGACGGCGATGCTCATGTTGTAGCCGAGGGCGGAGAGGAGCCAGAAGGCCCCGACGGCCGAGAACGGCACGGCCAGGAGAACGATCGACGTCTTGGCCAGGGACCGGGTGTTGAGATAGAGGAGGAGGAAGATCAGGAGGAGGGTGATCGGCAGGACCACGCCCAGGCGCTTGCGGACGCGCCGCATGACCTCATATTGGCCGCTCCACTCCAGGGCGTGACCGACCGGCAGCCGGACGCTGCGCCGCAGGACCTCGTCGGCCCGTCGCGTGTAGTCCCCCTGATCGACCCCGGCGATGTCGACGTAGACGTAGCCCGTCAGCAGGCCGTCCTCGTTGCGGATCATGGACGGGCCCGAGGCCAGCTTGATGGTCGCCAGCTGCGAGAGCGGGATCTGGCGATCCTGGCCGGCGTCCACCAGGACGCGCCCGATGGCGTCGAGGTCGGTCCGGAAGTCGCGCATGTAGCGGATGTTGACCGGGTAGCGTTCCCGGCCTTCGATCGTCGTGGTGATGTTCTCGCCGCCGATGGCCCGCTGGATGACCTCCTGGACGGCCGCGATGCTGAGGCCGTAGCGCGACAGGGCCTCGCGGTCGCACTCGATGTCGAGGAAATAGCCGCTGCCGGTCCTCTCGGCGAAGACGCTCCGGGTGCCCTCGACGGTGTTGAGGGCGGCCTCGACCTGGGCGCCGATCTCCTCGATCGTGTCCAGGTCCGAGCCCGAGATCTTGAGGCCGACGGGGGTCCGCAGGCCGGTGCTCAGCATCTCGATGCGGCCGCGGATGGGCATGGTCCAGGAGTTGGCCAGGCCCGGCAGGGCCAGGGCCTCGTTCATCTCCCCGATCAGGTCCTCCTGCGAGATGTGGTCGGGCGTGAAGTGCCGCAAGACCGACCGCAGCCAGCCCGGGGCCCAGGACGAATACCAGGTCGGGATCCTCCGCCACTCGCTCTTGGGCTTCAGGGTGACGACCGTTTCCAGCATCGACAGGGGCGCCGGATCGGTGGACGTGTCAGCCCGGCCGGCCTTGCCCAGGACCCGCTCGACCTCGGGGAACCCCTTGATGATCCGGTCGGTCACCTGGAGGATCTTCTGGGCCTCGGTGATGGAGAGGCCGGGCATGGTCGTCGGCATGTAGAGGAGGGACCCCTCCTCGAGCGGGGGCATGAATTCCGAGCCGAGCCCGAGGAAGACGGGCACCGTGGCGACGATGAGCAGGGCCGCGGCGCCGATGACCAGCCATTTCCTCCGGAGCGACCAGCGGACCACGGGGTCGTAGATCTTCATGAGGAAGCGGCTGATCGGATGGGTCTCCTCGTTCCGGATCCGGCCGACCAGGACGGCGTTGGCCGAGCGGCAGAGCCAGCGAGGCTCGAAATCGAAGTTCCGGACGTGCATGAACAGGACGCGCAGGGCCGGATCGAGGGTGATGACCAGGATCGCGGCGATGATCATGCTCAGGTTCTTGGTGTAGGCCAGCGGTTTGAACAGGCGGCCTTCCTGGGCCTCGAGGGTCAGCACGGGCAGGAACGAGACGGCGATGACGAGGAGCGCGAAGAAGCTCGGCCGGGCGACCTGCTTGACGGCGCCGACGACGACCGCCCGGGGGTCCCCCGGCCGGCCGGCCTTCTGCCACTGTTCGAGCCTCTTGTGGGTCTGTTCGACGACGACCACGGCCGCGTCGTCCAGGGCGCCGATGGCGATGGCCAGGCCGCCGAGCGACATGATGTTGGCCGTGATGCCGAGCATGCGGAAGGGGATGAAGGACAGCAGGGCGGCGACCGGGATGGTGATGACCGGGATGAGGGCGCTGGGGATGTGCCAGAGGAAGAGGAAGATCATCAGGCTGACGGTCAGCAGGATCTGGAGGAGCGTCGTTTTGAGGTTGCCGACGGCCCGCTGGATGAGATCGGACCGGTCGTAGACGGGGACGACCTTGACGCCCGCCGGCAGCCCGGGCGCCACCTCCTCGAGCTTGGCCTTGACCCGGCCGATGACCTTCATGGCGTTCTGGCCCTGGCGCATGACCACGATGGCCGAGACCACCTCGCCCTGGCCGTCGAGCTCGGCCACGCCGCGCCGGATGTCCGGGCCCAGGACGACGTGCCCGAGGTCCTTGATCCGGATGGGCGTGCCGGCCGGGCTGGCGGAAACGACGATGTCCTCGAAATCCTTGGTCGATTTGGCGTAGCCCCGGCCCCGGACCATGTACTCCGTGCCGCCGAATTCGACCAGGCGGCCGCCGACCTCGGCGTTGCCCTGGCGCACGGCCTCGGTCACCTGGCTGATGGTGATGCCGTAGGCCTGGAGGCGGTTGGGGTCGAGGTTGACCTGGTATTGGTTGCCGAAGCCGCCCACGGCCGCCACTTCGGCGACGCCCGGGACGGACTTGAGATGGTAGCGCAGGTACCAGTCCTGGACCGACCGCAGCTCGGCCAGGTTGTGCGTGCGGGACTCGTCGACCAGGGCGTACTGGTAGATCCAGCCGAGGCCCGAGGCGTCGGGCCCCAGCTCCGTCCGGGCCCCTTCCGGCAGCTGCGACAGGACGGGGGAGAGGTATTCCAGGGTCCGGGAGCGGGCCCAGTAGATGTCGGTCCCTTCCTCGAAGATGACGTAGACGTAGGAATAGCCGAAGTCCGAGAAGCCGCGGACCGACTGGACCCTGGGTGTCCCGAGCATGGCCGAGACGATCGGGTAGGTCAGCTGGTCCTCGACGATGTCGGGGCTGCGGTCCCAGCGCGAGAAGATGATGACCTGGGTGTCGCTCAGGTCCGGGATGGCGTCGAGCGACAGGTTCTGGATGGACCAGACTCCCGCCAGGCAGGCCGCGAAAACGGCGGCGATGACCAGGAGCTTGTTGTTGACGGAAAAGTCGATGATGCGGTCGATCATCGTGACGCCGTCGCGGGGGCCTGGCCGGGGCCGGCGTATTTGCCGGGGTCCTTGAGGAACAGGTCCCGGTCCTCGTCGGAACAGAAATAGTAGGTCGTGCCGTCATGGACGGCCGTCCGTCCGGCCTCGGCGGCCTTCTTGACCGATACGGGCCGGCCGCAGACGGGGTCCCGGCTCAAGCTGCCGGTCATGCCGGCCGCGGCCAGCTCCATCCGGCTCTCGGAATCGATGAGGAAGGTCCCGGAGACGACGATCCGCTCGCCTTCCATGAGCCCCCGGACGATCTCGACCGTGCCGCCCAGGCGGCGTCCCGTTTCGACCTCGCGGGGCTCGAAGTACCCGCCGCCGCGGTCGACGAAGACCGTCCGCTTGAGCCCGGTGTCGAGGATGGCGTCGGTGGGCACGGCCAGGATGGCCTCCAGGGTCACCGGCAGCTCGACGTCGACGAACATGTCGGGCCGCAGGACGTACCCCGGATTATCGGCCTCGAGCCGGACCTTCATCGTCCGGCTGGCCGGGTCGAAGAGCGGCAGGACGTCGCTGACCGCGGCCTCGAAGCTCCCCGTCCGGCCGGCCAGCGAGACTCGGGGCCTGGCCCCCGGCCCGAGGAACTGGGTCTCGTTCTCGTAGACGTCGAGCAGGATCCAGACGCGGCGCAGGTCGGCGATGCGGAAGAACTCGGCCCCCTGGATGAACTTGAGCCCCAGGAAGATGTTCCGCGAAACGACGATGCCCGTCGCGGGCGACCGCATCTCGATCTGCTGGGCCCTCTCCTGGGTCTTGGCGATCTCGTCCGTCTGAAGATCGCTCATGCCCAGGTTG
Source organism: uncultured Eubacteriales bacterium (assembly GCA_964574895.1). GTDB lineage: Bacteria > Acidobacteriota > Aminicenantia > Aminicenantales > Saccharicenantaceae > RBG-16-66-30. Next base: position 21,712 of record CAZNPB010000011.1, read on the forward strand.
TGCAGGGCGTCCCGGGCCTGCTGGACGCTGATCTCGGCCGAGCTGATCTGGGACGGCAGGGCGGCGCCCTCGTTCTTCAGGCGCTCGAGCGTGTTGAGACTGTAGAGGTAGGACTGCTGGACCCCCAGCACTTCGGGGGCGTAGAAGGTGGCCAGGACATCGTCCTTTTTGACCAGGGCGCCCGGGGTCACGCCGGAGATGCCCATGACCCAGCCGGCGGTCGCGGCGTTGATGATGTAGAGCCTTGTTTCGTCGGCGGCCACCCGGCCGAGGACCCTGAGCGTGTGGGCCACGGGCCCCCTCCGGACCTCGGCCGTGCGGATGCCGGCCAGCTGGCGCTTCTCGGGGCCGACGTTGACCGTCCCGGGCGCCAGGCTTCCTTCATCCATGTCCACAAATCCGGCGGCCGGTCCCGCGGCGGTCCCGGTCCGGGCGCCCTCCTCGGCGGGCCGGTTCGTCCTCGATCCCAGCCAGAACGCCGCGGCGATAAGAGCGATGACTGCGGCCAGATAGGCGATCTTTTTCATGGCGGCCCCTGTCCTTGGAGCGGATTATAGTTGGCTTGGCTCATCCGGACAAGCTCCTGGTTATAGGAATTGGAAGCCGGTCTCCCGGCGGGAACAGGGAGCGGGCCGGCACCCTCTGGGCGCCTCGAAATTCGGGACCAAAGTCCCCGCCGCCTCTGACGCGCTTCAAGATTCGTGCCAAGAGGGGGTTTTGGGGCTGAGCGCCGAAATCCAGGCCGGTTGTCAAAGCGGTCAGGGCGGCCGCGGTCCTCCGGGCCGGGCCCTATCCCCAGAAGTCGGCCAGCAGCGGGTACTGGGTCTTGAAGCCCAGGATGGCCAGGTAGAGGCCGTAGTCGGGGTAGCTGCGCCGCAGCTCGCGCAGGTTCTCCATCGGGTCGTAGGGCGTCCCCTCGGGGATCTCGTGCCCGACGCACTCCGAAAGCAGGTGGAGCTTCTTGGACATCCAGGCGTCCAGCACGACCGGCCGGCCGAAGGGCGCCAGGCCCTCGAGCCGGTCGTCCCGCCCGATGATGGGCTGGGTGATGATGAAAGACGCGCCGGCGTCGACCTTGCGCGTCATCTTCTCGATCTCGGCGTCCTGCGGCTCGTAGGGATTGAAGGCCACGCCGCAGGCGAATCGGCCGGGATACTCGCGGTCGATGTAGCGGAGCAGCTCGACCGAGGTCACCGTCCGGCAGGCCATCCCGATCTCGGCCGGCTCGAGCCGGTGGAGGCGCTGGCTGCCGTCGCCGGAGACGACCAGCAGCTGCCGGCCGCCCGCGGCGGCGAAGGCCCCCAGGATGCCGTCGAGCTCCGCCCGGGGATGGAAGGTGTTGAGATGGACCATGAGCTGCTGCGGCCGGACGGGCAGGCCGAGCAGCTCGATCGTTTCCATGGCCCCGTAGCTCAGGAGGCCCATGGGATTGTCGGTGATGCAGACGGACCAGCCCGCCGCCAGGACCTTGCGGTACTTGTCCTCGAACGTCAGGAGGTCCTTCTCGACGTCCTCGGAGGAGCGCTTGGGGGTCTGGAGCTCGACGTGGAAGATCTTATCCATAGAAGGCCTTCAATCTCATCAGGGTCTCGAGGCCCTCGAGCTTGAGGATGTCGTCCAGGCAGCCCAGGGCCGGATGGCCGGCCGGCAGGAGCTCGTACTTGCGGACCGTCGAGCCGATGATGGTGTCCAGGCCGCGCGGCAAGGCCAGCGTCAGGAAAGCGCTCTCGAGCGGGCCCTTGACCGGCGCCCCGCCCTTGGTCTTGGACGGCAGCATGACCGTGAAGTTGCTCAAGCCGACCGACAGGTGGACGCCGGCGAGATCCGGGTCGCCGTGGATGAGGGCCAGCGACTCGAGGACGCGCCGCAGCTGGCCCTCGCAGTCGCTGCCGACCGGGGCGATGCCCGGGTCGACGATGGCCCGGTCGTTGGCGATGCCGGGGATGCGCCGGCGGGCTTCGTCGAGCAGGGCCGCCGCCGTCCGCCGCGTCTCCTCCGCCGTGCGGTTGGCGTTGGCGCAGCCCGCCCCGGGCTCGTAGCGTTCCGAGGCCATGAGGATGGGGATGAATGGGCGGACGGCGTAGAGGTCGAACATCCCGGTGCGCAGGGGGGAGATGGAGTTCAGGATCGGGGGCCGCCCGCCGGCCCGGGCCGGGTCGTAGGCCCGGAGCCCGGCTTCGGCGATGGCCGGGTCGGGGGTGTCGATCGACAGCGGCTTGGCCGTGACCGACTGGATCCGGCGGACCAGGTCGGCCATGAACTCCGGCGGCCGGGAGCCGACGTTGACGTCGATCCAGGCCGCGCCCCGCTCGTCCTGGCCCCGGGCCAGCTCGAGGAGCCCGGGGAGGTCGCCCTCGTCGAAGAGCTTCTTCGTCGACGGCACCGAATCGTTGATGGATTCGCCGATGATCGTCAGTCCCGGGATGGCCATTGGGCGTATCTCCTGTCGGACCGAAGATATCGCCTGCCGCCGGGCTTGTCAACCGGCACGGCGGCGTTCGGCCGGCGGTCCTTGACGGGGGAGTGGAAAAGCGTTCAGATAGGCCCGGAGGACGCGACATGAACGGATACGAGCGCATCCGGGCCGCCCTGGACGGCCGCCGGCCGGACCGGGTCCCGGTCATGCTCCACAATTTCCTCATGGCCGCGCGCGAGGCCGGCTTTTCCCAGCGCCGCTTCCGCGAGGATCCGGCGGCCGTCGCCGGAAGCTTCATCCGGGCGGTCGAGACCTACGGCTATGACGGCGTCCTGGTCGACGTCGATACCGCGACCGTGGCCGAGGCCCTCGGCGTCGGCGTCGATCACCCCGAGGACCTGCCCGCCCGGGCCGTCCGGCCGCGGATCGCCGATCTGGCCGAAGCGAGGGACCTGCCGCCGGCCGATCTCGCCGCTCATCCCCGGGTCCGGGTCTGGCTCGAAGCCGTACGGCGGCTCAAGGCCCATTTCGGCGGCCAGGTGTTCGTCCGCGGCAACTGCGACCAGGCGCCCTACTCCCTGGCCTCCATGCTGCGCGGCCCGGAAGACTGGATGATGGACCTCGTCGACGAGAGGAACAGGGAGGACGCCCACGCCCTGCTGAACTACTGCGCGGGCGCGGCCGTCGACTTCATCCGGCTGATGGCCGCGGCGGGGGCCGACATGGTCTCCAACGGCGACAGCCCGGCCGGCCCGGACCTCGTTTCGCCGCTCATGTACGGCGAGTTCGCCCAGCCCTACGAACGGCGGCTGGCCGGCGAGGCCCACGCCCTCGGGCTGCCCTACGCCCTGCACATCTGCGGCGATACGACCCGCATCCTCGGCGGCATGCTGGCGACCGGGGCCGACGCCCTGGAGCTCGACTATAAAACGGATGTCGGGACGGCCCGGGACGCCCTGCGGGGACGGGCCGTCTTCATCGGCAACATCGATCCGAGCGGCGTCCTGGCCCTGGGAACGCCGGCCCTGGTCGAGGCCCGGACCCGCGAGCTCCTCGAGGTCTTCGCCGGCGTCCCCGGCTTCATCCTCAACGCCGGCTGCGCCATCCCGGCCGAGACGCCGCCGGCCAACCTGCGGGCCCTGATCGCCGCCGCCCGGACGCCGGCTTAGACGGCCTTCCGCACCATCCCGTCGTTGCCGATGATGAAGACCGCTTCGCCGTAGAGCGCGGCGCCGACGTCCAGCAGCTGGCCATTGACCTTGATCGTGGCGCAGACCTTCGTCGTCACGCCGTTGTCCATCTTGAGGTCCATGACCCACATGTGGATGACCGTCTCGGTGGCCAGGCGGACCTTGGGGCCGGTGAAATCGTGTTCGGCGACCTTGGCCAGGCCTTGGTTGCCCACGTAATTCGGATAGGTCCAGTCCAGGACCGGGAAATCCGCCCCGTTCGGATTGGGAACGGGCAGGACCCGCGAATAGTCCACGGTGACGAAGACGATCTGCGGGACGGCCGTCAGAGTGGCGCTGAAATTGGCGGTTTGCCCCGAGGTCACGGTCGCGGCGCCCTGGTAATCGGCATACCCGGCTTTGACCAGCTTGATGGTATGGCTGCCCGCGGCTACGCCGGTCAGGGAGCAGTTCGTCACCGTCGCCATGTCCGTCCCGTCCAGGAACACCCCGGCCCCGGTCGGATCGGACGAGACCCGGATCGTCCCGGTCCGGGTGGGGCCGACCGAACCTTGACAGGCGGAGATAGCGGCGGCCAAGGCGGCCAGAAAGACGACGATCATCCACGGCCTGACGGCTTTCATCTCGACCTCCTTTGCTGAAGAGAGGCGCTTTGCGTACGAAAGCCGAGAAATCAAGAATCGTGCCAATAAGAAAGGTCGGCCTGTCCGGGCCGGGCTTATATGACCAGGCCCTCGGCTCGGTCGAAGGCCCGGTCGAGGGCGTAGAGGCCGAGATCGACGGGGCCCAGGCCGAGCGGCAGCTCGAGACGGGCGACGTCGGCGCCGCGCCGGACGAGCTCGGCCACGATCAGGGCCGAGAACGGCGCGTGCATCAGGCCGTGGCCGCTCAAGCCCACGGCGTGGACGAGGTTCTCGACCCGGCCGTCGTAGCCGAACAGGGGATTGTGATCGGGCGTCGTGTCGTAGAAGCCGGTGGTGACCGCGGCCAGCTTGCCCATGTCCTCGACCGCCGGCAGCACCTGGGCCACCTCCTTGCGCACCGCCGGTCCGTACTCGCCCAGGCCGAGCCCGAAGCCCGGCTCGATCTCGTCCTGGTTGTCGAGCGTGGCCGCGGCGGGGCGGGCGTGCTGCAGCCAGCCCATCATGAGCTGGGCGTTCTCGGGCCGGCCGTAGGCGCCGGCCGGGGTGACGATCATGGGCAGGGCCGGGAAGTCCCCGAGTCCCAGGCCCCAGTCGCTGTCGGCCTTGAGGCCGGCCAGGAAATAGAGGTAGCGGCGCTCGACCTTGATCGGCAGCTCGCGCCCGCCGAAGAGCTTCGAGGTCGGGTTGGCCATGAAGCCCGTGGCGTTGACGAAGAGGCCGCCTTCGACGCGCCGGCCCGACGCCAGCCGCACGGCCGCGGCCCGGGCCCCGGACCGCTCGACGCCGACGACGGGGTCGTTCTGGACGATCGTCGCCCCGAGCGAGCGGGCGGCCTCGGCCGCGTCCTGGTAGATAATGGCCGGGAAGAGGAAGCCGTCCCGCGGGCACCAGGTCGCGGCGGCGATGCCGGTCGTGTCGAGATAGGGCCAGCGGGCGTCGATCCCGGCCTTGTCGAGCAACTCGACCTCGGCCAGACCGGCTTGGCGCTGCAGGCCGACCAGATCGCGGACGGCGTCCAGGTCGGCGGCGTAGTTCTTGAGGAACAGGTAGCCGTTGCGTTTGAAACAGGGTTGGCTCTGCGGAAAGCGCTCGGTCCAACGCTCGTAAAAGCGCTCGGCATAGACCAAGCCGCGGACGGTCGAGGGCACGTCGAACTGGGCCCGGATGCCGGCCGCCGACCGGGAGCTCGAGCCGCTGCCCAGGCCCCGGGCCTCGATCAGGGTGACGGTCTGTCCCATCCGGGCCATTTCCCAGGCGGAGAGCGTCCCCGTGACGCCGCCGCCGACGATGACGATATCCGACATGACGTCCTCCTTGAAGTCTCCCCCCTGCCGGAGTCCATTAAAGCACATCCGCGGGGCCCGCGCTACGGCCCTACCCCCCCGGACGGCGAAAAAAAATATGGTCTTGCGCCCCGATTTCTTTTGTGCTAGCATGCTGGTCGTAATTCCCCCTAATCCGGGGGCGCGGGTCGGATAAAGGCACGGAGGCCTTGGCCCAAACAGCCGGCGATCTCCTCTCCTTTATTGCGATCGATTTTTTGAAGTAGGGCGACCGGGTTGCCACCGGTTGGACCCTTCGTCGAAGGAGACGAGATGAATATTTACGTCGGCAACCTTTCTTTCAACCTGACCGAGGACGATCTCCGGGCGGCCTTCCAGGCCTACGGAACGGTCGAGAAGGCGGCCATCATCACCGATAAGATGAGCGGCCAGTCTCGCGGCTTCGGCTTCGTCGAGATGCCGAACAAGGACGAGGCCATCAAGGCCATCGAAGGCCTGAATGGCAAGGACCTCAAGGGCCGCAACCTCAAGGTCAACGAAGCCCAGCCCCGGCCGGCCGGCGGCGGCGGCGGCAGAGGCGGGTTCGGCGGCGGCCGCGGCCGTTACTGATCCTCGCTGAAGCCAGCCCCTTAGGGGGCGACCTTCGAGGGAAGGGATTCTCATGAAGCCTTTCCCGCCGACGGGAGAAGACCGCTTCGGGCGGACGGACCCCGTTCGGGTCTTTCGGATCTGCTCGCAACAGAGGGCGGACGCCTCGCGAGGGGCGTCCGCTTTTTTTATGGGATGAACAAGACCCTGGTCGCGCCGACCCCCTTCGGCCCGGTCGCGCTCGTCTGGACCGTGATCGAGGGCGGACCGCGGATCGTCCGCGTCCTCCTCTCCCGCCCCGGCGCCTCCGCCCCGCGTCTGGCGGCCGACCTCTACCCCGACGCCGGCGTCGGCTCGTGCCGCGCCATCGACGACATCGCGGCCGGCATCCGGGATCTCCTGTCCGGCGGCCGGGTCGCCTTTTCCCTCGACATGGCCGCGCTGGCGACGCGGCCGGCCTTCCAGCAGTCCGTGCTGCGGGCCGAGCACGCCATCCCCCGCGGCCGGGTCAGCACCTACGGGCTGATCGCCGCCCGGATCGGGAATCCCAGAGCCGTCCGGGCCGTGGGCCGGGCCCTGGCTACGAACCCGTTCCCCCTCATCGTGCCCTGCCACCGGGCCGTCCGCTCGGACGGCGCCCTCGGCGGCTTCCAGGGCGGCCCGGCCATGAAGCGGGCCCTGCTCGAGATGGAAGGCCTGGCCTTCGACCGGGCCGGCCGCGTGGCCGTGCCCCCGGCGTTCCACTATTCCTGACCTCGCCTCCTCCCCGGCTCCGCCCGGCCGCCGCCTGGATGCCGCCCCGCCCGTGTAGTATGATGGCCCAAACACGGAGGAGGTCCGCCATGTCCGATCATCCGCTTTCGACCATGAAGAAGCTCGATCCCGCTTTCATGAAGCACCTGGAGGACACCGACGCCCTCGTCTACGCCGACGGCGCTCTGCCACGGCGGATCAAGCTCCTGATCGCCATGGCCTTCGATGCGGCCAACGGGGCGCCCGGCGGCGTCCGGGCTTTGGCCGAACAGGCCCTGGCCGCCGGCGCCACCAAGGACGAGATCGCCGAGGCGCTGCGGGTGGCCTTCCACCTGTCCGGCGTCGGCTGCCTTTACGCCGCGTCCTTCGGCCTCAAGGATATCCTGGGCTGACCGGGTCTTGACAAAGGTCCCGGCCCGCCCCAACATGAGGGCAGGGAGGACGGTCATGATCGAGCCGAAGGGCTTTCTGAAGGCCGTGGTCGTGGCCGTGGCCCTGGCCGGGCTGGCCGCCGCCGGGTCCGCGGGCGACAAGACCACCGACGCCGCCAAGGCTTATCAGGCCGAATTGGCGGCCCTGATGGGCCGGGAACCGCCGCCGATCCTGGACAAGATCGCCGCCTGGAAATTCGAGCTCATCGACGCCTGGATGGCCGACGACCCGGCAACGTCGGATTTCCGGAAACACAACCAGGGCAAGACCAAGTTCTCCAAGCAGGAGATCGCCGAGCTCCTCGGCCCGCCCGGGAAATACAAGTTCGCCCTCTACGGGCTCCAGGTGGCCGCGGACTCGGCCACCATGGGCACGATCAACTCGATGGGCATGAGCTATCAGAAGGACTCCACCGTCAACCTGGAGATCTTCACCGTCGTCCGCATCACCTTCCGCGACGACAAGCTCGTCGACGTCCGGACCTGGCCCAAGCTGCAGAGCTCGTCGGTCGCCGGCGGGACCTGGTACATGCGCCGCGGGCCGATGCGGTGAGCGCCCCGGCCGCCGCGCGGAGGCTGACCCGCGCCGCCTTTCCGGTCCTGGGCCTCCTTCTGGCCGCCTGCGCCGGGCGGCCGTCCTTGTCCCTCGCCGGCCTGACCTGCGACAACCGGCCGAACGCGGCCGGCGTGCCGGTCGACCGGCCCGTCTTCGGCTGGGAGATGGCTTCGAGCGAGCGGGGCGAGGCCCAGACGGCCTGCCGCGTCCTGGTGGCGACCTCGGCCGACGGCTGCCGTCCCGGCCGGGCCGACGTCTGGGACTCCGGGCGGCTGGAGACGTCGCAAAGCCAATTCGTCCCCTACGGCGGACCGCGGCTCGACGGCGGCCGGGCCTACTTCTGGCGGGCCGGCGTCTGGGGGCGGCGGGGACGGGCGGCCGCGTGGAGCGCGACGGGCCGCTTTATCACCGCCCTGGACGGTCCCGAGGGTTGGGCCGGGGCCCGCTGGATCGCTTATGAAGAGCTCCCCCCGGAGCTGAAGATCGTGCCCGGCGTCCACGGCAACGGCGACGATCTCGGCGAGCGCGGCCTGCGGCGGGCCGTCGTGCCGGCCTTCCGCCGGGACTTCGAGATCGGCGGCGAAGCCGTGACCCGGGCCCTGGTCTTCGTTTCGGGACTGGGCCACTACGAGCTGCGACTGAACGGCCGGGCGGTCGGCGACGCCTTCCTGGCCCCGGGCTGGACCGACTATCGCCGGACCTGCCTCTACAACACCTTCGACGTCACGGACCTCCTCCGGCCGGGCCGCAACGCGGTCGGGGCCGTCGTCGGGCCCGGCTTTTTCAACGTCAACCGGGAGCGCTACCGCAAGCTGACCATCGCCTACGGCTTTCCCATGCTCATCCTCAAGCTCGAGGTGACCTACGCCTCGGGCCGGCGGGAGACCGTCGTCAGCGGACCGGACTGGCGGACCGCCCCGTCGCCCGTCACCTTCAGCAGCATTTACGGCGGCGAAGACTACGACGCCCGGCTGGAGAGGCCGGGCTGGGATGCGGCCGGGTTCGACGATCCGGCCTGGCGCCCGGCGCTCGTCGTCGCCGGGCCGGGCGGGGCCCTGGCGCCCGAACGGGACTTCCCGCTCCGCGTCGAGGCCCGGATCGAGCCGGTCGAGGTCGCCGAGCCGCGGCCGGGCGTGTTCGTCTATGACTTCGGCCGGAACGCCTCGGGCCTCGTGGCCCTCACGGTCCGCGGCCCGCGGGGGGCGACGGTCTCCGTCGCGCCGGGCGAGCTCCTTCTCGACGACGGGACCGTCGACCAGCGGGCCACAGGTTCGCCATACCGCCTTTCCTACACCCTCAAAGGGGAGGGCGAGGAGACCTGGGCGCCGCGCTTCACCTATTACGGCTTCCGCTACGCCCAGGTCGAAGGGGCCGGGCCCGCCGATCGCGCGTCGGCGCCGGAGCTTCCCCGCCTGGTCGGGCTGACCATGCTCCGGACCCGGAACGCGGCCCCGGCCGTGGGGTCCTTCTCGTGTTCCAAGGACCTCTTCAACAGGACCTTCGCCCTGATCGACGGGGCCATCCGCAGCAACCTGGCCAGCGTCCCGACGGACTGCCCGCACCGGGAGAAGCTCGGCTGGCTCGAGCAGACCCACCTGATGGGCGGGTCCATCCAGTACAACTACCGCATCCTGACGCTCTACCGGAAGCTCGTCCGGGACATGATGGAGGCCCAGCTTCCGGACGGCCTGGTGCCCGACATCGCCCCCGAGTTCGTGCCCTTCGCCGGCGGCTTCCGGGATTCGCCGGAATGGGGCAGTGCCGCCGTCATCCTGCCCTGGCTCCTCTACGAATGGTACGGCGACATCGACACCGCGGCGGCGGCCTACCCGATGATGATCCGCTATGTCGATTACCTGGCGACCAAAGCCGAGGGCCACATCCTGTCGCACGGCCTGGGCGACTGGTACGACCTCGGGCCGGGATTCCCGGGCCAGGCCCAGCTGACCCCCAAGGCGGTCACGGCCACGGCCGTCTACTACCGGGACCTCGACCTGCTGGCCCGGATGGCCGCCCTGCTCGGCCGGGCCGGCGACGCCGCGGTCCTGGCCGGCCGGGCCGAGGACGTCCGCCGGGCCTTCAACGCCCGGTTCTACGACGCGGCCGGCAAGATCTACGCCACCGGCAGCCAGACGGCCATGGCCATGCCGCTCCATTTCGGGCTGGTCGAGCCGGGCGACCGGGCGGCGGTCTTCGCCAACCTCGTCCGCTCCATCCGGGCGGGCGGCAACGCCCTGACCGCCGGCGACGTCGGCTTCGACTATCTACTCAAGGGCCTCGAAGAGGGCGGGGCCTCGGACCTGGTCTACGAGATGAACGCCCGCGAGGACGTCCCCGGCTACGGCTTCCAGCTGGCCCGCGGGGCGACGGCCCTGACGGAATCCTGGGCCGCCCTCAAAGAGGTCTCCAACAACCATATGATGCTCGGCCACCTGATGGAGTGGTTCTACACCGGCCTGGCCGGCATCCGTCAGGCCGACGGCTCGCGGGGCTTCGAAACGGTCGAGATCGCGCCGCACCCCGTCGGGGACATCACCCGGGTCGAGGCCCGCTACCGCTCCATCCGCGGCGAGATCGTCTCGAACTGGTGGATCGAGGACGGCCGGTTCCGGCTGGACGTGACCATCCCGGCCAACGCCCGGGCCATCGTCCATGTCCCGACGAGCTCCTTGTCGACGGTCACGGAGAGCGGCCGCCCGGCCGCCAAGGCCGCCGGCGTCGCCTTCATCCGCGCGGAGAAGGGCCGGGCCGTCTTCGCCGTCGGCTCCGGGTCCTACCGGTTCGTCTCAAAATGAAGATGGGGGACACAATACCCTGTCCCTACTTTTTAGTGTAATAGAAAAGTAGGGACAGGGTATTGTGTCCCCCATCTTGTCTTATTAGCGGGAAGGCGGGCAGGACCACCAGTCGTATTCGACCACCCGGCCCATGAGCTTCCAGCGCCGCGGCGCGGCCCCGCCCTCGAGATGCGAGAGGGCCTCCAGCCCCCGGGTCGGGTTGACGGCCTCGAACCAATCCAACGGCTCGGCCAGAGGCTGGGGTCGGGCCGCCAGGGCCAGCGCCTCCGAGACGACCTTCTCCTGCTCCGGCGCCAGGGCGTCCTTTTTGAACGATACGAACAGCGGCGTCCCGGACCTGGCCACGAGGTCCAGCCACCGCGCGTTGCAGGCCCAGGGGATGGCCTCGGCCTCGGTCAGGCCGACGCAATCGGCGTCCACGGCGAAAAAAGCCCCGTGCTGCGGCGCCCGGAAGGCCAGGGTGTTGACGCCGCGGTTGCGGACGCGGGCCCAGTCCCGGCCGCTGGTGTCGTCGCCGGTCCGCTGCAGCTCGAACAGGCCCGCGGCCAGGTGGCCGATGGTGTTGCAGCCGATGAGGACCGCGCGGTCGCCGGCGGCCTCGCGGATGCTGAGGTAGTGGTCGAGGACGATCTCCGCGGCCGTCCGGCCCCGGTCGGCGTAGGCCCACGCCGCGTCGGGGGCCGGGGCGGCCCGGGTGTAGCCGGCCAGGTCGCAGACGGAATAATCGTGCTTGATGAGCTCGTAGCCCCAGGCCCTCAACCGGGCCACGGTCTCCTTGACGTAGCGGCGGACCTCCGGGACCGAGATGTCGAGGATCCTCGGATCGTGTCGAAGACGCCAGCTCTCGGGCTGGCCGTCCTGGGCCGTCAGCAGGTGGATCCAGAGGCCCGGCCGCGCCCCCGCTCTCCGGATGCCCGCGGCCAGATCGGCCATGGAGGGGAACTTGTCGTTGCCGCGGTCCCACGGGCCGCCGTAGCCGCTGCCGCCGCCGGCTTGCCAGCCGTCGTCGACGACCATGAACGGGCGGTTCTCCCGGTCCGGCGAGAGCCGCGCGATCCAGTCGGCGTAATAAAGGACGCTCGCGGCGCTGTTCTTGCCGTAGTCGCAGTACCAGTCGTTGAAGCCGTAGACGGGCTCCTTCGGCAGGCGCGGCGAAGGACACATCTGCCGGCAGAAGGCCCGGGCCGCCTGGAACGGCGTTTCCCCGGCCTTGCCCCGCCGGCTGGTCACCCGGCAGACCGTGAGCCGCCGGCCACCCAAGCGCACGCCGGCCCCGCCGCAGCGGACGTCGGCCGTCAGCGCCACCTCGTCCGTCCCTATCCGCCAGGCGCACATGGCCGCCGGCCCGGTCATGACGCCGTAGCCGTGCGTCGTCCGGCCGTCGCTGGCCAGGACATACCAGGGCATCTCCCGGCCGGGATCGAGGGGCCGCCACTCCAGGTCGCCGTAGGACCGCTCCCAGGCGTCGCCGAGATACTTCCACTCGCCAGCCGGGGGACGGACGATCCAACGGGCGGCGACGTATTTCACCGCCGCCCCCGGGGCCGAAAGCTCGACGACGAGCCGGCCGTCGCGGACCTCGGCGCCGACCTCGAGGCTTTCAGCCCGCCAAACCCCGCCGCCGCGGACGAGCTCGATCGTCCTGTCCTCCGTGACGACGGTCACGGCGTCCGGCGGACGCACGAGGTCCAGGAACCCGTCGCCCCCCGCGGCCGCCCCGCGCCGCGGGGCACAGGTCCAAGTCCCGGCCAAGGTCGCAAGAACGCCAAACAGGGCCCAGCCCGCGGCCGGTCCTCTCATGATCGATGTCCTTTCGGCCCGCGCCTATCGGTCGAGAAGACCAGGCGCAGGTAATCGGCGTCGTAGCGGACGCTCTCCTCGACGCCGAGCGGCGTCTTGGTGCCTTCGATGACGAACCAGCCGCGGTAACCGATGCCCTCGAGCGCCCGCACCACGGCCGGGAAGTCCATGGAACCCTTGCCGTAGAGGTCCTTGGTGTCCTTGGCGTGGACCTCGACGATGCGGTCGCCGAGCCGGCGGATCTCGTCGAGGATGGGATGGCCCGCGTCCTGCGAGTTGGCGACGTCGTAATAGACCCGGACCGCGGGCGACCCGACGCGCTCCAGGATCCGCAGATGCTCGCCGGCGCTCAAATAGCTCTCCAGGGCCAGGATGACGCCCCGGCCTTCGGCCTGGGGAGCCAGCCGCTTCAGGGCGGCGACGACGGCGTCCACGCCGGCCGGGTCGTTCCGCAGCTCGCCCTGGCCGAAGAAGGGCACCAGGATGATCTCGACGTCCATGGCCGCCGCCACCTCGATGCCCTTGTCGAGCCAGGCCTCGGCCCGCGGGTCGGATTTGAGCGGCACGTCGTTGAGGTCCCCGATGGCGAACGAGGCGATGGGGATGCCGGACCTCTTGACGGCCCGCAAAAAGCTGCCCCGGAATTCTTCGTTGGCCAGGGCCAGCGTGTCCCCCTTGGGTACCAGGCTGACCTGGACGCCGTCCAGGCCGAGCCGGGCGGCGACCTCGAAGGCGGCCGGGTCTCCGGCCTGGCCGATGGTCCAGTCGCAAACCCCGAGCGGCAGGGAATAGACGGCCCGCTCCGGCGCGGCCCATTCGCCCAACGGCCGTTCGCCCGGCGCCAAAAAAGCCGGCGCTAAATAGGCCGGCGCCAGGATGGCCGCGGCAATGACGAGCCCCGAACCGATCCTCGTACGCTTCATGACCCGCTCCTCTCGCCGCTCAATCCTTGAGGCCCTTGAGGTCGGGGACGAGCCGCTCGCCGGACCCGGCGACGTTGGCCCAGGCCACGGTCCGGTTCTCCGTGGCCGCTTTCCGCCCCAGGATGGTGATCAGGTTGCTCTGGACGCTCGGCTCCACGGTCGGGTTCCGGAAGTCCCCTTCGACGATGGCCCGATGGAAGGCGGCGATATTGGCCGCGGCCCCGGACTCGTAGATCTCGGGGGTCCGGCCGCCGCTGTAATAGCTCTCGCCGCGCAGCAGGACGGCCCCGCCGTATTCGGTCTCCAGGACGCCCTTCGATCCGAACATGCGGTTGCGGATGCCTTCGGTCTGCCCGAAGCCCTTGAACTGGCGGCCGCTGAATTGGACGCCGACGCCGTTCGGGTATTGATAGTGGACCAGGAAATGGTCCCAGCACGTGCCGACCTTGGGCCGGGCCTTGAGCCCGCCGCAGCCGAGCGCGTAGAGCGGGGGCGGTCCCATGATCCAGCTCATGACGTCCAAGGCGTGGATGTCCTGCTCGGTGATCATATCGCCCGACAGGGCCCGGTCGAGGCCCCAGGCCTTGAGCCGGAGCTCGGCGTCGCCCGGATCGGCCGCCAACGGCGCGTAATACTGTTCCCAGGGCGATTCGGCGTGGTACTGGGCCTCGCCGAAGAGCATCTCGCCCAGGCCGCCTTCGTGGACGCGCCGGACCGCCTCGATGAACGACGGGTGGGTCCGGGTCTGGAAGTCGACCAGGAAGGCCCGCTTCTTTTCCGCGGCTTTCCGGCCCGACCGGGCGATCGAGCGGCAGCCGGGCGCGTCCACGGCCACGGGCTTGGCCACGTAGACGTGGGCGCCGGTGTCGACCGCGGCCGCCGCCTGTTCGGGGTGGAAATACGGCGGCGTCTCGATGGCCACCGCGTCCACGCCAGCTTCGAGGAGGCGCTTGCAGCCGGCCAGACCCGCGAAGCGCTTCGATCCGGGCACGCCCAGGGCCTCGCCGGCGGCCTCGGCCCGGTCCGGGAAGTAGTCGGCCACGGCCGCGATCTCGTAGCCGCCGTGCTTCTGGAAGAGCTTGGCGATCCAGACCCCGCGGCCGCCGCAGCCGACCAGGCCGAGGCGGACCTTCGGGACGTCCTTGATGCCGCTCGACAGCCCGCCCGGCAGAACGGCGGCGGCCAGGGTGGCGGCGCCGGCTCGGGCCAGGAACTGGCGGCGGTTGACGGTCTTCGCGTCTGTCATGGTGCGGACTCCTTCACGGGCCGTGGGCCGGGCGTCCGTCCGGTCCGGCTAAAGGCCGCGGCCCATCTTGCGGAGGCCTTCGAGACAGCCCCGGATGTTGCCCATCGGGTCGGGCCCGGTCTCGTGCTCGACGACGTACCAGACGGCGCCGGCGGTCGCCTCGCAGACCTCGAAGACCTCGGGCCAAGGGACGACGCCCTGGCCGATGACGGCGTTCTCGGGCCCGCCGAACTCCTTGAGATGGACGGAGGCCGAGCGGCCCGGGTACCTCTTCAGGATGGCGACGGGATCGCCGCCGCCCTGCAGGCAGTTGCCGATGTCGAGCTGCATGATGACGTCCGGGCCGGTGTGGTCGAAGAAGATCTCCCTGGAGGTCGTGCCCTCGAGCTTGCGGAAGTCGCCCTGGTGGGCGTGGTAGCCGACGCGCATGCCGAGGAGCCTGGCCTGGGCCGCGATCTCGTCGAAGCGCTTGGCCATGTCGCGCCAGCCCTGGGCCCCTTCGACCTCGAGGCTGGGGACGATGAGGAAGGTGTTGCCGAGAATGGCGTGGAGCTCGGCCGTGGCCTTCAGGTTGTCGCCGGTGACCGTCTCGAGGGCGGTGTGGGTGCCGCAGCACTTGAGGCCGTTGACGTCCAGCAGCCGGCGCAGCTCCTGGGGCTTTTTCTCCCAGCCGTAATAACCGGCGAACTCGACGCCTTTGTAGCCCATCTTGCCGATGGCCTCGAGCACGCCGGGCAGGTCCTTGGCCGCCAGCTCGCGGACCGAGTAAAGCTGGACGCCGACGGGGATCCCTTTTCCGGCCGACAAAGGAGCCGGGGCGGCCAGGGCGCCGAACGCGCCGCGGCCGGCGATTCCCGCGCCCGCGCCGATCGCGGCGGCCTTCAGGAAATCACGCCGGGACAAGCCGTTGGGTTTCACTCGATGCATGGGGCCCTCCTTTTCGACTGGAGTATATCGGCCCCCGCGCCGCCCTGTCAACGAACCTACACGCCCCTCCGAGTCGCTCCGGGGCGGTGCTGATGGCCGCTCCGTTCCTCCTCTCCCTGTCGGCCCTCCGCCTCAATTCCGGCCGTTCAGCAGCCGGTCCGCGGCCAGGACCGTGAAGACGTAGGTCGTGGCCCCCGTCAGGACATACTCGGCCTGCTGCCAGAGATAGGGCCAGGGCTCCTTGAGCTCGGGGAAGTCGGGCCGGATGAGCGACGGGCCGGAGACGCCGCCGCCGGGGATATGGGTCCAGTCGTTGAGGTTGATGCCGTAGGCGACGGTCATGGACCTGGCCCCGACCGCGGAGACGAGCGAGGTGTTCGAGGCCGGGTGGCAGCCGAGGACGTAGTTGACGACGCGGAGGACGTTCTCGCGGTCGAACTCTTTGGGGAAGGCGAGGTGCAGATAATACTGTTTGACCGCGTAATCCTGGATGTTCCAGGTGACGCCCCAAACCTGCGGGCGCCAGGGGACGCCGTGGGGCATTTTGGCCAATTCGATCTCGAGCCTGGCCGCGTAGGCCGAGACGGCCGCGGCCAGCCTTTTTGCGTAAGCGCCGCCGCGGACGAACGGCAGCGCCCTCGCCGCGGTCCAGCCGACCTCGTCGACCTGTTCTTCGATGACGGGAAGCAGGGCTTCCAGGCGCGAGGCGTAGGCGGCTTTCTTCGTCGTGATGAGCAGCTCCGCGGCGGCCAGGACCTCCTGGACGTCGACGCGGTCGGGGACGTAGGCGACGCGGGCCCGGGCCGGCGGGTTGGCCTGCTCGAAGTCCCAGATCCCGACCGCCGTCTCGAGGCACTCCCGGGCCAGGGCGTCGTCGAAGCCCCGCAGGACCCGGCTCGCGGCGGCGAGGGACGCGGCCGTGGCGAATTGGAGGGCCGTGTCCCGGTTGGTGAAAGCCAGCCGGTCGTCGCGGCGGCCGGAGCGGCCGCAGGCCGCTTCGTCGGCCTTCAGCTTCGGGTCGAAGACGAGCTGGTCGGTGATCGAGGCCGGCTCGCCGAAGATGGTGTATTGGGCGAGGTCGGGATCGGAGAGGCCGCCGATGGCGTGGCCCGCCGCCCGCGTGCCGCCGAGCATGTACTCGACGCCGTGGACGACCTGCTGGAGGATGTCGGGCTTGCCGTCGGGACGGTGGAGGGTGACGTCGCGGCGGGCCGCGTTGACGGCGGTCTGGTCGGAGTCCAGGCCGAAGGCCTCGCGGGCCAGGGCCAGGACCATCGTGGCCCAGGCCTGGGCGCCGCCCGCCAGGTCGTGGTCGGCGGCGTCGTGCCAGCCGCCGCGGTCGAGGCCGGGGATGTGCGCGTCGCCGGCGAACCGGGTCTCCGTCTCCGGCCCCTGCTTGTAGCTGTCGATGAACGAGATGTCGTAGTTCGGCGGCGCCTGCAGGGCGTCGTCGAGGTGGCAGGCGTTGTGCCAGATCCGGCCGCGGTCGACGACCCGGACGTGGCACATCTGGACGGGGAGGAAGGTCTCGAGCGTCGGCTGCCAGACGTCGCGGCGATAGACGTCGGCCGCGATCACGAACGGCGAGCTCTCCGCCTCGCCGAAGCGGACGATGTAGCCGCCGGGCTCGCGCACGGCCGAAAAATCGAAGACGGCGTAGTCGTAGCGCAGGAAGCGGCCCCAATGCTTGACCGGGGCCTCGAGGACGGGCGCCGGGCCTTTGACCGGGTCGATCTTGAGCAGGACCGCGGCGGGGAGCGTCCCCGCGCGCGGATCGAGCTCGATGACGGCCCGCTTCTCCTGGGCCGGATGATAGCCCACCTGCGAAAGGCCGATGACGGGCGGGCGCCGCCAGCTCTCGACGGCGTTGGGGGTGATGCGCCAGCGGACGGCGCCGTGCCAGGCCCCGGCCGGGATGAGGGACCGCAGGAGATACCAACCGTGGGTGTCCGTGTTGCGGCCGTCGGAGAAAAGGATGGGCCCGGTCAGGGATTCGACGGCCAGCCGCCGCAGGGGGTCCTCCGCGGCGGCCGTGAAGACCGCTCCCTCGGCCAGCGTCTTGGCCGAGACGGCCGCGGCCCGGACCTCGGTCGGGCCGTCGGGCTGGCGGGGGAAGACGCCGTCCATGCGACCGAGGTGATAGGACTTGCCGAAATAGGCCGGCGGGAAGAGCTCCAGGTTGAAGCTGGCCAGGCCGGCGAACGCCCGGGGCAGGGGCTTGTCGAGATCGACCGTGACCAGCAGGGCCTCGCCGTCGGGCTCGACGCGGACGCGGTAGGCGATGCCCGCCTTCTCGAAGCGGGCCGGGACCTCGGCCCGGTCGGCGGCCCGGTCGACGACGCGCTTTCCGGCCGCCGAGAGCTGGCCCCATTGGCCGGGGACGGCCTCGAGGCGGACGTCGCCGAGCGCCGCGACCCGCTCGCCGTGCTGGATGATCTCCAGGCCGCCCTGCCGGCCCTCGGGATAATTGTCGTGAAAGACGAGGACCGAAACGCCCGGCCGCTCGAAGTACTCCAGGTCGTTGAGGGCCCAGGGCGACGACGCCTTGGCGGGCGGGGCTTGCGGAAGCAGGTCCGGCAGAAGCGCGCCGAGGATCGAGGCCACGGCGAAAGCGAGGACGGCTTTTTTCATGGGGGTATTCCTCGGTCGGAGTATAACGAAAACCGGGGCCCGACACCATGGCTCCGGCTCGAACTCGCGGCTCCGGGCCCCGGCCCGTTTCCGCCCCGATATGTCGCCGGACCGGGTTGGCTGCGTTCCGGCCCTCCTCGCGGGCTTCTCCCGGGAGCCGGTCAGGCTGTCGGGCACGGGCCGCTCACCCGGCCGGCTTCGTGATCGGCGTGATGACCATGATGAAGGTCAAGACCAGGGAGACGAAGGCCAGGACCGGGAAGATGATCCAGAGCGCGCGGCTGATCGGGCCGGCCTTGTCCCGGCGGCCGGCCATGACCTCGCGGTCTTCGAGGGGTGCCGCCACGACCGTGAGCCCCAGGAGGGCGAAGACAATCGCGGTGATGACGAACCCGACGGCCGAGGCGATCTCGGCGATATTCTTGTGTGCGAACCCCGTCAGGGCCTGGATGAGCCCCGTGAGCAGGGCCATGGCCCCGGTCATGGCGAAGCCGAGGGTCCAGGCCCTGGCGCCCACGCCGCGGCCCATGAAGAAGGCCAGGACGACGGCGCCGCCGATGACGACGAGTACGGCCGGGCCGTGGAGCAGGAACGTGCCGAAGGCGACAGGGCCGGGGTTCTTTCGTCCGGCCAACAGGAGCGCGACGGTCGCCACGAGTGTCGCGACGAAGAGAGGATAACCGACGATGCGGCTCCGGCCGGCCGCCGCTTTGTCGGCCCGGCCGGATACGGCGTCCGGGACCTCCACGTCCGGCCCCTCCGCCAGCTTCATGGCCGGAACGAGACAAAGGGCGGCCAGGACCAGCCCGTAGAGCATCGTGACGAGCGAACGGATCATCCCGACGGAGATCTCGGCCTGGCCTCTTTCGCCGCTCAGGCACAGGACGATTGTGAAGTTGAGGGTGCTGCCGAGCGCGCCGATCATCCAGGCGTTGCGGGCCGCCGCCTCCCAAAAATGGGCGGCCCGGCGGCGGTCTTCGTCCGATCCCTGACGGCCCGAGGCGAGGCGGAGGGCCTGACCGATCTCGGGGGCCCGGAAGCCCATGAGGGCGACGGCCGCGCTGCCGAAGATGAGGAAGAAGAGTCCGATCATGTTCATGGCCTATCTCCTTGTCCCGGCCGAATCCACATAAGCCGTTTTGATGGCCGAGATGCGGTCGGCCAGAGGGCTCGAAGCCTGGGCGCCCTGGAGAATGATGCCGGCGACGAGCATCAGGAGAGACAGGGCGGCCCAGACGGTCCGCCGGCGCAGCCAGGCCCAACCGGCCGGCCGGGGTCCGGCCTCGGTTAGCGCCGCGCGGACACGGACGATCCTCTCGCGCATCCCGGCGGCGACTTCGGCCGGGAGATCGTCGGGCAGGGCATGCCGCACCCATTCGTCGATCCCGGCGCTTCTGTCTCGTTCGGGATTCATGATCCACCTTCCTTGCCGTCTTCCGCGGCCGGTCCGGCTATCCGCTCGGATAGCCGTCGGGCCAGCCGGGTCCGGCCGCGCATGACGTTGACCCTGACCGTCGCTTCGGAACAGCCCATGGCCCGGGCGACGTCGGCGTAGGGCTGCTGCTCGACGACGTGGAGCAGGACGGCCGTCGCCTGCCGGCGGGGGAGACGCCCGACGGCCTCGAGCACGGCGGCCCGGAGTTCGCGGGCTTCGAACTCTTGGGTCGTCGTCGGGGCCGTGTCGCCCGCCCGGTCGTCCGTCAGGCTGGGAACCTCGTGGCGGAGCCGCCTCCGGTCCTTCCTGACGGCGTCGATGGCCGCGGCGACGGCGATCCTCAAGATCAGGGCCTCGGGCTTGGGATGCCGGGCGACGTTCTCTCGTTTCTTCCAGACGACCGTCAGCGCGTCCTGGAGGGCGTCCTCGGCTGCTTCGCGGTGCCGGACGATGCGCCAGATCGTCCGCATCATCCGGCCTTCCATGGGCCTGACGAGGAGATCGTAGTCGAAAGCCCGGTCCTCCGGCACGGCCGCCCTTTCGGAAACACTGTAATCCAGGACGGCGGGCGAATCAACGGCCGGGACGGGCACCGCGCCTCCCTGCTCCGCTCGCGGGCCGGCCCGCCTCAGGCCTCGACCGGGGTGACGACGAAGATGACGTAGCCGACGAGGTCGCGGACGGCCTCCTCACGGCGGCCGGCCTCGATCGCGGCCAGCGCCGCATCGAGGAGGGCGACGCAGATCTTCTTGGCCCGATCCATGATCTCGGCTTCGCGATAGGCCGACCGTAGCTCCTCCGGCACGGCCCAGGCCCGGCCGCCGGAGACCATCTTATAGGCGAGCCCGAGGTACTGGCGGATCTTGTCCTCGAGGAGTCCGCCGTCCGCGAGCATCTTCCGGACGGTGTCGATCCGCCCCTTGAATTCGGCGGCGTAGGATGTCTCCGGCAGGACGATGAGCGTAGCGTCGAGGACGCCGATCAGGGCCTTGGCGATCTCTTCGCGGCTGAAATGCGGGGACAGGGTGACGGCCCGGGCCTGCCCGATGAGCGCCTCGGGCCCGGCTTGCTGGGCCCTCAGGGCAGGAACCCGGCCGAGGAACGCGGCGACGATGAGAACGACGACCGGAGATCTCTTCATGGGCGGCCTCCTTTGACCGGAAGGGGAGCTTCGGGCTCCCATCATGTAACCGGCGGGGGAGGGGCCGTCGTTTACCCGGACGAGGCACGATCCCGGTCCCCGTCAGGCGGCCGGGGCCGGACGGTCGAGCAGGAGCACGACCAGCCCGGCGACGTAGCCCGCCGTCAGGGCCGGACCGACGGAAACAGCCCCGATCAGGCGCAGGACGAGGACGAGCAGGGCGAAGACGGCCGTGGTCACGCCGAGCTGCACGGCGACCGCGACGCCGATTCGGGCGGTCCGGTGCGATTTGACCAGGACGCCTCTCTCGTAGGACAGCACGGCCTCGGTGAAGGGCAGCAGGACGAGGAGCGCGCCGGGCAGGACCGCGAACGTGGCCAGGTCGGGCGAGAGGCCCGACATGCCGGCGTACCAGAAGACGGCCAGGGGCGTGAAGACGACCGCGGCCAGCCCGGCCGTGGCCAGCAGTCCGACCCGCAGGCTGAAACGCCGCAGGGCCCGCTTGCTTTCGGGGCCGTCGCCGACCAAAGCGATGACCACCTCCTGCATGGCGATGCCGCCCGTGCGGAAGACGAACCCCAGGCCGACGATGATCGGCAGCACGGCCAGGGACTCGAGCGGCATGCGGCCGCGGGCCAGAAAGAAGGTCGTCAGCGGATTGATGAAGAACGACAGGAACGAGGTCATCGCCAAGGGGGCGTAGAACTTGACGACGCGGCCGGTCGTCAGGGACCGTCCGAATTCGCACTCCGCGGCGGTCTGCGCCCGCAGGCGGCGCAGGGTCGGCCGGGCCATGACCCAGGAGGCCGCGCCTTCGGCCAATACGCCGGCGCCGAGGGCGCCGGCCCCGACCGTGGCGCCCGGCAGGGAGAAGGCCAGGACCAGGACGAGGCCCGTCGCGGCCATGGTCGTGAGGCGGATGACGGTGCCCCAGGTCACGGCGTGGGGGCGGCCGTCGCTGATGAGGATGCCCTGATAGAAGCGGCGGAAGCCGATGGCCCCCGGCCAGAGGACCAGGCAGAACATGGCCTGGCCCGCCAGTCGGGCGACGCCGGGCTCGAGGCCCATGGCGCCCCGGGCGATGAGCCCGAAGACGGGCGGGAGGACGAGCAGGAGCATGATCACCGTGACGGCGGCGTTGAGAACGTTGGAGAAGCGGCGCAACTTGCGGAAGGCGACACCGTCCCGGACCAGGGCGTTCGAGGCCGAAAGCATCATGATGATCGGGGATTCGACCATCCAGGCCAGGGAGGACGCGACGGCGAAGGCGGCCAGGTTCTCCTTGGGGGCGGCCAGGCGGGCGATGATGGCGGCCAGGAACGGCCCTTCGGCGGCCATCATCAGCCAGGTGGCCTCGAGCGGCAGCCAGAACCGGGCGATGCGCCCGGCGTTCAGGGCTTGGGGAGAGAGGTCGTGAGCGCGCATGTTTGGCGCGCTAGCATAGCACGTCCCGGCCCGGCGGGCAATCGGGACGCGGCCCCCTTCCCGGCCTCCCGCCGCCCCTCCGCCCGCTTCGGCGGCTTGATTCGGCCGCGCCTCTCGACCGCCTTGTCGGACGCTGAACTATTTCTTCTGATAATTCGGGTAGGCCGGCTTCCGGTGCTTGGGCGGCGGGTTCTTGGCCAGCAGCTCCAGCGCCACCTCGACGGCCCTCTCGAGCTGCGGGTCGCGCCCGGCCTTGATCGCGGCCGGGTCCATCTCGACGACGATATCCGGGTCGACGCCGTGGTTCTCGACGTCCCAGGTCCCGTTGGGGTTCCAGAAGCCGCTCTGCGGCGCCCCGGTCATGCCGCCGTCCATGAGCGGCGCCGCCCCGGCCATGCCGACCAGGCCGCCCCAGGTCCGCGTGCCGACCAGCGGCCCGATCCCGGCCGCCCGGAACAGCCACGGCATCATGTCGCCGCCCGACCCCGCGTACTCGTTGATGATCATGACCTTGGGGCCGTAGATCGAGCCGACGGGCGTGATGTAATCGGCGCCGTCGCGCGAGGCGAAGTAGCCCATCAGCGGCCGCCGCATGTAGTCGATGATGTAGTCGGCGATCAGCCCGCCCTGGTTGAAGCGCTCGTCGATGACCGCGCCCTCCTTGCCGATCTGGGCGAAGTAGTAGCGGTTGAAGTTCGTGAACCCGCCGTCGGCCGTGTCCGGCAGCCAGACGTAGGCCAGCCGGCCGCCGCTCATCTTGTCGACCTTGCGGCGGTTGCCCTCGACCCAGGCCAGGTTGCGCAGGGCGTACTCGTTGCCGACCGGGACGACCGTGACCTCCCGCGCGCCCCGGCCGTCGGGCGACGGCCCGACCTTGAGCACGGTCTGCTTGCCGGCCGTGGCTTCGAACGGCTTGTAGACCTCCTCGGCCGCCGTGACCTCCCTGCCGTTGACCGCCAGCAGGTATTCGCCGGCGGCCACGTTGACGCCGGGCTGGGTCAGCGGGGCCCGCAGCCGCGGGTTCCAATTCTCGCCGTCATAGACGCGGGCGAAGCGGTAGCGGCCGTTCTCGATCCCGTAGTCGGCCCCGAGCAGCCCCACGCCGACGCTTTTGACCTCCGGCATGTCGCCGCCGCCGACGAAGACATGGCCGCACGTCAGCTCGCCCAGCATCTCCTCGAACAGGTAGTTCAGGTCCTGGCGGCTGGCCACGGCCTCGAGATAGGGGGCGTAGCGCTTTTCGGCGGCCGCCAGGTCGAGGCCGTGCAGGCCGGCGTCGTAGAAGAAGTCGCGCTCGATCCGCCAGGCCTCGTGGTACATCTGCTTCCATTCGGCCAGCGGCTCCGCGCGGACCTCCATCGCCTCCGTGTTCAGGACGCCCTTGCCCGGCTCCACCGGTCCGGCCGTCCCGGCGATCGTCCATTGCGGGCCCTGCCGGACGAGGATCTTCTCGCCCGAGGCCGAAACGAGGAAGAAGCCGCCGACGTTGTCCAGGAACTTGTCGAGCTTGCGCGCCGCCAGGTCGAACTTGTGGAGCGTGGGCGTCTGAGAGACGCCCGAAGTCGCGTCCGGCACCTGGGACCCTTCGAGGATGAACAGGACGCCTTCTTTGCCGGCGTCGAGCCCGACGTAGTTCTTGGCCGGGATGGGCAGGGCCAGGATGCGCTGGCCGATCCCGTCGAGATCGATGCCGACTTTGACCGGCTCGGCCGGCTTGTCCTTGTCGGCGCCCTTATCCTTGTCCTTGGCCTTGTCCGCCTTGGGGGCGTCCGCCTTCTTGTCCTCTTCTTTGGGCTTCTCGTCGTCGCTTTCGGGCGCCAGCGGCGAGGGCAGGTCCTTCTTCAGCACGGCGACGTAGACGCTCCGGGTGATGGGCCGGTCCATGCTGGCCATGTTCAGCCAGCCGGGGGTCAGCCCGACGTCCGTGCTGGCGGCGAAGAACAGGTACTTGCCGCTCTTGTCGAAGACCGGGAAGCGGGCGTCGCTCATCCCGTCGGTCACCTGCGAGGCCCGGCCGGTCTCCAGTGAATAGACGAAGACGGCGAACAGATGGCTCTTGAGTTGCCTGGCATAGGTCAGCCAGCGGCTGTCCGGGGACCAGCCGAACTCGAAAGCCACCCGCGGGTTGAAATAATAGGTCGTGTCGACCTTGACCGGCAGGCCCTTGTCGAGATCGATGAACCACAGGTTCAGGCGCTTGTCGTTGTAGGCGATCTTTTTGCCGTCGGGGGACCAGATCGGCCGGTAGTAGAAGGACGGCGGCTGGCCCAGGCCGATCTTCCTGACGGGGCCCTGGCCGGACTGGTCCCGGATGTGCAGAGCGTACTCGCCCGACTCGTCCGAGAAGTAGGCGATGGACCGGCCGTCGGGCGACCAGGACGGATCGCGCTCCATGACGCCGGGCGTCCGGGTCAGGTTGCGGATGTCGCCCTTCTCGGCCGGGACGGTCAGGATCTCGCCGCGGGCCTCGAACACGGCCCGGGCCCCGTTCGGCGAGATCCGCGCTCCGGCGATGCGCCCGCCCACCTTGACGTAGCGGGGCCGGACCTCGGGCAGGTCGCCCTCGAGCGTGACCTCGAGGGGCTGGGCCGTTCCCGTCGCCGTATCGAAGAGGCGCAGGCCGCCGAACTGCTCGATGACGATGCCGCCGGGGCCGGCCGCGGCCGATTTGAAGTCGAGGCCGTCGTTGGCCAGGGCCTGCGAGACCTTCTTGGTGGCCGGGTCGTAGACGAAGAGCGAGATCGGGCCTTGCCGGTCGGACAGGAAATAGATCTTGTCGCCGACCCACATCGGGTTCGAGTCGTTGGAGTTGTCGCGAGGGACCTTTTCGACCTTGAGATCGGCCAGCGAGACGATCCAGACCGGCGTCGTCTGGCCGCCCTGGTAGCGCTTCCAGGCGGCCTGCCACTGCTGGGTCGGGACGTAGGCCATCCGGGCGCCGTCGGGGGAATAGGACCCGGACACGGCCGTCGGCATGGGCAGCTCCTCGGGGAACCCGCCCTCCAGGCCGACGGTGTAGAGCGCGGGCAGTCCGACCGTCGCGCTGGCCCGGCCGGAGCTGAAGAGAACGCGGCTCCCGTCGGGCGTCCAGCCGACGACTTCGTCCGCGTCGGGATGGTAGGTCAGCCGGCGCGGCACGCCGCCAGCGGCCGGGACGATGAAGACGTCGGTGTTGCCGTCGTATTGCCCGGAGAAGGCCACCAGGCGGCCGTCGGGGGAGAAGCAGGGCCGGCTCTCGAGGCCGACGCCGGTCGTCAGCCGCCGGGCCGCGCCGCCGCCGCGGGGCGCCAGCCAGAGATCGCCGGCGCAGGCGAAGACGACCTCGGTCCGGCTCAACGACGGATGCTGGGCCAGGATGGGCTGGCCGGCCCCGGCCAGGCACGGGACGGCCAGGATGACGAGGACGAACAGGACGGTCGGGAGATGGCGGAGTTTGGTCATATTCCCCTCCGGTCGAAGGCGAAAGACATCGGGGGGATGATACAACGGAAGTCCGACGGGCGGCAACACCCCCGCGCCGGGCCGCCCGGGCGGGGACGGCCGACGGGACGGGCCTAGAACGAGAGGCCGGCGCCGAACCCGAAGACGAGCCGGCCCGAGCCGTAGGTCGTCTCCAACTCGGGATAGAGCGACGGCCCGGCCACCCCCGCGGCGTAGCGGAGGAAGAGGTCGAAGGACAGGTCGCTGACCCGCTCGCCGTCGCCCCAGATCGAGAACAGCGGGCCCTCGTAGCCGAAGCCCAGAGAGTAGACATTGCGGTCGAGGTCGGGATAGACGGGGGTCCGGCCGGCCGCGTCGAGGGAGCTCTGCAGCCGGGCGTAGCCGGCCCGCACGGCGACGTAGCGGGCGGGCCGGAACTCCAGGCCGGTCTTGATGTCCCGGGTGTCCCGGAGGGCCAGGGCCAGGCCTTGGACCCCGTAATCGAGGTCCAGGCCGTAGAAGTCCTGATACTCGGGGGTGAAGGCGGGATTGACCGCCTGGCCCGTGGCTGTCGAGGTGAAGATCCAGTCGCCGAAGCCGCTCCAGCGGTTCCACTGCAGGTCCAGGTAGAGGGACAGCGCCGGGACGGGCGCGACCGCCAGGCCGACGGCGAGCTCCCGGGGCAGGGTCAGACGGCCCGTGACGTCCTGGGCGGCGTAGTAGAGGTCGATCAGGCTGGAGACGCGCCGCGACGTCAGATGCGGGTCGGGGATCATGGCCGCCTGGGTGTCGACGAGGCGCGCGAAGACGTTCGTGCCGGCATAATCGATGGCCACGCTCTGCTGGAACCGGGCCCCGACCTGCAGAGCGGGCAAGGCCTTCCACATCACGCCGGCGGTGAAGCCCAGGCCGCGGCCGTGAAAGGCGTGGCTGCTCTCGACGGTGATGTCGCGGGGCTGCGGGTAGGTCTCGAGGTTGAAGGGGATGAGGTGCCGGTAGCGGAGGCTCGACGTGACGACGTCGAGGCCGGCGCTGACGGCGAAGCCCTTGACGATCTCGACGGCCACGGCCGACCGGAAGAAGAGCGTCCGCATGCGGTTGCGCGTCACCGCGGTCTCGCCGGGCCAGCCCGGGCTCCAATACGATTCGAAATTGAAGGGCGTGAACAGTCCGGCCGCGACGGTCACCCGCTTGACGGGCTGCCAGGACACGGCGAAGTCGCCCAGGAACTCGGACGGCTCCGAGCGGTAAGTCCGGCCGCCCTCGGATCCGGCGGCCGTGAGGTCGCGCCGACCGAACATGATGTTGGTCTTGAGGCGCAAGCTGGATAGGAAGGCCAGTCCGGCCGGATTGTAGAACAGGCCCGTGGCGTCGTCGGACCGGGCCGTGAAGGCGCCGCCCAAGGCCGAGGCCCGGGCGCTGGGCTCGTGGAAAGCGAGGTCTTCGGCGGCCAGACGCGCCGGGACGGACGTCAGGGCCAGGGCCAGGACGAGGGCGGGGCCCGCCAAGCGGAAAACTCTCCGGCGGCTCGTGATCATGATGGTCTCCAATTTTCCATAAAAGACGGCCATCTTACCACTCGCCGCGGGCCATGGGAAGGACGGCGTTTGACAGCGGCGCCGGACCGGTCCATAGTGACGGAGGGCGGGACCCGGGATGCGACGCGCGAATCGGATCGGCTCTCTGGGGGCGGCGGCCCTCGGCTTGGCCGTCTTCGTCCGGGGGATGGCCGCCGGGCCGGCGAAACAGGATCCGATCCGGCACGACGTCACGGTCATTCGGAAGCTCATCCAGGTCTTCGTCACGGGCCCGAAGGGGAAGCCCGCGCTCGACCTGGATAGGAGCGATTTCATCCTCCGCGACAACGGGAAGCCCCAGCCGATCACGGAGTTCGAGAGGCACGTTCTGGCTGTCCCGGCGGCAGCGCCGCCGGCCCCGGGAACGCCGGCCGCGCCGCCGCCGCCGGCAGCGGCGCCGCTCCTGGCCCGCAAGTTCATCTTCCTCATCGACTACGACCGGAACGGGCTCGCGGGCGTCCAGAAAGCGAAATCGGCCGCGTCCGAGTTCCTGGACTCGAAGGTCGCGCCCGACGACGAAGTGGGCCTGTTCACCCTGTCCCCGAGCGGCGGTCTGACGCTCCATGAGCGCCTCACGACGGACCACGCCAGAGTCCGGCGCCGGCTGAAGAAACTGAGGGACAACGTCGGCGTCCTCGGGGAGCCGCTGGGCGGGGAACTTACGGGCATGGAGCTCTGGAACGCCGAGATCTTTGGCCCTCACGGCGGACACGCCGGCCCGTCCGGTCGCGACCTGTTCGGGGAGATGGCCGAATGGGCCAAGGCCCTCCGGGCCATCCCCGGCCAGAAGAATATCATCCTGTTCAGCATGGGATTCGGGACCGGGGCCGTCCATCCCGGCGGCCTCGACAACGGCCTCTTCGAGAACATGGCCCGGGCCCTGGCCTCGGCTAACGCGCCCGTCTTCACGGTCGATACGGCCCCCCAGGCCACGCCCGGCCGCTGGATCGAGGATAAGCTCCCATCGGGAACGCTTCCGGAGCTGTCGCTGGCCCATCTCTCCGAGGCGACGGGCGGCAAGTTCCTCGGCGGAGTCGACGCCCATACCCGGATCGCCTCGGACATCCAGGAAGCCACGGCCAATTACTACGTCCTGGGCTACGCCATCCCGGCCGCCTGGGACGGGAAGTACCATGAAGTCCGGGTCGAGGTCGCCAAGCCGGGCTTTGTCGTCCACGCCCAGCGGGGCTATTTCAATCCGGTCCCGTTCGGGAAGCTCACGCCCCTCGAAAAGCACCTCCACCTGCTGGAGGTCGCGCTGGGGGAGGAGACGCCGGCCGGACCGACGGCGGCCTTCCCCGTGGCCGCCCTGCCGTTCCCGCAGGGCGGCGGGACCGGCACCCTTCTCATCGCCGAGTTCCCCGCCGGCCTCCGGGCCGTCCTCGGCGACCATGTCGAATTCGTCAGCCTGGTCTTGAACGAGGACCGGGCCATCGTCGACGGCAAGCGTTGGGAGGTCGATCCGAAAGACCTCGGGACTTCGAAGATCTTCCAATACTCCGTGGCGGTCCTCGGCCCGGGACGTTACGAGGTCCGGGCCGTCCTCCGGAATCTCGACGACGGTCGGGCCCTGTCCGGCTCCTGCGCCGTCGATGTCGTCCCGGCCAAGGCGCCCGGGCCGATGATGTATCCCCCGCTCCTGTTGGCCCCGGGCATGGGAGCCAGATACCTCAACCTGAGCCTTCCGGCCGGAGCTGGCCGGGAGGCCCCCTTCTCGATCTCCGAGGCGTTCCCGTTCCCCACCGGCGAGCTGGAGCCGCTGGTCGGCGCCTTGGGGGCCGGCGCGACCGCTCTCTGGGCCGAGATCGCCTGCGTTTGGGGAGACGCGCGGGCCGGCGAGAAAGACCTGTCCTTCCTGATACGGCGGGAGGGAGACGGGGAGGAAGTCCCCCTCGCGGTGGAGCTCGTGTCGGCGAGCAGCCGGGAGGAACGGGATGTCTATCTGCTGCGGCTCGAGTTCGCGGCCCTGACGCCGGGCGCTTATCGGCTCGAGATCGCCGCCGGGACCGCTCCCGCGGACCGGATCGTCGTCGCCGGACGCTTCTCGGTCCGCCGGCCCTAGAACATGAAGCCGACCCCGACGCCGAAGACGATGCGCCGGGACGAATAGGCCATTTCGTATCCGGGATAGGTCGAGACGGCCGGCTCGGCCGGCGCGTAACGGATGAACAGGTCGAAGGACAGATCGCTGACGCGCTCGTCGCCGCCGTAGATGTCGAAGACGGGGCCTTCGTAGCCGAAGCCCAGCGAATAGATGTTGCGGGCCAGGTCCGGATAGACCATGGTCCGGTGGGCCTCGTCGACCGCGCTCGTGAGATGGGTGTAGCCGGCCCGCAAGGCCAAGCGGCGCGCCGGCCGGTATTCCAGACCGGCCTTGACGTGGGTCGTGTCCACGAGCCCGAGGGGCACGCCCTGGATCCCGTAATCGGGAACGCCGCCCGGCTCGGCGGGTTCGAAGACCCAGTCGCCGAACTCGCTCCAGCGCTCCCACTGGACGTCCGCGGAGAGCGTCAGGCGCGCCAGGGGCGTGACCGCCGCGCCGACGGCCAGTTCCCGCGGCCAGGTCAGCCGGCCGGTCACGGCTTGGTAGGGGAACGGGCCGTAGGTGTCGGAGCCCGCCGGCATCGCTCCCGAAGCAAAGGCCGCCGGCGCGTTCCCGCCGATAGAGTAGACGATGGGATAGGTGGTCCCGGTCAGATCGACGGGCACGGCCTGACGGAACCGGGCCCCGATCCTGACCGCCGGGACGATCCGCCAAAGCACGCCGGCCGCGAACCCCAGGCCGTGGCCGCTCATGCGGTGGCGGTTCTCGGCGATGGCGGTCGGGTCGAGGATCACATAATGCTTCCAGTCCAGCTTGGTCCCGACCAGGTCGAGGCCGCCGCTGACGGCGAACCCTTTGAAGAGCTCGACGGCCAGGGCCGCCCGGATCGAGGTGGCCCGGACCATGTTCTCGCGGCAGTCCCAATCGTAGCCGTAGTTCGGCGACCAGGACGAGCGATAGCTGTACGGCGTGAACAGGCCCACGGCCAGCGTGATCCGCCGGACCGGCTGCCAGGCCACGGCCAGCGAGCCCAGGAATTCGTTCGGGGAGGAGTGGAACGTGGTATCGCGGGCCGGCCAATAGGCCTCGAGCGTCCGGTCGCCGAAAGCCAGCCCGGCCTTGAAGCGCAGGCCCGCGAGAAACGCCAATCCGGCCGGATTGTAAAACAGGGCCGTGGCGTCGTCGGCGCGGGCGGTGAAGGCCCCGCCGAGCGAGGCGGCCCGGGCCCCGGCCTCGTGGAAGGCCAGGTCCTCGGCGGCCAGGCGGGCCGGAAGCAGGGACAGAGCGAGGGCCAAAACCAGGGCGGCGAGGCCCGCTGTTCGTGTCGCGCGCATGTTCGGATCTCCTCTTGCCGGCCGGCCTATTTCCGGACGACGCGGATGGTCTTGATCTCATACGGCCCGAGCGTCACGCTCAAGGCCGGGCCCGAACCGAGCGCGGGCCCGTTCGGCCGCTCGATGAGGTCGGCCTCGAAGGCCTCGACGGCCCAGGGCAGCTCGATCCGGGCCACGGAATTTACCCCGGCCGTTTCGTAGAGCCGCAGGATGAGGCCACGTTCGGCGTAGCCCATCTCCTTCTTGAAGGCCGAGAGGACGACGTTGGCCGGGCCGACGCGGACGAACGAGCGGGCCGGCGGCAGATCCCCCGCGTGGACGAGGGGCGTCCGGGCCAGGAGCGGGTTGTTGAGCTCCAGGCCGCGGCGCGTCGCCTCGGCGGCCTGTCCGTCGCCTTGGTGGGGCAGGATCGCGTAGAGGAGCTCGTGGCGGCCGCGGTCGGCCTCGGGGTCCGGGTAGGTCGCGCCGTGGACGACCGACAGGCGCATCGTCCCGCCTGTGACGTCGAAGCCGTACTTGGAGTCGTTGAGCAGGGCGGCGCCGTAGGCCCCGGTGCCGTCGGCGACGTCGATCCAGCGCAGGGCCGGGACCTCCGTGCCGTCGGCGGGCCGGATGATCGAGCCGTAGGGGATCTCGAAACGCGCCACCGGGTTCCGCAGGGCCAGCGGGAAGGCCGCTTTGATCATGATGTTCCGCTCGCGCCAGTCGACCCGCGTCAGGCAGTCCAGGCGGGGCAGGCCGCGGACGAGGACGAGGTCCTGCTCGAAGGTCGAGTCGCGAAAGCGCGATTTGACGCGCAGGACGGCCCGCACCGGACCGTTCTCGACCAGCTCGACCGCGGCGCCGGCCTCGCCGACGCGGCCGGCCAGGCCCTTGAGGCCCAGCTCCCAGGCCGACATCTCCTTGGGCTCGTCGACGAGGGCCTCGAGCACGTTGCCGGGACCGGCCAGGACCTCGCGCCGGGCCGTTTTGTCGTAGAGGCCGGCGATCCAGCCGGTCTTGGGATCGAGGCGGACCCGCAGGAACTCGTTCTCGAGCTCGGCCGGGCCGGCCCTTAGGACGGTCGGCCGGGCGGCCGCGGCGGCCGGGGCCGGGGCGAGACCGCCGGCGGGCAGGGCCCGGTAGAGCTTATAGCCGAGCGAGGGCACGGCTTCGGCCAGAAAGACGACGCGAAACGACGTCTGGCCGTTGCGCTCGCGCCTTTCCAGGACCTGGACCGGGACCTCCAGGCCGGCCGCGTCCGTCAGGCGCAGCGGGGCGGCCCCGGCGGCGCCCGTCCCGGCGTCCGGCGGCACGGCGATCTCGGCCTGGACCGGCTCGGTCCGGTCCCAGAAGAGCGGGTTGTAGACGACGACGGGCAGGCCCGGGCCGCGGGTGTCGATCCGGGCCGAGATCGTCTCCAGCGAGAAGTCCAGGGCCCGCTCGGCCCGCGTCCGGGCCTGGCGGTAGAAGCCCGCGACCTCGTCGTAGACCGGGCCGATGGACGAGCCGTCCAGGATGTCGTGGAACTGGTTGCGGAGGACGATCTTCCAGGCCTCGTCGAGGTCCCGCTCCGGATAGTAGTCGCGATAGCCGGAGGCGGCGGCGATGGCCGAGAACTTCTCGGCCGTCAGGAGCAGGGCCTCCATCTGGCGGTTCGACTTCTTGGCCGCCGCCTGGGTCGTGTAGCAGGCCGGGAAGGTGAAGTTGAGCTCCCGTTTGACGACCGGGTAGGCGGCGCCTTCGGCGGCGGCCTTGTCGAGGAAGGCCTGGGGGGTGTCGAAGACCAGGCGGGGCTC
Source organism: uncultured Eubacteriales bacterium (assembly GCA_964574895.1). Classification (GTDB taxonomy): domain Bacteria; phylum Acidobacteriota; class Aminicenantia; order Aminicenantales; family Saccharicenantaceae; genus RBG-16-66-30. The sequence continues at coordinate 54,052 of CAZNPB010000011.1, forward strand.
GTTCGGGTCGTCCTTGTATTTCACGATGGCGGCCAGGTCCGCGTCGCGCGGCCCGCCGCCGTGGTCCCCGGCGCCGTAGAGGAGCAGGAAGTCCTGGCGCGTGGTGTTCTTACGGGCCGCTTCGAGGATGCCGCGCGTCCCGTCCTGGAGGCCGACGTTGTACCAGCCGGCCGGGACGTAGCCCAGGACGCGCGACCCGTCCAGGCCGTCCCACCAGAAGAAGTGGGTCGGGTCGGGCCCCGGGGCGCAGCGGCCGAAAACGTACGAATCGAGTCCCGCCCGGCGCAGGATCTGGGGCATCTGCCAGTTGTGGCCGAAGGTGTCGGGATTCCAGCCGACCTTGACGTCGACGCCGAACTTGTCCAGGAAGTAGCGCTTGCCGTAGAGGAGCTGACGGGCCAGGGACTCGCCGTCGGGCATGTTGGCGTCGGGCTCGACCCACATGCCGCCGACCGGCACCCAGGTGCCGTCCTTGATCTTGGCGGCGATGCGGGCGAAGAGGTCGGGCGCGGCCTTCTCGACGGCCTCGTAGATCGCGGCCTGGCTCTGGGCGAAGGTCAGGCCGGGCGCCTTGTCCATCTGGGCCAGGGTGCCGCGGAAGGTGAACATGGCGATGTCGGAGACGGTCTCTTCCCAGCGCCACAGCCAGCTCAGGTCGATGTGGGCGTGGCCGACCAGGTGGGCGGTCAGGGCCCGGGCCGGAAGGGCGGCCGGGGCGGCCGGCGCTTTCTGGCCCGGGCCGTCCGGGCCCCCGGCGGCCGGGGCGGCCGTCGCGGCGGCCAGCAGCAGGGCGGCCAGGGCGAACGGACGGACCGCAACGAAGCGGCGGCGGGTCGTCATGGCGGGGCTCCTCGTGTCAATCGCGAACGTCGAACGTGACGGTAAAGAACTTGAAATCCTTGTAGGCGACCTCGGTCCGGGACCGGACGAAGGCCTTGCCCTTGCCGTCGAGATAGGCCTCCTCGACCGCCAGGGACGTGGGGAAGCGGAGGCCGTTCTTCTCGGCGCTGAACTCGGAGCTGATCGTCAGCCGGGGCGTCCGCTTGAACGCTTCGCCGCGCTTGATGAAGGCGTCGAAGCGCCCGACGCGGCTCTCGCTCCACTCGATCCGGAGGATGTTGCCGGTGGCCGGGTCGAGCCAGGCCCGGCCGTAGAGGTTACGGCTGGCCGGGGCGCCGGGCCGGGGCTTGGCGTCGACGAGGACGGCGTCGACGCCGCCGACGCGGTCTCGCCCGGTGATGGCGAAGGCGTAGTCCGGCTGGAAGCGCTTGCCGAACAGGCCGACCGGGCCGAGCAGGGCGGTGCCGAAGACGACGATCGAGGTCTGGAGACCGGCGTTGGGGACGACCTTCTTCTTGCCGTTCTCTTCGAGCTGGGTGCGGACCTCGCGGATGGTCCGGCCGGCCCGGACGCACTGATAGTCGTTGACGAAGGACCGCTTGATCTTCTTGACCGAGCTGAACACGATGGTCGGGCCCCTGTAGTTCGAAGCGGGGAGGCCCATATAGCCGGTCGCGCCGGGGTCCGTGATCGGCTTCGGCTGGCTGGCGACGTCGAGCTTGGGGTCGATGGTCTCCCGGATCTCCTCGCGGCAGACGAAGTCGAAGGCCGAGCTCTCGAGGCGGCGGCAGTACTCCGCGGCCTTGGCCAGCAGGTCGTCGAGGGCGGGTCCGGGCTTGGGGCCGGGCGAGGGGGTCTGGCCGGGGCCCGGCCGTCCGAACGAGGCCGGCGCCGAGATCGCCAGCGCCAGCGACGCGACGAGCGCCAGGACGAGCCCGCCCCGGCGCGAACCCCACTTTCCGGCCATGGGATTACGATAGGCCCGCTTTTCCCCGAAATCAAGCCGGATGTGCATATAGAGGATTCGCCCCGGTTCCCTGGCCGTTTAGTTCGGGGCCCGACACCGCGGGTTTGACCCCCCTCGCCGTTTCGGCGGATAATCGGCCGGGAGGACGAGATGACGAAACGCTATGGATGCCCGGAGAGCGAGCTGGCCCATTATACGTGCTATCGGGCCCCGCACGGGCCGGCCATCGACGGCCGGCTCGACCGCCCGGCCTGGCGGGCGGCGCCGAAGTCGGGCCGGTTCGTCGATCTCGTCAGCGGCGTTCCCGGCTTCCTCGATACGAAGATGGCCGCGCTCTGGGACGACGAAGCGCTCTACGTCGCCTTCTGGGTCGGCGAGCCCGACGTCCGGGCCCGGCTGGCCGAGCGCGACTCGCTCGTCTGGACCGAGAACGACGTCGAGATCTTCATCGGCGGCGAGGACTGTTACTACGAGTTCCAGATCAACGCCCTGGGCACGGTTTACGAGGTTTTCTATGTCTGGCAGGACGCGCTGAAGCCGGGCAGCCGGTTCGACGTCCCGGAGTTCGACCTGCGCCTGCGCCGCGTCGACGTCATCGGCGGCTTCCAGGACGGCCTGCGCTACGGCCGGCACCCGCGGGGCAAGCGCTGGGCCTTCATGGACTGGGACTTTCCCGGCCTGCGCGCGGCGGTCCAGGTCCGGGGCACGCTCAACGACCCGTCCGACGTCGACGAGGGCTGGACGGCCGAGATCGCCTTCCCCTGGAGCGGCATGACGCGCCTGGCGGGCGGCCGGCCCCTGCCGCCCCGCGACGGCGACGTCTGGCGCCTGGATTTTTCGCGCTTCGAGCTGCTGCGGACCTGCGGCGTCGCCGTCGAGCCGCATCCGGGCTGGGCCCTCAACAAGCACGGGCTCTACGATTCGCACATCCCGGAATGCTTCTCGTTCGTCCACTTCTCGACCGCCGTCGCGGGCGCCGGCGTCAAGCGCGGGTCCCGGTCATGAGCAGGGCGCCTCGCTTCTTGCCCGTCCCGCTCCTCCTTCTGGCTTTGGGTCTGGCCGCCGCGGCGCCGGCCTGCTCGGGCCCGGAGCGGCCCGCCCCGGCCGCGACCGGCGCCTCCGACGGTCCGTCCGGGATCCCGAACCTCCGGGAGCGGGCCTCGCTTTATAACGGCTGGCTGAAGGTGCGTTTCGAGACCGTCCTGCCCGCCGTCATGCGTCGGGAAGGGATCGACATGTGGATCGTCGTCTGCCGCGAGCACGCCGAAGATCCCGTCTACCCCACCCTGGCGCCTTATCCGAACATGTTCGCCTGGCGGCTGACGATGCTCGTCTTCTTCGACCGCGGCCCGGCGTCCGGCGTCGAGCGCCTGTCCGTCAATCCCTACGGCGGCGATTTCAACCGCGAGATGGCCGATCTTTACGCGCCCGGCTGGACCGAGCGGCCCGAAGAGCCGTGGGCCCGGCTGGCCCGCCTGGTCGGCGAGCGGGACCCGAAGCGGATCGCCGTCGACGAGTCGGCTGTCTTCGCCTTCGCCGACGGGCTGACGGCCACGCTCGGGAAGGACCTGGCCGCCGCCCTCGGGCCGCAGCTCGCGGCCCGGCTGGTCTCCGCCGAGCGGCTGGCCGTCGGCTGGCTGGAGACGCGGACGGAGGCCGAGATCGGGTTCTACGGCCGGCTGGCCGCCGTCAACCGGGCCGTGGCGGCCGAGGCGCTGTCCGCCGCGGCCATCAGGCCGGGTGTGACCACGCTGGCCGACCTGTCCTGGTGGACGCGCCGGCGCTTCGCCGAGCTGGGGGTCGAGCCGTGGTTCCAGCCCAGCTTCTACATCGTGCGGCGGGCCGGCGGGCCGGCCGACGAGAGCCGGCGCCGGACCATCCTGCCGGGCGACCTGGTGCGCTGCGACATCGGCTTCTCCTGCCTGGGGATGACGACCGACATCCAGGAGGCGGCCTACGTGCCGCGGCCGGGCGAGTCCGAGGCGCCGGCCGGGTTGCGCGAGGCCATGCGGCGCGGCAACCGCCTGCAGGACATCCTCGCCGGCGAGTTCGCCGAAGGCCGGACCGGCAACGAGGTCCTGGCCGCCGCCCTGGCCAAGGGCCGGGCCGAAGGGCTGCGGCCGCGGATCTACTCGCATCCCCTCAATTATTACGGCCATGGCGCCGGGACCAGGATCGGCCTGGGCGACATGCAGGACGGCGTTCCCGGGGCCGGCGATCATCCGCTCCACGCCAACACCTGCTGGGCCGTCGAGTTGAGCGTCGGGGCGGCCGTGCCCGAGTGGGGCGGCCAGGAGATCTCCTTCGCGCTCGAGCAGAGCGCCGTGTTCACCGCCGGCGGCGTCGTCTTCCCGGCCGGCCGCCAGACCGAGATCCGGCTGGTCCGCTAGCCGGCCGGAGACCGGCGCCTATTCCCCGAGGCGGTCGAGAAAGACCCGGCGGACGCGCTCGACGAGCTCGCCGACCGTTTCCCTGGTGTAACCCGCCGTCGAAATGGGCGGCTCGACGGTCACCTCGACGCGGCCCGGCCGGATGACCAGGCTCCCTTTGCGGGCCACCTCGTAGGCCCCGCGCTGCACGATGGGCAGGATGTCGAGGCCGGTCTCGACGGCCATGACGAAGCCGCCCCGTTTGAAGGGCGAGAGCCGGCCGTCGCGTGTCCGCGTCCCTTCGGGCATGATGCCGAACGAAGCCCCGGGCCGGCTGCGGACCCAGGCCGCGGCCCGCCGCAGGGTCTCGACGGCCCGGGCCGTGTCCTTGCGGTCGATCGGGAACATGCCCATGCGGCGGATGGTCGCGCCGTAGACCGGCCAGCGGAAGTGGCTCTCCTCCTCCGCGCCCCGCATCGGCCCCGGGAAGACGGCCTGGTAGACGAGCGGGTCGAAGAAGTTGACGTGGTTCATCATGGCGATATAGCCCCGGCCGGGGACGATGTTCTCACGGCCGCGGACGCCCAGGCGGACGCCGGCCACCGCCAGGACGGCCCGGCAGCCGCCTTTGATGACGGCCTCGAGCGCCCGGCCCCGGAGAAGGAATGTGGCCAGGAGGATGGCCAGGCAGGCGGCCAGGAAGACCGGCAGGGTCAGGACCCAGATGAAGAACGACCGGACCTTGGCGAGGCGTTCTTTCATGGCCCCCACGGTCCCCCGGTCAGGCCAGGAAGTCGAGCTCGCCGGGCAGGACCTTGACCCGCAGCGGCGTCCAGCCGATGAGCTCGCCGTCGGCCATCAGCCGCAGCGGCGGGTCGGCCTCGACCGTCAGGGCGGCGGCCTGGCGCATGTGGACGCGGGGGTGGTCGGCGTGCTTCCCGGAGAAGACGCCCGAGAAGATGGAGACGATCTGGCGGCGGTTGACGTCGTTGAACAGGACCAGGTCGGCCCGGCCGTCGTCGGTCTCGGCCTTGGGGGCGATCATCATCTTGCCGCCCGTGAATTTCGAGTTGGAGATGACCAGGGCGCTGTTCTCGGCCTCGAGCCGCTGGCCGTCGGAATCGATGACGATGCGGTTGGCCATGCCCCGGGCCAGGCGGGCGAGCACGGCGACGCTGTAGCCGGCCGCGCCCATGAACTTGAGCCGCTCGTTGGTCAGCCGGAGGATGTCGGCGATCAGGCCGACGCCGATGATGTTGAGGGAGTAGCGCCGGACGGTCCGGCCGCGCTCCTGCTCCTCGAACTCGACCAGGTCGACCTGGCGGCGCCGGCCGGCCAGGATGGCCTCGAGGGCCTGGTCCGGCGACTCGATGCCGAAGTCGCGGATGAACGAGTTGCCCGTCCCGGCCGGGATCTGGCCGATCTCCGGACGGCGGGCGGGCCGGCCCTCGGCGTAGAGCCCGTTGATGAGCTCGTAGGGCGTGCCGTCGCCGCCGAGGCAGAGGATGCGGTCGTAGCCGGCCCCGGCGGCCTGGCGGCCGATCTCGACGGAGTGGCCGGGGTGCTCGGAGAAGCGGACCTCGAGCCCGGGGAAGGCGCCCCGGAGGCGCGGCTCGAGGCCTTCGAAGACCTTGCGGCCGCGGCCGTGCCCGGCGGCCGGATTGACGAGCAGCAGCGTTTTCATGGCCTTACCCTATAGCACAAGGGCGCGGAAATAAAAAGGGCTCGGTCGAGGATGATCCTATCCGCCGCCGCGAGAGGGGGATCCCGGAGAGGGGACTAGGACCGGCGTTGACAAAGACGCGAAACGCGGCCAAACCGTCCGGTATTTGGACATCCGGTGACGCGTTCCATGGGGCCAATTTCGTCCAGCCGGCACGACTAAATTTGGTGAGCGGGTTATAATGACAGGGATGACTATGAGAAGCTCGATAAAAGTGTTCATTTTGTTGACAGTCCTGGCTTTAGGGCTGTCCTGTTCGGCCACGGACGGGGGCGACGGCGCCGGGGCCGTCCTCGTCGATCATACGAGCGCCGTGCTGGCCGACATCCCGGAATCGTACATCACCCTGGCCAAGCAGACGCTCCATATCGCCTACGGCCATACCTCGCACGGCAGCCAGCTCACGACGGGCATGTCCGGGCTCGTCGGCTGGAAGGGTTCGCTTTACGCCTTCAACGCCGGCGGCGTCGACGGCGCCCTCGATCTGCGCGACTATTATGGGGACTTCGGCGGCGTCGGCACGGCCCAGGACCTGGGCGACCCGAACCGCACCGCCTGGGAAAGCGCGACGCGCGCCTACCTGGCCGGCCACCCGGAGATCAACGTCATCGTTTGGGCCTGGTGCGGCCAGGTCGACGGCTCGGCATCGGACATCCAATTGTATCTCGACCTGATGGACGGGCTGGAGCGCGATTTCCCCGGCGTCACCTTCGTCTACATGACCGGCCACACCGACGGCGCGGGGCCCGACGGCAATGTGCCGCGGCGCAACGCCCAGATCCGCGACTACTGCGCCGCCCACGGCAAGGTCCTCTATGATTTCGCCGACATCGAGAGCTACGATCCGGACCGGGCCTATTTCGGCGACAAGCTGGTCAACGACGCCTGCGATTACGACAGCAACGGCGACGACGTCCGGGACCGCAACTGGGCCACGAGCTGGCAGAACGCCCATCCGGGCGAGTGGTACAGCTGCGCTTCGGCCCACTCCCAGCCGCTCAACGCCAACCTCAAGGCCTACGCCGCCTGGCACCTGTGGGCCCGGCTGGCGGGCTGGGACGGCAACTAGCCTGGCCCCGCGGGGCTAGGCCTTGGCCGCCAGCGCCGCCTTGATCCGCGCCGCCGTCATCGGCAGCGTGAAGAGGCGCACCCCGATCGCGTCGTGGATGGCGTTGGCCACCAGCGCGCCCATGACCGTGACCGCCGGTTCGCCGCAGCCTTGGGGAGCCAGGTCCGGGTTGTCGACGAGAACGACCTCGATCTTGGGCAGCCAGGAGAAGCGCGGCACCTCGTAGGTGTCGTAGTTGGCGTCGAGGACGGCCCCGGCGGCGAAGCGGACCTCCTCGGTCAGGCAATACCCCAGTCCCATCGTGACGCAGCCCTCGATCTGCATCCGGGCGCCCTCGGGATTGACGACCTCGCCGGTGTCCTGGGCGCAGACGACGCGGAGGACGCGGACCGCGCCGTTCCCCCGGTCGACCTCGACCTCGGCCATGGCCGCGACGTAGGTGCCGAGATAGTCGGTGATGGCCAGGCCCCGGCCGCGTCCGGACGGCGCCTTGGCGAAGGGGCGGCCGAAGGCCTCGGCGGCGGCGGCGAGGACGCGCTTCATGCGGGCGTCGGCGAGGTTGGCCAGGCGAAAGGAGAGCGGGTCGGCGCCGGCCCGCTCGGCGCAGAGGTCGATGTGCGACTCGGTGGCGAAGATGTTGGTGTTGCTGCCGGGCCCGCGCCAGGCGCCCGTGCCGAACGGATGGGCGGCCGGGCCGGCCTGGCCGCCGGCGCCGCCCCAGCCGCCGAAGGACAGGACGCGCTTGTGCGGGATGTCGTAGACGGGCTGGGCGCTGCGGCTGCCGGCCTGGTAGGTCTTGTAGTCCCAGAGGACGAGGCGGTCCGCGGCGTCCAGGCCGGCCCGGACGTCGTAGACGGCGGCCGGCCGGAAGGTGTCGTTGAAGAACTCCTCGCCGCGCGACCAGGCCACCTGGACGGGCCGGCCCGCGAGCTTGGCCAGGCGGGCCGCTTCGACGATCTGGCCGCCCTGGTTCTTGCCGCCGAAGCCGCAGCCGACGAAGGGCGTCCGGACGCGGACGGCGTCGAGGGGCAGTCCCAGGGTCTGGGCCGCTTCCTGTTGGGCCCGGAAGGGCGACTGGGTCGAGGCCCAGACCTCGGCCCGGCCGCCGTCGACGCGGACGACGGCCGTGTGCGGCTCGGAGGGGGCGTGGGCGACGTAGTGGGCGTAGTAGGAGGCCTCGACGGTGCGGGCGGACAGCTTGCCGCCTTCGTCGAGACGGCCGGATTCGACGACCACCTCGGACCGGGCCGGGACGTTGCGGATATGGTCGAAGATGGCGGCGTTGTCGAGCGTCGAGGGCGAGGGGGAGAACTCGGCCCGGACGAGCGCCAGGGCCGCGGCCGCCAGGTCGGGCTTGTCGTGGAGCACGGCCACGAGATCGCCGTCCCGGACGACGCGGGCGCCGGCGAATTTTTCCGCCGCGGCGGTGTCGACGCTTTTGAGCGCGGCCCCGTGGGCGGGCGGCCGCAGGATCGCGGCGTAGAGCAGGCCCGGCAGGCGGATGTCGCCGGCGAATTTGGCCTCGCCGGTGACCTTGGCCCGGGCGTCCGTGCGCGGCGTCGGCCGGCCGGCGACGGCGTGGCGGGCCCGGGGCTTGAGCGGCGGCCGGGCCTCCAGCCGGACCTCGAGCTTGCGGCCGCGGACGAGCTCGGCGTAGGTGACCTTTTTCGAGGGGACGGCGGGGGCGAAGACGGCCCCGTTCCCCGTCGCCAGCGACGCTTCGTCCGCGCCGAGGCGGGCGGCCGCCAGCTTGACGAGGACGGCGCGGGCCTCGGCCGCGGCCTGGCGCAGGGGCGGGCCGAAGTACTTGGTGCTGCGCGAGCCGAAGGTCCCGGCGTCGTAGGGGCAGAGGGCGGTGTCGCCCATGACCATGTCGACCGCGGCCAGGGGCACGTCGAGCTCCTCGGCCAGCATCATGGCCAGCGAGGTGATGATGCCCTGGCCCATCTCGATCTTGCCGGTGTAGCATGTCACCCGGCCGTCCGGGCCGACTTTGAGGTAGGCGTTGGGGTCGTCGGGGTAGGCGCCGTTGGGACCGCGCGCGCCGCCCTGCTGGCCGGGGAGCGGTCCGCCGACGGAGAAGGCGACCACCAGGCCGCCGCCGGCGAGCTTGAGGAACTCGCGGCGGTCGAGCGGGATGGCGCCGGGGCGGTCGGGGGCGGAGGCGCCGGGCCCGAACAGGAGATACTCGTCGTCTTCGGGCGGGAGCGGGGGCTTAGCGGGCGTCATGGTCCACGGCCTTCATCTTCATGGCTTGCGAGGCGGCCCGGACGGCGGCCATGATCCGCGCATAGGAGCCGCAGCGGCAGAGGTTGCCTTCGAGGGCGTCGACGATCTCGGCCTCGGTCGGATCGGGCTTGCGCAGGAGCAGGCCGTAGGCCTGGAGGATCATGCCCGGCGTGCAGTAGCCGCATTGGAGGGCGTCGTGGTCGGCGAAGGCCTGCTGGAGCGGGTGCAGGGCGCCGCCGCGGGCCAGGCCCTCGATGGTCAGCACGCTCTTGCCTTCGGCCTTGGCGAGAGGGAAGCCGCAGGCCCGGACCGGCCGGCCGTCGACGAGCACGGTGCAGGCGCCGCAATAGCCCTCGCCGCAGCCGTACTTGACGCCGGTATGATCGAGGTCTGTCCGCAGGACCCACAGGAGCATGCGCTCCGGCGAGGTCTCGACGGCGACCTCCTTCCCGTTGAGCTTGAAGCGGACCGTCCTGTCCATGCGGCCTCCTTCGACCAGGCCTTCTCCCCCCCGTTTGGTGGAATGATAACACATCCCATCCCCGATCCGCTTTCTGAGGATATTTCTCGGGATCACGTCTCCGAGCCGCTCCGACGCGCTCCCGACGGTCGCTCCGAAGACTCCGCGACC
>CAZNPB010000012.1:0-62674 GCA_964574895.1 uncultured Eubacteriales bacterium
TACGACACGAGCATGGGCCTGACCCCCCTCGAGGGCCTGGTCATGGGCACCCGGGCCGGCGATCACGACGCGGCCATCGATCTCATGGTCATGGAGAAAGAGAATATCGCCCCCGGCAAGATGAGCGACATCCTCAACAAGAAGTCGGGTCTGCTCGGCATCACCGGCAAGTACACCGACCGGCGCGACGTCCAGCAGGCGGCCGAGGCCGGCGACGCCCGGGCCAAGCTGGCCATCGAGGTCGAAGCCTACCGCATCAAGAAGTACATCGGGGCCTACTCGGCGGCCATCGGCGGGGCGGACGCCATCGTCTTCACCGCCGGTGTCGGCGAGATGTCGGACCTCATCCGCGAGAAGTCGTGCGAGGGCCTCGAGTTCATGGGCATCAAGCTCGACAAGGCCAAGAACAAGCTGGCCAAGACCCGCAACGCCGAGACCGAGATCTCGGCCGACGACTCCAAGGTCAAGATCTTCGTCATCCCGACCGACGAGGAGCGGGTCAACATCGAGGACGTCATCGCCATCCTCGAGGGCAAGTACGACGAGCATACCCGCTTCACCTACCGCTTCCAGTCGCCCGACTACGTCAACTCGCAGCGGGAGCAGGATTTCCTGAAGGAATGCGAGAAGAAGCCGGGGCTCAAGGCCATCCAGGTCAAGCCCAAGAAGCGCTGATCAAGAGGTCGGCCTCTCGCAGGTCCTCCGAATAGCGCGAAGTCGTTCGCCCTTCTACGCTCGGGTGAGCCATCGCGGCCGTTCTATGGGCTCAGGAGTCGGTTTCGCCCTCCGGCGGGGAGCGAAGTCTTCGGAGCGGACCAGCAGAATTGGGCTGAGCACTCGAAGCCCGATTCTGCGAAATATCGTGAAAAAGCGCTTTGTTTAGATATTTCCCAGAAGCGCTCCTCCGAGTCGCTCTGTCGCGCTTCTGACCTCCGCTCCCTTCGGTCGCTCGGGGTAGGCGGGGCGGTCTCCTTCGCGCTCGCAGAGTCGGACCTAAGAGAGAGGCCCCTTTCTGATCAGCGACGAGGGCTCGAGCAGGTCGCTATTTCCAATCAGATATGACGGCCAGGATGAGGTTCGTCAGTGCCTCGAGGTCGCGGCGGTCGATCTTCTCGATGAGCGAGTGGGCGTAGGAGCCGGGCCAGGAGAGGGGGATGTCGACGGCGCCGCCGGCCAGGAAGACCGAGCCGTCGTTGCCGCCGCGCGAGTTGCCCACCTGGACCGGGATCATCCGCCGCGCCGCCAGGGCCAGGACCTTGGCGATCTGCGCCTTCGGCGTGACGTTGGACGAATCGACGGCCCGCAGGACCGCCCCGCGGCCGACCGGCAGGAAGCCGAAGCGCTTGGATTCGAGCGGCGAGTCGGTCGAGACGAACGTGTCGATGGCGAACACATAATCCGGCTTCATCGTCCGGGCCAGCTCCGAGGCCCCGAAGAGCCCCGTCTCCTCCTGGACGTCCCAGGCGAACGTCACCGTCCGGCCTTTGACCGCGGCCGGGTTCAGGCGCAGCGCGGCGTCGAGCAGCGCCGCGCAGCCGGCCCGGTCGTCGACGGCCCGGGCGGCCATCAAGCCGGGCCCGAGGTCGGTCAGGACCTTTTTCGCGGTGACGGGATCGCCCTCGGCCACGCCCAGGGCCCGGGCCTCCGCCTCCGTGGCCGCGCCGAGATAGATGTCGAAGGACCCGGCCGTGAAGGCGGCGTCCTCCGCGATCTCCCCCTGGGCCGGCCGCTCGTCGTAGCGCGGCCGCGGCGAGACGATCCCGGCCACCTCGCCCCGGCCGGTGTGGATGACGACCGGCCGGGCCTCCATCGTCGCCGGCAGGAGGCCGCCGCCGGGCTTGACCCGGACCCGGCCCTCCGGCGTGACGCGGTCGACCGCCCAGCCCAGCTCGTCCATGTGGGCGACGAACAGGATGTGGGGGCGCCCCGTTCCGATCGTGAACCAGACGTTGTTCATCCCGTCGCGCTCGGCCTTGAGACCGGCCGGCAGCTTGCCCTGGATGAAGTACGACACCGGGCCCTCGTGTCCCGAAGCGCCGGGCACGAGGACGATCTCCCGGAGCAGGTCCCAGGCCTTCGACTGGGCCGCGGCCGGAGAAACGGCCCCGAGGAGGAGCGCCAGGACCCCGGCCGCCCGGCGCGCGTTCATCGGGCCCCTCCCGTCTGGAGGAACCGTTTCAGGATGCCGGCCAGGGCCTCCAGGTCGCCGAGGCTGACGACCTCGGACGGCGTGTCGAGGAATCGGACGGGCAGGGCCAGCGCGACCACCTCCGCGGGCGGGACCTCGAACGGCAGCGAGAGCGGCGTATCGGGGCCGGTCATGAACTGAAGGGGCGCCCCGGCGGCGGCCGCGGCCGCTTCGAGGGCCCGGCGGAGCTCGGACGGCCCCGACTTGTACTGGACGAGGACCGGCCCGCCGCCCGGGAAGGGGAAGCCGTCGCCCTTGCCGGCGGCGACCAGGTCGACGACGATCGTCCTCTGCGGCTGCCAGCGGGCCCTGGCCCGCGCGGCGCCCACCGCCGGCCGGGCCCCGCGGCCCCGGGCCCCGAACTTGGTCTGGGCCGCCCAGGCGACGACGGTTTCGGGACCGCCCACCGCGGCCGGGCCTTCGAGAGCGGCCAGCAGGGCGGCCGCCGCGCCTTTCAGCCCGAGCGACGGTCCGGCCCATTGGCCGCCGGCCAGCTCGGTCAGGACGGCCGGGAAGGTGACCGGGTCGAGCCGCTCGACGCCCCGGGCCCGGGCCTCCTTCTCCGACCGGACCCCGATATCGACGAAAGCGGATTCCAGGGAGAACCCGTCGACGAGGGTCCGCCGCCTTTCCGGCGTCAGAAGATGAAGGGCCGGTTGGGCCACGATGCCCGGGACCGGGCCGCGGGCCGTGGTCACGACGACCGGCTGCCCCATCAGGAAGGCGTCGAAGCGGGCGTGCGGCGGCGCCACCGGCCGGTCGAGCGTCAGATAGCCGTCCGGCGTGAAGCCCCCGACCATGTGGCCGTAGCCGTCGAGGGCGGCGACGATGAGGAGCGGCCCCGGCGTCCCGGCCGAGCGGACGGCGATCGTGCCCAGCCCGTCCTCTTCGACGGCCAGCCCCTTGGGCAGGAGGGCCTTGATCTTCCCCGCCAGCCGGTCCTCGTTCCCGGTCGTCGACGGGACGGCGAAAAGGTCCTTCGTCAGGGCCTTGACCTCGGCCGCCCCGGCGGCCGATACGGCCAGGCCGAGCGCGGCCAGGGCGGCCCCGGCGGCGGCGGCGATGCGGTGGATCATGGGCTTCTCCCTTCGTTCCCCGGGCCCCTTCGAGATGGCGTATACCACAGGGCCGAGCGGACCGTCAAACCGGCGGGCCCGCCCCTTTCCCTTTCCGCCGCTTTTCGTTAAGATGGGAAGCCGGGAGGACGCGTGGACAAGGCCAAATGGGTCCGTATCGGGGTCGGCGCGCTGGCCCTGTTCGTCGTCGGCGCCTTCCTGAAGCTGGCCCAGGCCATCCTGGTCCCCTTCGCCCTGGCCCTGCTGTTCGCCTTCGCCGTCTCGCCGGCCCTCGATATCCTGGTGGCGCGCAAGGTCCCCAAGGCCCTGGCCCTTGTCCTCATCCTGATCGGCTCCTTCGCCGTCCTCTATCTCATCGGCATGGTCTTCTATTCGAGCGGCAAGTCCCTGGCCCGGGAGCTGCCGTCCTACACCGAGATGGTCCGGGACCTGCTCGGCCGGATCGACCGGCTGGTGCCCGATCCGCGCCTCAAGATCGGGCTGACCGAATGGATCGAGGGCTTCAACATCGCCAAGGCCGGCAACGTCCTCATCGCCGCCATCGGCCCGTTCGCCTCGTTCATGTCCGACCTGCTGCTCGTCTTTGTCTTCATGATCTTCATCCTGGCCGGCCGCGGCCGGATGATCCGCAAGGTCGGCCAGGCCTTCCCGCCGGCCCAGGCCCAGACCTTGAGCCACACGGCCTGCCGGATCGACCGGGACGTCCAGAAGTACCTGGCCGTCAAAACCCTGGACAACCTGGTGATCGGCGTCCTCGTGGCGGCCGTCCTGGGTCTCTTCGGAGTCCGCTTCGCCGTTTTGTTCGGCGTTCTGGCGGTGTTCTTCAACTACATCCCGACCCTCGGGCCCCTCGCGTCCGTGGCCCTGCCCGCCCTCCTGGCCGTCTTCCTCGAAGGCGGGCTGAACGTCAGGATCGTGGCCCTGCTGGCGCTCCTGGCCGGCGTCCATGTCGCCGTCGGCCGTTTCCTGGAACGGCGGCTGATGGCCAAGGAGATCCGCCTCTCGCCGCTCCTGGTGCTCTTCTCGCTGTTCTTCTGGGCCTGGCTGTGGGGCGTCCCGGGCATGATCCTGGCCGTGCCGCTGCTGACGGCCTTGCGCATCGTCTTCGACAATGTGCCGGCCCTGCGCCCCCTAGGGGCGATGATGGACCGCTGAACCGGGCCGGGCCGTCAGGCGGCCAGACCGACCGCGGCCAGGAACTGATCCAACCTTTGCTCGATGGCCCTGGCCGCGGCTTTATAGGTCTGGTAATCCCCGCCGAGAGGGTCGGCGATGTTCCAGCCGTAGAGGACGGACTCGGGCACGCCCCAGATGTCGCGGAGATGGTGGTAAATGGACGGGTCCAGGGCGACGATGAAGTCGAAAGACCCCAGGTCGTACGTGCCGACCGGCCGGGCGACATGCGCGGAAATGTCGATCTTGTAGACGATCTTCATGACCCGCACGGCCTCCTCGGAGGCCGGCCCGCCCGTCGCCCCGATGCCCGCGCTGGCCGCCTCGGCCCGGCCGTCCAGGCGCAGCCGGGCGATCCCCTCGGCCATCGGGCTGCGGCAGATGTTCCCGTAGCAGACGAACAGCAGGCGCCGCTTCCGAGGTTCCTTGGGGGTCATGCCGGCGCTCGTCAATTCCGTCCGGCCTGGGCGCTCTCGACGGCGACGTCCCTGGCTTTTTCGTAAAGGAACGCGGCCAGGATGTACTGTTCCGCCGACTGCGGGACGAGCCCCTCGCGGGCCATCTGGCCGGCGCTGTCCTCCTGGGCCACGGCCTGGTCGTAGAGCCAGGCCTGCTTGGCCGGCGCCTGGGCCGTTTCGGCCTCCCGGCGCTTGCCCAGGGCCAGCTCGCGCAGCGCGGCCAGGCCCTTGTCCTCGTCCGTGGCCCGCGGGCTCATCTGGTGGACCTGGATCAGGATGTCGCACAGGATCCGGGCGCCCGAAAAATCGTTCTTGGCGAAGGCGTCCGAAGCGTCCTTCTCCTTCTCCAGCGCGATCCATGTCAGCAGGTTCGGGGCCCCGGAAGGCGACGGGCCGGCCGCCCGGCGCTTGGCCGCCTGGAGCTCCTGGAACGCGGTCTCGGCCCGCTCGCGCTCGCTGACCTGGGCCAGGAACTTGCGCATCTCCGACTCGCCCCGGTCGTAGCTCCGCTTCGAAGCTTCCAGGTTCCCGGCCTCCTTCTGCTTCCGGCCTTCGGTGATCCTGGTCTGGATGCTGTCGAGCCACTGGGACAGGGCCGAGGCTTCCGCCGGATACTTTTCCTTGATCGCGGCCAAGGCCTTCTCGAACTCGAGGCTGTCCTTCTCGCTCATGAACTTGGCCGGGTCCTTCACGAAGGGCGCCAGATAGCCCATGATGCCCGTCCCCGTGCGGCCGCCGGGCGACGGCCTGGCCGAGCTCATGGAGGGCGGCACGTCGCCGGGCGCCTCGGCCCCGGCCGGGGCGTGGCCGCCCCGCTGGAAGGAGACGGTTTTTTGGCGGCCGGGATCGGCCCCGCCCGGATCGCTCTTGTGGGTCAGGATGACGATCCCGAGGGCGGCCAGCCCGAGGACGACGGCCCCTTCGATGAGGGCCTTCTTGAGGTTGAATTTGACCGTGATCTCGCGGTCGGTCAGGGGCTTGGTCCGGGCCGTGGCCGGCCGGGGCCGGGCCGTCGTCTGGCGGGTCATCGGCAGGCCCGCCTCGACGGCGTTCAGGTCCTCGAGGACCTCGGTCGCCGACGCGTAGCGGTCGTCCCGGGACTTGGCCAGGCACTTGAGGATGATCCGGCTCAATCCGGCCGAGATCTGGGCGTTTATCGACGTCGGATCGACCGGCGGCTCGCTGCGGTGCTTGAGGACGATGCTCAAGGGCGTCGCCCCCTCGAAAGGCACCCGACCGGTGACCATTTCGAAGAGGATGGCCCCCAGGGCGTAGAGGTCGACCCTGCGGTCGACGTCGCCGCCCTCGGCCTGTTCCGGAGCCATGTATTCCGGCGTGCCGATGATGACCCCGGTCCCGGTGACGCCCTTGGTGTGGAGGGAGCGGGCGATGCCGAAGTCCATGATCTTGGCGTTGCCGTCCTTGTCGATCATGACGTTCTGGGGCTTGAGATCGCGGTGGACGACCCCGAGCCGGTGGGCCTCGGCCAGGCCCTCGGCGATCTGTTTGGCCAGCCCGACCGCCTTGGCCTCGGTCAGGTGGCCGGAGCGGCGGATGAAGCTCTTGAGGTCCTCGCCGGGGACGTACTCCATCGAGATGTAGATGGTCAGCCATTCCTCGCCGAGGTCGTACATCCGGCAGACGTGGCGGTGAGCGACCTGGCGGGCCAGTTTGATCTCGTTGCGGAAGCGCTCGATGACCTCGAGGTCCGAGGCGATCTCCGGCTTGAGGAGCTTGAGGGCCACGACCTCGCGGATCTTGTTGTCGTAGGCCTTATAAACGGTCCCCATGCCGCCCTGGCCGATCTCCTCGATGATCTCGAAGCGGCGGGCGAAGATCGCGCCCCGTTCCAGGCCCTTGGTCGGGGCCTGGAAGGTGGCCGTGCCCGGCGGCGTCGGCAGCGTCTCGCCGGCGCCGGGGAGCTCGCGGCCGCAGTGGCCGCAGTAGCGGGTCCCCTCGGGGTTCTCGTTCAGGCAGCGCGGGCATTTCATGGGCGTCGGCCGGCTCTCGTATATAGAGGATGACGGTTCGTTCCGATTATATCAAAAGCCACTGGAAAATACGCCCGGCGGCTCGGTTTGGTTTCCCGGCCCCCGCGACACTCAACGCCGGGCCGCCGCGGCCGCCGGATCGTCGCCCGGCGCGAGCGGCCGCAGGACGACCGTGAAGGCGTAATCCCGGGCCGGGAGCGTGTATTGCGGATGGACGCGGGCCCCCCAGGAATCGTCGCCGCCGACCCCCATCTGGGCGTGGTCGAGGGTCAGGCAGACGATTTCGCGGACGGTCACGTCCGGCGGGTGCCTGGAGCCCCGGCTCTCCTGGGTCAGGTCCTCCGGCCAGTGAGGGTGGGCCGAGAACTCGAGGACCGGATCGCCGGCGACGACGAGGCCCCGCCCTTCGGCGTCGCGGCAGGCCAGCCAGCGCGTGTCCGTGCGGTTGCCGTATTCCTGGGGGCTTACGTAGGGGAAGGGCTCGCCGGCCGTCGTTCCGTAGAGGGCGACGAAGGCCGCGGTCTTGCGGTCCCGGTAGTTCTCGAACGGCCCCCGGCCGTACCAGGCGATCCGGTCGAAGGCGGCGGGCAGGGCCAGCTTCAGGCCGACGCGGGGCAGCTCGGGCAGCTTGTGGCCGGCCTTGAGCGCCAGCGTCGAGCGCAGGGCGATCGAGGC
Organism: uncultured Eubacteriales bacterium; assembly: GCA_964574895.1. Taxonomy (GTDB): domain Bacteria; phylum Acidobacteriota; class Aminicenantia; order Aminicenantales; family Saccharicenantaceae; genus RBG-16-66-30. The sequence continues at coordinate 7,562 of CAZNPB010000012.1, forward strand.
GTCCCCGGAGACCGTGTACTCGAGCGTTTGGGCGGCCTGGCCGCCGGCCAGCGCGTAGACGACCGTCACCGACACCCGGCCGGTCCCGGCCGGGCGGGCCTCCAGACGGACGAGATCGCGATCGAGACTGGCCCGGCGCCAGACGTTCAGGCGCCGCGGCATCTGGTTGCCGAAGTCGTTGTCCGTCGGGGCGCGCCAGTAATTCGGCTCGATCCCGGCGCCGAGGAGCTCGACCCCGCCGTGGACGAACGAGTCGAGAGCTCCGGTCAGGCGGTCGAAGCGGACGGCGAACGCGGGGCCGGCGACGCGGAGGAAGCGGGGCCCGTCGTCGACCGTCAGGGCCGGCGGATCGGTCCGGGGCCCGATCGGCGGGGCGGCGGCGGCCGCGGCGGCCGGCGCGAACGGCAGCTGCTCGGCGGCGACGAGGTGGCCCTTCGGCACGCCGGCCCAGGCTTCCCGGGCGCGGACCGAGAGGTTCAGGAAGTATTCGACGCCGGCTTGGGTTTGGAAGCGGGGGAGCGGAAGACGAACGGTCGCGCCCGCGCCCGGCGCCGCGGCCGGGCAGCGGACCGTCCCCGAGGACACCATCTTCCCCGAAGCGGAGAGCTCCCAGTCGAGCTCGAAGCGGTCCAGACCGATGAAGGCGTAGCGGTTCAGGAGTCGCACGCGCCCGGAGCCCGCGGTTTCGGCCGCCAACTTGACGTACTGATAGACCTTCTTGACCTCGAACAGCGCCGGGTGCGGCGTCCGGTCGGGCCCGACCAGGCCGTTGCAGCAGAAGTTCTGGTCGGACGGCACGTCGGGCGGCCCGAAGTCGCCGCCGAACTTCCAGTAGGGTTCGCCCGCGTCCGTCCTGGCCGCGAAGCCCTGGTCGACCCAGTCCCAGATGAAGCCGCCCTGGAGCTGGTCGTGCGACTCGATGGCGTCCCAGTAGTCCTGCAGGTTGCCGGTGGAGTTGCCCATGGAATGGGCGTATTCGCATTGGATGAGCGGCCGGGCCTGCTTCGACGCGGCGTACTTGAGCATCCCCTCGATGGACTCGTACATCGGGCAGTAGATGTCGGTATGGGCCCGCAGCTCGGCCCGCTCGTACTGGACGGGCCGCGAGGAGTCGCGCTTCTTGAGCCAGGCGTAGGCCCGCTCGAAATTGACGCCGTCGCCGGCCTCGTTGCCGAGCGACCAGATGATGATCGAGGGGTGGTTCTTGTCCCGCTCGACCATGCGGGCGACGCGATCGAGGTGGGCCGGGCCCCAGGCCGGGTCCTTGGCCAGGCTCTCGGGACCGTAGCCCATGCCGTGCGATTCGATATCGGCCTCGTCGACGACGTAGAGGCCGTACTCGTCGCAGAGTTCGTACCACCGCGGGTCGTCCGGGTAGTGGCAGGTCCGGACGGCGTTGATGTTCGACCGCTTCATGAGCTCGATGTCCCGCCGCATGGACTCTTCGGAGATGACGTGGCCCGTGAGCGGGTCGTGCTCGTGGCGGTTGACGCCCTTGAGCAGGATCGGAACGCCGTTGACGAGGAGCCGGCCGTCCTTGATCTCGGAGGTCCGGAAGCCGATCCTCGCGGCGACGGCTTCGAGCGGCCTGCCGCCCGCGTCCTTGAGTTCGAGGACCAGCCGGTAGAGGTCGGGCGTTTCGGCGCTCCAGCGGGCGACGTTCGGGAGCGTCCGCTCGAAGCGGGCGGCGATCCGGCCGCCCTCGCCTTCGGCCGGCCGGGCCGCGGCGGCCAGCACCGTCCGGCCGGCGGCGTCGCGGAGCGTCAGCGCCACCGTGGGCCGGGCCGCCGCCGGGGCGTCGGCCCCGGCCGCCGCCAGCTCGACCGTGACGTCGAGCCGGCCGTCCCGGTATCCGGCGTCCAGGCCGGCCCGGACCTCGAAGTCCCGGATGTGGACGTCCGGCGCGGCGGTGAGATAGACGTCGCGCTCGATGCCCGCCAAGCGCCAGAAATCCTGGCCTTCGAGATAGGAACCGTCCGACCAACGATAGACTTCGACGGCCACGACGTTCTCGCCGGGCTTGAGGAGCCTGGTGATGTCGAACTCGGCCGGCGTCTTGGAGTCCTTGCTGAAGCCGAGCTTGACGCCGTTGACCCAGGCGTAGAAGAACGACTTGACCGCCCCGAAGTGGAGCGTGACGTTCATCCCGGCCCAGTCCGCGGGCACGGTGAAGACGCGGCGGTAGGAGCCCACGGGATTGTGATCGTGCGGCACGAAGGGCGGCTTGGGATTGCGGGCGAACTCGTAGCCGATATTGACGTAGATCGGATAGTCGTAGCCGTGGAACATCCAGTTCGACGGCACGGGGATGTCCTTCCAGCCGCCGAGGTCGGCCTCGGGCCGCCAGAAGTCGAGCGGCCTGTCGGCCGGCCGGGCCGACCAACGGAACTTCCATGTCCCGTTCAGGGACAGGCGGCGGGGCGAATCCTGCGGCGCCGTCCGGAGCGCCGAGGCGGCGTCGGGGAAGGGGACGAAGGCCGCCCGCGGCGCGGTCGTGCCGCTGTGAAGAAGGGCGGGGTTCTCCCAATCCTCGGGCCCGGTCTGGGACGGCGCCGTCGGCAGGGCCAACAGAAGGGAACAGGCGATCAGGGCGACGGTCTTGTTCATGGTCGGTCCTCGCTTTCGGGCCTTCGTTCCGGGGGCCGGGGGCCTAAGCCGCGGCCGCCCCGCCCCAGAGGTCGCGCGGATAGACGCCCGCTTCGACCAGGGCCAGGATGGCCGACCGGAACAGGGGCCGGTCCTCGGGATAGGTCATGCCGAACCAGCGCTCCCGCGTCGGCAGGATGCGGACCCGGGCCCGTTTCTCGCGGATGAGCCGGCCGACGACCTCGGGGATGAGGAACTCGGCCTTGAGCGCGTCGGCCGCGCGGCCCCGCAGGAACTCGGGGAACAGCCGCTCCAGCTCGGCGAAGAGATCCGGGGTGAAACCCCAGAAATTCATGGACGTCCAGCTGGCCGGATCGAGCGGCAGCCAATCGGCCTCGTTCAGGGTGTGCTTGATGCCGTCCGGGAAGCGCTTGATCTTCATCAGCTCGCGGATGCCGACGAGCTCGAGGCCGGCCGTGGCCTCGCAGACGCCCCGGGCCACGGTGCCGTGCTCGGACAGGGTGTTCTCCAGCCGGTAGCCGACCATGGCGTACTCGCCCCCGCCGCCGGCGCCGCCGCGGCCCAGGTGGGCGGCCATGGCCTCGAAGGCGGTCCGGCCGTAGTAATCGTCGGCGTTGACGGCCAGGAACGGGGTGGTGACGGCGTTCTGGCAGGCCAGGATGGCTTGGGCCGTGCCCCAGGGCTTGGTCCGTCCGGCGGGAACGGCGAAGCCCGGCGGCACCTGGTCCAGGGACTGGAGGACGTAAGCCGTGTCCGCGGCGGCCTCGACGCGCCGGCCGATCGTCTCCCGGAAGGCGGCCTCGATGTCCCGGCGGATGATGAAGACGACCCGGTCGAAGCCGGCCCGCAGGGCGTCGTAAACGGAGTAATCGAGAACGACCTCGCCGCTCGGGCCGACGGGATCGATCTGCTTCAGCCCGCCGTAGCGGCTGCCCATGCCCGCGGCCATCACCACCAGGGTCAGCGACGCCATCGCGCCTCCTCTCACGAGAGGCCAAACCTGCCCTTGACCCGAAAATGGGTAAGAAGTAGGTTTGACCCTCTCTTCGCTCGCCGGTTTCCCGTATCTTATAAAAACCGCCCGACAGCGTCAAACCGCGACGGCCGCGGTTCCTTTACTTCAACCCACCTATCCGATATCATGGGAACTTCCGATCGAGGTGAACCGATGATCCGCTCGACCACCGTCATCTGCGTCCGTCACAAGGGGAGAACGGCCATGGCCGCCGACGGCCAGGTGACCCTGGGCCAGACCGTCCTCAAGAAGACCGCCACCAAGATCCGGCGCCTGGGGAAAGGCGACGTCCTGGCCGGTTTCGCCGGGGCCACGTCCGACGCCTTCGCCCTGTTCGCCCGCTTCGAGGGGAAGCTCGAGGAGTACCGCGGCAACCTGTCCCGGGCCGCCATCGAGCTGGCCAAGGACTGGCGCCTGGAAAAGGCCCTGCGCCAGCTCGACGCCCTGCTCATCGTCGCCGACAAGGGCGCCTCGCTCCTCATCTCCGGCACGGGCGATGTCGTCGAGTCCGACGACGGCATCCTGGCCATCGGCTCGGGCGGCCCCTTCGCCCTGGCCGCGGCCCGGGCCCTGATCAAGCATACGGACCTCGACGCCCGGGCCATCGCCGAAGAGGCCCTGCGGATCGCGGCCGACATCTGCGTCTACACGAACGACGAGATCACGGTCGAGGAGCTCTGATGCCGATCCAGCTGCCCGCCTCCCTCGAGCGGCCCGCCGCCGCGCCCGACGACGAGCTGACGCCGCAGGCGATCGTGGCCGAGCTGGACAAGCACATCATCGGCCAGAAGGCGGCCAAGAAGGCCGTGGCCATCGCCTTGCGCAACCGCTACCGCCGCCGCAAGCTGCCGCCGGCCCTGGCCGACGAGATCGCGCCCAAGAACATCCTGATGATCGGCCCGACCGGCGTCGGCAAGACCGAGATCTCGCGGCGCCTGGCCAAGCTGACCTCCTCGCCGTTCCTCAAGATCGAGGCCAGCAAGTTCACCGAGGTCGGCTATGTCGGCCGCGACGTCGAATCCATGATCCGCGACCTCGTCCGCATCTCGGTCGACCTGGTCAAGCAGGAGGAGATCGCGGCCATCGAGGGCAAGGCCCGGGCCGCCGTCGAGGAGCGGCTGCTCGACCTGCTCCTGCCGCCGGCCCGCAAGCGCGAAGGCGCCGGCGAGGCGGCGGCCGAGCCCGAGTCCGGCCCGGTCGAGACCCGCGAGAAGCTCCGGGCCCAGCTCCGCGACGGCCTGCTCGAGGAGCGCTGGGTCGAGATGGAGGTCAAGGAGAAGACGACGCCGCCCCTGGAGGTGGTCTCCAACGCCGGGGTCGAGGAGATCGGCTTCCAGATCCAGGACTTCCTGCCCGGCTTCCTGGGCGGCCGGACCAAGCGCCGCCGCCTCAAGATCAAGGAGGCCCGCGAGCTGCTGCTCGAGGAAGAGGAGAAGCGCCTGGTCGACATGGACCAGGTTTCGCGCCTGGCCATCGAACGGGTCGAGCAGTCGGGGATCATCTTCCTCGACGAGGTCGACAAGATCGCCGGCCGCGAATCCGGCCGCGGGCCGGACGTCAGCCGCGAGGGCGTCCAGCGCGACCTCCTGCCCATCATCGAGGGCACGACCGTCAACACCCGCTTCGGCCTGGTCCGGACGGACCACATCCTGTTCATCGGGGCCGGGGCCTTCCATGTCTCCAAGCCGGCCGACCTCATCCCCGAGCTCCAGGGCCGGTTCCCCATCCGCGTCGAGCTGGCGCCCCTGGCCAAGGACGACTTCGTCCGCATCCTGACCGAGCCCGAGAACGCCCTCCTCCGCCAGTACGAGGCCCTCATGGGCACGGAGGGCGTCAAGGTCTCCTTCACCCCGGACGCCGTCGATGAGATCGCCGACATCGCCGAGAAGGTCAACGCCGACGCCGAGAACATCGGGGCGCGCCGCCTCCACACGGTCGTCGAGAAGGTCATGGAGGACATCTCCTTTGCCGCGCCGGACATCGCCCCGAAGTCCCTGCGCATCGACCGGGGCTACGTCCAGGAGCACCTGAAGGACATCCTCGTCAGCCAGGACCTGCGGCGCTTCATCCTCTGATGGACAAACGGATCGTCCCGCTCCTCCTCGGGCTCGGCCTGGCCGCTCTGTCCGCCTGCGGCCGCAAGGGGCCGCTCGTCCTGCCCCGGAGCGGCGCGCCGGGCCCCGTCCAGGGCCTGACCGCCGCGGCGGGGGAGGGCGGCGTCGTGCTCCGCTGGACCAATCCGTCGAAGGCCGTCTCGGGCCGGCCGGCCGCCGAGCTGGCGGCCGTCGAGATCTGGGTCTTCGACGCGGGCCTGCCGCCGGGCCCCGGGCCGCTCGAGCCCGAGGCCGTCGAGCGAACGGCCCGCCGGGCCCGCCGCATCCCCCGGGCGGAGTTCGCCGGGCTGTGGGGGCCGGGAGGCGAGGCCGCCGGGGTCATGACCTGGACTTACGCGACCGGTCCCGGGACGGGGGCCGCCCCGGCCTTCGCCGTTCGGGTCGTGGACCGGAAGGGGCGGGCTTCGGCGTTCTCCGGCCCCGTCGCCGCCGAGTCCGGCCGGCGGGCCCCCGGGGTCGACCGCCCGGCCGCTCCGGGTGTATGCTGAAGACAGGAGAGGACCGTTGAAGATCTACCGCTTCCGCTACCGCAAGAGGGTCCTGACCGGCGTCCTCGAGGAGGAGTTCCTCTTTCCGGTCGTCGGCTCGGTCTTCGGCGATTTCCGCCTCGGATCGAGCCCGGTGCCGATCGGCGACGTCCGCATCCTGCCGCCCGTCCTGCCCACCAAGATCGTCGGCATCGGCCGCAATTATCGCGAGCACGCCCGGGAGCTGGGCAACCCCCTGCCGGCCGAACCGCTCCTCTTCCTCAAGCCCCCGACGGCCGTCGTCGGCCATCTCGACGCCGTGGTCCAGCCGCCGGACTCGCAGCGCGTCGATTACGAGGGCGAGGTCGGCGTCGTCATCCGCCGCAAGGCCCGCCAGCTCCGGGACGACGATCCCGTCGACGACGTCATCCTGGGCTACACCTGTTTCAACGACGTCACGGCCCGCGACCTGCAGGCCAGGGACGTCCAGTTCACGCGGGCCAAGGGCTTCGACACCTTCGCCGCGATCGGGCCGTGCGTCGCCACCGGGCTCGACCCGGACGCCATCCGGCTGAAGACCTTCCTCAACGGCAAGATCGTCCAATCGGGGACGACGGCCAACCTGATCTTCTCCATCCCTTTCCTGGTCCGCTACGTCTCCCGCGTTATGACCCTCAACCCCGGCGACGTCATCGCCACCGGCACGCCCGCCGGGATCGGGCCGACGGCGCCCGGCGACCGGGTCGACGTCCAGATCGAGGGCATCGGCGTGCTCTCCAATACATTCGCGCGCCCCGGCGCCAAGGAGGTCTCATGAAGCTGTTCCTGGATTCCGCCAATGTCGAAGAGATCCGCGAGGTCGCCGGCTGGGGCGTCCTCGATGGCGTGACGACCAACCCCTCGCTCTGCTCCAAGGAGAGCGCCTGCTTCGAGGACAACATCCGGGCCATCTGCGCCCTGACCGCGGGCCCGGTCAGCGCCGAGTGCGTCTCGCTCCAGGCCGACGCCATCGTGCCCGAGGCCCGGGCCCTGGCCAAGCTGGCGCCCAACATCGCCGTCAAGATCCCGGTCGGCATCGAAGGGCTGAAAGCCACCAAGCGGCTGGCCGGCGAGGGCGTCGCCGTCAATATGACCCTCGTCTTCTCGGCCGGCCAGGCCCTGCTGGCGGCCAAGGCCGGGGCCCGCTTCGTCAGCCCCTTCATCGGCCGCCTCGACGACATCGCCGAGGACGGCATGGCCCTGATCGACGAGATCGTCGAGATCTTCGACAACTACGACACCAAGACCGAGGTCATCGTCGCCAGCGTCCGCCACCCCCGCCACGTCATCGAGGCGGCCCGGCTGGGCGCCGACATCGCCACCGTCCCGTTCGGGGTCATGGAGAAGCTCGTCCGGCATCCGCTGACCGACATCGGCATCGAGCGCTTCCTGGCCGACTGGAGGAAAGTCAAGAAGTGAGGATTCAGGCCATCCTCCGGATCCGCGCCCGGGCGCGGACCCTGGCCCGGCGGGTCCGCCGGGCCGCGGTCTTCGTCCTCCTGGGCGCCGTCTTGGCCGCGGGCGTCATCGTGGCCAAGAACGCCCTGGTCCGGGAGATCCGCGGCCAGGTCCAAAGATCCTTCGCCTACGACCGCCTGCGGGTGTCCTATTTCCCGCCCGCCCTGGTCATCGAGAATTTCCGCTCCCTCGGCGACGCGCCGCTGCTCCAGGCCCGCCGGGTCCGGGTCGAGATCCCCTACCTCTCGCTGCTCCGGAACCGCCGCTCCCTGTCCGTGGTCGTCCAGTCCCCCCGCATCCATCTGCGGCCGGCGCCGGCCGCCCCGGACCGGCCCCGCCGCAAGCCCCGCCCGCCGCTGTCCATCCTGGAATTGCCGTTCATCATCTCGCGCGGCCAAGTCGAGGACGGCACGATCGTCTACGAAACGAAGAGCACGACGGTCGAGGCCCGCGGCGTCCGGGCCCTCGTCACCCAGGACGGCGAGCTCTACGCCATCCGGGCCTCCGCCGAGTCGAGCGGCGCGACGACGGCCTCCCACGGCCCGATGCCCCTGGGCGCGCTGACCCTGCTGCTCGAGGGCCGCGGCGAGGACGCGACCGTCGACCGCCTGACGTTCGAGGGGCCCGACCTCTCGGTGACGGCCGCCGGCCGGGTCCGGACCATCCTCGATCCGTCCTTCGAGCTGGAGGCCCGCTTCGACGTCGGAACGGCCGCCCTCGACGAGCTGTTCCACCTGCCGTTCGCCTGGCAGGGCCGGGCCAACGGCGAAGCCCGGATCGAACGGAAGGACCGCCGGCTGTCCCTGGCCACGAGCGTCGCCTCGGACACGCTGGCCATCAACGACGTGGCCATGGGGGCCGTCCGGGGCCGCTTCGAGCTCTCCCCGGACGCCGTCGGCCGCCTCGAGCTCGGCTTCCAGAAGCCCGGCCGTCCGGCCGAGAACCTGGTCCTGACCTTCGCCGGCGGCGCCGTCGAGGGCCGGACCGCCCCGATGCTCGTCGACCCGGTCTTCCGGGAGATCGCCATCCCCTGGCCGGTCCGGTCGCCGGCCTGGGGCGCCTTCACCCTGGCCCACAAGCGGCTCGCCGTCGAGGCCGAGTTCCGCGACGACGGGCTCGAGCGTCGCGACGGGATCTACGCCTTCCGCGGCGGCGTCCGGGTCGGCGTCGATTTCGCCGATCACATCGTCACCGTCGAGACGCCCGGCCTCGATTCGGATTTCGGCCGCCTCGAGGCCACGGCCCGCATCGATCTCAACGGGGACATCGAGGCCCGCATCCGCGGCCAGGTCGCCGACGTCAAGGAGATCCGGGAGTTCGTGTCGACCATGATCGGCCAGACGTTCGGCTTCGGCGAGATCCGCGGCCGGGGTACCGCCGACGCCCGTCTGACGGGCCGCTCGGCCTCGCCGGACCTGTCCCTCCGGGCCGCGCTGTCCCCGGGGGGCTTCGGCCTCTTCGACGCCGCCTCCGTCGGGGCCGACCTGACCTTCGCCCACGGGGCCTTCGAGGGACGCTTCGACGTCGAGGATCCCGACCTCAAGGGCCGCGTCGAGGTCCGGGCCGCGGCCGGCGCCCTGGCCGTCGACGTCCGGAACGGCGAGGGCGAGCTGGCCCGCATCCTGCCCGCCTTGGAGGTCCCGGTGACGATGTCCGGCCGGGCGGCGGGGGATTTCCGGATGGCTCAGAAGCCCGGCGGCGCTCCGGAATTCGAGGGCGCGTTCACCAGCCCCGAGCTCAGGATCTTCGGCCAGACGGCCTCCCGCGCCTCCGGCCGCCTGTCCTGGAAGGACGGGCGGCTGTCCTTCCCCGAGCTGGCCATGGATTTCTACGGCGGCCGCCTCGAAGGCCGCCTGCTCGTGGAGCCGGCCGGCGGCGCCTTCGACTTCGACCTCCGCGGCGAGGAGCTCGATTTCGCCAAGGTCATCCCGGCGGCCGCCGGGCAGCTGTCGCTGTCCCTGACCGGGCGGGGCGTCTTCGGCCGCGACCGGCTGCCCGGCCTCTTCGCCATCAAGGGCATGCTCCTCTCGCCGCTCGACCGGACCGAGGCCCGCGGCGAGCTGTCGATCGGCGTCGCCGGCGGCCGCATCTCCCTCGGCCTGAAGGGCGGGCTGCTGCCGGGCGCCAATCCCTTCGAGGGCGACTTCGATTTCCCGATGTCGGGCGACGAGCCCTGGACGGGCGCCCTCAAGGGCCGGATCACCGACCTGGACCTCGTCGTCCCCTGGAACGGGGCCCAGGGCCGGATCGATTACGCGGCCGATATCGCCGCGACCGCGGCCGCGGCCCGGCTCAAGATCGGCCTGGACGTCGTGGCCCCGGTCATGCCGCTGCCCGGGTTCGCCTACGCCGTCACGGATTTCACGTCGAACATGAGCTACGACGACGGCACGCTGACCATCGCCGCGTTCGCCGGCCGGCTCGGCGGCGGGCCGCTCACCGGTTCGGGCAGCGTCGGTTTCGGCCCGGAGGGCATCGCCGCCATGGACCTGCGCCTGGAGGGCCGGGACATCGTCCTGTCGCCCATGGACAGGATGCGGGCCCAGGTGGACGGCTCCCTGCGGCTCCTCAAGGGCCCCCGCCGTTTCGTCACCGAGGGCGAGCTGCTGTTCAAGCGGCTGACCTGGCGCCGCGAGATCTACGAAGGCTTCGCCTTCTCCTCGCAGGCCCCGGCCGAGGCCGCGGGACCGTCGTTCTTCGACGGCATGACCCTCAACCTCCGGCTGCGGGGCGACGAGAACGCCGTCGTCGAGAACTCCCTGGGCCGCTTCAACATCCGGTTCAACCTGACGGTGGCGGGCGGCTTCGACGAACCGGTCCTCCTCGGCGACATCGACCTCCTGAACGGCGATTTCTACTTCCAGGACCGCGCCTTTCGCGTCATCCACGGCCGGCTGGGCTTCGCCGACGCGGTCCACACGGAGCCGTTCCTCGACTTCCGGGGCGAGACCTACGTCAAGGACTACCGGGTGACGCTGGCCATGAACGGCCCCGTCAGCCGGCTCAAGCCCGAGTTCAGCTCCTCGCCGCCGCTGCCGCCGGAGGAGATCCTGTCGCTGCTGGCCCTGGGCGACGCCTTCCGGCGGATGTACTATTCCTACTCGGGCGACCGCAGCACCTCCCTCAACACGGCCTCGCTGCTGACCTATCAGATCGCCGACATCGCCAAACGGCGGACCGGCGGGGGGCTGTTCGCGCTCGACCGCTTCCGGATCGATCCCTACATCCCGCAATCCGGGCCGGGCGGCATCGGGGCCCGCATCACGGTGGGCAAGAAGATCTCCGACAAGCTCCTGGTCCTCTACTCGACCATCCTGGCCAATTCGAGCGTCAGGAACGAGATCGACGAGTCCCCGATCTTCCGCATGGAGTGGGACATCAGCCGGCGCTTCTCGCTCGTGGGCGGGCGGGACGACCGGGGAAGGCTGGGTTTCGATGTCAAGTTCCGCAAGCGTTTCTAGGACGAGGCCGGCGGCCGCCCGGGCCGGCTGGGCCCTGGCGGCGCTGCTCCTCGTCGCCGCCGGGACGACGGCCCGCGCCGCGCAGGACGCCGCCGGCGTCGTCGAACGCGTCGTCGTCCGGGTCGACGGGCGCCCGGGCGAAGCGGGACTGCTCGGGCTCATCCCCATCCGGCCGGGCGACGCCTTCTCCGCCCGGCTCGTCGATCAGGCCGTCAAACAGGTCTTCAAGACCGGCCTCTTCGCCGACATCCAGGTCTCCCGGACGGGGGAGGGGCGGATCGAGCTCGTCTTCGACCTCGTCCGCAAGATCCTCATCGACGAGGTCCGCTTTCGGGGCGCCAAGGTGCCGGCGGCGCGGCTGAGGGAGGCCCTGACGTCCCAGCGCCCCGGCGGCTACCTCCAGGAGGACCGGCTGCCGCAGGCCGTCGAGGAGGTCCGGCGGGGATTGCGGCAGGAAGGCTTCTTCGACGCCGCGGTCACGGCCGACGTGCGGCGGAACGTGGAGGCCGCTTCGGCCATCCTGGTCTTCGAGGCCCGCGATTGGAAGAGCTTCCGGGTCGCCGGGCTCGAGGTCGAATGGAAATCGGAGATCCCCGAGGCGGACCTGTTGCGGAAGATGAGGACGCGGGTCGGCGAGGCCTATATCCCCCGGGTCCTGGGCCAGGACCTGGAGGCCCTGGCGGCCGGGCTGGCCCGGGCCGGCTACCGGCGGGCCGAGGTCCGGCTGGCCGGCGAGAGCTTCGACGACCAGGCCCGCCGGGTCGATCTGCGGGTCGAGATCGTGCCCCAGGAGAGGATCATCATCCAGGTCTCCGGGGCCAAGGTCCCGGCCCGGCTGCTCGAGCCGATCTGGTCCGAGCGGGTCTTCGAACAGTGGGGCCTGGCCGAGGGCGAGGCCAGGGTCCTCAACTACGTTCGCCGCAAAGGGTACCTCTTCGCCGCGGTCCGCAGCCGGGTCGAGCGGGCCCCGGGCGAGATCCGGATCGTCCACGAGGTCGAGCCGGGCCTGAAATCCAAGATCGCCGGGGTCGATTTTCGCGGCAACGCCGCCTTCTCGACCTTCGACCTGAAGACCCGGTTGGCCAACCGGTCCGGGGTCCCGCTGTTCGCCTTCTTGAGCTACGACCGCATCTTCGGCCTGCCCCGCCAGGTCGAGGAATACTACAAGGAGAACGGTTTCGCCGACGTCCAGGTCAGTCTCGACCTCGTCCCGGGCAAAGAGGGGGTCACGGCCGTCTTCGAGGTCCGCGAGGGCGTCCGGACCACGGTCGCGGCCGTCCGCGTCGTGGGGGCCGTGACCGTGCCGGCGGAGACGCTGGCCGGCCAGATCCTCCACCGCGAAGGCGGGCCGTACTTCCCGCCCAACGTCCAGCGGGACGTCGCCCAGATCGAATCGATCTATCTCAACCGCGGCCTCCGCGGCACCGAGGTGGCGGCCCGGGTCGAGCCCCTGTCCGGCGACCAGGTCTCCCTGGTCTACGAGATCGCCGAGGGCGCCCCGGTCACGATCCGGGACGTCTTCGTCACCGGGAACCTGAACACCCGGCCCGGCGTCATCCGCCGGGAGCTGCAGGTCCGGCCGGGCGACCCGGCCGACGATTCGAAGGTCCAGGCCTCCAAACGGCGGCTCGAGGCCCTGGGGCTCTTCTCCGAGGTCCGGGTCGAAGAGGTCCCGACCGGGCCGGGCGACGAGGTGGTCGTCGTCACCCTCCGCGAAGGCGAGAAGAACTACGCCGGCGTCGGGCTCGGCTTCGAATCCGAGAACCGGGTGACCGGCTCGCTGGCCGGCCTGGGGCCCGAGGATTTCCGTCTGCGGGGCACGGCCGAATACATCCGCAGCAACGTCTTCGGGCTGGGCTCCCAGGCGGGGATCGTCGGCCAGACCAGCGTCGTCGAGAGCCGGGCGGTCGTCTCCTGGAGCCAGCCCTATTTCTTCGGCCTGTCCATGCCCATGACGGCCCTGGCCTGGGTCGAGCGGGAGGACCGGACGGCCTTCACCCTGGACCGTCGCGGCGTCAGCTTGAGCGTGGTCAAGTCGTTGACCCGGTCCCGGCTGCTGCTGGGCTCCCTGAGCCTGACCCGGACCAAGCTGCCCAAGGACCCCGACCTGGAGAACCTGCCGCCCGATATCGACCGCCGCTTCCTGCCCTACTCGGCCGCCCTGGCCTCCGTCAGCATGAGTTGGGAGCGCCGCGACGACACCCTGAACCCGACCCGGGGCTATTTCCTCAGCGCCGTCGGGGAGGTCGGGCTGCCCCTCTTCGGCACGGAATCCGATTATCAGAAGCTTTTCCTCAAGGCCCAGTATTTCCGGCCCCTGACCTCGACCTTCAACCTCGGCCTGACCGCCCGCCTGGGTCTGGCCAACGGCCTGAGCCACCTGCCGGAGCGCTTCTTCGCCGGAGGCAGCAACACCTTCCGGGGCGAGGAGTTCGAGCAGCTCGGGCCCATTTCGGCCTCGACGACCACGCCGACGACCTACAAGCCCTACGGCGGCGAGGCCCTGCTCCTTGTCAACACCGAGCTGACCTTCCCCGTCTTCCGCTCCTGGCGGGACCTGCGGCTGGCGGCCTTCTTCGACCTCGGCAACGTCTACGCCAGCTTGCGGGAGTTCCGGCCCTTCGAGCTGCAGGGCGCGGCCGGGGGCGGCATCCGCTACCGGACGCCCCTGGGCCCGGTGCGGCTGGAGGTGGCCTGGAAGCTCTGGAGCTTCGACCTGCAGGACAAAAAAGGCCATCCGCTCATTTTCCTGACGATCGGCAACATCTTCTAGCGAGGACCGATGACCATGGGCAAACGCCTCCGGCTCTTCCTGATCCTGACGCTCGCGGCGGCCGCGGCGCCGGCCCAGACCGTCAACTGCGTGGTCGCCGTCGTCGACGGCGGGATCATCACCCGCCTCGACGTCGAGGTGGCCGCCGAGTTCGGGTTGGCCGGGACGGCCGAGGCCGGGCCCGGGACCGATCCGCGCCTGGCCGCGCTCGACGCCCTCATCGAACGGAAGATCGTCCTCGGCCTATCCCGCGAGACCCGGGGCGTGAGCGGCGAGGAGCTCGACGCCGCGGTCGGCGAGCTGCGCCGGGCCGCCGGCGAGGCGGCCTTCGGGGCCAAGCTGGCCAAGTACGGACTGACCGCCGCCGACCTGCAGCCCTATCTCGAGGAGCGCATCCTGTTCCAGCGGGCCGTGGAGATGCGCTTCAGCCAGTCCATCCCCGTCTCGATGACGGAGATCGAACGGCAGTACCGCGACCTCTACGCTCCCGAGCAGGCCCAGCGGGGCGCGCCGGTCGAGCCGCTCGAGCGGGTCTCCGACGCCCTCGAGGCACGCATCCGCGGCCAGCGCCTGGCCCAGCAGACGGTCGCCTGGCTCCGCGACCTGAAGACGCGGGCCGACATCCAGATCCGGAAGGACTGCCTGAAATGACCATCGCCTATCTTTTCCCCGGACAGGGCTCCCAGGCCGTCGGCATGGGGCGGGACCTCTACGACCGCTCGGCCGAAGCCCGGGCGCTTTTCGAGCGGGCCGACGCGGCCCTGGGCTTCCCGCTGTCGCGCCTCTGCTTCGAGGGCCCCGAGGAGGAGCTGCGCCTGACGCGCAACACCCAGCCGGCCCTCCTGGTTGTCAGCGCGGCCGTCGCCCGCCTGCTCGGCCGCGATCCCGGCGTGGCCGCCGGCCATAGCCTGGGCGAGTACTCCGCGCTCGTCGCCGCCGGCGCCCTGGGATTCGAGGACGCCGTCCGGCTCGTCCATAAGCGCGGCCGCTACATGCAGGAGGCCGTTCCGGTGGGGGCCGGGGCCATGGCCGCCGTCCTGGGCCTGCCCGGCGAAGAGATCGAGCGGCGCCTCGCGGACGTCCGTTCGGGGTCCGTCGAGATCGCCAATTGGAACAGCGACGACCAGACCGTCATCTCCGGCGAGAAGGCGGCCGTCGAGGAGGCCCTGGCCCTCCTGAAGGCGCCGCGGTCGGTGATGCTGCCGGTCAGCGCGCCCTTCCACTCCCGGCTCATGAAGCCGGCCGAGGACCGGCTGGCCGCCGACCTGGACGCCACCCCCTTCGCGGCGCCGCGCTTCCCGATCGTCACCAACGTCGACGCCCGGCTCATCCGGACCGGGGACGAGGCCCGGGACGCGCTCAAGCGCCAGGTCAGCCGCGCGGTCCTCTGGACCCGGTCCATGGCCGTGTTGAGGGACCTGGGCGTCGAAGCCGGCGTCGAGTGCGGCCCGGGCAGGGTCCTGGCCGGCCTGCTCAAGCGCATCGCCCGGGGTTGGGACAAGGCGCCGGCGATCTACGGGACGGAGAACATGGACGGCGTGGAAAAGGCCCGGGCGGCCCTATTCGGCGGGCTGTGAGATGACCCGCGGCCCGAAGCGGACGAAATACTCGACGGCCGAGAGAACGGCCAGGGCGAAGACGAGCCAGAGGCCGATCTTGGCCGCGATGTAGAACTTCCCCAGATAGAGCGGGCCCAGGACCAGGGCCCCGACGACCCACGACTCGCTGCCCATCTTGGCCTTGCCGAAGGCCGAGGCGGGGATGTTGATGCCCTTGGACGAGGCCATGGCCCGGAAGCCGGACATGGCGATCTCCCGGCCAATGATGACGATGGCCGCCCAGGCCGGCACCCGGCCGAGCTCGACCAGGCAAATGAGGGCCGAGGCGATCAGGAGCTTGTCGGCCGTCGGGTCGAGGAGCTGTCCGAGGACCGTGACCAGGCCCTTTTTGCGGGCCAGCCAGCCGTCCAGCCAGTCCGTCAGCGAGGCGAAGACGAAGATGGCGCAGGCGATCAGGTCGTGGCCCCGGAAGGGGACGAGCATGACGGCGACCATGGCCGGGATAGCGACGATGCGCGCCAGGCTCAAATAATTCGGGAGGTTCACTCCCCGAATTTACACCAGCGCTCCCCCGGGTGTCAAACCGCGAAAAAACGGTTCGTCACCTGATTCCGGGATAGCCTTCTCTCTGGCTTTGCTCGCGGATATCCTCTAGCTCCCCGGCCCCTGGAACCAGTTACACGGTTCCCCCCGCTTCGCGGGCCCCCCCTCCAGCACGGGGATCTGCGAGGATAATCCGCTCGCCGCCGCGAGAAGGAGTCGTCTTATCCCGGTGATAGAACGAGAACATGGCCATTTTGCGGCGGTTGCAAAAACGGGGGGGCGTGGGTATAGTGAGGGCTCCGATGGCCAACGAAACCTCCCCGACCCCGATGATGGAGCAGTATTTCCGCATCAAGGAGCTCCATCCCGGGGCCCTGCTCTTCGTCCGCCTGGGCGACTTCTACGAGATGTTCTACGAAGACGCCCGGACGGCCGCGCCGGTGCTCGACATCGCCCTGACGTCGCGGCAGAAGGTGCCGATGTGCGGCGTGCCCTATCATGCCGTCAACGCCTACCTGCCCAAGCTCCTGAAAGCGGGCTTCAAGGTGGCCATCTGCGAGCAGGTCGAGGACCCCAAGGCCGCCAAGGGCGTCGTCCGGCGCGAGGTCATCAAGGTCCTGACGCCGGGCACGGCCGTCGAGGTCGAGTCGGACGAGGCCAAGGAGAACACCTTCATCGCCGCCCTGTCGCTCGCGGACGAGGGCTGGGGTCTGGCCCTGCTCGACCTGGCCGGGGGCGAGGTCCGGACCCTCGAGGGCGGCTGGCCGGAGGCCAAACGGCTGGCCGACGAGCTCTTCAAGGCCGGCCCCAAGGAAGTCCTCTATCCCGAGGGGGCGGAGGAGTCCCTGCGGCGCGTTCTGCCGGTCGACGGCTCGAACGGGGCCGCATTGAGCCCCGAGGAGGGCTGGCATTTCGATCCGCCCCAGGCCGCCCGGGTCGTCCTGGAGCATTTCGGGGCCCGGTCGCTGGCCGGCTTCGGCCTGGAGGGCAAGCCGCGGGCCGTGGCCGCCGCCGGGGCCCTGATCGCCTACGCCAAGCGCGTCCGCCGGGATTCCCTGGCCCTGGTCCAGCGGCTGTCCTATCTCGACGCCGCCGGCTCGCTCGTTCTCGACGCCGCCACCGTCCGCAACCTCGAGCTCGTCCGCAACCTCCGCGACGGCAAGGTCAAAGGCAGCCTTCTCGACGTCATCGACTTCACCGCGACCGCGCCCGGCGGCCGGCTGCTCCGGTCGTGGCTCCTCCGGCCGCTGGCCGACGCGGCCGCGATCGCCCGCCGCCAGGACGCCGTGGCCGAATCGCTGGAGGCCACCATCGCCCGCCGTGAGCTCCGCGAAACGCTCAAGGGCCTGCCCGACCTGGAGCGTTTGATCGGCAAGATCGCCCTGGCCGCGGCCGCCCCGCGCGACCTCGTGGCCCTGAAATCCGCGCTCCTCCCGCTGCCGGCCCTCGGGAGCGGCCTGCGGGCCTTCGCCGCCGGCCTGTTCGCGGACATGGCCGCCCGCTGGGACAACGCCGCCGACGTGGCCGCCCTCGTCGACCGGGCCGTCCTCGACGAGCCGGCCTTCCTGCTGACCGAAGGCGGGATCATCAAGGACGGCTGGAACGCCGAGCTCGACGAGCTGCGCGCGGTCAGCCGCTCGGGCAAGGGCTTCATCGCCCGGCTCGAGAGCCGGGAGCGGGAGCGGACCGGCATCGGCTCGCTCAAGGTCCGCTACAACAAGGTCTTCGGCTATTACATCGAGGTCACCAAGCCGAACCTGCCGCAGGTCCCGGCCGACTACGTGCGCAAGCAGACCCTGGTCAACTCGGAGCGCTTCCTGACGCCGGAGCTCAAGGAGTACGAGGACAAGGTCCTCCACGCCGAGGAGCGCATCGGCCGGCTGGAGCAGCGGCTCTTCCTCGAGGTCCGCGAGACCCTGGCCCGGGAGACGGCCCGCCTGCAGCGGATCGCCGCCGATGTCGCCGCCCTCGACGTCGTCCTGGCCCTGGCCGAGTGCGCCGCCCGCCGCGGCTACGTCCGGCCCGTCGTCGACGACGGCGACGCGCTGCGGATCGAGGCCGGACGCCACCCGGTCATCGAGACGGGCCAGGCCGAGCCGTTCATCCCCAACGACCTCGAGCTCGACGCCGAGAACCAGGTTCTGATCATCACCGGCCCGAACATGGGCGGCAAGTCGACCTTCCTGCGCCAGGCCGCCCTGATCGTCCTGCTCGGCCAGATGGGCGCCTTCGTGCCGGCCCGGTCGGCCCGCATCGGCCTGGTCGACCGCGTCTTCACCCGCATCGGGGCCATGGATTTCCTGAGCGTCGGACAGTCGACCTTCATGGTCGAGATGCTGGAGACGGCGGCCATCCTCCACAACGCCACCTCGCGGAGCCTCATCCTGCTCGACGAGGTCGGCCGGGGCACGAGCACGTTCGACGGCTTGAGCATCGCCTGGGCCGTGGCCGAGCGCCTCCACGAGCGGCCCGGCGTCCGGCCCCGGACGCTGTTCGCCACCCATTACCACGAGCTGACCGAGCTGGCCCTGACCCTGCCGCGGATCAAGAACTTCCACGTCTCGGTCAAGGAATGGCGTGACGAGGTCGTCTTCCTGCGCAAGATCGTCCCCGGCCCCTCCGACCGCAGCTACGGCCTCCACGTGGCCAAGCTGGCCGGCCTGCCCCGGGACGTCGTCGACCGGGCCCGGGAGATCCTGTTCAACCTGGAGAAGCAGGAGCTCGACGAGGCCGGCCTGCCGCGCCTGGCCCGGCGGGCCCGGCCGGCCGGGGACCGCAACCAGGGGCTGCTCTTCGCCGAGGACCGGGAAGAGGCCCTGCTGCGGGAGCTGAAAGAGGAGATCGCCGGGCTCGACCCGGCCGCGCTGACCCCCCTCGAAGCGCTGAACATCCTGGCCGGGCTCAAGGGCCGGCTGGACCCCGGCGCCGGCGGCTAATAGGTTTCGGACTCATCCTCGACAGAAAAGCCGTCCTCGATGTCCTCGTCGGCCTCTTCGTCCTCGTCGTCGTCGAAGTCCGCGCCGCCGTCGCCGGCGTCGTGCGCTTCGCCGTCCTCGGATCTGCGCTCCTCGACGGCCTCGTCGAGCTCGTCGCGGTCCTCGAAGCGGCGGATGGTGTTGGAAGCGGCGTCGCTGTAGACGAGCTCGAAGAAATCGTCCTCGATGACGACGAAGATGGACTTCGAGTGGCCGGTTTGGAGATTGCCGACAGTGTCGACGACCTCGGCGCCTTTCGCTTTGCGGATCGCATCGAGCGTCAGCCAGCTCGTGACTTCCATCTCTTCCATAACGGGCCTCTACGACAATAAATATTCTTTTTTAGGCGCTTGTCAAGGGGGGCCGCGGCGTCCCCGCGGCGCCGCTCGGAGCGGGTCGGCGCGGCGCCTTGACAGCCTTCCGCCGGACGCCTTTAATAGAGGGGACCGACCCGAAGGGAGGACTATCCGATGCGCTGGGACCAGTTCACCGTCATGTCGCAGGAGGCCATCCAGAAGGCCCAGGCCCGGGCCGAAGAGAAGGGCCACCAGGAGATCCGGCCCGAGCATCTGCTGGCCGCTTTTCTGGACCAGGACGAGAACATCGTCAACGCCATCCTGGCCAAGATCGGCGCCCCGGCGGCCAAGATCCGGGCCGACCTGGAGGCCGCGCTCGAGCGCCTGCCCCAGGTCCAGGGCGGCGGGGCCGAGGCGGCGATGTCGCCGGCCCTGCGCCAGGTCCTCGACGAGGCCCGCAAGATCGCCGACGGCCTCAAGGACGAGTACATCTCCACCGAGCACCTCTTCCTGGCCATGCTCAAAGACGGCGGCGGCGAGGCGGCCCGGCTGCTGCGGGCCAACGGCGTCGACGAGGACGCCGTGCTCAAGGCCCTGGCCGCCGTCCGCGGCTCCCAGCGCGTCACCGACCCCGAGCCCGAAGGGAAGTTCCAGGTCCTGGAGAAGTACACCCGCGACCTGACCGCCCTGGCCCGCCAGGGCAAGCTCGACCCGGTCATCGGCCGAGAGGACGAGATCCGGCGGGTCGTCCAGGTCCTGTCGCGGCGGACCAAGAACAACCCCGTCCTCATCGGCGAGGCCGGCGTCGGCAAGACGGCCGTCGTCGAGGGGCTGGCCCAGCGCATCGCCAACGGCGACGTGCCCCAGTCGCTCAAGAACAAGCGCCTGCTGGCCCTGGACATGGGCTCGCTCGTGGCCGGGACCAAGTTCCGCGGCGAGTTCGAGGACCGGCTCAAGGCCCTGCTCAAGGAGATCGGCGAGTCGGGCGGCCGGGTCGTCCTGTTCATCGACGAGCTGCACACCATCATGGGCGCCGGCGCGGCCGAGGGGGCCATGGACGCGTCGAACATGCTCAAGCCGGCCCTGGCCCGCGGCGAGCTGCGCTGCATCGGGGCCACCACCCTCAACGAGTACAAGAAGCACATCGAGAAGGACGCCGCCCTGGAGCGGCGCTTCCAGCAGGTCTACGTCGGCGAGCCCACGGTCGAGGAGACCATCTCCATCCTGCGCGGCCTCAAGGAGAAGTACGAGGTCCACCACGGCGTCCGGATCAAGGACTCGGCCCTGGTCGCGGCGGCGACGCTGTCGTCGCGCTACATCACCAGCCGCTTCCTGCCGGACAAGGCCATCGACCTCGTCGACGAGGCCGCCTCGCGCATCCGCATCCAGATCGACAGCCTGCCCGAGGAGCTGGACGAGCTCCAACGGCGCATCCTCCAGCTCGAGATCGAGCGCCAGGCCCTGAAGAAGGAGAAGGACCCGGCCTCCATGGAGCGTCTGGAGGGCATCGAGAAGGAGCTGGCCGACCTCAAGGAGAGGGCTTCGGCGCTGCGGGCCCGGTGGCAGAAGGAGAAGGAGACCATCGAGGCCTCCGGCAAGCTCAAGGAGCGGATGGACGCGCTCAAGGTCGAGGCCCAGGGCGCCGAGCGCCGCGGCGACCTGGAGAAGGCGGCCGAGATCCGCTACGGCCGGATCATCGAGCTCCAGAAACAGATCGACAAGGCCGCGGCCGACCTGGCCCGGGTCCAGGCCAAGGGCCGGATGCTGAAGGAGGAGGTCGACGAGGAGGACATCGCCCAGGTCGTGTCCAAGTGGACCGGCATCCCCGTGGCCAAGATGCTCGAAGGCGAGGTCGACCGGCTCCTCCGCATGGAGGAGATCCTGGGACGGCGGGTCATCGGCCAGGACGCGGCCATCCGGGCCGTGGCCGCCACCGTGCGCCGGTCGCGGGCCGGCATCCAGGAGGCCGGCCGGCCCATCGGCTCGTTCATCTTCCTCGGCCCGACCGGCGTCGGCAAGACCGAGCTGGCCCGGGCCCTGGCCGAGTTCCTGTTCGACGACGAGAAGGCCATGGTCCGCCTGGACATGTCCGAGTACATGGAGAAGCACACCGTCAGCCGGCTCATCGGCGCGCCCCCCGGCTACGTCGGCTACGAGGAAGGCGGGCAGCTGACCGAGGCGGTCAAGCGCCGGCCCTACGCCATCATCCTGCTCGACGAGATCGAAAAGGCCCACCCCGACGTCTTCAACGTCCTGCTGCAGATCCTCGAGGACGGGCGCCTGACCGACGGCCAGGGACGGACCGTCGACTTCAAGAACACCCTGGTCATCATGACCTCCAACCTGGGCGGCCAGGCCATCAAGGACCTGAGCCGCGACTTCGGGGCCATGGAGGCGGAGGTCCGCCGGGTGCTCGAGGGGCACTTCAAGCCCGAGTTCCTCAACCGCATCGACGAGATCATCATCTTCCGCCCCCTGCCGAAGGAGGCCATCCTGAAGATCGTCGGGCTGCAGCTCGACCTGCTGGCCAAGCGGCTGGCCGACCGCAAGATCGGGCTCCGGGTCTCGAAGGAGGCCCAGGAGCTGCTGGCCGAGCGGGGCTTCGATCCCGTCTACGGCGCCCGGCCGCTCAAGCGCGTCATCCAGCGGGACGTCCAGAACCCCCTGGCCATGAAGATCCTGGCCGGGGAGTACGGCGAGGGCGACACGGCCGCGATCGGGGTGGACCGGAAGGGCGAGCTCGCCTTCGAGAAGACCTGACGCGGCCCGGGCCGCCGGCGGTATCGCTTTTATCCGAAAGGTATATAATAGGCCGCACGTTCACGCGAGGGAGACACGGACCATGACCAAGAAGACCCTGACGGCCGCCCTGGCGGCCTTGCTCCTCCTGCCCGGGCTGGCCGCGGCCAACGGGCTCAATCTGAACGGGTTGGGCTCGCGGGCCCAGGCCATGGGCGGCGCTTTCGTCGGCTTGGCCGACGACTTCAGCGCCGTCTTCTGGAACCCGGCCGGCGCGGCCGCGTTCCGCCTGACGACCTACGGCTTCTACGCCACCGACCTGATGCCCAGGGCCACGTTCAACATGTCCATCCGGCCGGACATCGTCTACGTCCCGGAAGACCCTCCGCCGACCGCGGACGCCAGGACCAAGAAAGCCAGCTACCTGGGATTTCTGGGGGCCTACTACAAGCCGATCGGCGACAAGGTCGTCGTCGGCCTGGGCATCGGCACGCCCTCGGGGCTGGGCACCAAGTGGAACGGGGCCGACTTCGCGGATCTCTCCGGCGGGACCGCCTACGACTGGTCGAGCAAGATCGGGGTCTTCTCCTTCTCGCCGCTCGTGGCCGTGAAGATCAGCGACCGGCTCTCCGTCGGGGCCACGGTCAACATCAATTACGGCAATTTCAACCTCAAGAGGCCGGGCGGGTCGTTCGACATCGGGGAAGAGATCGTGGACCTGGGCCAATACGAGGAGAACATGAACGGCTGGGGCATCGGGGCCACGCTGGGCGTCCTGATCAAGCCCGTCGACAAGCTCTCGGTCGGCCTGACCGTCCGGACCCCGTCCACGCTGGCCTTCAAGGGCTCGGCGTTTATGTCCTATCTTTCCATGTACGAGCTTCCCGACACGTCCCGGCTCGAGCGCAAGATCACCTGGCCGCTCTGGATCGCCGGCGGCCTCGCTTTCCGGCCCGTGCCGCGGCTCCTTTTGAGCGCCGACGTCCAGTGGACCCAGTGGTCCAAGCTCGACCGCATCACGACGGAGTATCTGGACCCGATCTGGGCGGCCTTCATGACGGGCAGCGGCAGCAACGTCCAAACGCTCGACTGGGCCGACAAGACCCAGTTCCGCTTCGGGGCCGAGTTCGCGCTCGACGCCTCGACGGCCCTGCGGGCCGGCTACTACAACGACCCGGCCCCCGGGCCGCTCTCGACCCTCAACGTCCTCCTGCCGACCTTCACCTACAACGCCCTGTGCGTCGGGGTGGGCAAGACGATCGGCGGCCTGCAGCTCGATTTCGGGCTGGAGTACCTGGCGGGGACGAAGCGGACGCTGCAGACCGACGTCCATGACATCGCCTACGGCATGCACATCGTCGTCCCGACGGCTTCGGTCAGCTACAAGTTCTAGGCCCGGACTCGCGGGCTGGATGTCCCCGCCTATCCGGAATGAGGCTAATAGCGTAGGCGTTATTAAAGCGCCTATCCCTACCCAAGCCCTGAGCCGACTATCAGCCCAGGGCTGAGGGCCTCACTCGTGAAGGGGAGCGTGATACTCTTTACAGTAAGGACATTGCACGAAACCGGCTCGCCAGGCCTCGCTGCTGGAATCCGGATCGAACGTCCGGACCTCTTCGGCGGGAATGCGGTCGATCCCGCAGCCGCCGAACCGAATAGGCCCCGTCTCGTTCATGCTGTCGTGGAAGACCTTGAGCCGGTTGTCCCCGATGAACCTCTTACCGTCGAACGGAGAATGGAAGCGCAACATTTATGCCTCGCTGCATGGAAATGTTGGCTCCCAACACAAATGCCCCCAGAGCGCATAATATGGCTATCGTGTGAAGATGACAATGGATTCAGTTCTTTTTAAGCTCCGCCAGGATCTCGTTCTTTATGATCTCTTTGAATGAATCCACGAGGACGTCCGTGCGCAGGTGCAGTCTCTTTCGATCATCTTCCGTAAGGCATAGTTCATAAGGGAAGACGCCGAAAGCGATGGCGATGCGAAGAAGGCTGTCAGCCTGGAAGTTCTTGCGGTTCTCGATCCGATGGACTGTGGATGTGGATATGCCGGCCTTATTGGCGAATTCCCCCTGCGTCATCCCGCCCCGGATATTCCGAACGTTGTCGCTTATGACTCGTCGGTAGCGGTCCAGCTCGGCCTTGGCTCTTTGCGGCATTTCAATCGTCCTAATGTTATGAAGACGGGCCCAAAAGGCAATAGGTTTGGAGCCTCTGAACACAATTATTTCAGATATGACAGGAATATGGGCAATTATAAACGTAAATCAAGCATATCTGAAGGCCTCATTCAAGAACGCCTGCCTGGCGCCACGACGATATCGAGACGGACCGGCCAGCCGTGAATGAGGCAGGATGAGAGTTCATCAGGGGGAAAAAGCGAAATGGCTAGGGAGGGAATTGAACCCCCGACGCAAGGATTTTCAGTCCTTCGCTCTACCAACTGAGCTACCTAGCCATCGTCGGACCACCGGGCGACCGCCCGAAGGCGCGACCAGTATAATAATTCGGCCTCTCGAAGTCAACCGGCCGGGCGCCCGGGAGGGGAGGGGGCCCGGCAAATTGAAACGGCCGGGTCGATGTGTTATTCTGGCCCGCGGAGGGACCGACCGCATGGACGAACAGGCGCTCAAGGAGCTTCTCCTCAGGGAGAACGCGGAATTCCGCCGGGCCCACGCCGACCACCGGGCCTGCGAACAGGCCCTGGAGGCCATCCGCGCCAAGTCCCGCCTCACGCCGGCCGAGGCCGACGAGGAGCGGGAGCTCAAGAAAAAGAAGCTCGCCCTCAAGGACCGGATGTACCGGCTGATGGCCGACCACCTCCGGGCCCAATGAGGTCCCCGATGGCCCCGGCCAAGTCCCGCAAGCCCCGCCTGGCGCTCATCGGCCCGGATTCGCTGCGCGGCAAGGAGATCCTGTCCGTCCTGACGGCCAAGAAGTTCGCCCTGGCCTCGCTCGAGCTCTACGACCCCGACGTCGAGGAGGAGTACAGCAAGCTCGGCCAGTTCCGCGGCGAGGCCAAGGTCGTCCACGGCCTGTCGCCGGCCGCCCTCGAGGGCCTGGACCTGGTCTTCCTGGCCTCCGACGAGAAGACCAACCTGCGCTACGGGCGCCTGGCCCGGACGAAGGATTACCTGGCCATCGACCTGGCCGAGACGTTCAACGCCGACCCCAAGGTGCCGCTCGTGGTGGCCGGCGTCAACGAGGCCGTCCTGCGGCGGGCCAGCGTCCACCTGGTCGCCAATCCCCATACGGCGACCATCGTCCTCGCCCACCTGCTGTCGTCCCTGCGGGCCGCGTTCGGCGTCGAGCAGGCCGTGGCCGTCGTCCTCGAGCCCGTCTCGGCTTACGCCGAGGAAGGCATCCAGGAGCTGGCCGAACAAAGCTACGCCCTGCTCGGCGGCTCGGCCCTGACGAAGAAGGTTTTCCCCGGGCAGATCGCCTTTAACCTGCTGGCCCGGGCCGGCAAGCCCGACCCGAACGGCTTCTCGGCCCTCGAGAACCGGGTCGGCCGGGAGATCGGCCGGGTCCTCGGCCCGGCCGAGGTCCCGCTGGCCCTGTCGATCGTCCTGGCCCCGGTCTTCCACACCTATTCGATCATGGTCCACGTCGAGCTCGGCCGGGACGTCGCGACCGCGGAGGTCGAATCCGGCCTCCGGGCGGACCCCGTGTTCCAGGTCGCGCCGGCGGGCGAGACGGCGGCGCCCGCGGCCGTGGCCGGCAAAGACCGCATCCATCTGGGGCCGGTCCGGAAAGACCCGGCCTTGCCGCGGGGCTTTTGGATCTGGGCCGTGGCCGACAACCTGACCGTCGGCTCGAGCCTGAACGCCTACGGCATCGCCAAGGCCCTGTTCGGGGACGCGTGAGCGGGGCGGGGGAGCGCCGCGGACCCATCGAGGAGAACGCACCATGATCCTGGGTATGACCGGATTCGCCGAAAAGAGCTACTCGTCGCCCACGCTGCGGCTGAAGATCGGCGTCAAGACCCTGAACCACCGCTTTTTCGACTGGTCCTACAAGGGCGCCCCGCTCGGCGAGGCCGAGAGCCGCCTGCGCGCCGTGTGCCAGAAAAAGATCCGGCGCGGCCGGGTCGAGGTCTTCGTCGAGGCCACGCCGCTCGGGGCCGAGGGCTGGGACTTCTCCCTGAACGAGGGCCTGCTCGAAAAGGTCCTGCGATCGCTCGACCGGGTCAGCCGCCGGACCGGGCTGCGCCTCGAGATCTCGCTCGACAGCCTCTTCCGGGTGCCCCAGCTCGTCGAGGTCGGCCGCAAGGCCCTCGGTCCGGCCGACACGGCCTTCCTCGAGCGCTCGTTCCTGAGGACGCTCGACGACGTCCTCGTCCTGCGGCGGCGGGAAGGCCGCGAGACGGCCCGGCTGATGCGGGGCCACCTGGCCGCCGTGCGCCGCTCCATCGCCCGGGCCGAGGCCCAGTTCAAGCGCCAACCGGCCCGCTTCAAGGCCCGGATCGAGAAGCGGCTGGCCGAGCTCAACGGCGGGGCGGCGGTCTCCCAAGGCAAGCTGGCCGAGGAGGCCTCCATCCTGGCCCAGCGCTATGACCTGGCCGAGGAGATCGGCCGGCTCAAGACCCACCTGGACTCGTTCGAGGCCTTCCTCTCGCCCAAGGTCGGCGAGCCGGTCGGGCGGCAGCTCGACTTCCTGACCCAGGAGCTCAACCGCGAGGCCAACACGCTGGCCTCCAAGTCCCAGGACATCCGCATCACCCGCGAGAGCCTGGCCATCAAGAACGAGCTGGAGAGCATCCGCCAGCACGTCCAGAACATCGAATAGGGGAGTCGACGCATGGTCCTGGTCATCACCGGCCCCTCCGGCTGCGGCAAATCGACCCTCATCAAGCGGGTCCGCCGGTCCCTCGGCGGCCTGGCCTTCTCCGTGTCGCACACGACCCGGCCGCCCCGGCCCTCGGAAAAGGACGGCCTGGACTACCATTTCGTGTCCGAGGGCGTCTTCGCCCGCATGGTCCGGGAGAAGCGCTTCCTCGAGCACGCCCGGGTCCACGGCAACCTCTACGGGACGTCCCGGGCCGAGGTCGAGGCCAAGGGCCGCCGCGGCGACATCCTGCTCGACATCGACGTCCAGGGGGCCCGCCAGGTCCGGGCCCGGGTCGAGGGGGCCGTCCTCGTCTTCATCATGCCTCCGGTCGCGTCGGAGCTGCGCCGGCGCCTGGCGGCCCGGGGCGAGGACAGCCGCGAGGCGGTCGCCCGCCGGCTGCGCAACGCCCGGGCCGAGGTCCGGGCCTACGCCGAGTTCGACTACGTCGTCGTCAACGACGATCTGGCCCGGGCCGCGGCCGACCTGAAGACGATCATCGCCGCCGCCCGCCACAGCCCGGCGGCCATGGCCGCCTCGCTCAAGCCCATCCTGAAGAGCTTCGACAAGGGGCGGCCATGACCCGGACCAAGGTCGCGTTGGGCGTCTCCTCGTCGATCGGCCTCTACAAGGCCTGCGAGATCGTCCGCGGCTTCCAGAAGGCCGGCTGCGAGGTCCAGGTGGTCATGACCCCGAACGCGGCCCGGCTCATCTCGCCTCTGCTCTTCAGCTCGCTGGCCGGCACCAAGACCATCGTCGAGATGTTCGAGGAACCGGAGGAGCGGTCCGTCCGCCACGTGGCCCTGGCCAAAGGGATCGGCCTGCTCTGCGTCGCCCCGGCCACGGCCAACGTCATCGCCAAGTTCGCCGGCGGCGTGGCCGACGACTTCCTGTCGACCCTGTTCCTGGCCACCCGGGCGCCGGTCCTCGTCGCCCCGGCCATGAACGAGGCCATGTACCTCGACCCGGCCACCCGGGCCAACATGGACCGCCTCAAGGCCCTGGGGGCCGAGTTCGTCGAGGCCGACCGCGGCTACCTGGCCTGCGGCGACACGGGCTGGGGCCGTCTGGCCGAGCCCGAGGCCATCGTCCGGGAAGGCCTGCGCATCCTGGCCCGCAAGACCGGACTGGCCGGCAAGACCGTCCTGATCACGGCCGGCCCGACGCGCGAGCCCCTGGACCCGGTCCGCTTCCTGTCCAACCCCTCGACGGGCAAGATGGGCTACGAGCTGGCCCGCGAGGCCGTCGCCCGGGGGGCCCGGACCATCCTCGTCAGCGGGCCAACGGCGCTCCTCCCGCCGGCCGGGGCCGCGACGGAAGCCGTCGGGACCGCGGCCGAGATGGAGAGGGCCTGTCTGAAGGCCTTCCCCAAGGCCGATGTCGTGGTCATGGCCGCGGCGGTCTCCGATTTCCGGTTCAAGACGGTCCGCGGCCGCAAGGCCGCCAAGGCGGAGATCGGGCCCACCCTGGCCATCGAGCGGACGCCCGACATCCTGGCCCGGCTGGGACGGGACAAGAAGCCCGGCCAGGTCCTGGTCGGCTTCGCCGCCGAGACCCACGACGTCGCCGCCCACGCCCGGCGCAAGATGGAGGCCAAGAAGGCCGACCTCATGGTCGCCAACGCCGTCGGCGAAGGAGGCGCGTTCGGGGCCGACGCCAGCGAGGCCCTGATCATCGCCCCGGCCGGCCCCGTCCAGGGAACGGGCCGGCTCGCCAAGCGCGAGATCGCCCGCCTGATCTTCGACCGCATCGAGGCCCTCCTTGAAGAAAAGCGAAAAAAGCGCCGCTGAGGTCCGCGAGGACCTCAAGGCCCACCTCGACTTCCTGACCGAGGCCGGGGCCGGGTTCGTCCTGCGCCGGCCTGGCGAAGGGGCCCGCCGCGAGGCGGCCAAACCGTCCCCCGCCCCCGAGGCCCCGGCCCGAACGCCGGCCCGACCGGCCGCGCCGGCGGTCCCGCCGGCCCGCCGCGAGATCAGGCCCCAGGCCGCGCCGCCCGCCGTCGCGGCGGCCCCGCTGCCGTCTCTCGCCGACCGGCCGGCCCGGACCGAGGCCGACAAGGCGGCCCTCGAGGAGGTCGCGCGGCAGGTCCTCGTCTGCACCCGCTGCCCCCTCCACCGCTTCCGGACCAAGGCCGTGCCCGGCGAAGGGAACCCGGAGGCCGAGCTGCTGTTCATCGGCGAGGGGCCGGGGCGCGACGAAGACCTCCAGGGCCGGCCGTTCGTCGGCCGGGCCGGCCAGCTCCTGCGCAAGATCATCGCCGCCATGACCTTCCGTGAGGACGAGGTTTTTATCGCCAACATGGTCAAGTGCCGGCCGCCGGAGAACCGGGTGCCGCATCCGGAGGAGATCGAGGCCTGCTCGCCCTACCTCATCCGCCAGATCGAGCTCATCCGGCCGAAGGTCATCGTCACCCTGGGCAAGACGCCGGCGGATTATTTCGCCCCCGGCCGCGAAGGCATGACCGCCCGCCGCGGCCGCTTCGGCGACTATCGCGGCATCCCGGTCATGCCGACGTTCCACCCGTCCTACCTCGTCCGGAACGAGGGCAACCGCGAGCTGAAGCGGATGGTCTGGGAGGACATGCAGAAGGTCATGGCCCTGCTCGGCAGAAAATGACCGTCCTCGCCCGGGTCGTCTTTCCGCTGCCGCTGGAGCAGTCTTTCCTGTACGCCGTTCCGGAGGCCTTCCGGGCCGCGGCCCGTCCCGGGGCCCGCGTCGTCGCGCCGCTCGGGGCCCGCCGCCAGAACGGCTTCATCGTCGAGATCACCAGCGAGCCGCCGGCCGCGGGGGTCAGGATCAAGGAGCTCGTCGAGATCCTCGACGACCGGCCCTTCCGCGACGAGCGCCTGTTGGCCTTCACCGGGCGGTTGAGCGCCGAGTTCCATTCCTCCTGGGGCGAGATCCTCCAGACGGCCCTGCCGCCCTCCTTGGCCGGCAAGACCAAGGTCGTCGTGGCCCTCACCGAGGCCGGGCGCGAAGGCCTCGTCAAGGGCGGCCTGGGGCCGAAGGCCCGCCTGCTGGCCAAGGCCTTGGCCGCCGCCCCCAAGGGCCTGAGCCCGCTGGCCCTGAAGCGCCATCTCGGCGGCGACGTGACCGGCCTGGTCTCCCGGATGGAGAAAGCCGCTCTGGTCGAGGTCGAGCGCCGCTCCGGCGCGGCGCCCCGGGCGGCCGCGCCCGGCGAGACCGCCGCCGGGGCCGTCCAATTGGGACTGGCCTTTCCGGAACCGCTGGCCGACGCGGGCGTCCTGGCCCCGGTCGAACGGGCCATCGTCGACGGCCGCGGCGGGGCCTGGCTCCTCTTCGGATCCGACCGGCCCCGGCGGGCGGCTTTCCAGGCCCTGGTGCGGCGCTCGGTCGGGGCCGGGGGCCGCGTCCTCTTCCTTCTGCCGGAGGTGGCCCCCTCGGAATCCCTGGTGGCCGGGTTCAAGGCCGATTACGGCCGCCAGGCCGTCGTCTTCCACGGCCGGATGACCGACCGCCAGCGGGAAGAGGCCTGGCGGGCGCTCCGCGGCGGCCGGGCGGCGCTGGCGGCGGGGACCCGGTCGGCGCTGTTCCTCGAGACCGGGCCGCTGCGCCTGGTCGCCCTTGACGGCGAACAGGACGAGGCCTTCGTCCAGGCCGAGAGCCCGGCCTACGACGCCCGGCGCGGGGCGGTCCTGCGGGCCGAGGCGGAGGGCGCGGTCGCCGTGCTCGGCTCGGCCCGGCCGACCGTCGAAGCCATGGCCGAAGCGCGGCGGCGGGGCCTTCTGATCGACGTCGGACGGGACCCGCGGCGCGCGGCCGTGACGGTCGTCGAGCACG
This sequence comes from uncultured Eubacteriales bacterium, assembly GCA_964574895.1. Classification (GTDB taxonomy): domain Bacteria; phylum Acidobacteriota; class Aminicenantia; order Aminicenantales; family Saccharicenantaceae; genus RBG-16-66-30. The sequence goes on from CAZNPB010000012.1 coordinate 38,239, forward strand.
CCGGCGACGCCCCGATCGTCTCCCGCGAACTCGAGCTCCGGGTCCGGCAGCGGGTGGAACGGGGCGACCCGGTCGTCCTTTTCCTGAACCGGCGGGGCTACGCGGCCCAGGTGGTCTGCTCGCGCTGCGGCCGGGCCCCGCGCTGCCCGCGCTGCGATATCGCCCTGGTCTACCACAAGGCCGAGGACCGTCTCCTCTGCCACTACTGCAACCACGCCGCACCCGCCCGGCGGGCCTGCGAGGCCTGCGGCGGCGAGCTGGCCGTGCGCCGCGGCGCCGGGACGCAGGCCGTCGAAGAGGAGCTCGGCCGGCTGTTCCCCGGGGTCCGGACCGCCCGGTTCGACGCCGACACGGCCTCCAAGCCCGAGGACCGGGAGCGCCTGCTGGCCGAGTTCGCCAAGGGCCGGATCCCGATCCTGGTCGGCACCCAGCTCCTGGTCCACCAGCCCGGCGTTCCCAAGGCCGGTCTGGTCGGCATCCTGCGGCCCGAGTCCCTGCTGGGCTTTTCCGATCATCGGGCGGCCCAGAAGACCTACGAATCCGTCTCGGCCATGCTCGAGGGGCTGCGCGACGCCGAGGACGCGGAGGCGGTCATCCAGACGGCGCCCCCGGTCCATTTCGCCATCGCGGCGGCGGCGGCCGGCGATCACGCCGCTTTCTTCGACCGTGAGATCGAGTTCCGCCGGGTCCTCGGCTACCCGCCGTTCGCCAGCCTGGCCGAGGTCGTGCTCCAGGGCCGGGACGTCCGCGCCCTGGGGGCCAAGTCCAGGGAGCTCCGGGCCCTGCTGCGGGACCGGCCCGGGCTCGAGGTCCTCGGCCCGGCCTTCGCCCCGGTGGCCCGGGTCCGGGACGTCTCCCGGGTCCAATTCGTCCTCAAGGCCGCCGGCCGGGAGACCATCGACCGGGCCCTCGACGAGACCCTGCCCAAGCTCCGCCTGAAAAAGACGGTGACGTTTTCTTATGCGCCTTTCGGAAGGGGTCAAACCTAAACTTCTTTCGCTTTTCGGTCAGGCCCCCCGAAAAGTTTAGAAGGGGTCAAACCTAAATTTCTTTCACTTTTCGGTCAGACCCCCCGAAAAGTGAAAGAAATTTAGGTTTGACCCCTTCCAAAAAAAAGGCCCGTCCCGGAGGACGGGCCCTTGAGAGAGGCGGTCGGAATCCTACTTCTTGACCGGGGCGACGGCCTGGTAGTCGGCGAAGTAGATCGTCAGGTAGCCGGTCGCCGTGACCGGATTGTCTGACAGGTCGTGGCCGAAGATCTCGATCTTGGCCCGCCGCTCGAGGACCGTGGCCGTGCCCACGAGACCGACCAGAGGGGCGGCCAGCTTGGCCGCTTCGAGGACGACCACGAAGGGGACAGAGGTCGTGTCGTCGACCGGGCAGAGGACGGTCGAGAAGTTGCCGTCGAAGGGCAGCGGCACGTCCGTCCCGGGCGTGCCCGGGCCGGTCGGCAGCTCGAAGGTCACCCGGTAGCTCGTCAGGACGACGTCGTTGAACTGGGAGGGCCCGGTGGCCGAATTGGGGTTGACCAGGCGGACGGCGATGTTGGCCGTGGCGTTGTTGACCCGGACCAGGCCGTCGCCGTCGATGACGTCGGACTGGAGGTAGGCGACCTCGTCGCCATCGAACGTCGTGCCGGTCAGGCTCTCGACGATGATCATGCTGGGCGATTCGGTCTCGCGGGAGATCTTGTTGCAGCCCGCCGCCATCAGGAAGGCGGCCGCGGCCGCCAGGACCTTGAAGGTCGTTGTCATCTTGTTCATGGTTCGGTGGCTCCTATCACTTGAGGATCCGGGGCGTGATGAAGATGAGCAGCTCCCGGCTGGTCTTGGTCCGGGCGAAATTCTTGAAGAGCGAGCCCAGGATGGGGATCTGGTTGAGGAACGGGGTGCGCTCCCGGGTGACCGAATCCTCCGTCCGGTAGATGCCGCCGATGACCGTCGTGCCGCCGTCGGGGACCATGACCATGGTCTTGGCGCTCTGCATGGTGATCGGCGGGATGCCGTTGACGAGGTTGGCGAAGTCGGCCGCGTTGTTCTGGATCTCGATGCTCATGATGATCGTCCCCTCGGCCGTGATCTGCGGCGTGGCCCGCAGCTCGAGGGCGGCGTTGACGTACCTCGTGGTCACGGTGAAGTTGGCCACGGTCTGGACGGGGATCTGGCGGCCCTGGATGATCTCGGCCTGCTGGTTGTTCTGGGTGACGACCGAGGGCCGGGAGATGATCTTGCCGTCGCCGTTCGTCTCCAGGGCGGACAGGGCGATGTCGACGCGGAAGGAATCGAGGACGTTGGCGAAGGACAGGCCCAGGGCGGAATTGAAGGACGGGGCGGGCAGGTTGACGGCATAACCGCCCAGGGGCCCGCCGATGCCCTTGGTCACGGTGCCCTGGGGGATCATGGCCCCGTTGACCTGGATCTGATTGGGGAACTGGAGGTTGGTGGCGTTGCCGTAGAACTGGCTGGCCTCGGCGTTGAAGCCCCACTGGACGCCCAGGTTGCGGACGAAGGTGGTCGAGGCCTCGACGACCCGGGCCTCGATCGAGACCTGGGGGGTCGGCGTGTCGACGACGCCGATGAGCTTCTCGAGGAGCTCGAGCTTGTCCCGGACCTCGGAGATGAGCAGCGTGTTGGTCCGCTCGTCGACGATGATCTCGCCCCGGTCGGAGATCTTGGACTGCAGGAGCGTCTGGACGTCCTTGGCCTTCGAGTACGACAGGGTGATCGTCTTGACGATGACCGGCCCCGAGAGCTCCTTGCTCTCCTTGAGCCGGCGCTGCTCCTCCTCCTCGCGGGTCAGGACGGAGACGGGGGCGACGCGCAGGATGTTGCCCTCGATCGACTTGCCCATCTTGTTCTGTTTGAGGATGATGTCCAGGGCCTGGTCCCAGGGGACGAGCTGGAGGTTGACGGTGACCGTGCCGCGGACGTCGGGATCGAAGACGACGTTCAGCCCGGCGAAATCGGCCAGGTAGAGGACGACGTCCCGCAGATCGGAGTCCTTGAGCTTGAGGCTCAGGACCTCGCCGGAATACTTGTCCTCGTCGCCGGAGATCGTCTTGGGCTGGAACTTGACCGTCTTGTCGTCGACGACCGGGGGCTTGTCCTGGGCCGGCGCGGCCGGGGCGGGGGCCGGGGCCGGCGGGCAGACCGTCGTCACCGGGACCTCCTTGGCCGCCTTGGCTTCGGCCTTGGGCTCGGTCTTCGGGGCGGGTTCGGTCCGGGCCGGGGCGGGCAGCGGCGCGGGCGTGGACGCGGGGGCCGGCTGGACCAGCGCGGCCGGCGCGGCGGCGGCCGGGAAGAAGGTCACGGCCAGACCGTCGCTGCGGGAATCCAGGGCGTAGAGCCCGGGCTCCTTGAGGTCGAAGACCATGCGGGTGATGGGCCGCGGGCCGGCGGTCTGGAACTGGGCTACCCGGACGCGCTGGACCGTGGACCGCGGATCGTCGATGGGCCAGACGTCGGACTTGGCCGCCAGCAGGGTGTCGAAGAGGTCGACGACCAGGCGCGGCGGATTCTCCAGGGCGAAGACCTGGGAGACGGCCGCTCCGGACAGGGCGGCCGTGACGGACAGGGAGTCCGGGGCGGCGGCCGTGTCGACGCGGCTCAGCTTGATCTCGCTGCGGGCCGTGCGGTCGAGAGCGGCCTGGGTCTCGGCGTCGATGACGTAACCGGTCTGGCCGCGCTGGATGGCGTTGAGCTCGACGACGGTCCGGCCAGATTCCCGGATGATCCGGGCCGGGACGCGTTCGGCCAGGCGGACCAGCAGGCGCAGGGCGTCGGTCCCGGCCTTCTCGACCTGGACCTCGCGCACCAGCCCGGACCCGGAGGAGGGGAGGACCGGGGCGGCGGCGGTCGAGGCCCGGGCCATGTCGAGCACGAGGGTCCGCGGCGTCGCGGCCGGGTAATAGGCCCGGTCGACGGCCAGCGGCCCGTCCGTCTCGAGGACCAGCCGCGTCGCCAGGGCGCCCGGCAGGACCTGGATCTTGCTGATGTGAACGGCGGGGGCCGGCCCCTGGGCGTACAGGCCGAGGAGGCCGAGCACGCACAGTCCGGCGAGAACACCCGGCAGGATTCTCTTTTTCATGTTACAGCTCCTCCGTGATTTCCTTGATGATGTCTCGCGGCCTTATCAGAGGGATGCCCCGCTCGTGAGTCTTCCGCAGGACCACCTGCGCGTCGCTGATGGACAGCACGTACCCGTCCGCGAATTTGTCGCCGACCTTGGCGAACATGGGGAAGCCCTGGGGCATGCCGATCAGGGCGGTGTAGACGTTCTGGTTCTTGACGATGCCGAAGAGGATGAGGTCGTCGATGAAGAACTGCTCTTCGCCGAGGGCGTTCTTCTCCCGAAGGTCGCGCCCGGCCAGAAGGTCCTTGAAGGGGTCGCGGCGGCCCTCGGGGCTGTAGGTGAAACCCGTCGGGACGGTCAGGAGCTGGGCCGATTCCTGCGGCGGCGCCGGGGCCGTGTCCTGGGCCGGGAGCCCGAGCAGGCCCGCGCCCGCGAAGAGGATCAGGAGGATGGCGGCTTTTTTCATCGTTTGGGCCTCGCTGCTTGTTTTTTGACCGGCACGGCCGCGGCCGTCGGCTCGACGAAGAAATAGGTCTTGGCCGTCCAGTTGGCGGAGACCGTGTTCAGCTCCGTCTGGCGGGCCAGGGTCTTGATCGAGAAGTTCTCGACGGTGAAGACCCGGGCGAACTTGCTCAGCTTGTCGAAGAAGAGCCCGAGGTTATGGTAGCTGCCCGAGACCTGGATGGGGATCGGCCACTCGGCGTAGAAATCCTTGTTGATCTCCAGGCCCGGGGCGAAGCGGAGGACGTCCAGACGGGAGTCGTAGGCCAGGCCCTGGATCTGGCGCAGGATGTCGGCCATCTCCTTGCGCTGGGGGATGTTGACTTCCAGGGTCTTGAGCTTGGCCGTCATGCCGGCGATGTCGGCCTCGATCTTGTCCAGCTCCCGTTTCTTCTGCTTCAGGTTCTGGACCTCCTGCTCGACCTTGATCCGGTCGGCCTTGACGGTCTGGAGCTTGGCGTTCTGGGGCTTGAAATAGAAGATGAAGGCCAGGGCGAAGATGAAGATGGCGAAGACGAGATAGCCGTACCAGGGCCAGTTTTTCATTTCTGCACCCCTTTCGTGGCGGCGGGCGCCGCGGCCGCCCCGGGCGGCGGGACGGGCTCCGGCTTCTTCTCTATCATGGCCCGCAACTGGAACTCCAGGTACTGGTCGCCCTGGAGCGTCTTCTGGGTCGAGGCGACGAGGTTGACGTTCATGACCTGCGGGCTGGCCTCCAGGCCGCTGATGTAATCCGCGATGAGATTGTTGGACAGGGCCCGGCCCTTGATCGACAGGCCCTTGGCGTCGTAGACGACCTCCGTCAGCCAGACCCAGTCGGGCAGCCGGCGGCTCAATTCATCCAGGAGGCGGGGGGCCAGGTCGCGCTGGGCGTTGAGGGTCTCGATCAGGGTGATCTTCTGGTTGAGCGACTCGCGGGCCTGCCGCTGCTCCTCGAGCTTGGCCTCCACGTACTGGAGCTTCGTTTTTTCCTGCCGGGCCGTGGTCAGCAGGGCGTTCTCCTGGTCCATGGCCTTCTTCTGGAAGAAGTAAAAGGCGCCCAGGGCGATGACCAGGGCCAGGAAGATCAGGTTCCCGAGGTTGGCGCCCCTACGGCCTCCGCCGCCGTCCTCGGCCGCGCCCGGGGTGACGACCGGTTCCTTGTCCTTGGTTTCCGGTTTGAGGAGGTTGATCCGTATCATGGTTACTTCTCCACCTTTCGGGTTGCCAAGCCGACGGCGACGCCGAAGATCGGCGCCATGTCGGTGAAGTAGACCGCGTCGAACTTCTTGTCATCGACCCGGATATTGCGGAAGGGATTGAGGATCTCGGTTTTGATCCGGAACTTGGTCTCGAAGGCGCCGACCATGTTGGAGACGTTGGCCAGGCCGCCGCTCAGGATGATCTGCTCGATCTTGCGCTCCCTCTTCTCCGAGGCCTCGTAGAACGAGAAGGTCTTCTCGATCTCGTCGAGGAGGTCGCGGACGTTCATCGACAGGAGCGTCGCGAACTGGTCCGGGGCCGCCGCCTTGCCCGGGATGCCCTTGAGGAGCTTCTCGGCCTCCTCGAAGGAGATGCTCAGCTCCTTGCGGATGTTCTCGGTGAAGAAGAAGCCGCCGAGCGACAGGTCGCGGAACAGCTGCGGCGTGCCGCGCTCGACGATGACGACGTTGGTGATGTTGGCGCCGATGTTGATCAGGGCGATCGTCTGGCCGGCGAAGCTCTCGGGATAGCTGAGCTCGAGCACGTTCTGGAGGGCGAAGACGTCGACCTCGATGCTCTGGAGGTTCTTGCGGGTCTGGGCGATGACGTTGCTGTAGTTGGCGATCTTGTCCTTCTTGGCGGCGACGAGCAGGATGTCGAGGTTCTTCTCGTCGGTCGACCGCGAGGGCTTGAGGATGGCGTAGTCGACGTTCGTCTCCTCGTACGGATAGGGGATGTTGTGCTTGGCCTCCCAGATGATGCTCTCGGCCAGCTCCTGCTTCTCCATGACCGGCAGGGAGATCTTCTTGATGATGACCGAATTGCCGGAGACGGAGATGGCCACGTCCTTGGTCGAGATCTTGTTCTCCTCGAAGACCAGGCGGATGGTCTCGACGACCGCCGCCGAGTCGATGATGGTCCCCTCGACGATGGCGTCGTGGGGCAGCGGCTCGTAGCCGATCTTGACCAGGTCGTAGGCCTCCTCGCCGCCCTTCTTCCGCGGGCGGAGCTCGACGGCCTTGACGGAGTAGGACCCGATGTCCAGCCCGACCACGTTTTTTTCCCGAGAGAGTCCAAACATGTTTGCCCGCCTTTATGGGATTTGAATCTTTTTTGCGCCGCGGAACCGGTCCCGGAGCTTCCGGGCCACCGGCCCGGGAACGAGGCCCTCGACCGAGCCGCCGAGGCCGGCGACCTCGCGGACCACGTTCGAGCTCAGGAACGTATAATCGACGCTCGGCATCATGAAGAACGTCTCGATGTCCGGCGCCAGGCTGCGGTTCATCAGGGCCATCTGGAACTCGTACTCGAAGTCCGAGAGGGCCCGCAGGCCGCGGATGACCACGGTCGTCCCCTGGGACCTGGCGAAGTCGACGAGCAAGCCGTCGAAGGCCCGCACCTCGACCTCCTTTCTCGAGACGAAGAGGTCTTGGATCATTCTTACCCTCTCTTTAGTCGTAAAGAGAGGGCGCTTTTTGGGGTTTTTGAGGACCGCCACGACGACCCGGTCGAAGATCTTGAGGCCCCGTTCGATGATGTCCGCGTGGCCGTTGGTGATGGGGTCGAAGGAACCGGGGTAGATGGCGCTCGTTTCCCGCATCTCGACTCTTAGTTAGTTCCGCATCCGACTTGCCTATCCAAATATCACCAAATGAGCGCATTGTCAACGGAAATCCTGGGTTCGAAGGCCTCCCGGGAGCGCCGGTCGCCGGCCCGGCCGAAGGCCCCGAACGGGAGCGGGAGGCCTCCCTTGGGAGGCCCGCCCCGCCGGGGGAGCCGGGAGAGGGGACCCCGTCTCCCCGCCGAACTAACCGAATGTCACCGCGAGGGGTGAGGACGGACGGCAAGCGCGTTGCTTTTCAGGGGAGTCTGTGCTAATTTTTCAGGCGATGATCATCCGTTTCGGGACCTCCGGCTGGCGCGGTGTGATGGGGGAGGACTTCACCTTCCACAACGTCCGCGTCGTCATCCAGGCCGCCGCCAACTATCTCAAGGAGCGTTCCGGCGACGCTCCGATCGCCATGGTCGTCGGCTACGACACCCGGTTCCTGTCGGACCGCTACGCCCTCGAGGCGGCCAAGCTCCTGGCCCGCAACGGCGTCCAGGTCCTTCTGGCCGACCGCGACGCCCCCTCCCAGGCCCTGGCCTGCCAGATCATCAAGAGGAAATGCCGGGGCGGCGTCAACTTCACGGCCTCGTTCAATCCGGCCCGCTACAACGGCCTCAAGTTCAACGGGGCCACGGGGGCCCCGGCCCTGCCCGAGGTCACCGACGCCATCGAGGAGGAAGTCCGCCGGCTGATGCCGCGCTTCTCCAGCCTGACGACCCCCCTCCTCGACGCCGACGTCACCCGGATCGACCTCCAGGCCGACTACCTGGCCCACCTGCAGCCGCGCATCGATTTCGAGGTCATCCGGAAGGCCGGACTGAAGATCGCCGCGGACCCCCTGTACGGCACCAGCCGGGAGTACCTGGACGAGATCCTCGAGGAGAACGGGATCGAGGTCGAAGGTCTGCACGGCTACGTCGATCCCTACTTCGGCGGCGTCAGCCCGTCCTGCACCGAGGAGAACCTGGCCGAGCTCAAGGCCCACGTCGTCGCGGCCGGCTGCCACTGCGGCCTGGCCACCGACGCCGACGGCGACCGCTTCGGCATCATTGACGAGGCGGGCGGCTTCGTCCATCCCAACATCATCCTGGCCCTGCTCCTCCGCTACCTCGTCGAGGTCAAAGGGCTCCGCGGCGGCGTGGCCCGCTCGGTCACGACGACCCATCTGCTCGACCGCATCGCCCGCCGGCACGACCTGCCGCTGACCGAGACCAAGGTCGGCTTCAAGTACATGGCCGACCTGTACCTGAAGGGCCAGATCCTGTTCGGCGGCGAGGAGAGCGCCTGCATCGCCGTCCGGGACCACCTGCCCGAGAAGGACGGCATCTTCGCCGGCCTGCTGGTGGCCGAGATGATCGCGGCCACGGGCCGCGGCCTGGGGGCCCTGCGCCAGGACCTGTTCCGCGACTACGGCGCCCTGACCAGCGGCCAGCGGACCCTGTCCCTGACGCCGGAGCGGGCCAAGAAGCTCAAGGCCCTCGTCCAGGGCCCGCCGTCCAAGCTGGGGCGGCGCAAGGTCGAGGCCGCGGAGACGCTCGACGGGCTCCGGCTCGATTTCGGCGAGGGGCGCTGGATCGTCCTGCGGACGTCGGGGACCGAGCCGCTCATCCGCTGCTACGCCGAGGCCGAGTCCCGCGACGAGGTCGAGTCCCTCCTGAAAAAGGGGATCGAGGCCGTCCGGTGAAGAAGAAGATCCTCATCCTCGGCGGCGTCTGCGTCCTCCTGATCATGGTCTTCACGGCCCTGTTCGGCAAGAAGGGCGTCATGGACCTCCGCCGCTCGCACCGGGAGCTGGCCGCCCGGGCGGAGCGGATCCGGGCCCTGGAGGCCGAGCGGGACCGGCTCGAAGCGGAGATCCGCCGCCTGGAGACCGATCCGCGGGCCGTCGAAAAGCCGGCCCGGGAGAAGCTCGGGCTGGCGGCGCCGGGCGAAAAAATCGTGGTCGATCCGGCCCCCTCCCGCAAGTAGATGCCCCGGCCCGCCGCCCCGCGACGTCCGCCCGAAGAGGCCGCCCTGCTCGAAGGCCTCAATCCCGCCCAGCGCCGGGCCGTCCTCCACGGCGCCGGCCCGCTGCTCATCGTCGCCGGCGCCGGGACCGGCAAGACCAAGGTCCTGACCCACCGCATCGCCCGCCTGATCGCGGCCAAGGCGGCCCGTCCGGACCAGATCCTGGCCGTGACGTTCACCGAGAAGGCGGCCAGCGAGATGGAGGCCCGGGTCGACGTCCTCGTGCCCTACACCTCGTCCTTCGCCGAGATCAGCACGTTCAACTCGTTCGGCGAGCGCGTCCTGCGCGAGTACGCGCTCGACGCCGGCTACCCGCCGGACTTCCGGCTCCTGGCCGACGTCGATCAGGCCGTGTTCTTCCGCGAGAACCTCTTCCGCCTGCCCCTCGACTACTACCGGCCCCTGGGCCAGCCGACCCGGCACATCCAGGAGGTCCTGGAGGCCGTCCGCCGGCTGAAGCAGGAGGACGTCCGGCCCGAGGACTACATCCGTTACGCCGAGGACCTCGGCCGGCGGGCGGGCGGCGACGCGGAGCGGGAAACGGCCCGCAAGCACCTCGAGATCGCCCGGGTCTTCGCCGCCTACCAAACCCTCCTCAAGGAGCGGGGGCTGATCGATTTCGAGGACCAGGTCACCCTCGTGGTCGACCTGCTGCGCCGCCGGCCGTCCGTCCTCGACGAGGTCCGGCGCCGTTTCCGCTACATCCTCGTCGACGAGTTCCAGGACACCAACTACGTCCAGTTCGAGCTGCTCAAGATGCTGGCCGCGGAGCACCGGAACCTGACCGTCGTCGGCGACGACGACCAGAGCATCTTCCGCTTCCGCGGCGCCTCCCTGAGCAACATCCTCGGCTTCGAGGCCGTCTTCCCGGAGGCCGCCCGGATCGTGCTGACCCGCAACTATCGCTCGACCCAGCCTATCCTCGACGCCTCCTACCGCCTCATCCGCCACAACGACCCGAACCGGCTCGAGTTCAAGGACAAGGTTGACAAGCGCCTGCGGGCCGCCTCGCGGCGCCGGGCCCCGAGCATCCGCATGCTGTCGTTCGACACCCAGGCCCACGAGGCCGACGACGCGGCCGGCCGGATCGCGGAGCTCCACCGCCAGGGCGCGGCCTGGCGCGACATGGCCGTGCTCGTCCGCCGCAACGCCGACGCCGATCCCTACCTGCGGGCCCTCAACATGAAGGGCATCCCGTACCGCTTCTCGGGCAGCCGCGGCCTGTACCAGCGGGAAGAGATCAAGGTCCTGGTCGCTTTCATCCGGGCCCTGACGGATTTCGAGAACAGCCGCGACCTGTTCTACCTGACCGTCTCGGACGTCTACCGGGCCGACGCCTACGACCTGAGCCGCCTGGCCGGCTACGGCGAGAAGAAGAACCTCCCCCTCCACGACGTCTACAAGGCCATCGCCGGCGGGACCAGCCCCGTCGAGATCGCCGCCGCGACGGCCGAGACCATCCGCCGCGTCTTCGCCGACATCGCGGCCTTGTCCGAGCTGGCCGCGGCCCGCAACGCCGGCGAGGTCGTCTACGCCTTCCTCGAGCGGACCGGCTATCTCAAGTCCCTGGTCGAGCCGATGACCGCGGAATCCGAGGTCCGGGTCAAGGACCTTCGCCTGTTCTTCGACAAGATCAACGGCTTCGCCGAGTTCGTCGAGAACCCCTCCCTCCGCTCCTTTGCCCGCTACCTGGACATCCTGGCCGAGGTCGGCGACAATCCGGCCACCTCCGAGGCCGACCTCGACGAGGACGCCGTCAACGTCCTGACCGTCCACAAGGCCAAGGGGCTCGAGTTCGGGACCGTCTTCCTCGTCGGCCTCATCGAGGACCGTTTCCCGGGCCGCGAGCGGCGCGACCGCATCCCCGTCCCCGACGGCGTTCTCAAGGAAAGCCTGCCGGGCCGCGAGAACTACGTCCAGGAGGAGCGCCGGCTCTTCTACGTCGCCATGACCCGGGCCCGCCGGGCCCTGTTCCTGTCCTGGGCCCGGGACCAGGGCACGCGGCGGTTCAAGCGCATCAGCCCCTTCGTCCTCGAGGCCCTGGACATCCCCAAGATGCCGGAAGACGTCCTCAAGGCCTCCGTCCTCGAGGAGATCCGCCGTTACGCCCTGACCGCGAGCCGGCCGGCGGCGCCGGCCGCCGCCCGCCGGCCCGGGGCCCTGCGGTTGAGCTTCGTCCGGGTCGAGGATTACCTCCTCTGCCCGCTCAAGTACAAGTTCCGCCACGACATGCGCGTGCCCATCCTGCCCCACCACGCCATCGTCTTCGGCCGGGTTCTCCACGGGGTGGTCTACAACTCCCTCAAGAAGCGCCTGCACGGCCGGGAGGTCGCCATCGACGAGGTCCTCGAGGACTTCCGTTCGAGCTGGGTCAACGAGGGCTTCCTCAGCCGGGAGCACGAGGAGCTGCGCAAGGCGGCGGGGGAGAAGGCCCTGCGTCTGTTCTGGGCCCGCGAAGAGGGCTCGGGCCGGCGGCCGTCCTTCCTGGAGCGTCCCTTCCGCTGGCAGGAGCGCGGCCTGCGTTTTTCGGGACGGTTCGACCGCCTCGACTTCGAGGAGTCGGGGGCCGTCGTCATCGACTACAAGACGGCCGAGATCGCGTCGCAGAAGGACGCCGACCGGGCGGCCGCCGACAGCCTCCAGATGGACGTCTACGCCCTGTCTTTCCTCAAGACCGAAGGCCAGGCCCCGGCCGAGACCCGGCTGCACTTCCTCGAATCCGACATCGTCGGCCGGGCCGTGAAGGGGGCCCGGGAGATGGCCCGGGCGGCCGAGCGGATCCGCGAGGCGGCCGAGGGCATCCGGGCCGGCGACTTCAAGGCCAAGCCCGATTGGCACAGCTGCTCGGCCTGCGAATTCAAGACCATCTGCCCGTCGTCCTTCGCCTATTGAGGCTTTTCCCAGAACGGCATGACGGCCCAGATCCGGGTCCGGCCCATCAGACGGGCCGTCTCCAGGACGCGGTCGCGGCCGGCCGCGCTCTTGAGCCCGGCCCCGAGCCCCGGCCGGCCGAGAAGGGACTGCCAGAAGGTCCGCTTCCGGGGCCAGACGTCCAGACGGACGTCCTCTCCGGCGTCGATCCCGGCTTCCTTTTTGGCCAGGCCGAGGGCCATGGTCAGGCCGCCCAGCTCGTCGACGAGCTTGAGGTCCTTGGCCTGCCGCCCCGTCCAGATGCGGCCCCTGCCGATGTCGTTGACCTGGTCCCGGGTCAGGCCCCGGCCCTCGGCCGTCCGGGTCAGGAACTGCTCGTAGGTCCAGAGGATCTCGTCCTTGAGGATCTGGCGCTCCTCGTCGGTGAACGGCCGGAAGACGGAGAAGACGTCGGCCTTCTCCCCGAAAGTGATCTTTTCCGCCGACACGCCCAGCTTGGCCAGCAGGCCGTCGATGCTGAACTTGCCGGCCAGGACGCCGATGGACCCGGTCAGGGTCTGGGGCGCGGCCACGATCTTGGTGGCCGACATGGCGATCCAGTAGCCGCCCGAGCCGGCGACGTCCGACATGGACACGACGACGGGCTTGGCCTTGCGGGCCAGGGCGACCTCTCGCCAAATGACGTCCGAGCCGACCGACGACCCGCCGGGGCTGTCGACCCGCAGGACGATGGCCCGGATGCCCGGGTCGGTGCGGGCGGCCCGGATCCAGCGGGCCACCGTCGAGCCGCCCATGATCGACGGCAGGCTCTCGCCGGTCATGATCGTGCCCACGGCGTAGATCAGGGCGACCGTGTGCGGCCCGGTCTCCAGGCCGAGCGAGGACGGTTTGATCCGGGTGTAGTCGTCGAAGCGGACCGGGGCGATGGTCCGGCCGCCGCGGCGGAGGAGCTCCTGCAGCTCGTCCTCGTAGAGGCAATCGTCGACCAGGCCGGCCGCCTTGGCCCGTTCGCCCTGGAAGAAGCCGCGGTCGAGGAGGGCCCGGAACTCGGCCTCGGTCTTGCCCCGGGCCTTGGCCGCGGCCGACACGTATTGGGCGAACAGGTCGCCGTAATAGGATGCCATCTCCTCGCGATGGGCCGGGGTGAAGCCCTTCTCGGTGAACATGTTGTAGGCGGTCTTGTACTCCTCGACGTGCTCGAACTCGGCCCGCACGCCGATCTTGTCCAGCGCCCCCTTCAGGAACGGGACATAGCCGCCCAGACCGTTGACCCCCAGCCAGCCCAGGGGGTGGAGGACGACGCGGTCGCAGGCCGTGGCCAGGAAATACTCCATGTCGAAGTCGGGCGCCTCCTCGATCACGGCATAGACCTTTTTGCCGGAGCGGCGGAAATCCAGGACGGCCTCGCGCATCTCGTTGGCCTTGGCCCAGTCGCACTGCATCAGGCCGAGGCGCAGGACGACGGCCTGGATGCGGTCGTCGACCTTGGCCTTGCGCAGGTTGGACCAGAAGTCGTGGACGGCGAGAGGCCGGGTCCCGAGCAAGAAGGAGACCAGGGCGTCGGGAGGCGCGATCTCGGCGATCTCGCCGGCCAGGGGGACCTCGAGATAGCCGCGGGCCGGCACCTCGACGGCCCGGCCTCCGATGTCCTCGACTAGGACGAAGAACGAGCCCGCGGCCGCCAAGGCCAGGAAGAACAGGACGATCAGGACGACGTAGGTGGATCTTTTCATCGGGGGCCCCTCGCTCGGGCCCTCAGATTCTATCAGAATCGCGCTTGATTTCAATCGGCCGAATGGGGACAATGGCCTCTCGGACCGCGGCGGGCCCCCGCGGCGGGGGAGCGGGCGCGGGAGAGACTGGAGGGCAGGGGAATGTCGTCCGCCAAGCTCTACGTCGGCAATCTCAACTTCCGCACCACCGAGGACGCGCTGAAGGAGCTGTTCGCCCGGCACGGCGAGGTGTCCTCGGTCAATATCCTGCAGGGCCGCGGCTTCGGCTTCGTCGAGATGGCGACGCCGGACGCCGCCCGGGAGGCCAAGGGCCGGCTCAACGGCAGCGAGCTCGACGGCCGCAAGCTCATCGTCAACGACGCCCGGCCCCAATCCATAAAGCCCGGCGCCGGCCGGACAGGGTCGTAGCCGGCGTTCCGCCCTCCCCCAGGGGGGACCTGGGAAGATAATTCCCCGGTTCCGCCCTTTTTGTCGCCAACCGGGGTAAACCTTAGGCGGGCGGCGTTCGTTGATGCCTATGAGGTCCCATGAGTGATATCTCCGGCGGCGGCGAGGGCGGGCCGGTCGACATCTCCGCCCTCCTCGAGAAGGTCCGGGGTGGGGACCGCGAGGCGTTCATGACTGTCACGAGGCTCTACGAGCGGAAAGTGTTCGTCATGGCCTATTCCATCCTGCGCGACCGCGAGGACGCCCTGGACGCCGTCCAGGAGACGTTCCTCCGGCTCTACCAGAAGGCCGGCCTTTACAAGCCCGGCCGGCCGTTCCAGGGCTGGCTGCTGCAAATGGCCAAGAACATCAGCATCGACCATTACCGCAGGAACCGGAAGAAGCGGCAGGAGTGGGAAACGGCCAAGCCGGTCGACGAGATGCCGATCGCCGCCGCGCCGGACCGGGACGGCGATTCGGCCGCCGCGGACCTCCGCCAGGCCTTCGCCAGGTCGGTGGATACGCTGGCCGAACGCCAGAAGATGGTCTTCATCATGAGACACTACAACGAGCTTCAATTCAACGAGATCTCCGAGGCCATGAAGATCTCGATCGGGACGGCCAAGTCCCTCCATTTCAAGGCCGTCCAGAACCTCCGCAAGCGGCTGGCGCCGGTCCTGGGGATCGAGCCATGAGCCGGCGCCGGACGACCGGAACGGCCTGGGCCGGCTTCCTCGCGGAGGATCCGGAGGAGGGAAGGAGACGGGCCATGGACGAACATCACGGGACCGGCCCCGAAGACCGGGCCGAGTCCGAGGCCTTCGAACGGCTTCTCGGAGAGACGGCGGCCGTCCGGGCCGAGATCCGCCGGGCGGCCGACACGGTCGACTGGGACGCCCTGCCGGCCCTCATCGCCGACCGGGCCCTGGCCGGAGAGATGGGGACCGCGGCCGGAAAAGCCGGCCGGCGGCCGGGCCTGTCCCGGCTGGCCGGCTTCCGGATGCGGCCCGCCCTGGCCGGTCTGGCCGCCGGCCTGGTCGTCGGCGCCGTGGCCATGTACGTGGCCCTGAAGGCCCCGGGCTCCCGCCCGGGCGGGGACGACGCCTATTTCGCCTCCGGCGAATTCCTGGACCGGGCCGAGCTGGAGATGGCCCGCCGGAACGCCGTGGATTACCTGGAGAAGAGCCAATACGTCCTTCTCGACGTCTTCGAGTCGGCCGACATGGGCCCGCTGGCGCCCGCCTCGGTCCGCGTCGCCCAGGCCCGGGACCTCCTCCAGAAGAAGAAATACCTCAACGGCCAGCTCGAACGGTTCCAGATGGCCAAGGCCAAGGCCATCTGCGACCAGATCGAGATGCTCTTTCTCGAGCTCTCGCAGATCGACGAAGAGCTGACCGCGGCCGAGGTGGGGAAGATCCGCGGCCTCATCGAGGAGCGCCAGCTCCTCCTCAAGATCAATCTGGTCAAGAAAGAGCTGCAAAGCGGGGTTTGACATGAAAAAGATCGCTCTCATCCTCGGCCTGGCCCTGGTCCTCGGACCGGGGGCGGGGGCCGTCCGGGCCCAACCGCAGGCCTCGACGGACGAATCCCTCTTCCGCGAGGCCAAGCTCCTCGTCTTCGACAAGAGCTGGCCGGCGGCGCTCGACAAGATCGACGAGCTCATGGACAGGTTCCCGGCCAGCCCGCTGGCCGGGCAGGCCCTCTTCTATAAAGGAGAGTGCCTGAGCGGCCTGGGCGGCCGGGAGCGGGAGGCCCTGCGGGCTTATAAGAGCTATATCCGCCTCGCCGACGCCAAGCCCAGCCTGGTCGAGGAGTCCGAAGGGTCGATCGTCGACCTGTCCTTCGACCTCTACGGCGAAGGGAACGACGGCGCTCTCGACGAGATCGTCGACCGCCTGGACCACCCCAACAAGGTCGTCCGCTATTACGCGGCCTACAAGTTGAGCCTGGTCAAGGACAAGAAGGTCGCCGCCCGGGCCGCGCCGGTCCTGTCGCGGATCGTCGAGACCGAGAAGGACCCCGAGCTCCTGGACCGGGCCCGGATCGCCCTGCTGCGCGTCTCGCCGGAGAGCCTCAAGTCGGCCGAGGACCGGAAGCCCCGGACGGTGACGACCGCCCGGATGCTGCGCATCCGCGTCCGCGGGGCCGGCCAGAAGGAGCCGGCCTTCTCGCTCAACATCCCCTTCGCCCTGGCCGACCTGGCCCTGGGGGCGATGGACGAGGACGACAAGGCGGCCCTCCGCAAGAAGGGCTACGACATCAACAGGATCATGACCGAGCTGGGCAAGTCCAAGGAGAGCATTCTGCGCATCGCCGGCGAGGACGGCTCGATCATCGAGATCTGGATTGAATAATAGAGGAGCGAGGAGAGTCAACATGAAAAGAACAGCCTTGGCCGTCGCCGTCCTCCTGGCCGTCTTCGTCCTGGCCGCGCCCGCCGGCGCCGCCCGGCGCGACGATTTCCGCGTCATCCAGAACGCCGTGCGGAATTCCCCGGCCGCCGCGAGGGGCCATGAGCCGAGATGGCTCAAGGTGGTCGTCCAGGACCGCCACGCGGGCCGGGCCGGCCTCAAGATCACCCTGCCCGTCGCTCTCGTCGAGGTCGTCCTCGGCTCCGCCGACAGCCGGCGCTTCAAGGTCGACGAGGACAGCTGCGAGATCGACCTCCAGGCCGTCTGGCGCGCCCTGAAGAAGGCCGGCCCGCTGGCCCTGGTCGAGATCAGGGACGACGACGGGGCCCTCTTCAAGATCTGGCTGGAATAGCCGGAAAACGGGACGAGCCGGAAAACGCCCCGGTCTTTGACACGGGCCGGACAACCAGCCGCCGCGTTGACAAGGCCTCCGCCGCCCCATAAAATGGGTGGGCCAGGAGGTCGATCGTGGGCAAAACGCTGACGGAAAAGGTCCTCGGCCGCAAGGCCGGCCGGGACGTCCAGGCCGGCGAGGTCGTCATCGTCTCGCCGGATTACGTCCTGTCCCACGACAACTCCGCGGCCATCATCAAGGAATTCCGGAAACTCGGCGTCGCGAAGGTCAAGGCGCCGGGCAAGATCGTCATCGTCCTCGACCACATCGTCCCGGCCGCCGACGAGAAATACGCCCAGAACCACAAGTCCATCCGCGAGTTCGTCGCCGCCCAGGGCATCCCGAACTTCTTCGACATCAACGCCGGCATCTGCCACCAGGTCCTGCCCGAGCAGGGCTTCGCCCTGCCCGGCCTGGTCATCGTCGGCAGCGACTCCCACACCCCGAGCTACGGCGCCCTGGGGGCGTTCGCCGCCGGCATCGGCCGGACCGAGACGGCCTGCACCTGGGCCACCGACGAGATCTGGCTGCGCGTGCCCGAGACCCTGCGCATCGACCTGTCCGGCCGGCTGGGCCGCGGCGTCTTCGCCAAGGACCTGAGCCTCAAGCTCATCGGCGACCACGGCGCCGAGATGGCCAACTACAAGGCCGTCGAGTTCGCCGGCCCGGCCGCCGGCGGCTTCAGCGTCGGGGCCCGTCTGACCCTGGCCAACATGTCGGCCGAGATGGGGGCCAAGAACGGCTACTTCGCCCCCGACGACAAGGCCCTGAAGTGGCTCGAAGGCCGGGCCCGCCGGTCCTTCACGGCCCTCGCTTCCGACCCCGACGCCGTCTACGAATCGGTCCTGGCCGTCGACCTCGCGGCCCTCGAACCCCAGATCGCCTGCCCCCACACCGTCGACAACGTCAAGCCCGTCGCCGCGGTCGCCGGCCGGCCCGTCCAGCAGGTCCTGATCGGCACCTGCACCAACGGCCGGCTCGAGGACCTCGAGGCCGCGGCGGCCCTCCTCAAGGGCCGCCGGGTCCACCCGTCCGTCCGGGTCCTGGTCATCCCGGCCTCCTGGCAGGTCTATCGCGAGGCCCTGGCCTCCGGCGCCCTGGCCGCCCTGGTCGAGGCCGGCTGCGTCGTCCTCAACTCGGGCTGCGGCCCCTGTCTGGGCGCCCACGAGGGGCTCATGGCCGCCGGCGAGGTCTGCGTCAGCACCTCGAACCGCAACTTCCGCGGCCGGATGGGCCACCGCGATTCCGAGATCTACCTGGCTTCGCCGGCCACGGCCGCCGCGACGGCCGTCACCGGCCGCATCACCGACCCGAGGGATTTCTCATGAGCCACGGCACCGTCTGGAAATACGGCGACAACGTCAACACCGACGTCATCTTCCCCGGCCGCTACACCTACCAGATCATGACCCCCGAGGAGATGGCCGGGCATGCCCTGGAGGACCTCGATCCCGGCTTCGCTAAAGGGGTCAAGCCCGGGGACGTCATCGTGGCCGGCCAGAACTTCGGCTGCGGCTCGTCCCGCGAGCAGGCCGCCGCCTGCCTCAAGGCGGCCGGGGTCCGGGCCGTCGTGGCCAAATCCTTCGCCCGCATCTATTTCCGCAACGCCATCAACCTCGGCCTGCCCGTGCTCCAGAGCCAAGAGGCCGCCGACCGCCTGGAGACGGGCGACGCCGTCGACGTCGACCTGGCCCGCGGCGAGATCCGCTCGGCCAAGGGGACCTTCCGCTTCCACCCGCTGCCGAAGTCCGTCCTCGGCATCATCGCCGCCGGCGGCCTGATCGAATACACGAAGAACAAGTTGGCCGAAGCCGCCGGCGAAGAAGACAAAGAAAAGGAGTGACCATGCCCAAGTACAAGATCGCCATCCTCCCCGGCGACGGGGTGGGCAAGGACGTCGTCGAAGCCGCGATGATCGTCCTCGACAAGATCGGCCTCGACGCCCAGTACGTTTACGGCGACATCGGCTGGGAGTTCTGGCGCCGGGAGGGCAACCCGCTGCCCGACCGGACGCTCAAGCTCCTCCGGGAGACCGACGCCTGCCTCTTCGGCGCCATCACCAGCAAGCCCAAGGAGTCCGCCGACCTGGAGCTCGATCCCTCGCTCAAGGGCCGGGGCCTGTCTTATTTCAGCCCCATCGTCCGCCTGCGCCAGGAGTTCGACCTCTACCAGAACCTGCGGCCCTGCAAGGCCTATCCCGGCAACCCCCTGAACTATAAGGAGGGCATCGACCTGGTCATCTTCCGCGAGAACACCGAGGGCCTGTACGCCGGGGTCGAGTTCTTCCCCCTGTCGCAGGTCGTCCGCGACGCCCTCCTGACCAACCCCAAGATGAAGCGCTTCAAGGACGTCCCGGCCGACCAGATCGCCGTCTCGACCCGCATCATGACCAAGCCGGCCTGCGCCCGCATCGTCAAGGCGGCCTTCGAATTCGCCCGCAAGTACGGCCGCAAGTCGGTCTGCCTGATCGAGAAGCCGAACGTCCTGCGCGAGACCGGCGGCCTGATGCTGGACACCGCCCGTGAGGTCGCCAAGGGCTACCCCGACGTCAAGTTCTGGGACGCCAACGTCGACGCCATCTGCATGTGGCTGCTCAAGAACCCCCACGACTACGACGTCCTGGTGGCCGAGAACCTCTTCGGCGACATCGTCTCCGACCTGGCCGCCCAGCTCGTCGGCGGCCTGGGCTTCGCCTGCAGCGGCAATATCGGGGACCGCTACGGCGTCTTCGAGCCGACCCACGGCTCGGCCCCGAAATACACCGGCATGTACAAGGTCAATCCCATCGCCACCATCCTGGCCGTCAAGATGATGCTCGAGTGGATCGGCGAGACCGGCCAGGCCGCGGCCATCGAAAGCGCCGTCGCCGAGGTCATCCGGGAGGGCCAGGTCCGGACCTACGACATGGGCGGCCGGGCGACCAGCCTCGACATCGGCCGGGCCGTGGCCGCCAAGCTCTAGCGGGGACATGTGGCCTTGCTGATCCTGGCGGTCGACACGACGACGCCGGGCGGCTCGGTCGCCCTGCTCGAGGACGACCGGCTCCTGGGCGAGGTGGGGATCGAGTCGGCGGCGACCCATTCGGCCCGTCTGTTCCGGTCGATCGATTTCCTGGCCGGTGCCCTGGGCCGGGACGTCCGGACGGCCGACGGGTTCGCCGTGGCGGCCGGCCCGGGCTCGTTCACCGGGATCCGCATCGGGCTCGGGGCCGTCCAATCGCTGGCCTTCGCCTCCGGCAAGCCGGTCGCCCCGGTCTCGACCCTGCGGGCCCTGGCCGAGAAGCTGGCCGCCGACGGCGACGGCGCCCGCCTTGTCTGCCCCCTCCTCGACGCCAAGAAGGGCGAGATCTACGCCGGGCTGTTCGAGCGGCGCGAGGACGCCCTCGTCGAGGTCCTGCCCCAGGGCGCCTATGAGCCGGGCGAGTTCTTCGCCCGCCTGCCGGAGGACCGCATCATCGCCTTCGCCGGCGGCGGGCTGGCCGCCTACGGCGCGGAACTGGCCTCGCGGATGGGGGACCGGGCCCGTTATCCCCGGCGCTCGCCGTTCATCGCCGCCGAGGTCGGCCGCCTCGGGGCCGGCCGGCTGCGGGCCGGGCGGGGGGTGGCCGCGGCTTCGCTCGAGCCGCTCTATCTGCGGCGGTCGCAGGCCGAAGAGACATGCCGAAGCTGACCGAGGCCGGCGAGCGCTTCTTCATCCGCCGGATGAAGGAGTCCGACCTGGCCGCCGTCCGGGCCATCGAGACCCGGTCCTTCTCCAATCCCTGGAGCGACAACACCTTCCGCGGCGAGATCCAGAACACCGCGGTCTCTTTCCCCATGGTCGTCGTCCGCCGGCCGGGCGACGAGGTCGTCGGCTATATCGTCTATTGGCAGATCCGGGACGACGTCCAGGTCAACAATATCGCCGTCCATCCGGACTGCCGCGGCCTGGGGCTCGGCGACGCCCTGATGCGCTTCGCCATCGACCGGACCCGGGAGGCCGGGGCGGCCTTCATGACCCTCGAGGTCCGTCCGTCCAACGGGCCGGCCCTGACCCTTTACAAAAAGCTCGGTTTCGAGATCATGGGGGTCCGGAAGAACTACTACACCAAGCCCGACGAGGACGCCTACGTCATGGCCCTCGTCCTGGATCAGTAATCGATCCGGACGAGCGTCAGGCCCTTGGCCGCGGCCGTGGCCCCGGCCCGGGACCGGTCCCGGCCCCGGAAAATGGCCTCGATGTCCTCCGGCTCGAGCCGTCCCCGTCCGACCTCCAGCAGCGTGCCGACGATCGTCCGGACCATGTAGCGGAGGAAGCCCGCCGCCTCGACGGTGTAGACGATCTCGTCGCCGCGCCGGCGCAGCTCCGAACGGGTCACGGTCCGGACCGGGGAGCGGTCCCGGTTGGAGGAGAAGGCGGTGAAATCGGCCGTCCGGGCGAACAGCCGGGCCGCCCGCCTCATCTTGCCGACCCGGAGGGGATAAGGCCAATGCAGGACGTAGCGCCGATCGAGCGGGCTCGGCTGCGGCGCGCGGGCGATCCGGTAGCGGTAGAGCTTCGATCTCGCGGATCTGCGGGCGTGGAACCCCGGCGCCGCTTCCCCGAGGGAGAGAACGCGGACGTCTTCGGCCAGCACGGCGTTGAGGGCCCGGAGCAGGACCGCGTCCGTGAGCTTGAAGGCGCCCCGGAAGCTGGCCACCTGCCCCAAGGCATGGACCCCGGCGTCGGTCCGGCCGGCGCCGTGAACGGCCACCTTCTTCCCCGTGACGCGGCCCAGGGCCTCCTCGAGGGCGCCCTGGACGGTCCGGGCCCCGGGCTGGCGCTGCCAGCCCTTGAAATCCGTGCCGTCGTAGGCGACGACGATCCGGTAATCCTTCATGGCTGTTCCGGGGCTCCGTCGAGGGCCAGGCGGACGGCCTCTTCGGGCGTCGCCGCGGGCTCGACCCCCTTGATCTCCCAGGTCCCCAGCCCGACGACCCTCTTGCCGTGGATCTTGCCGTAGGCGATCTCCGACAGCGTGCCGTATTCCCCGTCCACGGCGATGACGGCGTCGGCGTTCATGACCACCAGGGCGTTGCGGGTGTAGCCGAGACCGGTGGCGATAGGCAGGTCGACCCAGGGATTGGCGTCGGCGGGCGAGCCGCCCGGCAGGATGCCGACGGTCGGGCCGCCTTCTTCACGGGCCCCCCGGCAGGCCGCCTCCATGACGCCGCCGAGGCCGCCGCAGACCACCACGGCCCCGGCCCGGGCGATAAGCCGGCCGACCTCGAAAGCGGCTTCGACGGCCGGCCGGCCCGGCCGGCTGCCGCCGATGACGGCGACGCGGATCCTGTGGCGGAGGTCTTTCATGGCGGCGTTCTCCCGGGCGGTCCCGCCCCATTCTATCACACGCGCCCCGGCCGGGAGCGGACTTGATGAGGCGGCCCCGAATGTTGGATAATAGCCGGGCGGACCTGAGCCATGCCGTTCATCAACTACGCCACCAAGTCGATCGCCATCAAGGTCGTCTACTACGGCCCCGGCTTGAGCGGCAAGACGACCAACCTCCGGTACATCTATTACAAGCTCGACAGCGCCTCCCGGGGCGAGCTCGTCTGCCTGGAGACCGAGACCGACCGGACCTATTTCTTCGACCTCCTGCCCATCCGGGCCGGCACCATCGGCGACTTTAAGGTCCATTTCCAGCTCGTTTCCGCGCCCGGCCAGGTTTTCTATGAGGCCTCCCGCAAGAGCATCCTGAAAGGGGCCGACGGCATCGTCTTCGTCGCCGATTCCCAGATCCCCCTCCTCGACGCCAACCTGGAGAGCTTCGACGGGCTGCGCCGCAACTGCCTGCAGAACGACATCGACCTCCTGAAGGTCCCCCTGGTCTTCCAGTACAACAAGCGGGACCTGAACTATCTCATCCCCGTCGAGACCTTCAACAACCTCCTCAATCCCCGCCGCTCGCCCTGGGTCGAGGCGGTGGCCGTCAACGGCGTCGGGGTCTTCGAGGCCCTGCGCGAGATCTCCAAGCTGACCGTCCCCCTGGTCCGGGACAAGCTCTTCGGGCCGCGGGCCCGGACCGGGGCCGAAGCGGCGCCTCCCGGCCCGGCCGCGCCCCCCTCCGGACCGGTGCCGGCGACCCGGACGTCCGGCAGCACGACCCGGGTCGTGGTCAAGTCGCGCCGGGAGATCGAGGACGAGCTCGAGCGCCTGTCGCGGGAATACGTCGGCAAATAGCCGCCGCCTGACGCAAATCGCCGGCCCGGGCGTCCTTTCTTATAGGGGCCCATGCTGTACCGCATCGCGAGCGCCGCTCTTCACGGCATCGAAGCCTACCCCGTCGAAGTCGAGGTCGATATCTGCGCCGGGTTCCCGAGCTTCGTCACCGTCGGGCTGCCGGACGCCGCGGTTCGGGAGAGCAAGGAGCGGGTCCGGGCGGCCCTCAAGAACTGCAACTACGACCTGGAATCCAAGCGCATCACCATCAACCTGGCCCCGGCCGACCGGCGCAAGGAGGGCTCGGCCTTCGACCTGCCCATCGCCCTGGGCTTCCTGGCCTTCCTCGAGGTCGTGCCGGCCGCGCGGCTGCGGGAATATCTCTTCGCCGGCGAGCTGGCCCTGGACGGCCGGCTCAAGCCGGTGCGCGGCGCCCTGCCCATCGCCTTGATGGCCCAGCGGGCCGGCTTCCGCGGCTTGGTCGTGCCCGCTCCCAACGCCCGGGAAGCGGCCCTGGTCCGAGGGCTGGAGGTCTTCGCCCTCGAGGATCTCATCCGGGTCGTCCGGCTTCTCCTCGAACCGGAGGCCGTGGCCCCCTGCCGTTTCGAGGAGCGGGAGCTCGTCGGGCCGGCCGTCCAGTCCGTCGATTTCGAGGACGTCAAGGGCCAGGCCCACGCCAAACGGGCCCTCGAGGTGGCCGCGGCCGGGGCCCACAACGTCCTGATGATCGGTCCGCCCGGAGCGGGCAAGACCATGCTGGCCCGCCGTCTGGCCACCATCCTGCCCGACCTGTCCTACGACGAGATGCTCGAGGTGACCCGGATCTACAGCGCGGCCGGACTGCTGGCCGGCTCGGGCACGGTCGCGACCCGGCCTTTCCGGGCGCCCCACCACACCGTCTCCGACGCCGGCCTGGTCGGCGGCGGCCTGACGCCCAAGCCGGGCGAGGTCAGCCTGGCCCATCACGGCCTGCTCTTCCTCGACGAGCTGCCGGAATTCAAGCGCAAGGTCCTCGAGGACCTGCGCCAGCCGGTCGAGGACGGCCGGGTCA
>CAZNPB010000013.1:0-62546 GCA_964574895.1 uncultured Eubacteriales bacterium
TCGACCCGAACAACGTCAACAAGATCCCCGCCCAGGTCCGTTTCGAAAATGGGCCTCTGCTGGGAAACTAATCCTTGATTGCCTCCCGGACTCGAGAATGAGGCTCGATCCGCCGGGTTGACACCGGCGGCATGAAACGGCTATTCTGGACATCTCTTGCATGTGGCTTTGTCGGAATAACCGGGGATAAGGGAGGCTGTTATCACTCTGTCAATGAATTCCTTCCGGACGTTCTGGGCTCGAAAAGAGTGGCGTGCGTTGGTCATCGCGGCCGTCGCATTGGCATTCTCCTGTTCGGCAAGCAGCAGGCAAGACCCTGATGAAACCAAATTGGCAGCAGCCTTTAACTATACGCCGAGCTTCCCGGAGGTTGGGGAAATCGTTCATTTCTCTGATACATCAACGGGATTTCCGTCATCGTGGATATGGGAACTGGGTGACAACACGACAAGCTCGGAAAGAGAGCCGAGCCACGCCTATACGTCGTCGGGTTCCTATACCGTCAAGCTCACGGTTGCAGACGGATCTTCGTCCAGCGAGGCCAGTCGGCCGATCGGCATCCTGACGGGTTCCGCTCTGGTGATCGATCATCAGAGCGCGAAATTGAGCAAGATCCCGGTGCAGTGGATAGATGCGGCGAAGCAGACGCTGCACATCGCTTATGGGCATACGTCTCACGGGATGCACGTCACTTCGGGGATGGCGGGTTTGGTCATATGGAGCGGGGGCGGGTCTCGATATGCCTATAATTGGGGGGGCAGCGGGGGGGCTCTGGATCTGCGGGATTACAATGCGCCGGGCACGCCGATGGGGGCCGGGACGACGTTCGCGCATGATCTGGGGGCGGACGATAACGGGAACCTGAGCTACACGGCCTGGGAGGCGGCGACGCGGGCCTATTTAGCCACCAACCCGGGAGTCAACGTGGTGATGTGGTCGTGGTGTTGGCAGATGAACGCGACCGAAGCCAACATCAATACCTATCTGACCTTGATGAGCGGTCTGGAAAGGGACTTCCCGAACATCAAGTTCGTTTACATGACGGGGGAGACGACGGGGGGGCATTGGGGTTCGGGGACGGAGTGGGCGCACAACCATTATTTGCGCTGCAAGCAGATCCGGGACTACTGCATCGCCAACAACAAGATCCTCTACGACTTTGCGGATATCGAGAGCTGGGATCCGGACGGAGTCTGGTACGGGGACAAGTGCTGCAACACGGAGGGATACTGGGACCGGAATCAGGACGGGACGGTGGACTATGATGAATCGAGCGGAGGCTTGAATCCGACGAATACGACGATCCGGGCCTCGAACTGGATGCTGACCTGGATGGACGCGCATCCCACGCTCTGGTATCCCTGCACGAATCCGGCCCCGCCGCACACCAACGCCCTTAACGCCAATTTGAAGGCTTATGCGGCTTGGGCCCTCTTTGCCCGCCTCGCCGGCTGGGACGGGCGCTGAGCTAATAGAAGCCGAGTCAATCTGATAAGAGGCGTGGAAGGCGGCCGGCCCGGAGGGTGGGCCAGGAGAATGCGTGGGCTAGCCAAGAGATGGCGACATTACCCGTTCTTATCCCCTCTATAGGTGATTTCCAGGGCGGACGATACGAGGATAATGGGTTGGCAAGCAATGAAAACGGGGATTCAACGTGAGAGAAGGAACGGGAGAATGATCCGCCGCCCCAAGTCCAGGCATAATGCTGCAATTATTTTCGGCATTCTGGCCATCATAGCCTTCGGGCTATCGAATGTGAGCGCTCAAACCCTATCTGGTTCGCAACTGCTGAAACTAGCCGGAGACCAGGCAAAAGGATTGCGGGCCTCTTTTAGTTACAGCCCGGCCCTTCCAAGGCAAGGGGAGCTCGTTCAATTCAATGATGGATCTAGTGATACGGCGACTTCCTGGGCGTGGGATTTTGGCGACGGATCATCAAGCAGCCTGCCTAATCCCAGCCATTCTTTTGCCAAAGCGGGATTCTACAAGGTCGTCCTGACGGTCCGCAGTTCCACTTCTTCGAAATCGGTCCGCCGGACTGTTGCCATAGCTGCGGATTCCTCTCTGGTCCCTTCATTTGTCTATGACCCTGCCTATCCTGGCGCGGGGCAGGGGATCAGATTCACTGACAGATCGACGGGGGGCGCCGTATCCTGGCAGTGGAACTTTGGAGACGGGACGATGAGTGACCTCCAGAATCCCGTTCATTCGTTCTCTTCAAAGGGGTTCTATCGAGTCGCATTGACCGTGAGCAACGGCTCCGTTTCCAAAACGGCCCGCCGGACCATCGTCGTGGCGAACGGCCCCGCGATCAAAGCTCTGTTCAGCCAAAGCCCACTATCACCAGTTGCGGGCCAGACTGTCCAGTTCACGGACGCCTCTTCAGGCAACCCAACCTCGTGGCTGTGGAAATTCGGCGACGGATCGAGCAGCACCATCCAGAATCCCAACCACACATTCGCTGCCGCCGGTTCGTTCATGGTTTCGTTGACGGTGGCGAACGCGACCGGATCCGATACCTTGACTCAGACTGTCCCGGTGGCGGCGGCGCTCTCAGCTTCGTTCAACTATGGCCCCTCATCATTAGTGGCAGGACAGACTGTTCAGTTCACCGATTCATCCTCGGGCGGCCCGACCTCGTGGCTCTGGAATTTCGGGGATGGATCATCCAGCACGATGCAGAATCCGAGCCATACATTCACCGCCGCAGGTTCTTATGCCGTCTTGCTTAAGGTGACGAATTCGACCGGATCTAGCTCTGTAACCCGGACCGTATCGGTGGCATCCGTTCTTTCGGCCTCTTTTAGCTATAGCCCCGCATCGCCGTCAACGGGGCAAATCGTGCAGTTCCAGGACACTTCGGCGGGATTCCCAACGGCTTGGCAATGGAGTTTCGGGGACGGGGCGACAAGCACTGCGCAAAACCCGAATCATATCTATGAAACGGCAGGCCCCAAGACAGTCACACTGACTGTAACGAATGCCACGGGATCCAAAACATCGACCCGCTCCATTACGGTGGCGGCGCCCTTGTCGGCGTCCTTCGGCTATAGTCCGACATCCCCCACGGCCGGGCGACCGGTTCAGTTTACGGACCGATCTGCAGGATCCCCTTCGGCCTGGCAATGGAGCTTTGGGGATGGCGAGACGAGCCTCTTGCAGAATCCTGCCCATACGTATCTCGCGGCAGGATCATATATGGTGAATTTGACGATCGTTAAAGGATCGGTCCAATCCTCATTTAGCCAGCGAGTGACCGTCGAGCCGGTCATTTTGGTAAAAGCGGGCTTTTCACATAGCCCGTCGACCCCCGTAATGGGACAGATTGTCCAGTTCGCCGACCAGTCCGAAGGCAATCCGACAACTTGGCACTGGGATTTTGGCGACGGCTCGACAAGCTCAATTCAGAATCCCAGCCATGTGTTTGCCTCGGCAGGCTCTTACGTTATAGCCTTGACGGTCTCTAATGCCGGGGGCTCGAATAGCACAACGAGAACCGTTACGGTCGCGGTCGCTCTTTCCGCCGCATTCAGGATCAATCCCCTGGCCCCTATTGCGGGACAGTCCGTCCAGTTCACGGATGTCTCCCAGGGGAATCCCAGCTCATGGCAGTGGAGTTTCGGGGACGGTTCGACAAGCACCGACCGGCACCCCAGTCATACGTTCGCGGCCGCGGGGACATATACAATTGCCTTGACCGTGACAAATACGACCGGATCCAACACAGCGACCCAATCCCTTGACGTGGCCGTTGCGCTCACAGCCTCATTTGGCTACACCCCTCTCTCGCCTGTCGTGGGCCAGCCAGTCCGCTTCACGGACACGTCTCTGGGCGATCCAATCTCGTGGAAATGGGATTTTGGGGATGGCCTAACGAGTACCGTTCAGAGTCCCAGCCATACGTACGCCTCCGCAGGCACGTATTCCGTCGCTCTGACCGCGACGAACGCATCCGGATCGAACACAGCCACCCGGACGCTGACGGCGGCGGCGAACCTCTCCGCTTCCTTCAACTATAATCCGCCTTCCCCTACGGTGGGCCAATCCATCCTTTTCACGGACACATCATCCGGCTCTCCGAGTTCCTGGTCGTGGGACTTCGGTGATGGTTCGACGAGCGCAGTGGAGAACCCCCAGCATAGCTTTAGTTCTGCGGGGAGCTTCACAGTCACTTTGACAGTCGCCAATGGCTTCGGTCAGGCGAGCGCGAGTGTGCCCCTGACCATTTCCCCATCTGTCGCGGTTAGCGCCTCATTCACATACAGCCCAATTACTCCGAGGATCAACCAGCAGCTTCAATTCACGGATTCTTCCACGGGAGGCCCTACGACCTGGCTCTGGGACTTCGGCGATGGCGCGGAGAGCGCCCTGCAGAATCCGACGCATAGCTATGCGGAGGCGGCCTCTTATACGGTCAGGTTGACGGCCAGCAATAGCGCCTCTTCGAACAGCGCCACAAAAGTCGTTGCCGTGGCAGCGTCATCCGCTCTGGTGATCGATCATCAGAGCGCGAAATTGAGCAAGATCCCGGTGCAGTGGATAGATGCGGCGAAGCAGACGCTGCACATCGCTTATGGGCATACGTCTCACGGGATGCACGTCACTTCGGGGATGGCGGGTTTGGTCATATGGAGCGGGGGCGGGTCTCGATATGCCTATAATTGGGGGGGCAGCGGGGGGGCTCTGGATCTGCGGGATTACAATGCGCCGGGCACGCCGATGGGGGCCGGGACGACGTTCGCGCATGATCTGGGGGCGGACGATAACGGGAACCTGAGCTACACGGCCTGGGAGGCGGCGACGCGGGCCTATTTAGCCACCAACCCGGGAGTCAACGTGGTGATGTGGTCGTGGTGTTGGCAGATGAACGCGACCGAAGCCAACATCAATACCTATCTGACCTTGATGAGCGGTCTGGAAAGGGACTTCCCGAACATCAAGTTCGTTTACATGACGGGGGAGACGACGGGGGGGCATTGGGGTTCGGGGACGGAGTGGGCGCACAACCATTATTTGCGCTGCAAGCAGATCCGGGACTACTGCATCGCCAACAACAAGATCCTCTACGACTTTGCGGATATCGAGAGCTGGGATCCGGACGGAGTCTGGTACGGGGACAAGTGCTGCAACACGGAGGGATACTGGGACCGGAATCAGGACGGGACGGTGGACTATGATGAATCGAGCGGAGGCTTGAATCCGACGAATACGACGATCCGGGCCTCGAACTGGATGCTGACCTGGATGGACGCGCATCCCACGCTCTGGTATCCCTGCACGAATCCGGCCCCGCCGCACACCAACGCCCTTAACGCCAATTTGAAGGCTTATGCGGCTTGGGCCCTCTTTGCCCGCCTCGCCGGCTGGGATGGGCAGTCGGAATAAACTATTGCAGCTTTAGCTTTTGGATCTTGCCCGCTTCGTTCTTGGGCAAGGAATCCCGGATCTCATAATATTTTGGCAGCTTATAAGAGGCGAGGCGCGCCTGCAAAAAGGCCGGCATTTCTTCAAGAATGGTCGACCGATGTTCTTTGCTGACGACGAGGTAGGCTTTGGGCGCCTCCCCCAGAACATCATCAGGGACTCCAATAACCGCCGTTTCGATCACGCCGGGGTGTTCATAGATGGTATCTTCGATCTCCTTGGCGCCGACCCGGTTTCCCCCGACCTTGAGCATATCCTTGCTTCGGCCGACGATATAGATAAATCCTTCCTCATCGGCTCGGCCGATATCTCCCGAGTAATAGAGTCCGTTCCGGAGGACCTTGCGCGTTTCGTCGGGGTGATTCCAATATCCGGACATGATATTGGATCCCCGAGCGACGATTTCGCCTTCTTGTCCCCGGGGGAGGGGCTCTCCCAATGCATCGGCAATGAAGAGCTCGACATTCGGTATCGCTTTTCCGATAGACCCCCATTTCCTCGGGAGGTCATCGGGAGAGAGATAGGATAGGCGGGCCGAGGCTTCCGTGGCGCCGTACATGACGAAGAGCTTGGCGGGCGCGATAACGCTGGCGACTTCCTTTTGGATAACGGGCGCCATGGGGCCCCCGGCCTGAGTAACATAGCGGAGTTTCGGCAATTTCTGCGTCCTGAAATTCGAGCGGCGAAGCAAGATCGCGAAAGTCGAGGGAACACCTGCGAAGCCCGTCACCTCTTGCCTTAACATCGTCTGGATCACGACATTGGGGTACATGAATCGATTATCGATGACGACGGATCCGCCCACGGAGAAATGAGTGTTCAGAAGAGATTTCCCGTAAATGTAATAAAAGGGAAGGACGACCATGATCCGATCGTCCGATGTCAATTCAAGATAATCGATAATGGAGCGGGTATTGGAGACGATATTCAAGTGCGAAAGTACGGCTCCTCTCGGCTTTCCTGTGCTTCCCGAGGTATAGACGATCGAAGCGAAGTCGAGATCGACGACCTTGGCCATCGGGTTTTCGGCGGCCCGGCCATCCAAAGACTCCGGGAGGCGGAAGACCTCCTTACGATCCGAGCCTTCTTCCTGCTCTCGGTCAGACCAGATCAAGAGAGCCTTCAAGGCCGGTCCATCCGCCGCTGAAGGACGGCTTCCTTCTTGAGGAATAGGGATGTTCCCCTTGAAGCGCTCATTGGTGATAAGGAAACGAGCTCCACAATCCCGCAATATAAAAGAAATGTCGGAAGGGGTATTCTCCGTGTTGAGCGCGACTGTGACACCGGCGGCCTTGAGAATGGCGTAGTACGAGATCACATACTGCGGGGAATTTTCCATAAGGATCGCGACGCGGTCTCCCTTGACTAGGCCCCGTTCTATCAGGAGATGAGCGAGCCGGTTCGCGTCGGAATTGATTTCTCCGTACGAGAGCCATCGTTCCTGAGCGAAAACAGCGGGCTTCCGCGGATCAACGGCGGCGGAATCCTCAAGGAAGGTATGAACGAACTTCGTCTTGGCCATCGCGCCGGTAACTAAGCGACCTACTCGACATGTTGGGGCTCGGCCCTAAGATAAGCCGTGGCCTTGATCTTCCTCTTGATGTCGTTTTGGATATTTTCGACTTGTGCCTGAGTCAGGCTCAGGGCCTCCGCGACCTCTTGAACGGGGATGTTCTTCTCCATCGCGAACCAGACGACGTCTCCGACTTCGAAAGGAACTCTGAAGAAGAACTCTTCCTGAGTACACTCCGCGCTATATGTATCGGTGGTGGGCGTTCTCTCCTGGATCTCTCTTGGAATACCCAGGTGAGCCGCTAGTTGAAAGACCTGCAGTTTGAACAAGTGGGCAATAGGCTTGATGTCGGCTCCTCCATCCCCGTACTTGACAAAGAAACCCTGCTCGTGTTCATCCTTGTTTCCGGTCCCTATTACGGCAAACCCTAAACGATCCGCATGATAATACAGCATGGACATACGGCTGCGTTGTTTAAAATTCGAGGCGGCGACGACCTGGAGATAATCCTTGAGAGGGATCCGGGCGGTCTTCTCTTCACCCTCGGGAGAGATTATCGTCAACTGGAAGATATTGAGCTGGTCCCGGCTTCCCAACGCCGAGGGCAGAACGATCTTGGCTTTATAGGTGGCGTCGTACTCTGGAAAGACATTATGGATAGCTTCGTCGCGTCTCGTATAGGCCCCGAATCCTGATAGCGTCGCCGTGATGCTCTCGACGATATAATTCACTCCATAGTGCTTAGCGAGTTTCCTTGCAAGGATAGCGCTCTCCGGATTGGAGTCCGACTCCGGCATCGTTATCCCGAGAACCCGATCAGCGCCAAAGGCCAAAACGCTCAGAGCCAGACAGACGCTGGAGTCGATGCCTCCGGATATCCCGACGACAGCGCCCCGCTTGTGCAGCTTCTGGCCAACGATCGCTTTCATCTGGTCGACGATCCGGCTCGCTTCCTTTGCGGCATCGATCTGGATGTCGGTTTTTAAAAATGGCATGTGCTTCTCCTGGCTTGTTCCTTCGTTTGCTGAGTTAGCCAAGTTATATTCGGCACGGAAAAATCTGTCAAGACCGACGAGGCTACCCTTGGGTCAATGCGAGACCCGGAACGGGGTCCCGGATGAGATCCTAGGCGTTTGTGGATGGGGCCCAAACTACGTTTTAGATCGAATTTCGAATAAATAGATCAGCAACCCGGCCGCCGCGATGCGGCCGCCTTCGGCGTTGAGATGGCCGCCGTCCGTGGTGTAGCCGGGATACAGGGCCGGGATGGCCCGGCCGCCGGCGGCGAAGGTCGTCCGGGACCCGTCCGGGGCTGTGGATTCGAGGGCGGCCAGGTCGAAGACGAGGGGCCCGTACTTGCCGCGCAGGTGGGCGTTGAAGGCCTCGCGCTTGACGTTGGCGGCCTTGTCGGGTTCGCCGCGGCCGAGGAGCTTCTTGACGCTTTCCTTGAGGCCCGAGGGGATGGCGGTCAAGGGGACCGTCACAACCGGAATGGCCAGCTTGGGGAAGCGGGTCTGCAGGGCCGCGATGGCCTCGTCGTAGGCCCGGATAAGGGCCTCGACGTCGGTCCCGCCGTGGATGTCGACATAGCAGAGCTTGAAGAAGGCGATGTCGGCGGCGTCGCCCACGCCGGACTCGAGGACTTGGCGGAAGTGCTCGATCTTCGAGAGCGGGTCGGTGTTCTTGCCAATGGCCGAATGGGCGAAGACGGGCTGGGCGAAGGTGGCCGGATCGGATGTCTCGCGGATGTCCAGGCGGGCGCTTCCCGGCGCGTCCTTCATCAGGGCCCGGACGCCGTCGAGGATGTTGTGGCCGACCGACTGGTGGCCGAAATAGACCTTCAGCTTGGCCAGGGCGTCCCAGGCCGCCGCGGGCACGGCGGCATCGGGGGCTTGCGAGGCGGGTTCGACAGGGCTCATGGCGGTACCTTTGCACGAGATCGGGATGAGAAGGGCCAGGGGGAGCAGGGCCCCCGCGATGAAACGGACCGTTTTGGCAGTCATATCAGAAGTTTAGCCGAGAACCGCCGGAGGGTCAACCCAGCGTCGGGGGCATGCGGCGGAGATGCTCGGTCGAGGCGTGCTTGCTGGCGAAGTCCCGGAAGGCCCGCTTGACCTGTTCTTCGGTCAGGTCCAGGACCCGGCGGATGTCGGCGAGCGGGACCTGGCGCTCCCAGGCGTGGAGGAGCAGGTCGAGGGTCTGGAAGGGCATCCGGAAATACCACTCCTCGTCCGTGACCGGGGCGCTGTAGGTGTCCGGGCAGGGGGCGCGGTCAAGGATCTCGGGGATGACGCCCACATGGGCGGCCAGGGCGAAGACCTGGGTCTTGTAAAGGTGGGCCAGGGGCTCGATGTCGACGCCGCCGTCGCCGTACTTGACGAACAGGCCCTGGACCTCTTCGCTCTTGTTGGTCGTGCCGCAAACGAGCCAATTCAGCCGCTCCGCGTGGTAGTACTGGGCCAGCATGCGGTTGCGGTGCTTGGTCGAGGTGGCGGCGACGATGGCCTGGGCCTGTTCGCCGGACAGACGGACGGCCCGGGGCGCGCCCGAAGGATCGACCACGGTCAGGGTGAAGACGTTGTAGCTGTCCTTGTTCAGGACGTCGGCGGGCAGGGTGATCTTCATCCCCCAGCCGGGACCGAACCCGGGGAAGAGGGCGCGGGCCACGGCGTCGCGCTTGTCGTAAGTGCCGAAGGCCTCGAGCAGGGGCGTGATGTCGATGGTCAGCGCCTCGATGCCGAGTTGGGCGGCGTGCTTGGCGGCGAAGGCGGCGCTCTGCGGGCTCGACTCCTTGTCGGGCAGGATCAGGCCCAGGACCTTGTCGGGGCCGAGGGCCCGGACCGACAGAGAGGCGGACAGGGCCGAATCGACGCCGCCGCTCAGGCCGATGACGGCGCCCTTGCGGTGCATCGCCTGGACCTGGGCCTTGATGAACGCGGCGATGCGGTCGGCTTCGGCGGCGCAGTCGAGGTCGAGGACGTTCTTGGAAAATGTCATGGTCCACCTCTCCCGGGATCGACGGAGCAGAGGGGCGGTCGATCGCCGCTCAAGAGATAGCATTCCGGGCGGGACAAGTCAACGGGCCGAGGGATGGGGGACATGTACCGCAACGCGGTACGTGTCCCCCATCTTAGGATTGGGGGCATAAGCGAGGGAAGAGGAGTGAGGGGGGGGAGGAGTGGTGCTTGGCGGCGGGGGACATGTACCGCGACGCGGTACGTGTCCCCCATCTTCTCCGCTCGCCCCGCGCTTGATTCCGGCGTTCATTCCGGGTAAAGATGGAGGCCCATGGAAACAATAGGCCCGATCCCCGTCGCCCTCGACGCCGGAGAGTTGGCCGCCCGGCTGCGGTTCGACCCGGCCCGGGCCGGCTTCGACAGCCTGGACGGGCTGGTCGCCCTGGCCGGCGGGCTCATCGAGCCGCGCGCGGTGTTCGAGACGGCCTACGTCGGCGCCAAAGGGGAGCGGACGGTCGAGGTGGCCGGGGTGATGTTCGAAAGCCGGCTGCTGCGCCAGAACCTCGAGGGCGCCAACAAGGTCTTCCCGTACATTATCACGGTCGGGCCGGGGCTCGAGCGGGCGGCCGCGGCCCAGGGCGACCTCCTCAAGCAGTATTACCTCGAGGAGATGGCCAATTCCGCCCTCGAGAGCGCGGCGGCGTGGCTGGCGGGGCGGCTGGAAGAGCGCTTCGGCGTCCGGGGGCTGTCGAATATGAGCCCCGGGTCGCTCGAGGACTGGCCGATCACCGAGCAGACCAAGCTGTTCTCGATCTTCGGCGACGCGGAGCGGCTGATCGGGGTGCGGCTGACCGACAGCCTGCTGATGGTCCCGCGCAAATCCATCTCGGGCATCCTGTTCCCCAGCGAGGAGGGCTTCGTGGCCTGCCAGTTGTGCGAGCGGGAGCGCTGCCCGGGCCGGAAGGCGCCGTGGCAGGGCGGGCATGAAACGGCCGGCGGAGGAGGGACGGACGGCAGGGTCGAGACGCGGGAGAGGGACAAAACCTAGCCGGCACGGGTCCGGCGCCAACAATATTTTCGCGAATAGGAGACGATATGAGCAAGCGCATCATGAGCATCGGGGTAGCGGTCGTTCTGGCGCTCGTCCTGGCTTGGGCGGCGCCGTCGAGCGCCCAGACCAAGGCCAAAGCGCCGTTCAAGGTCTACATCTCGGTCGACATGGAAGGCATCTGGGGGGTCGTCCATGGCGATCAGACTTCGCCGGGCGCACAAGGCTACAGCGAGGCCCGCAAGTGGATGGCCGCGGACGTCAACGCGGCCGTTAAGGCGGCGTTCGAGGCCGGGGCCGCCGAGGTCGTGGTCAACGATTCGCACGGCTCCATGCGCAACATCGACCCGGGCGACCTGGACCCGCGGGCCAGCCTGATCACCGGGACGCCCAAGCCGCTCTCGATGATGCAGGGGA
Source organism: uncultured Eubacteriales bacterium (assembly GCA_964574895.1). GTDB lineage: Bacteria > Acidobacteriota > Aminicenantia > Aminicenantales > Saccharicenantaceae > RBG-16-66-30. The sequence continues at coordinate 11,360 of CAZNPB010000013.1, forward strand.
TCGACCCGTCGTTCGCGGCCTGCCTGCTCATCGGCTATCACGCCAAGGCCGGGACGCAGGACGCCGTCCTGGACCACACCATCTCGGGCAGCGTCGTGCGGGGGATCAAGGTCAACGGCGTCGAGCTGCCGGAGCTGGGACTGAACGCCCTGATCGCCGGGTACTACGGCGTGCCGGTGGTGATGGTCACGGGCGACACGGCCGTCTGCCGGCAGGCGACCGAGGTCCTGGGCAAGGACGTGGTGACGGTCGCGGTCAAGGAAGCTTACGGGCGGCTGGCGGCCAAGCTCGTGCCGGCGGCGGAGCTGCGGCAGAAGATCGAGTCGGGGGTCCGGGAGGCGCTGGGCAAGGTCGCGGCGGCCAAGCCCTTCAAGATGCAGGGGCCGTACACGTTCGAGCTGATGTATCATGTCTCGGCTCAGGCCGACATGGGCGCCATGATCCCCGGGACGAAGAGGGTGGACGCCCGGACGCTCGCCTTCACGGCCGACGACTACATCCTGGGCTTCCGGACCTTGAGGGCGATGATCTCCATCGCCCCGGCGAGATAAGAAATTCGGGCCGGGCCCCGAAGATATTTCCCAGAAGCCCGGCTCCGAGTTGCTCCGCCGGACTTCTGGCGGTTGCTTCCTGGAATCCGCGCCCGGATGTAGGTTTGACCCCGTCTTTTCCCCTCCGCTCTTGCCGATGTCGCATCTTGTCAGAATATGCCGTCTTGACAAGTCCGTGGGGCAAGCCGATTATTCCCACAGGTTGATATTCCCATAGCCGGGAGCGGGAACATGATGAGAGATCTGATCACCAAGGGGCGGCTCTCTCTGTCGGGCTGGGTGCTTATGGGGGCGGCCTGGCCGGTCTGGGCCGGGCCGGGCGACCCCGCGGCGGCCGCTCGTGCCGCCCAGGCAGCCCAGGCGGGCGCTCCGGCCCCTGCAGCGACGGCGGCTTCGTCGACCCAGCCCCTGGGCCTCGCCCTTCTCGGGGCGGGGCTGTTCATGTTCTGGCTCTACGCCAGGCACAAACAAAGGCGGTCGTAGCCGTCCCTAGTCGTTGAACCGGCTCTTTTCCTTCATCAGCTTCTCGATGTCCGCGATCTCCTTGGGGACTCGTCCGCTCAGGATCTCGCTGCCGGCCGGGGTGATCAGGACGTCGTCCTCGATGCGGACGCCGATGCCGGCGTACTTCTTGTAGATGGGGCCGACCTGGGCGCGGAAGGCGGCGATCTCGGCGTCGGGGGCGCGGCCCTTGAGGGCGTCGAGGAAAGCGTCGAAGCGGACCTCGGGGAAGTACAGGCCCGGCTCCATGGTCATGACCATGCCGGGGGCCATGGCCACCTTGTCGAGGCGCGGGCTGTGCCAATTCCAGACGTCGTGGACGTCCAGGCCGATGCCGTGGCCGAAGCCGTGCTGGATGTAGAGGCGGCGCTGCCAGGGGCTCTTGACGTCGGTGACCAGACCGAGTTTCGCCAGCCCGGCCATGAGGATGTCCTCGACCTCGGTCTGGACGGCCTTGAAGGTGACGCCCGGGACGAGCTTGGCGCAGCCGGCCTTCTCGGCCTCGAGGACCAGGGCGTAGATGGCCCGCTGCTCCTTGGTGAAGCGGCCGGAGGCGGGGATGGTCCGGCTGATGTCGGAGGTGTAGCCGCGGATCCAGGCGCCGACGTCGAAGACGACCACGTCGCCGGCGGCGAGCGGGCGGGTGGTGGCCCCGAAGTGGACGCTGGTCGAGTTCGGGCCGGAGGCGGCCTGCAGGAACGAGTCCTCGGTCTCGCGGCGGTCGAAGGCGTAGCGCAGGATGGCTGCCAGGTCGATCTCGCGGACCTTGGGCTCGGCGGCCCGGAAGGCCTCGTTGAGGGCCTCGGCGGTCAGGTCGATGGCCTCGCGCAGGGCGGCGATCTCGTCGGCGTCCTTGGTCAGGCGCAACTCGGCGATGGCCGGGTCGATGTTCTGGATGGCGTCGGACTGGGAGAGGGGATTGGGCATGGAGGGACCGGAGGAGCCGGACGAGGCGGCGCCGAAGGTGCGGGCCAGGAAGTCGAAGTCGGAGAAGGGGAGATAGACCCGTTTGAGGCGACCGGACATGGACAGGCGGAAGAGGTCCTGCGCGAGCTGGGCGTTGGGCTTTTCGACGATGACCGTGGGGTCGGCGGGGGCGGACGGGGCGGGAGCCCGGGGCGTCGGAGGATTCTGACGCGGAGCGGCGGAGGCCGAGACGGCGGGGATAGCGGGAGAAGGAGCGGCCGCCGTGTTGGGATTGCCGGCGCCCATGGGCTGCATGACCCGGCCGCCCATCGGGCCGCCGGGACCGGCCGAGGCGCGCCGGTAGATCGTCTCGCGCGCCGTGGCGGCGGGATCGAGGACCAGGACGGCGTCGGCCTCCTTGAGCCCGGTGAGGTAGAGGAAATTGAGGTTGTCGCGCAGGGCGCCGCGCGAACTGTATTGCGACGGAACGATGATGACGCCGTCCTTGACCATATCCATCAGCTTGGCCCGGCGGGCGGCCACGGCCGGGGCCTTGGCGGCCTCGAGCGAGGCGCCGGCGCGGCCGGGCATGTCCTGGGCCGGGAGGGGCAGGGCGAGGAAAAGTACGGACAAGGCCAAAGCGGCCAGGCCCGTCAGGCGGAGCGCTCGGATCTTCTTATTCGGGGCTGAAGCTGTCATGGTGATTCCTCCCGCGCAGATATAAAGTCGATCTATCCTTTTTGACGGATCTCCGCCGGATTTCTTCTGGAGAGGGTCAAACCTACATCCGGGAGCGAATTCCGAGGAGCGACCGCCAGAAGTCCGGCGGAGCGACTCAGAGCCGGGCTTCTGGGAAATATCCGGAGAGGGCTTGGGATTAGGCAGAACTGCTGGTTTGACACCCTCGGATCCTCATCGGATCTCATCCAATTTTCTCGACGATGCGGCCGGTGGCGGGGTCCTTGAGGATGCGCTTGACGCGGCCGTCGGGCAGGCGCTCGACCTTGATGACCGCGAGACCGCTTTTGGGCGTTTTCGCGCCGGGGACGGTCTTCCCGGCCTGGCCCGAACCCAGACCCCGGCTTCCGGCCGTTTTCGCCTCCTGGGGCCTCCCAACGGCCTTTTCGGGCCCTTCCGGGGTGGCCAGCCGGACCGGCGCCCAGCGGCCGGACCGCATCGACCGGTAGCAGGCGTCGATGACGGCGTTGACGACATAGCCGTCGTAGAACGTCTCCATGGGCGGGCGGCCGGCCTCGCGCGCGTCGAGCATGTCCTGGAACATGTGGACGTAGCCGAGGGCGTGGGCCTCGTCGCCGACCGGGAAGAGCCAGCCGGTGGCCCCTTCGGCCTTTTCGGCGACGTAGCCGCCCTCGCCGGCGGCCGTGAACATCTCGAAGCCGGTGCGCAGGAAGTGGTCGAGGCGGATGGTGCCTTCGGTGCCGCTGACCTCGTCGCGCAGGTCCATGCCGCCGCGGAAGGTCCAGCTGACCTCGAACTGGCCGACCGCGCCGCCCTCGTACTCGACGAGCCCGATGGCGTGGTCCTCGGCCTCGATGGGGTGGACCTGGGTGGCGCCCCAGCAGAAGGCCCGCAGGGGCCGCTTGTCCTTGCCGATGAAGTTGCGGCCGATCTCGATGCAGTGGCAGCCCATGTCGATGACGGCGCCGCCGCCGGAGCGGGCCGGGTCCCAGAACCAGGCGCTATGCGGGCCGGGGTGGGTCTCGCGGGAGCGGACCCACAGGACGCGGCCCATGGCGCCGTTGCGGGTCGAGGCCAGGGCCTTGAGGGTCTTGGGCGTGTAGACGAGGTCCTCGAGATAGCCGGCGAAGACGCCGGCCTTCTCGACGGCCCGGAGCATGGCCAGCGCTTCGGCGGCCGTCCGGCCGAGGGGCTTGGTGCAGAGGACCGCCTTGCCCGCCTCGGCCGCCAGGCGGACCGCTTCGAGGTGGCGGTCGTTGGGCAGGCCGACGACGACGATCTCGGACTCGGAGTCCAGGATGGCCTCGCGCAGGTCGGCGCTCCAGCGGGGGATGCCCTTCTCGGCGGCGAAGGCCTTGGCCCGCTCGCGCGTCCGCGAATAGACGTTGACCACCCGGTCACGGCTGCGCAGGCCGTGCAGCGTCTGGGTGTAGAACGCGCCGATGAGTCCTGTCCCGAGCATGGTGATCTTGGCCATGGAAGTCCTCCTCAAGAAGAGAAGATGCGGATCAAGAAACCCTCCCTATCTTATTCTCGGGGGGGCGGATCGCAAGCATTATCGCCCTCGGCCCGGGCCACGACCAGGCTGATGGATCCCGCCGCCAGGTCATGACGGACGACCTCGACGAACCCGTTCTCGCGGAGGAAGCCTCGCAGGCCGCCGCGCCGCAGGAAATCCCGGCCGTTTTCGTAGTGAGCCCGGCCGGCGAGGCGCTCGATGGCCCGGGTGACGAGCGTCCCGGCCCGCGAGGCCGTGCCCAAGGGCCTTTCGAAATCGACGGCCACGAGCCGGCCGCCGGGATCGAGCACGCGCCGGGCCTCGGACATGATCGCCCGCCGCAGCTCCGGGCTCTTGTCGTGGAGACCCATCGAAACGCTCACGGAGCGGAAGGTCCCGGCGCGGAACGGCAGCCTGGACGCGTCGCCGCAGACGAAGGTCGCCCGAGGGGTCCGGGCCGCGGCGTAGCGCACGAAGCCGAAGCTCTTGTCCAGGCCGACGCCCGGCCCTCGCGCCCGCCGGAATTGATCGCCCGTTCCGCAGCACACGTCGAGCCAGGGCTGGAGCCCATCGGCCTCGACGGTCCGAGCGATCCGCCACCTCACCCCCCGGAACAAGCCGCTGAACGCGAGATCGTAGAGACGGCCCGGCAGGTACCAATAGCCCTTGGGGCGCCGCCTGCGCATCGGGGGTATTGTAATCGAGGTCGCCGCTTAGGCCAACAGCGAAGGTCCGGACTCTCTCAGTTGGTTTGACCCTCTCCCCGTTTATCATATAATGGCCGGGTGAAGATCGCCCTCGACCCCAAAAAAGCCCTGACCTGGAGCCTGACCGCGATCGTGCTCCTGTTCGCCGTCTGGCTCGTCTCGCCCCTCTTCCACATCGACGCCTCCGACGAGGCCCACGGCCGGATCTACAGTTACCGCCTGTTCCTCGGCCTGATGATCATGATCGTCTTCGTCGGCAAGGCGCTCTGGGACGTGCTCGCGCCGCAGGGCCTGGCCAAGAAAGTCTCCAGCGTCAAAGCGGCCGCCCTCGTCGCCCTGGCCATCGTCGTTCTGGGGTTCGTCATCTTCACCCTGGCCAAGGCCATCGACTTCTACCTGGGCACGGCCATCTCGACCGACGCGTCGAACTTCCTGCCCTGACCTGCCGTCCGCCCCCGCCGCGCTCACCCGGCCGGGGGAGCCGGTCTTCCACCCGCCCGGGAGCCGCCGCGCGCGAATTCTCTCGCCGATACCGGCGGGCCCGTCCGACGATCAGCGGGCCGCGGCCATCTTGCGCCGGCTGATGGCGACGACGTTCTTGACGAGGTCGACGGCGATCATCAGGGCGATGAAGAGCATCGTCAGTGTCAGCGTCGGCTTGAGCCAACGGAGGAGCGGCTCGGGGATGGCGACGGCGAACAGGCCCTCGTACGGCTGGGCCAGCAGCACGCCGACGAGCCCGAGGGAAACCGCGCCGGACACGACGTCCACCCAGCGCGACCGCGTGATCAGCTTGACCAGGAAGGCCAGGGCCGAAACAGCGAACATGGCGATGACGACGATAGAGATGAGGCGCCCCGGCCCCAGCGCGAAGAGGGGCTTGGCCGTCCGCCATTCGAGGTTGACGAAGAACACGGTCTGGCGCCGGGCGAATATATACAGCAGGAAGTCCGCGATGGCCAGGTCGATGATCGCCCCGGCCGCCGTGGCGATGCGCCCGGCCCAGAACTTGGCCCCGCTCGGCGGCTTGACCTCGTCGAGGTCGACGCCGAACCTGGGCCACGGCAGCCGCACATCCTTGCCGCTCTGGGTGATGAAGTAGAGCACGAGCGCGACCAGGCCGAGGTCGGCCAGGAACGCCGTCGGCAGGTACATCAGCGCGTCGAAGACGCCGAGGCGCGGCATGTAGATGAAGGGAAATAGGACGAAGTCCTGCTTGAAGGCCACGGCCGCGACCGTCATCGCCGCGTGGACGGCGAACAGGATGGACGTGTAGCGGACGAGGAAGCGCCTGTAGGCCGGGGCGATGATGGGCTTGTCCTCGATATAGCGCTCGGCCACCCGGCGCGCCGGCCCGTAGGCGGCGATGGCCCGTTCGATGGCGGCGTCGCCGAACTCGCCGGGGCCCTCGGCCGCCTTCTCCGCGATGTGGCTGCGGATCTCGGCCAGGATCTCCTCCCGCTCGGCCCGGCCGCTCAGGAAATGGCTGATCTCTTCGAGGTAGGCGTCGAGCTTGTCAGACATGCTTGGTCTCCTTGACGATCTCTCCGAGGACGCGGTCCTGTTTCTTCCAGACGTCGAGCAGGGCGGCGCGCAGGGCCCGGCCCTCCGGCGTCACGCCGTAGAATTTGCGGGGCCTGTCCTCGGTCAGGTCCCACTTCGAGGCGATCCAGCCGTTCTTCTCCAGCCGCCGGAGCAGGGGATAGAGCGTGTTCTCCTCGACCTTGTAGCCCAGGGACTCGATGTGCTTGACCATGGCGTAGCCGTACATGTCCTTTTCGAGCAGGGCCAGGACGAGGATGTGCAGGAAGCCCCGGTTCATCTCCGTTTCGAGCGAGCCGATATCGGGGTTTATCATGCGGCCTCCACGCGTTTCCTGGTTCATAGTGTGCGTCTCACTATAATGTGTAATAAACTATACTGTATAACGCACGGCTTGTCAAGCGAATTTCTTTGGCTGTTTTGAGAGACCCGAAGTCAGGGCCGAAAAGGGCTGCATGAATCCGGGAAATTCCGGGAATTTCCGGTGTCGCCACTGGAAAAATTCCGGTTTTGGACAGGATTTTCGCGGCCCGAACCGGGTTCTGCGAAGGCGTCCAGGGGAGACCTCCCCTTCCCGTCCGCCCGACTTCCACCGAAAGCTGCAAAAGGAGGGGGATTTCGGGCCTTTTCCCGGAAATCCGGGCCCCGGAGCGAAAATATCCGGCGAAAGGGGGTCTGGTCGAAGACGGCGGGCCCGGTTCGGGCCGCCTGATCGGCCCGGGCGGGTCCAGATACATCGGTGACACGATGGCGGGGCGCGTCCCCCTGCCCCTTGTCGACAACCTGAGCGCGAGCGGCTTTTTCCTCCCTGGCGCTCCCGGTCCGCCTCCCGTCCACCCCTGTTGACTCCGTGGCCCTCCTATGGCAGGATGGCCGCGGGGAGGGTGGCCGCCATGTGCGATTTTTGCCATCGGCACGGCGAGGGCCAGAAATGGTACCTCAACGCCCATAATTACTCCGAGGACCTGCTGTCGGACCTGCGCCGCCGGCGCTTCGTGACCCGGTTCTTCGAGACGCCCGACCACTTGGCCAAGGCGGAACGGTCGCTCAAGCGACTGGACCGCATCCCGCCGTTCTTCACCCGGGGCATCCGCCGCAAGATCACCGGCCGCCAGCAGGTCTACCACTTCGGCCAGGTCGTGCCCCTGGAGGACGTCGAGAGGATCCTCGACTTCACGACCTCGATCGTCCGCCTGGCCTGCATCTGCCGCCACGTGGCCTTCGGGCCGGAGCACCGCTACTGTTACGGATTGAGCCTGGCTCCCCAGGGCGGCGAGCTGGTCGCTCTTCTCCAGAGCGTCGACGCCTCGTATCTCATCGGGCCGCGGACCGGCGGGCTCGAGTATCTGACGAAAGAAGAGGCGCTGGCGGCCATGAAGGCCCACGAGAAGGAGGGGCTCTGCCACACGGTCTGGTCGTTCATCACGCCTTTCCTCGGCGGCCTCTGCAACTGTTCTCTGCCCGGGTGCCTGGCCATGAAGACGACGCTGACCTACAAGACCCCGGTCATGTTCCGCGGCGAATACGTCGCCGTCGTGGACGAGGCCAAGTGCAGCGGCTGCGGGGAATGCGCCGGGCTCTGCCCGTACGACGCCTACGAGCCGCGCCCGCGCAAGTCCAAGGCCAAGGCCCGGGTGGACGCGAAGAAGTGCTACGGCTGCGGCATCTGCCGGACGGCCTGCGCCCGCGGCGCGATCTCGCTCACCGACCGGGCCCTGGTGCCCGCCGCCGCCTCGCTCTGGCTGTGAAGCGCTCCGGTCACCGGCTTCGCCGGCCTGACGCGATCCCCGTACTTGTTGACCGTCCGGAAGAAGAGAACGAAGAAGATCGCCGCTAGAACGAGCAGGATCACCACCGTGACCGCATGTTTGCCGCGGATCTCCTTGACCGAAGGTCCGAAGGCCAACAGCAGCAGGAATCCGGCAACGACGGTGACGGCGTCGAAGCTGGCCCGCTGCCAATATCCGCCGCCGAGATGGAGCCACATCCCGAACTCGTCGAAGGTCAGGGCCAAGCCGATCCCGTAGAGCACGGCCGCCCGATCCGCCTGGCGGCCTTTGGGCCGGCCGAAAAGCAGATAGGCCCCGACGATCGACAGCAGAAAAATGCCGAAGTTCAGATGATGGACGTGGGTACCCTTGATATAAACGAACATGTCCGGCAGGCGGTGGTCCATGATCTGGAAGATCATGGTCCGCACGAACGTAAAGGTCATCAAAAAGGAGACGAGCACCAGCCTGGCCCGATGGCGGCGGGCTTCCGTCCCCCCGGCGCCGCGCCTTTCGGCTGTCCTTTCGGCGCTCATGGATCCCGCCTTCTTCGTGCGGCTATTTCTTCTTTTTCGGGCGCGGCGGCTCGACCCAGCTCTCGATGAACTTCTTGGGCCCGCCCTCGCGCTCCTCGACCAGGGCCTGGAAGATGGCCTTGAGGTGCTCGTAGGGCAGCGTGCCGATGATCATGCGGTCGTTGATGATCATGGTCGGCGTCGAGCGGATGCCGTGCGAGAACTTGTCGGAGGTCTTCTCGTACTCGGCCCCGGTGTCGATGATCTTCTTGACCAGCTCGCGCAGGGCCGGGTCGTCGGCCGCGCCCTCGGCGCCGTACTTCCCGGCCAGGGCGGCCTGCCAGGCCGGGTCCTTGCGCGAGGCGAAATGGGCCCACATCTCGTCGTGGATCTCGGCGAAGCGGTCACGGGCGCCGGCCGCGATGTAGGTCAGCGCGCAGGCGCCGGGATGGAGATTGGCCTTCTCCGGGACGACCGTGTTGCAGGCGCCGTCGAGCGGGAAGAACTGGATGGCGACGTTGATCTTGCCGGCGAACTCCGTCTTGAGCTTCTCCAGCTGCTGGCTCAAGTACAGGCAGTCGGGGCACATGAAGTCGGTGTATTCGACGATCCGGATGGCCGCGTCCTCGAATTTCTCGGTCGACTTGACCGACCAGTACGGCGACAGGAACGAGGGCGCCGCCACCTTGGGCAGCTCGTAGAACTGCTTGACGATGCTGACGGCCGTGCCCGTCTGGGCGGCCTTGCGGGCGTCGTGATACTCGATCATGGCGTAGCCCCCGACGGCCGCGGCGAGGGCGAAGACGACCAGGAGCTTGAACGACGGCCGGACCCAGCGCTTGACCAGGTTCTTGGTCTCGTGGTCGATGCCGTAGACGGCGAAGAGGATGACGTTGAAGATGGAGAAGAGATAGAAGCCCGAGCAGAGCAGGCACAGGCTGCCGAGCTTGAAGACCGAGTAGAGGAAGAGCGTTATGACGCCCAGGACGTTCAGCAGCGACAGCGACTTGTTGGTCCGCTCGAAGGCCTCGGACGGGAAGACCGTGCCGAGGACGATGAGCAGGCCCATGAAGGCGCCGAAGAAGCCGAGCGGTACGCCCAGGACCTGCGAGATCTCGGAGAAGGCCGAGCTGTCGCAGTTGAAGAAGGCGCTGACGTCGCAGAACGAGCCGGTGAAGATGGTCTTGGGATAGTTGGCCTTGAAGAAGTGGTCGATGGTCATGACCGAGGCCGTGATCATGCCCGCGCCGGCGAGGAAGCTCAGAACGCGGGGCAGGCGCAGGCCGTTCAGGGTCAGCGTCCGGCCGTGGGGGGTGCTCATGGGCGTCTCCTTTAAGTCGGCGTGTCAATCCGCCGGGGGCGGCGGTGGGATGGTTTTCTTGCTGCGCCGGCGATGGCGGTGGGGCCGGGTTTTCGGCCGCGTCCCGAAGCGGTCCCGGTAGATGACCGAGAAGGGATCGTCGCAGGTCCCGAAGTTGCCCTCGACGAGCAGCGAAGCGATCCGCGAGGCCTCGGGGTAATGGGGCCGTTCCTTGAGGGCCCAACGCATCTTGCCGTCCTCCAGGGCCTGGAGCATGTGCTCGACGATGACCAGGGTGTGGACCGTTTCGAGCAGCAGCGCCTTGGGCACGGTGATCGTCGCGTGGGCGCCGCGGAAGGCGTCGTAGAGGACCTTGGGCTTGTCGCCGCGGATGGCGGCCAGCAGGGGCTCGGCCCAGGGCCACAGGAGCAGGCCGTAAGCCACCTCGGCCGGGGGCGCGCCGCCGGAGTTGATGGAGGCGTCCAGGGCCCCGAGCAGGAACGACAGCCGCTCGAAGGCGTTGTCCGAGGCCTGGTAGATCTCGCCGACGTTGCCCAGGAAGCGGGGCAGGATGCCGTGGGTCCGGCAGGCCTGGAAGAAAGCCTTGACGCTGCCGGACTTCATGTCCTTGTTGAGCTCTTCGTAGAGGCGGGCGCCCGAACAGACGTCCAGGCGGTGGCTGTGGCGGGGGATGGCCTCGGCCGTCCCCTCCTCGATCGCGAAGCCCAGGCGCGAGGCGTGCCGCAGGACGCGCCAGATGCGGACCGGGTCCTCGGTGAAGCTCGCGTCCGGGTCGCCGATGATGCGGATGCGGCCGGCCTCGAGGTCGGCCAGGCCGCCGACGTAGTCGATGACCGAGAAGGTGGCGATGTCGTAATAGAGGGCGTTGATGGTCAGGTCGCGGCGGAAGGCGTCCTCGCGCGGCGTGCCGTAGGCGATGGGCTTGAGCGGCAGGCGGCCGCGGCGCGGGCCCGGAGCGGCGGCTGCGGGAACGCCGGCTTCGGGCGCGGCGGCTTCATCCGCCGGGGCGGCGGTCGAGATGGGGTCAAACCTACAATTTTCGGGAAATTGTAGGTTTGACCCCATCGCGCTCTCGCCCTCGCCTGGCGCCGCGCTTTTGGCCGCGCTTTCGGCCTCGGCTTCAGCTTCGGGCGCCTCGTTCACGGCGACCCCGGCGTCCCCGGCCGGCCGGTCCTCCGGGGCCGCCTCCGCGCCGGCCGCTCGCTCTTCGCGGGCCGCCTCTTCTTCGCGCTCGGCGGCCAGCTCCTCCTCGTCGGGCTTGCGGCGGAAGGTCGAGACCTCGATGACCTTGCCGCCCTGGAAGCGGACGTGGGCCAGCCGGAAGCGGCGGCCGATGAGGAAGGCGTTGCGGAAGAGCTTCTTGATCTGGTTGGGATGGGCGTTGGTGCTGACGTCGAAGTCGGCCGGCCGGCGGCCGAGCATCAGGTCCCGGACCGCCCCGCCGACGAGGTAGGCCGTGAAGCCCTGGGCGTTCAGGCGGTAGAGGACCTTGAGGCAGTCGGGATCGATGTCGCGGCGCGAGATGCGGTGTCGTCCCCGGTCCAGGATGACCGGGGCTTCGTACTCCGTCTCGGGGGCCGGCGCCGGGCCGGGCGGGATTTCAGGCTCGTCTGTCATGGGTGCTCGAAATTACAGATTAACAGTTTATCGATTTCGGCGCTAAATACAACATTTTTAGGGTCTGTCGCCCGGGCCCGGCCCGACTGACCAGAACGCGGCCAGATCCGCCCCCGGACGTTCCGGCGGGAGGCCGGCCGCCAAACGGCCCGGCGCCGCCCTTCGGGCCTATTTCTCCTTGGCCAGGTCGACGGCCTGGAACAGGCGCAGGAAGTTGCCGCCCAGGATCTTGCGGATGTCTTCCGGCTTGTAGCCGCGCCGGGCCAGCTCCCGGGTGATGTTCGGCAGCAGGCCGACGTTCTCGAGCCCGCCCGGCGTGTCGCCCGTGCCGTCGTAATCCGAGCCCAGGCCGACGTGGTCGCAGTCGCCCGTGACCTTGACGACGTGGTCGATGTGGTCGACGACGGTGCCGACATCGACGCGCGGCAGCGTCTTCTTGTATTCCGCCCAGCGTTTCTCGAACGCGGCGTAGAAGGGGTCGCGTTTGGCCGCCTCGACCCGGCTCATGCCCTCGTAATCGGCGGGCAGGCCCATCTCGGCCGCGACCTTGGCGAAAAGCGCCTCCTGCTTGCCCTCGAGGGCGCTGTTCAGGAACTCGGGCAGCACGGTGATGCCGATGAGACCGTTCTTGTCGGCCAGGGCCTTGAGCATCTCGTCGGTCAGGTTGCGGTGGTGGGGCGACAGCGCCCGGCAGGCGGAGTGGGAGGCCACGACCGGGGCCTTGGAAAGACGCAGGACGTCCCAGAAGGTCTCGTCGCCGGCGTGCGAGACGTCGACGATCATGCCCAGCCGGTTCATCTCGGCCACCACCTGCTCGCCGAACGCGGTCAGGCCGCCGTGGACGGGCTTCGGATCGCCCGAAGCGTCGGCCCAGTCCGTCGCGGTCCAGTGGGTCAGGGTCATCAGGCGCACCCCGGCCCGGAAGAACTCGCGCAGCAGCACCAGGTCGTTCTCGATGGCGTAGCCGCCTTCGATGCCGATGAGGACGCCGGTCTTTTCGTTGCGGACCGCGGCCGCGTCGCGCGGGCCGAGCACCAGGGCCAGCTTGTCCGGGTTTTTGCCGACCAGCGCGTGGACGGCCTCGATCTGGGCCAATACGCCGTTTGACGACCGCCATTTCTCGGTCTCGTTCGCCGGCGGCGGGGCGAAGCAGGCGAAGACCTCGAGGTCGACGCCGCCGCGCGCCAGCTTGGGCAGGTCGATGTGACCGCGGGGCAGGTCCCTGGTCAGGTCCTCGCCGGCCAGGGCCCGGCCGATGGTGTCGCAGTGCATGTCGACGACGAAGGCGTCGCGATGGAGGAACAGGGTCCGGAAGTCCGGGTCGAAGAGGTCGTCGCGCGTCCCGGCCAGGTGCCGGAGGACGTCGATGTGGTACTGCGCGGCCAGCCGCAGCAGCTCCGGATCGACGCGGGCCGGCCCGTCGCCGGGACGGTGGTATTCGGGGTGCTCGTCGTCGAGCGCCTCGGTCAGGACCTCGCCCGTGCGCAGGCTGATGGCCGGCACTCTCTTGTTCCAGAACGAGGTGTGGTCCGAGCCGCGGTAATTGGGCCGGGGCTTGAGGCGCCTGACGGTCTCGGCGTCGAGCCCCTTCTTGACGATCTCGTAGAGCTCGGTGAACTCGGGCAGGCCGCCGACGAGAAGATCGCCGTCGCCCGTGCCGACCATGTCGATGTTGAGGTAGAGCGCGGTCTTGTCGAGCGGCACGGCCGGGTGTTCGACGTAGTGGCGCGAGCCCTGGAGGCCCAGCTCCTCGCCGGCCCAGGCGCAGAAGACGATGGTCCGGGACGGCTTGAAGTTGGCGGCGCGCAGGGCCCGGGCCGTCTCCAGGATGACCGCGGCCGAAGAGGCGTCGTCGTCGGCGCCGGGGTAGATGAAGCCGTCCAGGCCGACGCCGAGGTGGTCGAGGTGGCCGCCGACGACGATGGCTTCAGCCTTGAGCTTGGGGTCGGCGCCGCGCAGGACGCCGACGACGTTCGGGGCCGTCCGCTCGCCGAACACGTAGTGGGCCTCCATCTCGACCTCGACGCCGAGGGCGGCCGGGACCGGCTTCTTGAGCCGCAGCGTCCTGCTGACCAGGTCGCGCCAGCTGGCGCCGTCGACGTAGAAGGCGTCATCGAGGAAGCTCCGGCCGGCCCGCATGACGACGAATCCGTCGGGGGCGGCGCCCGGCGCCAGGACCCCCGGCCGCTGGCGCGGGCCCTGGGGCGGCCCGGCCGGCCGGGGCGCGCCGGGTACCGCGAGGTCCATCTCGATCAGGCCGACGGCGCCCTTTTCCGCCGCGGTCTTGACCTTCTTGGCGAAGGTCCACTCGGCCTTGGCCTTGTCGCCGAGTGCGTCGGGAAGCCCCGGCATGATCACGACGATCCGGCCCGCGGCGTCGAGCCCGGCGTAATCGTCCCAGGCGCCCTTTTCGGCGACGCCGTAGCCGGTGAAGGCCAGCCGGCCGCGGACGCGGCCCGAACCGGTGCCGCCGACGGGCGTGAAGTCGCGCGAGCGGCCGGCGTAGTAGGCGCGCCGGGCCGGGGCGACGATCTCGAGGCGGGTGGGCGGATCGAAATTCGACCAGGTCTTGAACGGGACTTCCTGGAACCAGCCGCCGTTGTCGCCGCCCGGCTCGAGGCCGGCCTTCTTCATTTCGGCGGCCACGTATTCGGCGGCCCGGCGGTACTCGGGCGTGCCGGCTTTGCGTCCGTTCATGTCGTTCGAGGCCAGATAGGCGACGTGGGCGAAGGCCTTGGCGCCGTCGGCGGTCGGCCGGACGGCCGCCTTCCGGGGCGCGGGGGCGGCGCCGGCGGCCGGCCAGCCGGACGACGGGGCCAAAAGAAAATAGCCGGCCAGGGCGGCCAGCGCGACGTTCAGAACGAACTCGGGGAGACGGGCGGCGCGGGCGTTGCGCGCGGCGCGCCGGGCGCGGACGGCGGGAGCGGGGGAGAAGGTCATGCGGGGTTCCTTTGATCGAGTTTTTTCACGGCGTCGGCGGCGGCCTTGCCGAAGCCTTCGGATACGGTCGGATGGTTGTAGACCAGACCGCGGATGTCGTCCGCCGCGGCGCCGGTCTTGATGGCCAGGGCGGCGAAGTGGATGATCTCGGAGGCGTCCTGACCGGCGACGTGGGCGCCGATGATACGGCGGGTGGGGCGGTCGAAGATGAGCTTGAAGAAGCCGGTGACGTTGGCGTCGAGGCAGGAGCGGACCAGGTCCTTGTAGCCGCACTCGCCGACGACGTAGTCCCGGCCCTCGTCCCGGGCCCGTTCCTCGGTCAGGCCGACCGAGCCGACCTCGGGGTCGGTGTACAGGCCCCAGGGCACGCAGGCGTAGTCCATGACCGCGTCGAGGCCTATGGCGTTCTCGGCGGCGATCCGGGCTTCGACGACGGCCACGGACGAGAGCATGATGCGGGCCAGGACGTCGCCGGCGGCGAAGATGCCGTCGACGGCGGTGCGCATGCGGTCGTCGACCCGGATCTCGCCGCGCGGGCCGGCGGCCAGGCCGGCGGCGGCCAGGCCGAGGTCCTCGGTGTTCGGGCGGCGGCCGACGCCGATCATGATCTGGTCGGCCTCGACCCCGTCCCCGTTCTCGAGGACGGCCCGGGCGGGAGCGCCGTCGGCGGCCGGCGGCTCGACGCGCGTCAGGCCGGCGCCGAGGACGAGGCGGATGCCGCGCTTCTTGAACTCGCGGACGATGAGGTCGGCGGCGTCGTGGTCCTGGCCGATCAGGGCCCGCGGCGCCTTTTCGGCGACGACGACCTCGGACCCGAGAGAACGGAAGATGAAGGCCATCTCGCAGCCGATGACCCCGGCCCCGACGATGAGCAGGCGCGCCGGCACGGCGTCGATCAGGGTCAGGTCGTCGGCCGAGATGATGGTCCGCCCGTCGAAGGGCAGGCCGGGCAGGGCCGTGGGGCGCGAGCCGGAGGCGATGAGGATGCGCGGCGCGTCGAGGAGGACCGCGGTCCCGTCGGGCTGGCGGACCTCGAGGGCGCGCGGGCCGCGGAAGGCGGCCAGGCCGGTCAGGGTGGCCACGGCGTTCTTGCGCAGCAGCGTGGCCAGGACGCCGAGCTCGCACAGGGTCGTCTTGTGGCGGCTGTCGAGGATGGTCTTGTAGTCGGCCTTGGCGTTCTCGACGACCGGGATGCCGTAGCGCTTGCCCTGCTTGAGGCCCTCGAGGAAATGGGCGGCGTTGCTCAAGGTCTTGCTGGGCAGGGTGCCGGTCCGGACGCAGCCGCCGCCGAGCTCCGGCTCACGGTTGACGATGCAGACCCGGGCCCCGAGCTCGGTGGCCCGGAGGGCGGCCGAGATGCCGGCCTCGCCGCCGCCGATGACGATGAAGTCGTAGGCGTTCGGGGTGCTCATGGTTTTCTCCTGGACGGGCGGGACGGGCGCAAGCCGGCCACGACCGTCTCGAACGACGGGGGCGGCGGGGCCTCGACGGTCGCGAACTCGCCGGACGGCAGGGCGAACTCGAGCGACAGGGCGTGGAGCATGAGCCGGGGGAAACGCGCCTGGCGGGACCGGTCGCCGTAGCGGAGGTCGCCGAGGATGGGGTGGCCGATGTGATAGAGGTGAACGCGGATCTGGTGGCGGCGGCCGGTCGACGGCGTGACGCGGAGGAGCGTGGCGCCGTCGAGGCGCTCGGCCACTTTCCATTCGGTCGAGGAGGGCTTGCCGCGCCGGGCGTCGACGCCCATGCGGCCGGAGCCGAATTCGCGGAGCGGGGCGTTGATCTGGCCGCGGTTGGCGGACGGGACGCCGTCGACGACGGCCAGGTAGGTCTTGCGGACCTGGCGGCGGTCGAACTCGCCGTTGAGGTGGCGGTGGGCGGCGGCGTTCTTGGCGAAGACGATGACGCCGGAGGCGCCCCGGTCGAGCCGGTGGACGGGAAGGAGCTTGCCGGGGAAGCGGTCGCGGAGGAGCTCGGGCAGGCCGCCGCGGCCGGCCTCGGCGACGGAGACGACGCCCTCCGGCTTGTCGACGGCGAGGTAATCGTCCGTCTCGTAAAGGACGTGGACCGGCGGGATGGGGACATGGACCTCCGGTGCGGGTCCCCCCTCGGGGCCCTCCGGCGCTTGCCCCCGTTCGGGCGACGACGCGGTCATTTCTTCACGAAGGGTTTCTTCGCCAGCCGGTCGCGGGCCTGGACCTTTTCTTCGGCCGTTTCGGGGAGGAGTTCGGGCAGGGGCTCCAGGGCCACGATGGTCTCCAGGGTCTTACGGGCGTCGTCGACCCGGTCGAGCGAGAGATAGGTGTCGGCGAGATAGAGGAGGTTGAGGCCGACCTGGGGGCCGTATTCGACGGCCTTGAGCAGGTGCTGGAGGGACGTCTTCTCGTTGCCGCCGGCGATCCGCGGCACCTCGTGGAAGACGCGCCCGAGGACGCGGTCGGCGCCGCCGCGGTCGTAGGCCGGGTCGATCTCGAGGACGCGGCGCATCTCGGCCTTGATGGGCTTGACCAGGGACAGGCTCTTGAGCTTGCCCTTGGCCTCGCCGTAGACGCCGTAGCAGACGCCGAGCCAGAAGTGGCCGTCGGGCTTGCCCGGGCCGAGCTCGATGGCCTTCTTGGCGTCCTCGATGCCCTTCTGGAAGACGCTCTTCTTGAGATCGTTGTCGGCGGTGTGGTCGCCGATCCAGTAGGCCAGGCGGGCCATGCGCCAGTAGGCGGAGTAGGGGTCTTCGCCGGCCGCGATGGCTTCCTGAAGCTTGGCCAGGGCCGTCTGGGCCTTGGCCGGGTCGGCCCGCTCGGCGTACAGGGCGTCGCTTTGGGAGATCAGGCCGGCGAAGGACATTTGGGCCCGGGCCGGGGGGGCCGCGGCGGCCAGGGCGGCGACGGCCAGGAGGACAAGAAGGGGTCTGCGCGTCGATGTCATAGGCTCACCTCGTTTCCCGGATTTTATAGCACATTCGGCCGGGCCGGCAAAACCGGGGCCGGGGCCGGGGCGGAGAGGCGGGCGACGGACGCGGCAGAGGGAGCTTCGGCGGCGCGGAAAGCGCGAGCCGGCGGCGCGGCCGGATCAGATCAGGTCGACGACCGCGATCTCGTAGGCCTCCCGGTCGAGGCTGTGGTGGAACAGGCCCAGGAACCTCATCAGCTGGGTCTGGAAGAAGCGGTTCTCCTCGGTGGCCAGCATCGCGGCCTCGGACTCCCAGAGCGTCACCGGCAGGCATTCGCCCATCTTGCGATCGACCAGGAAATAGGCCCCGCGGTAGCCGGGCTGGCTGCGGCAGCCGGAGACGACCTCCTCGGAGAAAAGCCGGGCGGCCTCGTCGATGCGCTCGGGCTTGACCTTCATCCGGATCATGCGGGCATGCATAGCGTCCCCCTTATGAATTGATATAATTCCCCGGAAGACAATATGGTAGGCCGTCGCGGCCGGTGAGTCAAACCGAGAGAGAGGGTCAAACCTACATCAGGGAGCGGAGACTTCGGAGCGACCGGCAGAGGGGCGACGGAGATGCACGGAGGAGCTCCTCTGCGAGATATCTCAAGAACGCGGCCGAGCCCGCTCGACAAGAACGCGTTCTTGATAATCCTCCGGCGTGTCGAGGTCGCGGAGGATGTTGGCGTCGGGGACGGGGACCTCGCGGATATCGACGGGGTGGGCTTGCAGGAGGGCCCGCAACCCCTGGGCCGGGTCGAGCGCCAGGACCTCGTCCCGGTACTCGAGCCCGACGAGCAGCGGATGGCCGCGCCTTCCCCGGAAGGCCGGGACGAGGAGGCCCCGGCGGTCCGCTTCGTGATCCCCGATGAGCGCGTCGACGGTGGCCGGGTTCAGGAAGGGCTGGTCGCCGAGCATGAGGACGGCCGCCTCCGCGTCTCCCGGCAGGGCGGCGAGCCCGGCCTGGATGGAGGTCAGCATGCCCCGCTTGTAGCGGGCGTTGACGGCGATCTCGACGCCCCGCGGCGCGACCTCGCGCCGGACCGCGGCCCGGTCCGCCCCGACGATGACGAGCCCCCGGTCGACCCGCGACTGGAGCGCCGCCCGCACGACCGCGCCGACCACCGTGGTGTCCCCGAACGGCAGGAGGAGCTTCTGCGTCCCCATCCGCCGCGACGCGCCGGCGGCCAGGACGACGGCCCAGATCATGGCCGCCCGGGCTCCCGGCGCTTGGCCCGGACCCGGACGAGCTCGGCGGCGATGCTGACGGCGATCTCCTCGACCGTCTTCGACCCGATGTCCAGCCCGATCGGGGCGTGGACGCGGTCCCATTCGGCGGCCGTGGCCCAGCCGGCTTCCAGGAACTCGCACTTCATCAGCCCGACCTTGGTCCGGCTGCCGATCATGCCGATGTAGGCCGCGTCGCGGCCGATGACGGCCCGCAGGGCCTCGGCGTCCTGGTGATGGCCCCGGGTGACGATGACGAAGGAAGAGTCCGGCGCGTCCGGGCCCGCCCCGATCGTCCGCAGCGCCGGGCCGATCTCGCCGACGACGATCTCGTCCGCCTCGGGGATGTTGGTCGCGTTGGCGAACTCGGCCCGGTCGTCGATGACGGTGACGCTGAAGTCGAGGAGGCCGCCGAGCCGCGCCACGGCCCGGCCGATGTGGCCGGCCCCGGCGACGACCAGCCGCGGCAGCGGCCGGACCGGCTCGACGAACGTCATCACGGCGCCCTCGCGCAGCAGCCGCGGCCGCCCCTCGGCGAGGACCTCGTCGAGAAGGCCCGGGGCCAGGCCGCCGAAGACCGGATCGTCGGCGAGCGCCGGCGCGCCCGCCGGACGGAAGCCCCGCTCGACCGCCGCCGTGTCGCCGTGCCCGGGCCGGATGCGGCTGGCCAGCACGCCGGCCTGTCTTTTCCGGCCGGCCTCGAGCGCGGCCGCGAAGACGCCTTTCGCCGCCCCGGCGCCGGGATCGACCAGCACCGTCGCCTGACCGCCGCAGATGGCCCCCTCGGCCGCCGCGGGATCGGCGTCCAGCCGGATCTCGACCAGGCGGGGCTCGCCGTCGCCGAGGGCCCGGCCGGCCGCCTCCTCGACGCGGGCCTCGAGGAGCCCGCCGCCGACCGTGCCGGCGACCAGCCCGGCCCGCGAGAAGACCGCCGTCGCGCCCGGCACCTGCGGCGCCGATCCGGCCGTCTCGATGACCGTGGCCAGGACGGGCCCTTGGCCCGCTCCGGCGCCCCGGACCACCGTTTCGAGGAGCTTGGGGAAGCTGTAGATCATGCCCCGATCGCCATGACCGCCTGCTTGAGCGCGGCCCGGAGGAGGTCGGCCTTGTAGCCGTTCTCGCGCAGCGGCGCGGCGTCCGCCAACGCGGCCTCCGCCGCCCGGCCCACGGCTTCTTCGGTCGCGGCCTGCCCGCGCAGCGCGTCCTCGGCCTTCTTCAGCCGCCACGGCACCGGCGCGACGCCGCCGCAGACGATCGAGATCTCGGTCAGCCGGCCGCCCTCGACGACCGCCGCCACGGCCGCCGACACCAGGGCGAAGTCCCAGGTGCCGCGCTCCTTGAGCTTGACGTAGACGGCCTTCCGTCCCGGCTTGGGCGCCGGCACGATGACGGCCTTCAGGAACTCGCCCTTGGCCAGCGCCGTCTCCCGGGTCACGTCCACGTCCGGCAGGGCGTACATCTTCTCCAGCGGCATGGTCCGCTCGCCCTTGACCGTCGCGACCGCCGCCGCCGCGCCCAGGCTGATCAGGGCCGGGGCCAGGTCCGACGGGTAGACGATGTAGCAGCTGCCGCCGCCGAACAGGGCGTGGTACTTGTTGCGGCCCTGGAAGGCGTAGCAGTTGAAGCCGCCCTTCTTGCGGCACTTGACCTGCGGGTCGCGATAGTACCAGCAGCGGGGCCGCTGGCAGAGGTTGCCGCCGACCGTGCCGACGTTGCGCAGCTGCGGCGTCGCCAGCGACAGGGCCGCCTCCTTCAGGCTCGGATAGTCGCGGGCCACGTCGGCGCTGGCGGCCAGGTCGGCCACCCGGGTCATGGCCCCGATCCGCAATCCGGCCTTGTCCCGCGTCATCCCGGCCAGCCCCTCGACGCCCCGCAGGTCGACGACCAGCCCGGCCGTCGCGACGCCGCTCTTGAGCTCGTCGATGAGGTCCGTGCCGCCGGCGATGAGCGCCGCCGGCTCCGCGGCCTCGGCCAGCAGGGCCGCCGCCTCGTCCGCCGTCCGCGGCTCGGCGATCTTGAAGTCTCTCATGACGCGGACTCCTTTCTCTTGAGCGCCGCCAGCACCCGGGCCGGCGTCATCGGGATCTCGCGGACGTGGACGCCGATGGCGTTGAACACGGCGTTGGCGATGGCCGGCGAGACCGGCACCCGGGCCGGCTCGCCCAGTCCCTTGACCCCCAGCCGGTTGATGTGCGCGTCCTCGACGTCGGCGAAGAGGACCGTGACCTCGGGGATGTCGAGCGAGGTCGGGACCTTGTAGTCGCGCAGGTTGGGATTGACGACCGTGCCCGTGGCGTCATCGAGGACCCGTTCCTCGAACAGCGCCGCCCCCAGCCCCTGCGTGATGCCGCCGACGACCTGGCTTTCGGCCGTCAGGCGGCTGACGATGCGGCCGCTGTCCTGCGCGGCCACGTACTTGAGCACCCGGATCTGGCCGGTCTCGACGTTGACCTCGACCTCGGCGAAGTGGGCGCCGAAGGTGTTGAAGGCGAACCTCTCTCCGTCCATCCCCTCGCGCTCGCCGTGGAAGACGGTCTCCCGGCGCAGGTCGCGATAGACGTCGGCGAACGCGGCCGCCTTGGCCGGGTCGGTCTTCGAGGCGAACGTCCGGCCGGCCATGACCACGTCGGCCGGCTCGATCTTGAGCCGGGCGGCGGCGACGGCCTTGAGCCGCTCGACCGCCTTGAGGGCCGCGTCCCGGACGGCCGGGGCCACGGACGGGGTCGTCAGGCTGCCGCCCGAAATGGGGGCCCAGGGATAATCGGAATTGCCGAGCTTGACCGTGATGTCCTTGGGCTCGAGACCGAGCGTCTCCGCTGCGGCGACGGCCATGTGGGTCCGCGTGCCGGTGCCCAGGTCCTGCGTGCCGCAGACGACCTCGACCGACCCGTCGGGGTAGAGGACGACGTCGGCCAGCGTCCCCGGCACGCCGGCCCCGAACCACAGGCTCGACGACAGGCCCAGGCCCCGCCGCCACGGCCCGCGGGCCGGCCCTTCGCCGGGCCGGCGGTTGCGCCGTTCCCAGCCGATGGCCTTGGCTCCGAGCTCGTAGCAAAGCCCGAGCCCCTTGCTCGAATAAGGCAGGCCGGTGTCGCCCTGGTTGCGGGTCGAGTAGTTCTTCCGGCGCAGCTCGAGCGGGTCCATGTCCAGGGCCGCGGCCAGCTCGTCCATGACGCTTTCGAGGCCGAACATGCCCGGCGTGTGGCCCGGGGCGCGCATGGCCCGCTGGGCCCCGACGTTGGTGAAGACCGTGTGTTCCTCGACCTGGCAGTGCGGGCAGCGGTAGAGGTCGACGACCGGTTCGGCGACCTCGTCGCCGGCGGCCACGCCGCCCGAGGCGTAGTTCAGGAGCGAGAAGGCGGTCAGGGTGCCGTCCTTGCGGGCCCCGACCTTGTAGGTCTGGTGCGAGGACGGCCGGTGGCCGACGCAGAGGGCGTTGTCGCGCCGCGACAGCAGGACCTTGACCGGCCGGCCGGCGGCGCGGGCCAGCCGGGCCGCGGCGACCGTGTAGTCGCCCATGGCCAGCTTGCTGCCGAAGCCGCCGCCCATGTAGTTCTTGACGACCGTGACGTTGGCCGCCGGGATCTTCAGGGCCCGGGCCAGCCCGTCGCGGACGCCGTGGACGGCCTGGGTCGAATCGTAGACGACGAGATGGTCGCCTTCCCAGGCGGCGATGCTGCCGTGCGTCTCGGTCGGGTTGTGGACCTCGACGCCGGTCCGGTAGACGCCCTCGACGACGACCTCGGCTTCGGCCAGGCCCTTCGCGACGTCGCCCCGCGCGTAGGCGTTGAGCTTCTCGACGTTGGGCTTGCCCTCGCGGACCTGCGGGGCGTTCGGGTCGCGGGCCTTCTCCCAATCGACGACGAACGGCCGGGCCTTGTACTCGACCTTGATCAGGGCCAGGGCCTCGTCGGCCGTCCTCTCGTCGACGGCGGCCACGGCGGCGACCTGCTGGCCGGCGTAGAGGACCCGGCCTTCGGCCAGCTTCAGGGCGGCCAGGACGCCGGGCCGGGCCAGGGCCGGGGCCAGATCGATGGAGACGATCTCGGCCGCGGCCCGCGGCGAGCGCAGGATCTTGCCGACGAGCATGTCGGCCAGCCGGATGTCGTGGGTGTACCTGGCCCGGCCGGTGACGACCTCGCGCCCGTCGACGCGCGGCGTGGACCGGCCGATGAGCTTGAAGGCCGGCGGCGGCGCTTCGGCGGCCGGGGCGGCCGGCCGGGCCTGCCCTTCGTCCCCGCCCCGGGCGTAGGAGATGTACGCTTTGCCTCTCATCTCACGCCCCCCTTCATCTTCGCGGCCGCGGCTTCGACGGCCTCGTAGATCTTGGCGTAGTTGCCGCAGCGGCAGAGGTTGCCGGACAGGGCCTGGCGGACCTCGTCGCGCGACGGGGCCGGGTTCTTCTCCAGGAAGGCCGTCGTGGCCATGAGGAACCCGGGCGTGCAGAAGCCGCACTGATAGCCGTCCTTCTCGATGAAGGCCTCCTGCACCGGGTGGAGCTTGTCGCCTTCGGCCAGGCCCTCGACCGTCCGGATGGTCCGGCCGCCGGCCCGGATGGCCAGATACATGCAGGCGTAAACGGGCTCGCCGTCCATGATGACGGTGCAGCCGCCGCACTCGCCGCGGTCGCAGACCTTCTTGGCCCCGGTCAGCTCAAGCCGGTCGCGGAGGACGTCGAGCAGGGTCTCGTTGGCCGCGACCTCGAGCTCGACCTTCCGGCCGTTGACCGTCAGGCCGATGGCCTTTCGCGCGTAGACGGGCACGCGGCCCTTCTTGGTCGCGATCGTCTGGCCGAGGAGCGGCGGCAGGACGGCCGTGCCGAGGGCGCCGGTGCCCATGCCTTTGATGAAGTCCCGGCGGGTGACGCCCGGGCGGGGCTTCGAGGCGGGTCGTTTTTCCATGTCCGGTCTCCTTTGCCGTCGGGAGGCTAGAGCAGCCGCAGCAGGGCCAGGGCGCCGAGGGACAGGGCCGTCGCGGCCGGCGAGAGCCAGCGCAACCGGGCCGGCCGGGCCTCGAGCGCGGCCAGGGCGGCGCCGGCCCGCAGGCCGAGCGGCACCGTCAGGGCCGCCAGGGCCACGGCGATCGGCGCGTAATAGAGCGACAGCGGGTAGCCCGTGCCCGTGACGCAGGCCGTGACGCCCGTCGCGTACTTGACGAGGGGGAAGAGGTTGACGGCGACGAGGGCCGAGAGGCCCCCGGCCAGGCCCTGGCCGGCCGTCTTCCCGGCCACGGTCCGGCTGATCACGGCCAGGATCAGGGCGAAGGCCGCGCCTTCCAGGACGATGGCGAAGATCGGGTTGCCGATGGCGCCGTGGAGAACGGGCAGGCCCAGGAGCAGGGCGTCGAAGAGCTTGAAGCCGGCGGCGATCCCGACCATGGCGGCCGTCGTCTTGAGGCGCGGCGAGACGGCCCAGGCCGCGGCCAGGAAGAAGAGCGCGGCGCCGGTCATGACCGAGCCGGACACGGTCGAGGCGCACTGGCGGAGATACATGCCCAGGGCGGCTTCGGACAGCCCCCAGAGGCTGCCCAGCACGAGGATCGGGCCCCAGTTCGTCTTTCTCTGTGTGTCAAACATCCGTTCCTCCTTTTCCGTCTTCCCGGTCGCGGAAGTGCTTCAGGACGAGTCCCGTCCCGACGAAGACCGCGACGATGACGAAGAAGATGACCAGCAGGCCGAGCCGGACGACGAGCCACTCGTCCGCGACGTCGGCCTCGCCGTGCGAAATGTCGACCAGGGCCAGCAACATGAGCAGCAGGAAGATCAGGCCGACGATGCCGAGGGTCAGCGCGACGGAAGCCCAAATCCGAAGCCTTTTCACGGGCACCTCCCTGACGACGGCTTCATTCTATCATTAGAAGGGCCCCATCAGGCAAGAGCGGAAAGCTCATCCGGGGGCGAGGCGGGAACCTATCCGGGTCCCGGCCCGTCTATAATGGCGAGCGGTCGCATTCCGCCCGAATCCCGAGAAAGGTCACGGCCATGACGAGCAAGTTCCGGCCTTCGAATCGAACCGCGGCGGCGGCGTTCCTTTTGGGAATGGCGCTCTCGGCGGCTCCCGCCCTCCACTCCCAGAGCCTCGACATCCCTTCCCATAAGTGGGGCGTCAGCTTCGGCAATTCGAAGGACTTCACCGGCCTGCGCTTCAATTTCCGCGACCGCCGGGTCCGCCGCGTCACCGGCCTCAACCTGACGCTGTGGCAGCCGCACAAGGACGACAAGGAGGCCGTGGTCACCGGCCTGTCGCTCGGCCTCATGCCGGGCGGCGGCCGCCTGCGGGGCCTGCAGGTCGGTCTGCTCGGGGCCATGGCCGAGAAGAGCCTGTTCGGGCTCAACGTCGGCGGACTGGGCGCGGGAGCGGGCGAGGACCTCGCCGGCGTCGCCGTCGGCGGTTTGGGTGTCGGGGCGGGGGAGAACGTCACCGGGATCATGGTCGGCGGCCTGGGCGCGGGGGCTGGGGC
Organism: uncultured Eubacteriales bacterium; assembly: GCA_964574895.1. Classification (GTDB taxonomy): domain Bacteria; phylum Acidobacteriota; class Aminicenantia; order Aminicenantales; family Saccharicenantaceae; genus RBG-16-66-30. Next base: position 36,543 of record CAZNPB010000013.1, read on the forward strand.
ATCGCTTAAAGGCGTCGTCATCGGCGGCTTGGGGGCCGGCGCGGGCGACGACCTGGTCGGCCTGGCCATCGGGGGCCTCGGGGTCGGCTGCGGCGAGCGCCTGACGGGCCTCGTCGTCGGCGGTTTGGGCGCGGGCGCCGGGGAGAGGCTGACCGGCCTGGCCGTCTGCGGCCTGGGGGCCGGCGCGCCCGAGATCCGCGGCGTCGTCCTGGCTGGCGTGGGCGCCGGGGGAAAGGACCTGCGCGGCGTCTTCGCCAGCCTGGGGACGATCCGCGTCGAGAAGAACGGGCGCCTGGCCGGGCTGGCCGCGTCCTCCTTCAATCACATCCGCGGCCGGCTGGACGGCCTGTCCGTGGGCATCGTCAATTACACCTGGTCGATCGGCCGGGGGCTCCAGATCGGCGCGGTCAACATCGTCCGCGACAACCCCAAGGGGCTTCGGGTCCTGCCGGTCTTCAACACCCGGTTCTAGAAAATAGGAACGTCCCCGCCTTTCAATCCGCCGCTTGGGGACGGGTCTTGTTGCCCGACCAGAGCCGGTTGATGACCTTGAGCAGGACGAGGCCGGCGGCGACGAACACGGCGAACAGCGCGCCCGCGTAGACCCAGCGGCCGTAGAGGACGTTGCCGACCGTGAACAGGGCCGACCAGATGGTCAGGGACCCGGACACCCAGCCGACGAGGGCCAGCGGGAAGCTGTCGCCGGTGGCCTTGCCTTCGGCCTCGGAAATGCCCGCTTCGGCGCGGACCTTCCTCCAGCCCGGCCCTATGGGCCGGACCTTCTTGTAGAACTTGACCAGCGTCTCGCGGTCGGTCGGCTTGGCCAGGTAGGCCGTCAGCACCCAGGTGATGGTCGTCACCAGGACGGTCAGGATGAGGGCGTAGTGCGTCGGCACGACGACCCCGAACTTGCGCAGGATGAGCAGGGCGATGGAGAAGACGAACGACGAGATCATGGCGTTGATCTCGCACCAGGCGTTGACCCGCCACCAGTACCAGCGGACGAGATAGAGGAGGCCCGTCCCGGCCCCGACCTGGAGGATGATGTCGAAGGAGTCCTTGGCCGTGTCCAGGATGAAGACGAGCGCGCCGGCGGAGAAGAACAGGGCGATGGTGGCCATCCGCCCGACCCAAACGTAGTGTTTCTCGGTGGCCGTCTTGTTGATGAAGCGGCGGTAGAAATCGTGGACGAGGTAGGAGGCGCCCCAGTTGAGGTGGGTCAGGTTGGTCGACGAATTGGCCGCGATGAGCCCGCCGACCATCAGGCCGATGAAGCCGACCGGCAGGAACATGAGCATGGCCGGGTAGGCGATGTCGTGGCCGATCAGGCTGGGGTCGAGGTGGGGGAAGGCCTTCTGGATGTCGGACAGCTGCGGGAAGACGATCAGCGAGCACAGGCCGACCAGGATCCAGGGCCAGGGCCGCAGGACGTAATGGGCGATGTTGAAGAAGAGGACCGCGCCGAGCGAGTCCTTCTCCGACTTGGAGGCCAGCATGCGCTGGGCGATGTAGCTGCCGCCGCCCGGCTCGGCCCCGGGGTACCAGACGGCCCACCATTGGACGGCCAGGGGCATGATGAAGATGGCGATGGCCAGGTCCCAGTTGCTCTTGAAGTTCGGCAGCATGCTCAGGAAGTTGATGCCGCCGGGGCCCGGGGTGGTCGAGAGCTTGTGGATGAGGACCGGCAGGCCGCCGACGGCCCGGATGGCGAAGTAGGCGGCGGCGATGACGGCGGTCATCTTGACGAAGAACTGGATCATGTCGATGACCAGCACGCCCCAGAGGCCGGTCAGGGCGGCGAAGACGACGTTGAGCAGGCCGACGAACAGGAGCGTCTGCCAGCGCTCGAACCCGAACAGGACCGCGGCGATCTTGCAGGCCGCCAGGTTGACCGTGGCCATGATGATGCAGTTGAAGAAGAAGCCCAGGTAGACCGAGCGGAAGCCGCGGACGAAGCCGGCCGCCTTGCCCGAATAGCGGATCTCGTAGAACTCCAGATCGGTCAGGACCTCGGAGCGGCGCCACATCCGGGCGTAGAAGAAGACCGTGGCCACGCCGGTCAGGGTGAAGGCCCACCAGACCCAGTTGCCGGCCACGCCGTTGCGGCGGACGATGTCGGTGACCAGGTTGGGCGTGTCGCTGCTGAAGGTCGTGGCCACCATGGATAGCCCGGCCAGCCACCAGGGCACCGACCGGCCCGAGGCGAAGAACTCCGAGGTGCTCTCGCCGGAGCGCTTGCGGAAGAACAGGGCGGGCCCGAAGCAGATGAGCATGATGACGGCGACGATGATCCAGTCGATGACCTGAAGGTGCATGGGTTAGCGTCCTTTCGCGGGTCGGGCTGGGCGGCTCAAAGCGCGCCCATTATACGAATTGCCGGGTGCCGGAACAAGATGGGGTCAAACCTACATCCGGGAGCGAATTCAGAGGAGCGACCGCCGGAAGCCAGGCGGCGCAACACGGGGCCGGGCTTCCGGGAAATATCTTAAGGAGGATTCGGGTAAAAGGCGGGTTTGACCCTATCTCAGATCGACCCATTTTGACGGGATGTCCTTCGTTCTGGTATAAGCAGTCTCGTCAACTCCCTTTTAGGAGACCCGCATGAGCCGGAATAAAGCGAATAGATTCTGGATGATAGCGTTTGTCGCGGCGTTCGCGCTGCCGCTCCTGGCGGCCGACCTGCCGCGGGTCCGGCCGGAAGTCGTCGGCCTGTCGGGTCCGCGGCTCGACCGCCTCGGCGCCGTCATGCAGGCCTACGTCGACGAGGGCCGCCTCGGCGGCGCGGTGACGCTCGTGGCCCGCAACGGCAAAGTGGCCTACCTGCAGGCCTTCGGCCGGCTCGGCCCCGCGGCCGGCGCGCCCATGGCCACCGACGCCATCTTCCGCGTCGCCTCGCAGTCGAAAGCGGTCACCAGCGTCGCGGTCATGATCCTGTTCGAGGAAGGCAAGCTCCTCCTCGGCGACCCCGTTTCCAAGTACATCCCCGAGTTCGCCAAGACGACCGTGGCCGTTCCCGACGCGTCCAGGAAGGGTCCGGGCTACAAGATCGTCCCGGCCAAGCGGCCGATCACGATCCGCGACCTGCTGACCCACACGGCCGGCATCTCCTACGGCGACGGCCCGGCCAAGGACCTCTGGCAAAAGGCCGGCATCCGGGGCTGGTTCCTGGCCGACCGGGCCGAGCCGGTCGGCGAGGTCGTCAAGAAGCTGGCCGGGCTGCCCTTCGACGCCCAGCCCGGCGAGAAGTTCGTCTACGGCTACAATCTCGACATCCTCGGCTACCTCGTCGAGGTCGTCTCCGGCGTGAGCCTGGCCGAATTCGTCCGCACGCGCATCACCGAGCCCCTGGCCATGGCCGATACGTCCTACTTCCTGCCCGAGGACAAGCTCGCCCGCTTCACCGGCGTCTTCGGCATCGGCCAGGACGGCAAGGCCGGCGCCGTCGACGACCCCAGGGACGTCTGCTACGTCAAGGGCCCGCGCGTGTGCTACGCCGGCGGGGCCGGGCTCCTCTCGACGGCCGAGGACTACGCCCGCTTCCTGCTCATGCTCCAGAGCGGCGGCGAGTGGGGCGGCGTCCACATCCTGAGCCCGAAATCCGTCGAGCTCATGACCGCCGACCATGTCGGGACCCTCTACGCGCCGGGCGGCGGCAACGGCTTCGGCCTGGGCTTCTGGGTGACCAAGGAGCTCGGCCGCAACGGCGATCCGGGCTCGGTCGGGGCCTACGGCTGGGGCGGAGCCTACCACACGACCTACTGGGTCGATCCGGCCGAGAAGCTTGTGGCCGTGTTCATGACCCAGCTCCTGCCGGCCACCGGGAGCGACGCCCAGGCCAAGTTCAAGGCCCTCGTCTATCAGTCCGTCGTCGAATCGTACGAGCGGCGCTAGAACGGGGCCGGCCGCGGGCCGCCGGAAGCCTGGAATCGCCGGGCCGGTCGTGCTACAGTGACCCGAACACGGCCATGAAAAAAAAGATCCTGCTCTCCGCCTCGCTCTTCCATCCGCTGACCGACGCGGCCACGGTCATCACCCCGATGATCTTCCCGCTGCTCCTGGCCCGGAACTTCCTGATCTCGAGCTACGCCCAGATCGGGATCCTGTCCAACCTCGGCCTGCTGACGTCGCTCGTCGTCCAGTTCGCCGTCGTCCGCCTCTCCTACCGCCGGGAGTACCGGAGCCTGATGATCGCCAGCGGCCTGGGGCTGTGCGCTTCGCTGGCGCTCATCCCCCTGGCCCGCAGCTACGCGGCGCTGCTGGCGCTCTTCCTGGGCCTGCGCGTCTGCGCCAGCTTCTATCACCCCATCGTCATCGCCTGGGTCTCCAAGTCGCAGTCCGGCTCGGGCCGTGAGCTCGACGACGCCATGGGCATCCAGAGCGGCTCGGGCAACCTGGGCGTCGGCCTGGCCTACCTGACGGTCGGCTTCCTGGCTCAGCGCTGGGGCTGGCGGACGCCGCACTACGTCTGGGCCGTCCTGGGCCTCGTCCTGGCCGGGCTCGGGGCCTGGGCCCTGCGCGGGGTGTCGTCGCGGAGCGAGGAGCGGCCGTCCCTTCGGCCCGCGGACTGGTGGCGCTCGCTCGGCGCCATCCGGCGCTTCGTGCCCGGCTTCTTCTTCGGCGGGGCCGGCTGGTCGGTGGCCGTCTATTACGCGCCGTCGCTCCTCAACCACAAGTACGGCATCCCCATGGGCCAGACCGGGCTGTTCCTGGCCCTCTGGATCGGCCTGGGGACCGTCACCGGCTACGGCTACGGGGTTTGGAGCCGCCGCTTCGGCCGCAAGCCGGTCTTCATGGCCAGCCTGGCCGGCGCGGCCGCCGCCCTCTTCCTCCTCGGCTTCGCCCCGACCCGCGGCCTGGCCGTCGTCGGCCTGCTCCTGTTCGGCGGCTTCCTGTTGATGACCTACCCCTCGCTCCACACCTTCGTCGGGTCGACCGTGCCCGCCTCCGGCCAGACCATGGCTTTCAGCTGGGTCAGCAACATCCAGCTCATGTCTGGCGCTATCGTCACCCTGGTCTCGGGCGTCCTGTCCGACGTCCTGGGCATCGCCTTCCCCTTCGTCTTCACCGGCGTCCTGACCCTTGTCGTCCTGGCCTTCTACGCCCCGCGCGGGCCGGAGTTCTTCGGGGCGGGCGGGCGGCGGACGACGCCCTCTCCGGGATCGCACGAGGGCGCCGTCTGACCGGATCCGGCCTTAGGGGCCGTCGACCGGGGGAGGGATCCGACGCGGCCGGGATAGGACGCGGCCGATGAGGACGAAGTCGAAGATCCCCAGGAACGCGATGACCGCCAGCGAGGTCAGCCATTGCGCCGAGCGCAGGCGGACCGCGTCGGCCCCCCGCCCCCTGTCCCGGCCCAGGTAGCGGGGCAGGAACATCCTCTCTTTCCGCGGATAGGTCGTCTTGATGATGACGTTCGAGCCCGGGTCCCGGCGAAAAGCGGAGGTCCGGGTGGTCACGGGGACGGACAGGAGAGCGATCAGGAACAGGCCGCCGAAGAACGCCAGGAAGGCCTTGGCCCACGGCCTCGGCGAGATCTTCGGGGACTCCGCGGACATGGCGCGCCTCTCTGGACCCGGTCCATGGAGAATACTCGCCGTGCGGGGAAGTCGTTTATCAGGCGGCCAGGCAGGCCGGGGTCAGCGCACCTGGCGGTCGAGCTTCTCGTACTGCTCGCGGATCTCGGCCGGGAGGCGCCCCTTGTAGGGCTTGATGAAGTCGCGGATGCCGTCGACCTCGGGCTTCCAGTCCTTGATGCGGACCTCGAAGAGCTTCTCGAGCTTGTCCTTGGGCAGGTCCAGGCCGGTCATGTCCAGGTCCTCCACCCGGGGCACCAAACCGGCCGGCGTTTCCCGGGCCGGCACCGCGCCGTTGACCCGGTCGATGATCCACTTGAGGACGCGCATATTGTCGCCGAAGCCGGGCCAGATGAACTTGCCGCGCTCGTCCGTCCGGAACCAGTTGACCGAGAAGATGCGGGGCGGCCGCGACATGCGGTTGCCCATGTTGAGGTAGTGGCGCCAGTAATCGGCCATGTTGTAGCCGCAGAAGGGCAGCATGGCCATGGGGTCGCGCCGGACGACGCCGACCTGGCCGGTGGCCGCGGCCGTCGTCTCCGAGCCCATGCGCGCGCCCATGAACACGCCGTGGGCCCAGCTGAAGCTCTCGGTGACCAGCGGGATGAGCTGGGTCCGGCGGCCGCCGAAGATGATGGCCGAGATGGGCACGCCCCGCGGGTTGGCGGCCTCGCTGTCGAGCATGGGGGAATTGACGATCTGGGCCGTGAAGCGGGAGTTGGGATGGGCGGCCTTGGTGCCCGCCGCCGGCGTCCAGGGGCGGCCCTGCCAGTCGAGCAGGTGCTCCGGCACCGGGCCGTCGATGCCCTCCCACCAGGGCTCGTTGGTGTCGGTGTTCAGGGCCACGTTGGTGAACAGGGTCGGGTTGAAGGCGCCGCGCTTGACGGTCTTCATCATGTTCGGGTTCGTCTTCATGGACGTCCCCGGCGCGACGCCGAAGTAGCCGGCCTCGGGGTTGATGGCCCACAGCCGGCCGTCCGGCCCGATGTTGAGCCAGGCGATGTCGTCGCCGAGCGTCCAGACGCGGTAGCCGGGCAGGGCCGACTCCATCATGGCCAGGTTGGTCTTGCCGCAGGCGCTCGGCAGGGCGGCCGTGACGTAGGTTTTCTTGCCGTGCAGGTCCTCGATGCCCATGATGACCATGTGCTCGGCCAGCCAGCCCTGCTTGTAGCCGAGGAAGGAGCCGATGCGCAGGGAGACGCACTTCTTGCCCAGCAGGGCGTTGCCGCCGTAGCCCGAGCCGACGCTCCAGACCAGGCCCTCCTCGGGGAAGTGCATGACGTAGCGGCGGTCGGGATCGAGGTCGCCGATCGAGTGGAAGCCCTTGATGAAGTCCTCGCGGTTGCGGAGCTTGTCGAGGATGGGCGTGCCGATCCGGGTCATGACCCGCATGCTGATGGCCACGTAGCTCGAGTCGGTGACCATCAGGCAGGCCTTGGCGTACGGCGAGTCCGGATGGCCCATCATGTAGGGGATGACGTACATGGTCCGCCCGGCCATGCAGCCGTCGGAGAGCCCGGCCATGAGCTTCTTGGCCTGGCCGACGTCCATCCAGTTGTTGTTGGGGCCCGAGGCCTCCTTGGTGGGATGGCAGACGAAGGTCACCTTCTCGGTCCGGGCCACGTCGTTCGCGGCCGAGCGGTGGAGATAGGCGGTCGGCCAGGTTTTCTGGTTGAGGGGCTGGAAGACGGGCCCGTTGAGACGCTCCTCGCTGATGCCGATCTCGAGCAGGCGCCAGGCCTCGCCGTCCGAGCCGTCGCACCAGTAGACCCGGGCCGGCTTGGCCAGGCGCTCCTGGTCGGCGACCCAGCGTTCGGCGGCGGATTCCATCACAGGCCTCGGCTTCCCTTTGTATCAAGACCGCTCCGGTCTGTCAAACCGGGCCGGGACGAAGCGGGGCCGCTTCGAGCCGGCCGCTCCCCGCCCCCTTCACGTCCGGGCCGGGATATTGTAGAATAGGGGACCGTTTTCATATCTAAAGGAGCACCCCGATCATGAAAAAGAGCAAGATCCTGCGCCAAGCCATCATGCAGCGCCGGGCCGTCGCCGTCCCCGGCTGTCACGACGCCCTGTCGGCCAAGGTCATCGAGAAGGCCGGTTTCGAGGCCATCCAGGTCTCGGGCTACGGCCTGGCCGGCTCGTACCTGGCCAAGCCCGACGTCGGGCTGCTCAGGATGAAGGACGTCCTGGACATGACCTGGAACATCGCCCAGACCGTCTCCATCCCGGTCATGGCCGACGTCGACACCGGCGGCGGCAACGCCGTCAACGCGGCCTGGATCACCGAGCGCCTCATCGCCATGGGCGTCGCCGGCATGAACATCGAGGACCAGGTCTTCCCCAAGCGCTGCGGCCACATGGCCGGCAAGGAAGTCATCCCGGCCGAGGAGATGGCCGGCAAGATCCGGGCCTGCGCCGCCGTGCGCGACCGGCTGGACAAGGACTTCATCATCAACGCCCGGACCGACGTCTTCGCCGGCATGGGCCTGGCCGAGGCCATCAAGCGCTGCAACATGTACCTCGAGGCCGGGGCCGACCTGGCCTTCATTGACGGCATCAAGAGCCGGGCCGACATTGAGACGGCCGTCAAGTCCATCAAGGGCCCCCTGTCGGTCAACCTCATGGACGCCATCACCGGCATGAAGACCGAGCTCCTCCCCATCCCCGAGCTGGCCAAGATGGGCGTCGGCCGCGTTTCCATCCCCGTGGCCTCGATCATGGTCGCCCACAAGGCCCTGACGAACTTCTTCGCCGCCCTGAAGGCCTCGCCGACCGGCACCCTGCCGGGCCAGACCCAGTGGGTGTCGTCCTTCGAAGAGTACACCGACTTCGTCGGCCTCAAGGACTACCGGGCCATGGAGAACGAGTACCTGCCCTGCGAGCGCGTGGCGTCCAAGTACAAGGGCGTCAAGAAGATCGTCGGGTAAGCCGCGAGCGTAAGCGCCGTTTGGTCCGGGCCGCCTGGACCGATCCCGCCAGCCGGCCGACCGTCCTTTTGACGGGCCCGACGCGGGTGGGGTAGTAGTAGTCCGACGCGAACCAGCCCCGGTCGCGGTAGTAGCGCCAATCGTAGCTGGAGTCGTCGAGCTCGAGGCCGATGCTCGTCCTGGCCATATGGAAGCCGGCGACCCATATGACGCCCGGGGCGGGATAGGCCGGGCCCGCCAGACGGTCGTGGAACCGGCGGCTGTGCCGGGCCAGAAGCGCGTCGATCTTTTCCTTCTCCGCCGCGGTCATGGGATCGAAGGCCGTGAAATAGGACCCCTTGACCGTGTTGAAGCCCATGCCCCGGGCGGCGAAATCGAGGTAGCGGACGATCTTCTGCCCGCCGTAGATGCCCTGGGCGACGATGCTGGTGAAGGCCTTGCCGAAGAACTGGGGGCGATGGAAGACGTAGCCGAGCCGGTCCAGGAAGATCTTCATCAGGGCCGAGACCTGGAACGAGAGATTGGGGGTGGCGAAGACGACGCCGTCGGCGGCCCGGATCTTGCCGATGAGGATGTCCCGGTCGTCCTTGAGCGGGCAAGCCGCTTCGCCGTCGATGAAGCAGATCTTGCAGCCCCGGCATGTCCCGAGCTTGTAGTCGCTGAGGACCGCCGTCTCGGTCTCGACGTCGCCGAACGCCCGCAGGCCTTCCAGGAACCGCCCGACGGCGTAGTGGGTGTGCTTCTTGCTGGGCGTCCCGACGAACGCGGTGACCTTTTTCACGGCCGCCCTCCGCTTTCCCTCGTCTTGGGGACATGATAGCACAGCCGCCCGCGGATGGGGGCACCGTGCGGGTGGGGGATACCTACCGAAGCGGCACATGTCCCCCGCCCGCCCGCATCCATTTCCGAAGTTACTTTGATGAGAATGGACCTACAGCCCTGCGGCTTCCCCCTTCCATTCGCCAGGCCGTCCTGCGCATCGATACGAGGCAAGGAGGCCGGAGATAGCGAAGGAGGCACAAGGCCGGCTCACGCCCTCTCGCGGCGGCGATGGGTATTGCCTCGCAGATCCCCGTGCTGGAGGGGGGGCCCGCGCGGCGGGGGGAACCGTGTAACTGGTTCCAGGGGATCGGGGAGCTAGAGGCAATACCCTGAGCCAAGCCGGAGAGAGGGCTCCCGTCGCCCGAACCGAGTAATCTCCGGTCTCCGGAAATCCTTTCTATCGGACGACAAGCTTGGTGAAGGGGAAGACGTAGGCCTGCAGGAGGACGAAGAGCCCCATCAGGGCGGCCAGGGCCAGGCTATGGAAGAAGACGAAGCGCAGGATCCGGCCTTCGTGCCCGTACCAGCCCGTGGCCGTCGAGGCGACGACGATCGACTGGGCGTCGATCATCTTGCCCATGACCCCGCCGGCGCTGTTGGCCGAGGCCATGAGCACCGGGCTCAATCCCAGCTGCTGGGCCGAGATCTTCTGAAGGCTCCCGAACAGGACGTTGGAGGACGTGTCCGAGCCGGTCAGGGCCACGCCCAGCCAGCCGAGCATAGTCCCGAAGAAGGGATAGAGGACGCCCGTCCGGGCGAAGGCCAGTCCCAGCGTCGCGTCGAGGCCCGCGTACCGCGTCACGTAGCCCAGCGACAGCATCGCGGCCACGGTCAGCAGGGAGAAGCGGACGCGCTTGAGCGTCTTGCCGTAGGCGCGCAGCAGCTTCGCCGGGGAAAAGCCCATCAGCAGCCCCGAGACCAGGGCCGCGGCGAAGATGCCCGTGCCGGTGAAGGACAGCCCGGTGAACGAGAAGACGGCCGGCTCGGCCGCCGGCGCGGCGACGACGGGCGGCATGCGGAAAACGAGGCGGTCGAGGCCGGGGACCGGGACGCGGACGGCGAAGAGGCCGTCGAGCAGGGCCTTGACCTGGGGCACCCCCCAGAGGAAGACGAACAGGGTCAAGATGATCCAAGGCCGCCAGGCCCGGCCGATCTCGCCGGCGGTCAGCCGGCGCGGGGGAATTCCCTGCTCCGGGTCGGGGACACGTACCAAGGGTACATGTCCCCCAGGAAGGGCTCCCGTCGGTCCAGCCGCTTCGGCCGCGCGCCTCGTCTCCACTTCGCCGTCGTCACATCCGAACGTCGTCTTCGGCCGCCAGCGCAGAAGGAACAGGACCAACACGGCCATGGAGACGACGGCTGCGCCGACCCCGGCCAGCCAGGGGCCGTGGAAATTGGAGATGAGGAACTGGGGCACGGCGAAGGAGACGCCGGCCACGAGCAGGGCCGGCCAGACCTCGGCCATTTTCCTGAACCCGCAGTAGGCCCAGACCAGCCAGAAGGGGACGATGACGGAGAAGAACGGCAGCTGCCGCCCGACCATGGCGCTCAATTGCCGCAGGTCCAGGCCGGTGACGCCGGCCAGGGCGACGAGCGGCGTCCCCAGGGCTCCGAAGGCGACGGGGGCCGTGTTGGCGATGAGCGACAATCCCGACGCGGCGAGCGGCGCGAAGCCGAGCCCGATGAGGATGGCCGCCGTGACGGCCACGGGCGTCCCGAAGCCGGCCGCGCCCTCGAAGAAGGCGCCGAACGAGAAGGCGATGAGCAGGAGCTGGAGCCGGCGGTCGCGGGTGATGCCGGTCAGGCTGTCCTGCATGATCTTGAAGTGGCCTTTGGCGCGGGTCAGGTCGTAGAGGAAGATGACGTTGAGGATGATCCAGCCGATGGGGAACAGGCCGTAGGCCGCGCCCAGCCCGGCCGTGCGGGCGGCCATCCCGGCCGGCATGCCGAAGGCCAGGACGGCGACCAGGAGCGACGCGGCCAGGCCGGCCAGGGCGGCGACGTGGGCCCGCAGCCGCAGCACGGCCAGCCCGCCGAGCAGGAGGACGATCGGCAGGGCGGCGACGAGCGTCGAAAGGACGGCGCTCGCCAGAGGGTCGTAGGCCTGCTGCCACGCCATGTCAGAGGGCCCCGTCGGTCTCCTTGTTGAGGCGCGCGAAGAAGGCGGCCATGAAGCGGTGCCGGCCGGCGGCCAGCCGCCGGCCCTCGCGCGTGGTCATGCGGTCCCGGACCCGGCTCAATTTGACCAGGTACTCCCGGTAGGCCGTGTCCTCGCGCGTGTAGGGTTTTGTTTTGCGGACGTCGATATCCTTGTCGTGGAGCCGGGCCCCGACCTCGCCGGCGAACAGGAAGGCCCGGCCGACGCCCACCGCGCCGATGGAATCGAGCTTGTCGGCGTCGAACAGGACGCGGGCCTCGAGCGTCCGGGGGGCGCCGCCGCGGCGGAAGCGATGGGTCCGGATGCAGGCCGCCACGGCCTCCGTCGTGGCCCGGTCGCAGCCCAGCCGCTCGAGCAGGGCCCGGGCCTGGGCGGCGCCGCTCCGGGCGTGGCAGAGACGGCCGTGGGAGCGGTCCTCGGCTTCGCGGCCGATGTCGTGCAGGACGGCGGCCAGCTCGAGGATGCGCAGGTCGGCCCGTTCCTTCCGGCCGATCTTGAGGCAGAGCCGGCGGACCCGTTCGGTGTGGTCCCCGTCGTGACTGCCCCGGGCGCCGCGAAAGAAGGCCGCGGCCTCGGCCCGGACGCGGGCGACGAGGCCGGCGGCCTTCGCGGGGCTCATGCGTCGATCATGTGGACGACCAGGCCGTCCTTGAGCTTGGGCTCGAACCAGGTCGATTTCGGGGGCATGACCTTCCCGGCGTCGGCCACCGAGAACAGCTGCTCGATCGTCGTCGGGAAGAAGGAGAAGGCGACGCGGAAGGCGCCCGAGTCGACCTTTTTCTCCAGCTCGCCCGTGCCGCGGATGCCGCCGACGAAATCGATGCGCTTGTCCGTCCGGGGATCGGCGATCCCGAGGACGGGGTCCAGGAGGTTCGTCTGCAGGATGGAGACGTCGAGCGAGCCGATGGGGTCGGCCGGGTCGAACGTGCCGGGCTTGGCCTCGAGGGCGTGCCAGCGGCCCTCGAGGTACATGGCATAGGTCCGGCTCCGGCCCGGCGCCTTGGGCCCGTCGGGCCGGACGATGAACTTCTCGGCCACCCGGGCCAGGAAGGCCGCCGGGTCGAGCCCGTTGAGGTCGCGGACGACCCGGTTGTAGGGCAGGATCTTCATCTGGCTGTGGGGGAAGATGACGGCCAGGAAGAAGTTGTCCTCTTCCTCGCCGGTGCGGCCGGGCCGCTCGCGGTCCCGCTTGACCTTGATCCGGGTCGCGGCCGCCGAGCGGTGGTGCCCGTCGGCGACGTAGAGGGCGGGGATGGCGGCGAAGGCGGCCCGGATCCGGCCGATCAGTCCCGGGTCGGCGACGACGAAGAAGATGTGGCGGACCCCGTCGGCGGTCGTGATATCGACCTCCGGGCCGCGGGTCATGGCCTCGGCCATGAGCGCGTCGACCTCGTCCCGGCGGGGATAGGTCAGGAAGACCGGTCCCGTCTGGGCGCCGAGCGTCTCGATGTGACGCATGCGGTCGTTTTCCTTGTCGACGCGGGTCAGCTCGTGCTTCTTGATGACGTTGTCGAGATAGTCCCGGCACGAGGCGGCGGCGACCAGGCCGACCTGGACGTGCTCGCCCCAGACCTGCTTGTAGACGTAGAAATCGGGGCTCGGGTCCGGGGCGATGGTGCCTTCGCGCAGGAAGCGATCGAAGTTCTCCTTGCCCTTGGCGTAGACGGCGTCGGCGTAGAGATCGGTGCCCGGCGGCAGGTCGATCTCCGGCTTGCCGATGTGCAGGAACGAGTACGGGTTGCCGGCGGCCATCTCCCGGGCCTCTTCGGACGTCAGGACGTCGTAGGGCGGGGCGGCCACCAGATGGGCGATGTCTTTGCGGGGCCGGACGCCCCGGAAGGGACGAATGTCGGACATGGGGACCTCCAAAAAAGGGGTCATTATAACACAGGCCGGGGCGGGTCCGGCAAGGATCAGCCGCGGACAGTGTTGCGGCCGTCGGCCTTGGCCTGGTACATGGCCCGGTCGGCCCGGGCGATGAGGCCTTCCAGGTTCTCGTCCTCGTCCCGCCGCAGAGCCGCGACGCCCAGGCTGACGGTCAGCGAGAGCGTGCCGACGGCCGTGACCACGGTCATGCGCGAGATCTCCTGGCGCAGCCGCTCGGCCATGGCCAGGGCCTCGTCGCGGTCGGCTTCGGGCATCAGGACGATGAACTCCTCGCCGCCGTAGCGGCAGACGAGGTCGGTGGAGCGGGTCGTCCGGGTGACGAGGTCGGTCAGGACGCGCAGGACGTGGTCGCCGATAAGGTGGCCGTGGGAATCGTTGACGGTCTTGAAATGGTCGATGTCGAAGAAGATGAGGGCCAGGGGCCGCTGATAGCGCCGGGCGCGGCCGACCTCCCGCTCGCCGGCCAGGGCGAAGGCCCGCCGGTTGTAGAGGCCGGTCAGCTCGTCGGTGATGGCCTGCTTCTCCATCAGCCCGACCCGGCGCGAGTTGTCGATGGCGATGGCGACCTGGCTGGCGAAGGCCTCGGCCACCTCGGCGTTGTCCTCGGTGAAGGCCCGCTCGCCCGTGTTATAGAGGGCCACCAGGCCGATGACCTGGTCCCGGACGACGACCGGCACGCCCAGGAAGGCGTGCACGTCCAGGTCCGGCCGCAAGGGCAGGAGAAGATCTTCGGGCCGGGCGACGAGCCTGATGAGCGGGCGTTTGCACTGCACGGCCATGTTGCAGAGGCGCGAGCCGGCCAGCGGGAAAGACTCGCCGATGAGGTTGCGGTGATCCGCGGGGCGTTTGAGGGCGGCCAGCTTCAGCTCGCCGCCCTCGACGGTCATGAAGGCCCCGATGTCGTAGGGGATGATGCGCTTCAGCAGGTCGAGGATGAGGGCCGAGATCTGGTTGAAATCGAACTTCGAGCTCAAGGTCGCGCCGGCCTCCCGCAGGGTTTCGGCGATGTTGCGGGCTTCGATGGCCGCTTTTTCGGCGCTCTTGATCCGGGAGATGTCGTAGAGGACGGCCACCCAGCCCGTGACCAGGCCGCCCCGGCCGAGGATGGGGGACAGGCGCAGGTCGCAGACGCGCGACGGTCCGTCGCCGGGGAAGGACAGCTCGTGGGCCGCCGCCGAGGGCGCCGCCAGGGCGGCCGCCAACCCGGGCCAGTCCGGGACGAGCGACGAGGCCGGCCGGCCCAGCAGCTTGCGCTCCGATACCTCCTCGGCCGGGCCTCCGGACTCGGCGATCAGCCGGCGGGCGGCCGGATTGGTGGCGACCAGGCGGCCGGATTCATCCAGGATGAACAGCGATTCGCCCATGCTCTCGATGACCCTTTCCCTGGCCACCGGCACGAGGTCGACCAGCCGGAGGCGGAACATGGCCCAGAGCAGGAAGAGCCCCGAGACGGCGAATCCGACCGACGTATAGTCGTGGCCGCTCTGCGCCGCGGACGGGCCGACGAGGTACAGGGCGTTGGCCAGCCAGGGCGGCAGAAAAGCCGCCAGCATGGCCAGGGCCTGCAGGCGATAAAGGCCCTTGAGACGGATGGCCGCGGTCAACAGGGACATGGCCGTGGCCACCAGAAGCAGGTAGGAATAGCCGGCGTGGACCCAGAAGAAGGGGCCGTGGCCGTAGACGAGCAGGCGATCCGGCCCGTCCAGCACCGGCGTGAAGCCGGTCCAGAGCAGATGGTGCCGCTCGTTCGTGAAGGCCATCAGGAGGGTCAGGGCCGGGATGATCCAGAGGGCCAGGGCCCAGACCTTGGTGAGCTTCCGGCCGCCGCGGGCGAACCCGACGGCGGTCAGGAACATCAGCACCGGGACCGTGGCGATGCCGATGTATTCGAACTTGGAGAGCAGGACCTTCGCGGCCTGGCCGGCCACCGCCGCCTCGAGGGCCGCGGCCAGCGACCAGACGAACACGGCGGCCATGAGGACGGCCAGCAGCCGGCCGGCGCGGTTCGAGGCCCGCCGCCAGGCGATGGTGCCGACGGTCCCGGCCACGATGGCGCCGGCCCACAGGCTCAAGGCGTAATAACCGACCTGCATGGGCGTCCTCCCGGTCCGGCGGCCTCAGGCCCCGTTCCCCGGCACGTCCTTGTCCGCGTCCTTGTCCTGGACGAAGGCGCCCGCGATCTCCAGGAAGTTCTCGACCACTTCGGGATCGAACTGCGTCCCCGAACAGCTGATGATCTCCTTGACCGCGTAGCGGTGCGAGGCCGCCTTGCGGTAGGGGCGCTCCGAGGTGATGGAGTCGTAGGTGTCGGCGATGGTCATGATCCGGGCGCCGATGGGGATCTCGCGCCCCTTCAGCCGGTCCGGATAGCCCGTCCCGTCGTAGCGCTCGTGATGGGCCCGGACGATCCGGCCGATCTCCTTGAGCTCGATGACCGGGCTCAGGATGGCCTCGCCGCGGACGGGGTGCTCCTTGATCAGCTTGAACTCCTCGTCGGTCAGCTTGCCCGGCTTGTTCAGGATGCTCTCCGGGACGGCGATCTTGCCGACGTCGTGGAGGACGGCGGCCAGCTCGAGCTCGCCCAGCTCCTTCTCGCTGAAGCCCATCTTGGCCGCGATCTTGAGGGAGAACTCGGTGACCCGGGTCGAGTGGTGGCGGGTGTACTCGTCCTTGGCGTCGATGGCCGAGGCCAGCGACTTGACCGTCGAGAGGAAGAGCGAGCGCTGCTGCTCGACCAGGTCGGAGGTCCGCATCTTGAGGTTGCGGTTGACCAGGGCCAGCTCCGATTCCATCTGCCGGATGCGCAGCAGGGCCCGGATGCGGGCCTTGAGCTCGGTCGAGTCGAAGGGCTTGGAGATGTAGTCGTCGGCCCCGGCCTGCAGGCCCTCCTTCAGCATCTCGGCCCCGGACCGGGCCGTGACCAGGATGATGGGGATGTGCTTGAGGGCTTCGTCGGCCTTGACCGTCCGGGAGAAGGCGTGGCCGTCCATGCCCGGCATCATGACGTCGCAGAGGACGAGATCGGGGTTCTTGTCCCGCAGGAACTTGAGGCCCTGCTCGGCCGAGGTCATGAGCTCCAGGTCGAACTCGTCGGCCAAGAGCATCTTCATGAGCTTGAGGACCTCCGGGTTGTCGTCGATGCACAGGATCAGGGCGTCGTGGATCTTGGCCTCGTCCACCCGGCCGCCGGAGATGTCGACCTTCTCCAGGTCGACGAGCTGGAGGCGGTGATGGTCCGTGAGGATGTCCTGGACCCGCGGCTCCTCGGTGTCGGTCAGCCGGCGCCGCAGCCCGATGGGCAGGTCCTCGGACCGCCGGTCGAGGACGTCCTCGTCGAAGTGGTCGTCGCCCTTGCGCAGCTCGACGATGAACCGGGAGCCTCGGCCGAGCTCGCTTTCGGCGTGGATGGCCCCCTGGTGGACGAGGACGATCTCGCGGGCCATGGCCAGGCCGATGCCCGTCCCCTCCTGGGCCCGCGACTTGGAGCCGTCGACCTGGGAGAAGCGGTCGAAGATGGACTCCAGCATGTCGGCCGGGATGCCGATGCCGGTGTCCTCCACGGTCATGGTGACGGTGTGGTCCTTGTCCTCGACGTAGAGGGTGATCTTGCCGCCCTTGGGCGTGAACTTCAGGGCGTTGGAGAGCAGGTTGAGGACGACCTTCTCGAACTGGTCGGGGTCGAGGGTCAGTTTGACCGGGTGCGGCGGGTGCTGGAAGTAGAGCCGGAGCTGCTTGTGGTCGGCCAGCGGCTTGACCGAGGCCAGGAGCGGCGGGATGAACTCGACCAGGTCCAGGGCCTTGACCTTGAGCCGCATCTTGCCCTCCTCGAGCTTGTTCAGGTCGAGGAGGTTGTTGATCAGCTTGAGCAGCTTGTAGCCGTTGCGCTGCATGGTCTCGAGGGTGTCCTGGAGGGTCGGGGTCAGCTTCCCCATGCGCCCCCCGAGGATGGCGTTGAGCGGCGCCAGCATGAGCGTCAGCGGCGTCCGCAGCTCGTGGTTGACGTTGGCGAAGAACTGGGTCTTGAGCTCGTCCAGGCTCTTGAGCTTGGTGTTGGACTCCTTGAGCTGGGCCGTGGTCTCCTCGAGCTGGAGGCGGCTGCGGAGCTCGCGGCGGCGGATGTTCTCCATGACCTTGGAGCCGATGGCCCCGACGACGATGATGGACGTCAGGAAGGTCAGGTTGTTGACGACGAAGCGCCAGGTCTCGATGGGCACGCCGTCGACGACCGTGGCCCGCTGGCCCAGGAGGTACTTGGCCACGCTGGGCAGGGTGTACATGAACCAGATGGACACGTAGAGGTAGATCGTGTAGCGGAAGGCCAGGGGGATGAGGACGATCATGCCCATGACGATGATGTTCAGGCCCTGGTAATAGCTGGTCAGGAAGCCGCCGAGCAGGAAGATCATGATGGCGATGCCGGCCGCGTCCAGGAGGGCCAGGGCCAGGGCCAGGTTCATGACCGCGCGGCTGGTCTTGGCCTTGGTCAGGAGGGCCAGGATGACCCCCACGCCGGCCATGACGCCAAGGCGCAGGAACAGGAAGGTCATGAACCAGCCGGGCGTGTAGACGGCGTCCAGGCCGATGAACACGGTGTAGAGGACCAGGCTCAGGTAGGCGGCCGTCCGCGTCCTGCCCCTGAGGTCGTATTCCTGGTTCAGGCGGTCTTCGAAGACGGGGTCGTGATCACGGCTTGCCATGGCTCTCTCTCGCTTTGGTGACGAAGACGTACCCCTGCGGCGGGGTCCCGTAGGAGGGGATGACCCGGAGGATGTCCCAGCCCGTCTCCTCGAGGAGTCCTTCGAGCTTCTCCGGGTCGAAGAAATCGAAGGTGCCGGCCTCTTCGAGGTCGACGAGCTCCTGGGCGTCGTTGAGGAAGCCGCGCAGGGACTCGATGAGCAGGCTCTTGGGCCGCTCGGGCGGCAGGTCGCGCTCGGGCGTGGCCTCGATCTTCTCCAGCAGGCGGGTGAACGGGCCCGAGGCGTCCGTGTCCGGACGCATGCTCGACAGGACCAGCAGGCCGCCCGGCATGATGACCCGGCGGGCCTCGCGCAGCGTCTCGGCCGGATTGAAGATGTAGGACAGGACCAGGCTCATGAGGATCTTGTTGTACCAGCCGGGCTTGACCGGCAGGTGGAACGTCCCCTCGAGCGTGCCGGGCATGATCAGGCGTCGCAGGTCCGGCGGCTGGGGCGCCAGGCCGCGGACGTAGCGGGCGGCCCGGTTGAAATCGGCGATGATGCGGCACTCGCGGAGGTCGAAGCGCGTCCTCAACCAGTCGTCGAGGGCCGGGGTAATGCGCTCGCCGCGGAGGAGGCGGTGGAGCCGCGGCGAATAGTCCTCCTGGATCTTGATGGCGCTCTCGAGGGTCAGGTTCTCGACCTTTTCGGCCATTTCCTCGAAGCTCCCGACCTCGCCGTCGAGGAAGCGGCGGATGGCCAGGTAGCGGCTCATCTCCAGGTCGAGGGCCACGAGGTCGAAGCGCCCCGGCTCGCCGAGGACCGGCCAGCGGGCGACGAGCTTGCGGGCCGCCCTTTTCATGGCCTCGGGGATGAGGTCGGCGACCGTGATCTGCGAGGGCAGCTGCCCCCCGGTCGTCATCAGGTGCTCGACGAAGTTGCCGGTCCCGCCGCCGAGGTCGAGGACCCGGTCGCCGGGCCGCAGCTCCAGGGCCGCGGCCTGGTCCCGCATGAGCTGCTGGTAGTCGTCCGAGAGGGCCATGACGTCGAAGCCGATCAGGTTGTCGTCGCCGATGAGGTAGCGCCGCCAGTACTTGACCCGATTCTTGAGCCGGCGGGGCGGGAGCCTGTCCTTCTCGGCCCGGCGCATCATCTCCATGTCCTTGCGCCCGGGCATGACGGGCTGGACGATCTGCTTGTGCAGGAAGCGGTAGGCGAGCGAGGTGATCGTCCCGAACAGCCGCAGCCCCTCCTTGGAGGTCCGGGCGTTGTGCCCGATGGGCACGGCGATGACCTCGCGCGGGGCGTCCACCTGGACGCTCATGACGTCCCGGATGAACTCGGCCTTGACCCAGTTGTCGTACTGGCCGTAGATCCAGGTGATCGGCAGGTCGAGATGGCGCATGTCCTCGCGGGCCTGTTCGAGGGTGGCCACGGCGTTGAGGACCCCGTCCGCGACGTAGGTGTCGACGTTGACGAGGTTGCCCAGGACCGGCATGACGCCGAGCTTGATGCCCAGCTGGTAGTGCTCGAGGAAATCGAGGCCGCAGTTGACCCGGACCATGAGGTCGCGGAACTCCGGCGTGCCCATGCAGGCGATCCAGTAGTCGATCCGCCGCCGGCGGGCCTCGTCGCGCAGCACGATGCGGGCCTCGAGGGCCGAGAACGAGAAGGTCAGCAGGATGACCGACGAGGCCTTGATCTTGGGATTGCCGTCCAGCCAGTCCATCACCGTGACGATGTCGTCGGCGCCCTGGCTGAAATTGGTGTTCAGCATCTCGTAGGGCGGCTCCTCGGCCTCGGGATCGTTGTGGCTCTCGCCTTTCTTGCGGATGCCGTCGTAGCGGACGACGGCCAGGGGCCGGCCCAGGAGCCGGAAGTTCTCGCACAAGGTCAGGGCCAGGCCGAAGAGGGTCTCCTTGGTCTTGCCGAAGGCGGGCGGCACGATGATGACGGGCAGGGGCCGGTCGTCGAGGGGCAGGGCCGTGTTGAGCAGGCCGACGATCTCCTCGCCGCGCCGGTTCTCGAGCCGGATGACGTGGGGCTCCATGAGCGACGTCCGGACGAAGTCGGCCGGGACGTCGGCGCAGGCGCCGCCGCCGGCCGCGCGCTCGCGGCCCTCGTCCCCGCGCCGGGCGAAGTCGGCGTCGGGGGCGTGGACGGACTGGATGCTCATGCGGCTGATGCCGAACTGGACGCCGTATTTCAGCCCCGGGCCCTCGTCCCGCTCGGCCCGGGCCACGTGACGGACCTCGCCGGTTTCCTGCCACAGGACCCGGTCCCCGTCCAGGATAAACAGGGACTCGAGCGGCGTGCCTTTCAGCAGGACGGGCGTGTCCCCGTTGGCGACGAAGCTCATGCCGTTCGGGCTGATGTCGGTGACGCGGCCCCGGACCTTGCGGTCGTAGGGGGCGGGCAGGGGGATCTCGACCCTCAGGTCGCCGGCCGGCGTGATGCGCCGCTCGGCCCGCTTCTCCGAGTAGAACATGACCCGGGGGTAGAGGCAGAGCATCGTCCGGCCGTCGGCGGCGATGCGGGCGATCATGGTCTCGAAGTTGTAGGTGGCGTAGCCGATCTGGTAGGAGACGAAGAGCAGGTCGGAGGTCTTGAACTTGACGTCCAGCTTCTCCCCGGCCAGGACGCAGAGCGACGGCGGCCGGACCTCGGCGAAGGCCAGGATCTCGGGATTGCCCGACCGGGCCGGCACGGCGGCCACCTCGACCCGCCTGGCCAGACCCTCGCGCATCAGCGACTCGATCTTGACCGAGTCGGTGAACAGGACCATCTCGTCGGTCTTGAGGAACGGGTAGCGGACCTTGAGCTCGTCGAGGTCGCGGATGGCGACGTAATCGGCCATGAACTGGAGGATGGAGAAGCGGCTGGCTTCGTCGAGGGCCAGGAACTCGACCGCCACCCCGCCCTGGTCGGCGTCCTGCCGGACGACGCGGGTGTCGAGGGCGTAGCGGCGCCCGTCCGGCAGCAAGATGCTCAGGGGGACGGCCGAGCCCTCGGGCGAGGACGACAGGGTCCGCAGGAACATGCCGTTCTCGCTCAGATTGACGAGCGTGGCCTCGCCCAGGCCGCCCGTCTCGACGCGGATGTCCCGGGCGTCGTCCAGGGTGACCCGCATGGAGGAGCGCTTCTCCCGCGAGCGCTGGGCGACCAGGAAGCTGATCTTCCGGCGGATGACGGCCGGGTCGGACGGCTTGGCCAGGCAGCAGTCGATGCGGCCGTAGCTGGCCAGGTCGATCGTCGTCCCGTTGGCGGCGCCGTCGGTCAGCAGGATCTTGATGATGGCGTCGGAGTTCTTGAAGATCTCGTTGAGGAAGCGCAGCAGCTCGGTGCCCTTCATCCGGGGCAGGTCCTCGTTGACCACCAGGACGTTGACCTCGGGCAGGGACTTGATCAGGTGGATGGCTTCGACGCCGCTGGTCGTGGTGTGGACCGCGTAGTGGTCGCGCAGGGCCCGCTGGAGCTTCTCGAGATAGGGGAGGTCGTCGTCGACGACGAGAACGACGGGCGGACCGCCCGCCGGGCTCTTCTCTACGCTGTCGCGGGCCATCTAGAGTCCGGCCTCCTGGGAGATCATTTTGATTATTAGTCGGCCGAGACGGCTCGGCGGGCGGCGGGTCCGCCGCCGCGAAACGCGCGAGGGACCCCAAGAGGTGTTGCCGCCCATGCTAATCCACGCAAAATCTAGTATATAACCCGGGACCTGTCAAGGACTTATTGGCCGGAGCGCGCGCACGATCTCCCCGGCCGCCCGGGCGTAGAGACCGACGTCGAGGCCGGCGCAGACCAGGGTGAAGCCGGCCTCGAGGGCCGTAGCGGCGCCGGCCGCGTCGGCGGCGAAGACGCCCGACGGCACCTTCCGCCGGGCGCAGGCGGCGGCCATGGTCTCCAGGGCGGCCCGGACCTCGGGGGCCTGGACCGCGCCGGGCATCCCCAAACTGGCCGACAGGTCGTAGGGACCGACGAAGACGGCGTCGAGTCCGCCGACGTCGAGGATGGCCTCGATGTCGGTGACGCCGTCGATGTGCTCGACCTGGGCCACGACGACCGTCCGGGCGTTGGCCGTCTCGACGTTTTCCTGGAAGCGGGCGCCATAGCCGCTGGCCCGGGTGAAGCCGACGCTGCGGCCTCCCTCGGGGGGATACTTGGCCCAATGGACGGCCCGGGCGGCCGCCGAGGCGTCGTCGACGTGGGGGATGATGACGCCCGCGGCGCCGGCGTCGAGGGCCTTCTGGATCCACGTCTCGCGAAGCTCGGGGACGCGGACCAGAACGGCGCAGGCCTCCGGGACGGCCTGGAGGACCCTCAGGACGTCGCCGGGCCCGAGGGCGCCGTGCTCCAGGTCGAGGAACAGCCAGTCGAAGCCGGCGGCCGCGGCGATCTCGGCCAGCTCCGGCGAGGGCAGGCTCAGGAGCGTCCCGATCAGCGGCCCGCCGGCCCGGAGGCGGTCCCGGAAGGAGGCGCTCACCGGTGGAAGCCCCGGCCGATGAACTTCAGCCCCTCGACGATGCCGGTGCGCCAGTAGGTCCAGGTGTGCCCGCCGTCACGGACCCGGAACTCGTGCGGGATCTTGCGGTCCGTGAGCAGGAGGTGAAGCGCGCAGTTGCCCTTGATGAGGAAGTCGTCGTCGCCGCAGTCGATGTAATAGCGGACCTTCTTCAACTCATCCTCCGGCAGCGTCCGGGCCAGGTCGAGCGGGCTGACCGACCGGAAATGGGCCGTCAGGCGGTCCTTGCCGGCCTTGCCCTCGGCCCCGAACAGGGGGCCGAGCAGGTCGTCCCAGCTCTTCTGCTTCATGCCGGCGATGTCGTCGTCGGCCCAGACGGCGGCGCTGAAGGCCGCCCCGGCCGAGAACAGGTCGGGATGGCGCAGGGCGTAGACGAGCGTGCCCCAGCCGCCCATGGACAGGCCGGCCAGGCCCCGGAACTCGCGGTCCGCCCGGGTGCGGTAGGTCTTGTCGATGAAGGGCACCAGCTCCCGGACGAACATGTCCTCGTAGCGGACCTTGCCGGCGGCGTCGTTGATGTAGAACGTCACCCCGCCGTCGGGCATGACGATGATCAGGGGCGGGATCTCGCGCTCGGCGATGGCCCGGTCGGCCGCTAGACGGATCTCGCCGAACTGGATCCAGCCGGATTCGTCGTCGGTGTAGCCGTGGAGGAGATAGACGACGGGGAAGCGCTGGGTCGAGGCCTCGTAGCCGGGCGGCAGATAGACGGCGTAGGCGACGTCCCGGCCGAGAATGGCGCTGGGGACCTTGAGGCCCTCGAAGACCTGTCCGGCCCCGGCCGAGGGCGGGACGACGGCCAGAACGGCGAACAGAGCGGCGATGGAGGCGAGAACGATCCGGTCAGGCTTCATGGACGGCTCCCTTTCTTCTTGAAGCTCAAGGACATGCCGCCGGCCGTCGACCGGTCGATGGTCGTGTCCATGAACTCGAGGCCGCGGACCTTGTCCAGGAAATCGCGGATGCCTTTCATGTAGCCCAGGCTGGAGACGTTGCGGACGGCGAAACAGCCGCCGACGGCCAGCTTGGGCAGCAGGGCCTCGAAATAATTCAGGGTCCAGTTCTTATCGGCGTCGATGAAGACGAGGTCGAACGGCCCGTCCAGCTCGACGGCGATCTTGCGGGCGTCGCCCAGCCGGGCGTCGATGAGGCCGTCCAGGCCGGCGGCCTTGAAGTTGCGCAGGGCGGCCAGGTGGCGGAACTCCTCGATCTCGACCGTGATCAGCGAGCCGCCGGTCTTGCTCAAGGCCCAGGCCTGCCAGATGCCCGAGCGGCCGGTGGACGTGCCGATCTCCAGGGCCCGGGTGTAGCGCTTCTTGAGGATGAGGTCGTAGAGCAGGCGGCCGTCGGATTCGGCGACGTTCTCTTCGCGCCACTGGTCTTTTTGGGACTCGAGGAAGCGGCGGACGCGCTCGTCGAGCGACTGCGCCGGGGCGGGAGATTGCGCCGCGGCCCACAAGCCGAGGACGAGGGCGACAAGGACGAGAGGGCCGGCAAATTTCTTCATCGTGGACCGCCCGCAAGCATCATAGGGAAGGCCCCGGGGGAAGTCAAACAACGGGCCGGGGGGAAAGCGGGACAGGGAAAAAAGAGGGGGACATGCACCGGCGGCGCATGTCCCCCTCCGAAGCTACTTTTTGGCCATGGCTTCCTGGATCTGCTTGACGAGGTTCTCGTACTGCTGCGTGGGGAAGCCTTCGTATTTCGCGGCCATCGGCTTGACCAGCTCGACGGCCTTTTCCGCGGCCTTGAGGGCCTCGGGGTAGTCCTTCAGCTTGAACAGGAGCTGGGCCAGGACGAAGTTGTTGTAGTAGTCCGGCGTCAGCTCGACCGAGCGCTTGGCCGCGGCCAGGGCGTTCTCGAGATTGGCGCCCTGCCGGTTCCAGAAGTTGGCATAGGTGGCCAGCGCGCCCTGGTCGTCCCAGCTCTTCTTGGCGATCTCGGGGCCGTACGCGGCCAGAGCCTTGTCCGGCTTCTTGAGCTTGCCGTAGATCGCGGCCGCCTGGGACAGGTAATACGACGGGGCGTCCTTGCGGGCCCGCAGGGAGGCGACGACGACGTCGGCCGCCTCCTCGACGCTGTCGAGGTGACGGTCCTGGTCGAGCCAGAAATTGGCGTACCCGATCAGGTCGTTGACAGAGTAGTTAAAGAGCCCTTCGACGAAACCGGGGCCGTATTCCTCGTCGGCCTTGGCCGGCTCCTCCTTGAGCGCGTAGAGCTGGGCCAGGTTCTGCTGGTATCCCGGATTTCGGGGATAGCCGGCCAGCTCCTGGAGCTTGAGGGCCAGCTCGATGCCCTTGTCGAGGGGGTCCTTGTCCTTGATGATGCGCTCGACGTAGGCGCTCAAGGCGGACTTGTCTTCGGGATACTTGGCCGTATATTCCGCGAAGAAGCCGGCGGCGTCCTCCTTGGAGGCCATCTGGCCGTAATAGTAGCCCAAATAGGAATAGGCGGTCTTGAGGAACGCGCTGGCCGGATGGTCCTTGATGAAGGCCCGCAGCGGCGCCGGGTCGGGCTTGCGCCCCATGGCTTCGTTCTGGGCCAGCGCGAAGGCGGCCGCTTCGACGTAGGGGATGGTCGCCTTGTAGCCCTCGTCGTAGTAAGACGGGGTCCTGCCGCCCGGGTCGAGCGTCAGGACCTTCTTGTAGAGCTCCCGGGCCCGGGCCTCCATGTCCGCGGCGCCGTAGCGCCCGGCGCACTTCTCGGCCAGCTTGTAGGCGACCTCGATGTTCGTCGGGTCCTTGGCGTAGAGGGCGCTCAAAGAGCCGTAGGTGTCGATGCCGGCCAGCGATTTCTTGATCCTCTCGAGGAACCTGTCGGCCGGCGGGCCGTAGCCGACGATCCAGTCGAGGACCTGGCCGTTCTTGTCGACGATGAGCTCGGTCGGGGTGGCGTTGACCGTGAACTTCTCGTAGATGGCGTCCCCGATCTTGTCGCCACGGCTGGCCCGGTAGACGATGACTTGGGTGTTGAGGAAATCGGCGTACTTGGGATTGTTGTAGAACTGCTGAACCAGCAGTCTGCAGCTCCCTCAGCCACTCGAGTAGAAATCGAGCAGGATGAGCTTGTTCTCTTTGCGGGCCTTGGCCAGGGCCTCGTCGAACGGTCCGGAGAGGACCGTGGCCGTCTGGGCGGCGGCGAAGGCGGCGACGAGGAGGAGGCCGGCGAACGCGGCGGCTTTCTTCATGGGACCTCCTGGAGGATCGGTCTCTTCCCTCGCAGGATACAGGACGGCGTCTTTAAATGCAATCCCTTCGACGTCGTCAATAGCCCGCGGCGCCGGGACGGACCTTGCCTTTAAAGACGCGGTAGGCGAAGGCTGTGTACCCGACGACGAGCGGCATGCCGACGAGGGCGATGACGAGCATGACCTTGAGCGTCAGAGGGCTCGAGGACGAGTTGGCGACGGTCAGGCTCGCGGCCGGGTCCGCGGCCCGGACCA
>CAZNPB010000014.1:0-56704 GCA_964574895.1 uncultured Eubacteriales bacterium
GCCTGGTCGACAAGCGCGTCTTCCCGGCCATCGACATGAGCCGGTCCGGCACCCGCAAGGAGGAGCTCCTCATCCCGGAGCTGGACCTGAACCGGATCTGGATCCTGCGCAAGGTCCTGAGCCAGATGAACGAGGTCGAGGCCGTCGAGATGCTCATCGACAAGCTGGGCAAGACCAAGACCAACCAGGACTTCCTCAACCAGATGAGCAAGGGGTAGGGGGGGCCGTGAGGACGCTCGGCCTGATCGGCGGCACGACCTGGCATTCGACGGTCGACTACTACCGGCTCATCAACCAGGGGGTCCAGGAGCGGCTGGGCGGGCACAGCTCGGCCGCCATGGTCATGGTCTCGGTGGATTTCGCGCCGGTCCAGGCCCTCCAGGACCGCGGCGACTGGACGGAACTGGGGCGGCTGATGGTCCGGGCGGCCAAGACGCTCGAGGGCGCCGGGGCCGAGGCCATCGTCATCTGCGCCAACACCATGCACCAGCTGGCGCCGGACATCGCGGCCGTCGTCAAGCTGCCGATCATCCACATCGCCGACGCGGCCGCGGCGGCCGTCAAGGCCCGTGGCCTGACCTCGGTCGGCCTGCTCGGCACCCGCTTCACCATGGAGATGGACTTCTACCGGACGCGCCTGGAGGAGGCGCACGGCCTGAAGGTCCTGGTGCCGGAAGCCGCCGAACGGGCCATGGTCCACCGGGTCATCTACAACGAGCTCGGCCGGGGCATCGTCCTCGAGGCCTCCCGCCGGGCCTATGTCCAGACCATCGAGGGCCTGGTCAAGCGCGGCGCCCAGGGCGTCATCCTCGGCTGCACGGAGATCCCGCTCCTGATCAAGGACAAGGACAGCCCGGTGCCGGTCTTCGACACGACGGCCCTCCACGCCGCCGCGGCGGTGGATTTCGCGCTGGCCGGCTGACCGCCCTCGGCCGGAGTCGCCTCCGGCCGATAGGCTACGGGCTAGGACTTGATGAACGCCAGAAGATCCGGATTGATGACCTCGGCGTGGATCGTGGCCATGCCATGCGGGTAGCCCGGGTAGACCTTGAGCGTGCCCTTCTTCAGGAGCTTCACCGAGAGCATCGCGGAGTCGGCGATCGGCACGATCTGGTCGTCGTCGCCGTGCATGACGAGCGTCGGGACGTCGATCGCCTTCAGGTCCTCGGTGAAATCCGTCTCCGAGAAGGCTTTAATGCCGTCGTACTGCGCCTTGGCGCCGCCCATCATCGCCTGGCGGAACCAATTCTGGATTATTCCCTGGTCGACCTTTGCGCCCGGCCGGTTGAAACCGTAAAAGGGCGTGGAGAACCCAAAGTAGAGTTGGGCGCGGTTGGCGGCGAGTTGCTGGCGGAGACCGTCGAACACCTCCATCGGCAGACCGCCCGGATTGGCCGCCGTCTTCACCACGAGCGGAGGCACGGCGGCGATGAGCACCAGCTTGGCAACACGGCCTTTGCCGAAACGGGCGACGTAGCGGGTCGCTTCGCCGCCGCCGGTGGAATGGCCGATGTGGATGGCGTCGCGCAGGCCGAGATGCTCGACGACGGCGGCGGCGTCCGAGGCGTAATGGTCCATGTCGTGACCGCCGCTGACCTGGCTTGAACGGCCGTGGCCGCGCCGGTCATGGGCGACGACGCGGTAGCCCTTCTCGACGAAGAAGAGCATCTGCGCATCCCAGTCGTCGGCGCTCAGCGGCCAGCCGTGATGAAAAAAGATCGGCTGACCGGAGCCCCAGTCCTTGAAATAGATCTGCGTTCCGTCCTTCACCGTGATCTTGCTCATATTCTCCCCTCCTTGATCTTCTTTCGGTCCAGAGTTTGAACGGTCCTTACCTCTTATCGCCGCCAGGGCCTCCAGCGGCAGTCCTGCCCCGATCGCCATATAGGCTCCGCCGCTCAGGACCTTGCGCCGCGACATCTTCATCGCTTCCATTGGAAAATCCTTTCATGAATCGGTTTCGTCGGGAGAGTCCACGAGCCTTCCCCCCTTTCTTTTTGTCAGGGACTCGAGCCCTCTGGACCCTTTCCCTTTTCTTTGATCGGCCTAGCGCCGCCCTCGGGTCTTTTTCTCTCGTCTGGAAACAGCCGGGCTATCACCCCCTCTTCGACTTAGGCTGCCCTCTCACTCGCTCTTCGCCCCCGACCTCGCTTGTCACTATGCAAGATTCATGCCGAAGGACGGAACATCTTCTCGTCCTCCTTTTCGTGGCGGGAACCGGGCGATCCTCAAGTCGAGCGCCGATAGGGAAGGCCGGCTTCGGCCATTCGGGGCGTCCTGAAGATCACGGAACGGGCCCGGCCGCTTGCCGCGAGCCACGGATCTCCCGGGCGAGCCCGGCTGGAAAAGCGGATCTCGCAGGCCAGAAGGTCCCGGCGCCCGGCCGGATGTCCCCGAACAGGTCTAGAAAGACCGATAAACGAAATCCCGGAATTCGGCTGCCGAGCCGGGAGCGCCGTAGGCGAAGAGGGCGATACGGAGGCTTCGGAAGCCGCCGAGGAGATTCGCCTGGAAGGGGGAGACATCGACGGCGTCCTCGACCCTCTTCCAGATCGAGCCGTCCGCACTGAAGTACAGGCCGACCGTCTGATCGTCGTTGACGATCTTGAAGCCGACGAACTCCCCGGGCGGCAGGTCGGCGACTTTGACGCGTCCGTTGGCGCCGAAGCGATAGATCCCGTCCGGGCCCAGGCCGCAGCCGTAATAATAGCGGGCCCCGTAATAGAGCATCAGCCCCCGGAAGCCGGGCGCGCCGCTTTTCATTTCGACGGCCGCCTCGTAGCGGTCATGGTGGGCCTGGAAGAGGAGCGGACGCGAGCCCTCCGGATCTTCCCCCAGGGAGGCCATCCGGAGCGAGTTCCCCGAGACCGCGTATCGGCCCGGCGCGAACGCGCCGGCCGCCTGCCAACGATGGTGTTGGAAGGCCGTCTCGAAGCCGCCTCGAAGGTCGATCGTCGAGCCGACGTTCTCGCCGTTCGGCATCGGGATCGGGTGCGACGGGTCGCCGCCGTCCTTGAGGCGCGGCCAGCCGTCCGCTGTCCATTCGACCGGCTCCAGCAGGGTCATCCGGCCGCGGGTGCGGCGGTTGTTCCGGGCCGCATGATAGACGACGTACCAGTCGCCCTCGGGCGTGTCGACGAAGCTGGCGTGGCCCTTGGACCACCAGGCTTCGGCCGACGCGTAAGTGTGGAGGAGCGGATTATGCGGGGAATTCTCCCAGGGCCCGAAGACGGAACGGGACCGGGCCACGACGGCCATGTGTCCGGTGGCCGGCCCGGACGTCCCGCCCTGGGCGGATACCAGGTAGAAGAAATCGCCGCGGCGGAACAGCTTGGGCGATTCCAGGCAGAAGCACTCGACCCGCCAGTCCTCCGGATAGGCCCAGCCGTCGTAGACCTTGCGGGCTTCGCCGACGGTCGATAAGCCGTCCGGCGCCAGCCGGATCATGTGGCCGCCCGAGAAATAGAGATAGCGGTTCCCGTCCTCGCCGACGACGTGTCCGGGATCGATATGCCCGATCCCGAGGTCGATCGGCGCTGACCAGGGCCCGGCCGGATCGTCGGCCGTCACGACGCAGTTCGAATGCGTCGTCTGGTTGGGATAGTAGATGTAGAATTTTCCGGCCTGCTTGACGATCTCGGGGGCCCAGATCTCGCCCGTTCCCTCCGTCAGGGCCGGGCCGAGCGCTCTCCAGTTGACCAGGTCCCGGGAATGCCAGACGATCAACCCGGGCTTATTGTCGTGGGGCGTATGGGTCATGTAGTAATCCCGGCCGTCCCGAAGCACGGTCGGGTCGGGATAGTCGCCCGGGAAGACGGGATTCAAATAGAAGCCGTTGCCGAGGTCGCCGAACGCGCCGGCGGGCGCGGACGGCCCGTCGGACGAGGCTCTATTGGCGGGCCCGGAGCCCGGGCTCTCGGGCCGGCAGGAAGCGGCGAACAGGACGGCCGCGCCCAGGATCAACACCGCGGCCGGAATGGATCTGTTGCGTCGTGCGTCATGAAGGCTCATGCGCGGATGTTATCACAAATCCCCCGACCTCGGGGATGGCCGCCGGCGCCGCCTACTTGCAGCGCAGGCCCTCGGGGTACCTGGACAGGATCGCCATCGTCGCTTCGGGGGTGTCCTTCAGGAAGCTTGTTTCCGAGAACGCCTTCTTGATGAGCTCGTAGTTGGCTTCCCAAGTGTAATCCTGGAACAGGCCGGTGACGTCGCCCTCGAGGTCGGCCCTCATGTCCAGGACCTTGACCGGGGTGACGCAGGCGAAATCGAGCTTCCGGACGTCGATGGCGCGGACCCGGGGCGTCGAGGCCGTCCGGAAGCGGATGATGCCCGCCTTGACGTCGTAGACGATGCGGAACTTGCTGTGGGGGAGGTCGCACTTGTCCAGGACCCCGAACGCGTAGCCGACGGGATCGCCGTACTTTTGGGCCTCCCAGGCCCGGATCCCGTTCGCCGCGTAGACGAAGCGCCGCCTCGAATTGTCCGCTTGAACGAACGGGGGAGCGGTCTCGTCGGAGCCCGAGATCCTCAGGAAGTCCAGGCAGTATCCGTAGGTGCTGTTGGTCAGCGCCGTGACGGGCAGGCTCTCGGCCGAGTAGGCCCTCATCCGGCCGCCGAGGAATTCGATGACCGCGGCGCCCCCCTTGCGGTCGCAGGCCAGGAAATGGACAGGCGTGCCCTCGTTGACCTCGATGCGGACGGCGGTATCGCTGGAGATCACGTCCTGGACCGTGGCCGCGGTATCCAGCTGGTACTGGACCCACTGGAGCTCGCGGAGGGAGGGCCGGGCGTCGACATTGGGGTATTCCGTCGGGGTCAGCCACATGAGCTCGAGGACCAGGCCGGCCTCGTTCATCCCGCCCAGGGGCAGCTCGCGGCCGAACTGGTTGAAGGTCACGCTGCCGTACCTGGAGACCCAGGCGGCCGGCCGGCTGGCGGCGCCCGGGGGCAACAGGGCCGTCTTGGCCACGCCGCGTTTGTTGATCATCACCAGGCCGGCTTCGGTCGAAAAGTCGTAGTTCCGCCCGAAGATCCACTCGCCGTTCGCCTTGAAACAGAAGGTCGTGCAGGGCCGGAGATCGAGCGGCGCGAGGACGGCGATGAGCATGGCCAGAACGAGCACGCAGCCGGGTTTTTTCATGGTCTCTCCCCCATGCCGGATCGTTCGCTGGCCCGACTTTACTCCTCTTGGACGGCCTTTTTCAAGGCCCCGTCGGACAACCCAACCGGACCCCGGGCCCGGAGCCCTGGCATGTTTCTGGCATTGCTCTTCGACATGGGATCGGAGGCCTAGAGATGGAGTATGTTCTCTCGAAGGACGGGACTCGCATTGCCGTGGTCCGCAGGGGAGAGGGCCCGCCGCTGGTGCTCGTTCACGGCACCGGGATCGACCACAGCTACTGGGACCCTGTCACCCCCGCCCTGGAGCGGGGATTCACCGTCTACAGCCTCGACCGAAGAGGCCGGGGGCGGAGCGGAGACGCCGCCGGGGCTTACGCGATCCAGCGGGAGTTCGAGGACGTCGCCGCCGTCGTCGGGAGCATCCCGGACGGGGTCTTCCTGCTGGGCCATTCCTATGGCGCCCTCTGCTCGCTCGAAGCCGCGCTCCTGGCCGGCAACATCCGCAGGCTGGTCCTGAACGAGCCGCCGATGGTCACGACCGTCGAAGTCTCCGTCCCGGCGGCCGCGCCCGGAGCGGTCATGGATCTGCTCAGGGCGGGGGAGTTGGAAAAAGCCCTTGTGACCATCTTCGAGGCCGGCGGGATGCCGGCCCGCGAGCTGAGCCGGCTGAGATCGCAGCCCAATTGGCCGGCCAGGGTCCGGGCGACGCCGACGATCCCCAGGGAGTTCCTCGGCGTTCGGGGCTATAGGTTCGAGCCGGCCCGGTTCAAGGGCCTGACGATGCCCGTGCTTCTCCTGGCCGGTGGCGAGACCGATCCCGTCTACCGGGCCGCGACGGAGGCCCTTCGGGCCGCACTGCCGAACGCCCGCTTGGCCGTTCTCTCCGGCCAAGGTCATGACGCCGCCATAACCGCGCCCGGTCCCTACCTGCGGGAAGTGACGAGGTTCTTTTCCGGCGGATCGGAAGTCGAGGCCTGAACGGGCCGCGAAAAGGAGGGTGAGACATGGACAAGGACCAACTGCCCAAGGCCGTCGGCGCTCCCGGGCCCGGGGGCAAGAAGGCCGACGGGGAGAGCGCCGTGCGCTCCCTGATCGCGGCCATGCCCGAACCGGGTCGCGCCATGGGCGAGCGGCTCCATGCGATCATCAAAGCCAGCGCGCCGGCCCTGTCGCCGCGGTCCTGGTACGGCATGCCGGCTTACGCCAAGGACGGCAAGGTCGTCGTCTTCTTCCGCGGCGCCGAGAAGCTCCAGGAGAGGTACATGACCGTCGGCTTCACCCAGGATGCGAAGCTGGACGAAGGCCGCATGTGGCCGACCGCGTTCGCCCTGACGGTGCTGACGGCCGACGAAGAGTCGCGGATCGGCGCGCTCGTCAGGAGGGCCGTCGGCTGAGAGCCGGGATCACCGCGGCGGGCGCGCTTGTCGGGCACGGGTCCGGGCCAGCGTTCGCGGCCCCCAAACGGCCGTCACCGCCGCCGCCGTGACCGTCACCATGACGGCCGTGACGATCGGATCGTACCCTTCGCCCCGCGAGAAGGGCCAGATCACCTCGCCGATGTTCGAGGCGGCGTGGAACGCGACCACGGCGAACATGCTCCGTCCCGTGATGTTGTAGACCCAGGCCAGGACGACGCGGTAGGGGACCATGTGGGCCAGGTGCCAGGCGATCCAGGCCGGCGGATGGCCGTCGATGACGAGCGGCACGAGATGGAGGCCGACCGAGGCGATCCCCAGAACGGCGGCCGCCCCGAGGGCGCCCCACCTCTCCTGCAGCGGATCGAAGGCGTATCCGGTCCAGCCCAGCTCTTCCCCGATCCCGGCGGCGAAAAAGACGGCGAAGAAGACCGGGATGTAGGGCCCATCGGGCCCGGCCAAGCCGGGCAGCGGCCGGCCGGCGAGATGGAGCCAGGCGTACTCGACGAGCATCAGCACGGGGAAGAGCAGCAGGATGGGCCCCAGCCAGGCTTTCCGGGCCATGCGCCGGGCGTCGAACGGCCGCTTCAGGAGGCGCCTCACCCCCTCCCGGCCGCTGTCACGGCCCGCCAGGATGAGGGCCGCGGCCATGGGCACGAAGGCCAGGCCCACGTGCCAGGCCAGATTGACGATGGGATAAGCCGGCGCTCCCTTGACCAGGAGGCCGTTGAAAAGGACGCCGACCGGCCAGAGAGGGACGGACAGGATAAAGACCAGGGCAAAAAAGGCCCGGACCGACCTCGACGGCTGCCGGACCGCGTCCAAGCTCTCGGATCCCGCCGGGGCCTTGCCGGTCGTCTCTCCCTCCTGGTGGGCGATCTGCCTTTTCTCTAGCAAGATACGGGCCACGTTCCGGGACCGGTCCCCTCATCGGAGCCTTTCCCCGACGCCGGCATCGCGCCGGCCGGTCGTCCCATTCCGCCTCGGGAGCGGCTATTTCGCCGGGGCGTAGGACAGGTCGGGCCGGTAGCGTCCGGTCTTGTTTTCCTGCTTCCGGATGAGGGCCCGCGTTCGTTTCGACAGCGCGGCGCCTTGGTCGCCCAGGGACTTCCAGAACTTCTCCTCGGCCAGGGCGTAGTCGGCGGCGGACTTGCCGTACTCGAACCAGACGTAGACGGGCTCTTCGTTGCCGTAGCCGCCCTGGTAGGTCATGAAGGGGTCCCGGGAGCCGCGGGCGGCGCTCAACGCCATCCATTCCCGGTTGAGGGCTTCGAATTCGGCCTCCTTGCCGGGGATGAGCCAGACATAGTCCCAGGTGTAGTAACCGTACTCCTCGGGCTTCAACCGCTCGGGCTGCGGCAGGAAGGAGATATCCGGCCGGAAGGTCCAGAACCGGAGGACGCGGCCGAGCTCGGCGGCCGTCATGCGGGCGTGCAGGGCCTGGAACCTATCGAGCCCGACCCGGAGGGCCGCCTCGCCCCAGGCCCGCTGAAGGCCATCGACCGACCCGTACCCTTTGTCCAGCCCATAGACGACATAATAGCGGCCGTCGTCGGTGACGTACGTGTCGAAGACCACGGCGAAGCGGGCCTCCATGAGGGCGGCGATCAGGGCCTTGAGGGCCGCCTCGTATTCGGGGGCCTTGGCCACCTCGACCTGGATGTCGGCCATGAGGTAGAGGCCGGGGGGAGGGGCCGGCGCGGCGGGGTCTTGGCAGAGGGCCGCGGTGGAGGAGCCGAGGGACGCCAGGACCAGGATGGACAGGACCAGGACGACCGGCTTGTTCATGAGGCCTCCTTTAAGGGCGGACAGGTCCGTGGAGCATCCGGAAAGATAGCGCCGGTCCGTCCCGGCGGTCAAGCCCCCCTGCCGGATGGTTCCGCGATGAACGGGCCGCCCGGCCGGTCTTCTGTTATAATGCTGGCGATACGACCCATGGAAACCATCCGCGAGCTGTACCGCATCGGGCACGGGCCCTCGTCCAGCCACACCATGGGCCCGCGGGCCGCGGTCGGGATGTTCCTGGACCGCGTCCCCGAGGCCCCGTCCTACCGGGTGACGCTGTTCGGCAGCCTGGCGGCCACGGGCAAGGGCCATCTGACGGACGAGACGGTCAAAGAGGGATTCGGCCCGCGCCGTCTCGAGATCGTCTGGCGCCCCGACGAGTTCCTGCCGTTCCACCCCAACGCGCTCCGGTTCGAGGCCCTGGACGCGGCCGGCGCCGTGACCGCTTCCTGGACCGCCTACAGCGTCGGGGGCGGCAGGATCGTCGACGGCACCCCGGCCACCGCGCCCGTGTCCATCTATCCCTTTGCGTCCATGGACGAGATCGTCCGCTTCTGCCAGGACAACGGGCGGGCGCTCTGGGAGATCGTCGCCGACGCCGAGGGCCCGGAGATCTGGGGCTATCTGGCCGGGGTCTGGAAGGCCATGGCCGGGTCCGTCCGCCGCGGCCTGAAGGCCGAGGGCCGGCTGCCCGGCGGCCTGAACCTGGCCCGCAAGGCCCGCTCCTACCACATCAAGTCGGGAATGTTCGGCCGGACGGCGAAATCGACGGCCCGGCTCTTCGCCTACGCCCTGGCCGTTTCCGAGGAGAACGCCGCCGGCGGGCTCATCGTCACGGCCCCCACCTGCGGCTCGGCCGGGGTCGTGCCGGCGGTCCTCTTTCATTTGCAGAAGGAACACCGCTTTTCCGAGGGGGACATCCTCAAGGGCCTGGCCGCCGCCGGTCTGATCGGCAATCTGGCCAAGGCCAACGCCTCGATCTCGGGCGCCGAGGTCGGCTGCCAGGGCGAGATCGGCGTCTCCTGCGCCATGGCCTCGGGCGCGGCGGCCCAGCTTCAGGGCGCGACGGTCCCCCAGATCGAATACGCCGCCGAGATGGGCATCGAACACCATCTCGGGCTGACCTGCGACCCTGTCCTGGGCCTGGTCCAGATCCCCTGCATCGAGCGGAACGTGTTCGCCGCCTCGCGCTCCGTCAGCCACGCCGCCTACGCCCTGCTGTCGGACGGCCGCCACCGGATCAGCTACGACGAGGCCCTGGAGGCCATGCGCCAGACCGGCCGGGACCTGTCCGCCCGCTACAAGGAAACGGGGACCGGCGGCCTGGCCGTGGTGGACAAATAGGGGGGGAGGGCCCATGAAGAAAGTCGTCCGTTTCGGCGTCTCCCTCGAGGCGGACCTGCTCCGCCGCTTCGACGCCCTGGTCGCGGGCCGGGGACTGGCCAGCCGGTCCGAGGCCTTCCGCGACCTGATCCGGGGCGCGCTCGTCGAAGAGGAATGGAGGGCGGGCGGCGAGGTGGCCGGAGCCGTCGTGCTCGTCTACGATCATCACCGCAGGGACCTCGTCGGCCGCCTCACGGACATCCAGCACGACGCCCACGGCCTGATCGTGTCCACCCAGCACATCCATCTCGACCACGACCTGTGCCTGGAGATCATCGCCGTCAAGGGACGAGCCGGCCAAGTCCGCCTTCTGGCCGACGCTTTGCGCTCGGTCAAGGGCGTCCTGCGGGGCACGGTCAGCCTGGCCGGCACGGGCCGGGCGCCCATCTAGGGACGGCCGGCGCCGCCATTCTTGACAGCCGTGCCCGGAGCCCTTATCATGACAGTGCTACTACAATGAGAAAAGGTGCTACTGCGGTTCCGGCCTCGACCGGCCGTTCCGATTCGACCGGCGACCCGTCCCGGTCGCGAGATCTGGCATATGCCGGCCTCCTCGGAGCGGCGGCCCTGCTCCTGCCCGTCGTTTTCCATGTCTTCCGCCTGGGCCACGTGTTCATGCCCATGTACCTGCCGCTCGTCACCCTGGCGTTTTTCGTCCGCCCCGCCGCCGCCGCGGCCACGGCCTTCGTCGCGCCGTTGCTGTCCGGCGCCCTGACCGGCATGCCGCCCTTCTATCCGCCGGTCGCCGGGCTGATGGCGGTCGAGCTGTCGGCCGTGGCGGCGGTCATCTCGGCGATCACGTCCCGGCGGCCCCGGGTCAACGAGTGGCTCGTCCTCGCTCCGGCGCTGTTGTTCGGCCGGGCCCTCTACATCGGACTGGCTTACGCCGTCAATCTGGCCATCGGCCTTCCGGCCGCCTTCCTGGCCGGCCTTTCTCTGCTCGGGGGCTGGCCGGGCCTCCTTCTGATGCTCGTCGCCGTCCCGCCCCTGGCCCGGCTGCGACGGGGACGCGGAACGGTCTCTGTCCCGGCGGGGGAGGACTCCCGCGCGGCCTATTTCGACTCCATCGCCGAGCGTTGGGACGGCTGGGAGGACCTGCCCGCCCTCGAAGCCCGGCTGGCCGCGGGCCTGGAGCGCCTCGGCGTCGGGCCGGACGAACGGTTGCTCGACGCCGGCTGCGGCACCGGCAACCTGACCCGGGCGCTACTGGCCCGGCTCTCGGACGCCGGCCGCGTCCTGGCCGTGGACCTTTCGCCGCGCATGATCGACGCAGCCCGGCGCAAGGTCCGGGACCCGCGCGCCGGCTGGCTGGTCGCCGACCTGCGACGCCTGCCCGTTCCGGACGCCTCCTTCGACCGGGTCATTTGCTGCTCCGTCTGGCCGCACATCGACGATCGCGAGGGGACGGCCGGGGAGATCGCCCGGGTCCTCAAGCCGGGCGGCCGTCTGGACATCTGGCACCTGGCCTCGCGGGCCAAGATCAACGCCATCCACGCCGGGGCCGGCGGGGCCATCGGGGGCGACCTGCTCCCACCGGCGGCCGAAACGGCGGCCCTGCTCCGCCGGCGCGGTTTCCGTACGGCCGCCGTGGTCGACGACGAGGACGGGTACCTGGTCGCCGCCTTTCGGGAAGATCGGGCTTCGGTCGATGCGGGCGCTCTGGCATGATCTCTGGGGCTCCGGCCGGGGGCCCGTTTCCCGGATCGCGCCCCAGAGCCGGATCCTCGCCGGCACCCTGCTGTTCGCGGCCTGCCTGACGGCGCCTTCCGGCCGGGGGCCGGGCGCGGCGCTCATCGCGGCCGTGACCGCCGGTTGGGTCGTCGCCTGCGGGCTTCCCCGGCGGGCCCTTGGAACGGTTCTGGCCGTGGGCCTGGGCATGTTCCTGCCTTACCTCCTGCTCGTCCCTCTGATGGCACGGGACATTCCGGCGCAGACGGGCCCGGCCGGCCTGGTTGCCGCCCTGGCCGCGCCCTGGGACGTCATCCTCCACGGCCTGGCCGGGCTGTTCGTGGCCGCGGCGACGGTGTCCGCGCTCAGCATCAGCGACCTCCGCCGCGGCCTCCTGGCCCTGCCGATGCCGAAGATCGTCGCGGGCGTCATCATCCAGATCGTCCACCAGACGGCCGCATTGACCTTCGAAACCGGGCGCATCGCCGCGGCAATAGCGGTGCGAGGCGGCACGCGGGGCGCTGCGACGGTGTGGCGGGTGGCGGCCGGCCTGCCGCGCGTTTGGCTTCCCCGGGTCGTCGGGCGCGCCGAAAGGGTGGCCGCGGCCATGGAGCTCAGGGATTACGCCGACGCCGATCTCGGCGCCCTCGGCCGCGACCGGCTCCGGCCGGCCGACGCCGCGGCCGCCGCCCTGGCGCTCGGCGTCCTGGGGCTGGCCGCGGCGCTGCGGCGGGGCTGGCTCGGATGAGCGGGCCGCGGGCTTTGGAATTCGACGGGGTGACCGTCCGTTACGATCCGGACGCGCCGCCGGTCCTGGCCGGCGTGACCTTCGGCCTGGACCAGGGCGAACGGGCGGCGCTCGTCGGGCTCAACGGTTCCGGCAAAACGACCCTCCTGCTGGCCGCGGTCGGGCTCGTCGGCCACGAAGGCCGGATCGCCGTCGACGGCCTCCGGCTCGGCCGGCGGACGGCGGCGGAGGTTCGCCGGCGGACCGGCTTCCTGTTCAACGCGCCCGAGGACCAGATCCTCCTTCCCCAGGTGCTCGAAGACGTCTCTTTCGGCCCGATGCGACAAGGGGAATCCCGGGATGCGGCCGGCCGCCTGGCCGGCGAGATGCTCGACCGGATGGGCGCGGCCGGATTGGCCCGGGTCCCCGTTCAGCATCTCTCCCACGGACAGAAGCAGCGCGTCGCCCTGGCCGGCGCGCTGGTCACCCGGCCGCCGCTCCTGCTGCTGGACGAACCCACCTCGAGTCTCGATCCGCCCGGCCGCCGCTCCCTGGCCCGCACCCTCGACGGCTTCGGGGCGGCCATGCTGGTCGCCAGCCACGACCTCGAGTTCTCCGCTCGTCTCTGCCGCCGCTTCATCGTCCTGGAAGGGGGACGGATCGCCTACGACGGCCCCGACCTGTCGACCGTGGAGCGGCTCTGGGGGCTCTGAGCGCCTCGGACCGGGACGCCCGGGCCTAGCCCGCCGCCGCCTGGCCCCGGATGGCCTTCAGGGACTCGATCAGCTTGGAGGCCTGCTTCCGGTCCAGGGCGTCCAGGCTGTCACGCTGGTAATACTTGCGGATGAAGTTCCGCAGGTGCTCCGGCTCCCAGCCCAGGTCGGAGGCCAGGGACTTGATGTAGAGCTTCTGTTTCAAAGTCATGCCGGCGGCGTTGGCCCGGAAATAGTCGCTGCGGACGAAGTAGCGCATCAGCTTGCGGAACCCGGCCTCGTCGAGGTCCTTGGCGCTGCGGACCCCGGCCACCAGCCAGAGGACGCGCCGGTAGTCCCGGTCCGCCAGGCCGAGCTCCTTCTTGACCACGTGGATGAGGGCCAGCTTCTTCGGGTTGATCCAGCGGGTCGGCGCCGCCTCGGCCTGAGGCCCGGGCGGGGACGGCGTGGCGGGGGCCTTCACCGGGGCCGGCGTTCGCGCCGCCATCGTTCGATCCTTTCCAGCGCCTTGACCGGGTCGACGCCGCTCTTGAAGAAGCCCCGCCAGGGGTCCTCCCGCCGGGCCGCCCGCTCCGGCGCCGTCCGGAGGTCGAAGGCCGCGGGATCGAGCCGGGCCGTGACCTCCGGCCAGGCCAGCGGCATGGAAACGGTCGCCCCGGGCACCGGCCGGATGGCGAACGGAGCGGCCATGGTCGCCCCCTTGCGGTTCTGCAGGTAGTCCAGGTAGATGCGGCCCCGGCGCTTGCCCGGGCTGCGCTCCAGGCTGGTCAGGTCGGGGTGCCGCCGGTTGACGACCAGGCAGACGAGCTTGGCCAGCTCGCGGCATTGATCGAAGCCGAACCGGGGCCGGAGGGGGACGTAGACGTGAAGCCCCGTGGCCCCGGAGGTCTTGCAGAAGGCCGGGAGCTCCATTTCGTCGAGGACCTCCTTGGCCGCCCGGACGGCTTCGACGGCGGCCTTGAAAGAGGTCTCCAGCGGGTCGAAGTCGAGGACGAGATAGTCCGGGGCGTCGAGGTGGGGCAGGGACGAGCTCCAGACGTTGATCTCGATGGCCCCCAGATTGGCTTCGTAGAGCAGCGTGTCGCGGTTGTCGCAGACGAGATAGCGGATGGGCCGGCCCCCGGTTTCGGGATCGACCTCGACCGTCCGGACCCACGGCGGCGGGTCCTGGGCCAGGTTCTTTTGGAAGAAGCTCGGGCCGGCGATGCCGTCGGGATGCCGGTTGAGGGCCTGCGGCCGGCCTTTCAGGTAGGGGAGCATCCGGTCGGCCATCCTGGCGTAATAGTCGATCACCTGCCCCTTCGTCAGGCCTTCGCCGGGCCAGAAGACCTTGTCGAGATGGGTCAGCTCGGCCCGGGTCCGGAGCGGCGGCGCCGGCCTGGCGGGGGAGGGGTCAGCGGCGGGCTCTTCCCGCTCGACCCGGCGGGGGTCCTTGTCGTCGCGCAGGCCCAGGAAGACCGGATGCCGCAGGAGGCCCTCGGCCGTCCATTCCCCGAACTCGATCTCGGCCACGAGCCGCGGCTTGACCCAGGTGACGGGCTCGTTGGTTTTGGGCGGCGAAGCGAACGGCGAAGTCTCCGTGACGAGCGGCCGCAGCCGGGCGTCGAGGTCCTTCAGGGTGTCCTCGTCGAAACCCGTCCCGGCTTGGCCGATAGGCACCAGGTCCCGGCCGCGGTAGACCCCGAGGACCAGGGCCCCGAAGTAGCGCCGCGAACCCCGGGCCCGGGTGAAGCCGCCGATGACCGCTTCCTGCCGCCGGCGGGCCTTGATCTTGAGCCAGGCCCGCGTCCTCTGCCCCGGCACATAGGAGGCGGCCAGGTCCTTGGCCACGATGCCTTCGAGGCCGTTGGCCGCGGCGGCCCGGAAGAAATCCCGGCCCCGGGCCTCGACGGCATCGCTGATCCGCACGACCGAGGAGACGGGCAGGACCTTGGCCAGGACCCGCCGCCGGCGCTCGAGCGGCAGGGGCCGCAGGTCGCGGCCGCCGACCTGGAGGACGTCGAAGACGTAGTATCGCAGGCGGCCGTCCCCGGCCCGCTGGGCGTTCTGGAGGTCCTGGAAGACGGGCCGGCCGCGCTCGTCGACGGCCACGATCTCGCCGTCGAACAGGGCCTCGATGGGCGTGCCCGCCATGGCGGCGGCGACGGCCGGGAAGCGGCCGTTCAAGGACTTGCCGTTGCGCGAAAGGAGGCGGGCCCGGCCGCCTCCGGTCATGGCCAGGGCCCGGAAACCATCCCATTTGACCTCGAAGGACCAGCCCGGACGGTCGAACGGCGCGTCGATGAGCGTGGCCAGCATGGGCTCGAGAGGGCCCGGGAACGGCCCGCGGGGCGCGCCGAGGAGGCCGAGCGCCTTGAGGGACGCGGCGGACCGGCCCGATGTCGGGGCCGGGGCGGGCGGATCGTCCCGCGACGGGCCGGAGGGCGGCGGCGGGGCGTCCTTGCGCTTGAAAAGCAGCCACTGGTTGTCTTTGGGGCCCCGGCCCTTCAGGTGGATCAGGGTGAAGGCGCCGCCGAGCTTGCGGCCGTGGAAGTCCAGGTCGAGATGGCCCTTGGCCAGGCCGGCGGCCACGGCGGCGTCCCCGCTTTCGCCGCCCGGGCCCGGTCCCGGCTCGTAGGTGCCCTTGTCCCAGATCTCGACCAGACCGGCCCCGTATTGGCCCTCCGGGATGCGGCCGTGGAAGCCGATGTAGTCGAGCGGATGGTCCTCGACCCGGATGGCCAGGCGCTTGTCGCGGGGGTCCATGGACGGCCCCTTGGGCACGGCCCAACTCTTCAGGACCCCGGCCTGCTCCAGCCGCAGGTCGTAATGGAGGTGGCTGGCCTGATGCTTGTGGACGACGAAGCGGAGGCGGCCGGCCGCGGCCCGCCGGCGCGGCTTGGCGGGAGCCGGCTCGGGCGTCTTGGCGAAGGACCTCTTGCGCGCGTAGTCGCGGAGCCCCATGGCCGCTTCTCCTTAGTGGCGGGTGGCCGCCAGGCTTTCCTTGAGCCGGGCCATGATGTCCTCGACCTCGGTCTCGCGGGGCGCCTCTTCGGCCCGGACATGGACAGTCCGGCCCTTGGCCTTGGCGGCAATGATCTGGCGCAACCGGTCGGCGTAGGTGTCGGTGTAGGCCTCCGGCCGGAACTCGCCCTCGAACTTCTTGACCAGCTCCAGGGCCAGTTCCATCTGGGCCTTGGGGGCCTCGACCCGCTCGGGCGGCAGGTCCAGGCCGGCCGGGGTGCGGAGCGAAGCGGCGAAGCGCAGCTGGATGAGCAGGAGGGCCCGGCCCTCCGGCTTGAGCATGACCAGGTGCTCGCGGTCGCGAAGGACGAAGAGGCCGATGGCCACCTTCTTCGATCTGGCCATGGCCTCGCGGAACAGGGCGTAGGCCGTCTGGGCCTTGGGCTGCGGTTCGAGGTAGTAGGGCTTCTCGACGTACTTGGGATCGACCTGGGCCTCGTCGACGAAGGCCTCGATCTCGATGGCCGAGGACTTTTTGACGTCGGCCTTCCGGAAATCCTCGTCGTCGAGGACGACGAAGTCGCCGTCGCGGTACTCGTAGCCCTTGACGATGTCCTCGAAGGGGACCTCCTCTCCGGTGGACCGGCAGACTTTCTTGTAGGCGATCGGACAAAGGTCGTCCTTGCGCAGGTAGTTCATGCCGTGGATCTCGGGCTTGACGGCCGGGTAGAGATTGACCGGCACGTTGACCAGGCCGAAGCTGATCAGGCCCCGCCAGGAGGGCCGGGGGCCGGCCGGGCGGCCTTCCTCGCCGGGTCCGCCGTCGTTCCCGGAACGCCGGGCGACGCGGGATCCGGGCTTCGACGCCGTTCGGGATTTCGTTTTTTTCATGATTCCACCTTCCTCGGCCTCAGCGGGCGATCTTGTAGTTGAAATCGGACGTGCCGAGCGCCGTCCGGACCTTCAGCCAGACCATGATCATCATCTCCAGGCCGCGGGCGGCCGTCAAGTCCCCGAGGTCGATGACGGTCTTCCAGCCGAATTCCTCCCGGAGGAAACGGGCCACGCGCTCGCGGGCCTCGGGGTCGTTGCCGGCCACGAACACGTCGTGGTCCGCGCCGGCCAAGCCCTTGGGATTGGCCATGATATGGGCCGTGACGGTGTTCAAGGCCTTGACCACCCGGAGGTGCGGAAAAGTCCGCTGGATCCTCTCGGCCAGGGAATCCGTGTTGGCCACGAACAGCTCCATCTCGCCGCCTTCGGTCCAGGGGCCCAGGGCGTTGGCGATGTCGATCAGGATCTTGTCCTTGAGCTCGGCCGGCCGGGCCTTGGCCAGCGCTTCGAGCGAGGCGTGCCCGGCGGTGGCGTTCAGGAGCAGCTCGCCGTGGGCGGCGGCGTCGCCGAATGTCCCCAGGCTGACCTTTTTATTGGCGGACAGCCAGTCGCGAAAGGCGACCAGGCCCGCGGCGCGATTTTCGTC
This sequence comes from uncultured Eubacteriales bacterium, assembly GCA_964574895.1. GTDB lineage: Bacteria > Acidobacteriota > Aminicenantia > Aminicenantales > Saccharicenantaceae > RBG-16-66-30. Next base: position 17,239 of record CAZNPB010000014.1, read on the forward strand.
GAGCTTGCGGCGGACGTCGCGGGTCCCGACCATGACCTCGTGGCCGCGCCGCGAAAGGGCGCTGGCCAGGGAACGGCCGACGTCTCCGGTCCCCAGGATCCCGACTCTCATGATGCTCTCCTTTCGATGCGCCTCGGGTCACCCCGGGCTCCCTCAAGGAGCATTAAGCAAGATTCGTGCCTTAGGGCAGGAGCCCCCCGGAAAGGTCGGCGTATCATGCAGATTACGAACAAAATAGCTCGATATACTTGGTATATTACAGATAATAATATAGATACAAGATTTCCGAGGGAGCGGCGGGGGAGGGGTCCGGGTTCGGGGGCGGCGGGCCGGGTTCCGGCTCCCCGTGTCCCGAGAACCGGGGAGCGGGGCCGAAGCGTCCGGCCGCAGGGGATGGCGGAGGCGGGCCGGGGGCCCGGGAGAGAACTGCGACAAAGCTGCTTTAGGAAGGCGATCTTTGCGAACGGGTCGCAACCTCGACCGCTTGGGATAGGCCTCATCGAGGTCGCGTCAGGCCAAGGCGCATAAGAAGGTCGGACAAGAGCATAGATCCAAAGCCAGGAATGGGCGCGGCGGATGCGAGCCGCTATTCGGATAAGGATCGAGACAGCCTGGCCTATGGTCGCGTCCGAAGCCGATGAGCCCGCATGGCTCAGCGGATACGAGCGCGAAGTCGAGTCAACGGCCGCGGGTCCGGTTCGCCTGAGCCCTTGGGGCACGGGTCGTCAAAACCGGCCCGGGAATCGAAAATGGCGATGTCGAAGCGGGCGAAATCGGGGGGCGAACCGGCGCCGGACCGGGCCGAGGGGGATTTTCCACAGTTGCCCAAAGGTTGGGCGCGGGGATATCCACAGCGTGTGAGAATCGGCATCTCGAAGATAAGAAAGCGGATGGCGAAGCGGCCCTATTGAGTCGCATAACGTTTATTATGTCAACTAACATCGGGACGCGAGAAGGGCCGCCCGGAGCGGCATCGAACAGGGGTTGGCGGTCAGCCCTTGAGGGCCGGGTTCTCGTCCTTCTTCCGGATCTGGTCGATGATCTCCTGAAGGACGGAGATGATCTCCTGCTTGGAGATCGTCTGCTTCTTGAATTCGAGGCGCAGTCGGAACCGGTCCGTGTCCTCGGGGACGAAATTGTAGACGTAATACTTGAGCTTCTTGGTTTTGCCCTTGAGATATTTGGCCAGATCGCGGGTGTCCTCCCGGGTCAGGCGGCGCTCGGCGATGTCGCCGGCGAACTTGACCATGTCCTCATCGGACTTCAGCTTGGCGATCTCGATGATGGTCGACCGGCCGAAACCTCCGGCGTCGTGGATGATGTCCCGGGCCCGCTGCGGGATGCGGGCGATCGACAGGATCTCGGTGATGGTCGAACGGGCTTTCCCGATCTTGGTCGAGATCTGCTCGTGGTTGTAGCCGTGGATGTCGGCCAGGGCCTGGAGACCGTCGGCTTCTTCGAAGATGTCCAGGTCCTTGCGCTGGAGGTTCTCGATCAGGGCGATCTCCATGGCCTCGGCGTCCTCGACGTCGAGATCGATGCAGGGCAGCTCCTTGAGGCCGATGTTCCGGGAGGCCATGAAGCGGCGCTCGCCGGCGATGATCTCGAAGCGGCTGCCCTTGGCCCGCACCAGGATGGGCTCGAGGATGCCCTTGCTACGTATGGAATCCTGGAGCTCCCCGATATTGCCGAGCTCGCAGCGGGCCTGGTGGGGGTTGGGGTCGATCTTCTCGACCGGGATCATGCGGATCCGGGGCCCGAGGGAGCGCGACGAGATCAGATCGACAAAATGGCCGTCGTGCTTCATGGCGACCGACGTGGGAAGACCCGATTTTTTAGCTTTTTGCACGGCTCATCAGCTCCTCGGCGACTTTTCGGTATTGCTCCGCCCCGATCGAATCCGGCGCGTAGGTGAAGATCGATTCCTTGTAAGCCGGGCTTTCCTCGAGCTTGACGCTCTTCGAGACGAAGGTCTTGAAGAGCTTGTTGCCGAAGACCCCCCGGATGCGCTCGACGACGTCCCGGGCCAGGTTGGTCCTCCGGTCGTAAAGCGTGATGACGACACCCATGACCTTGAGGTGCGGATTGGCGATGCGCTTGACCTTCTCGATGGTCTCCAGGAGGTCGTCCGTGCCCTCCAGGCACAGATAGGAGGATTGGATCGGGATGAGGATGTAGTTGGCGGCCACCAGGGCGTTCAACGTGATCAGGCCCAGGGTGGGCGGGGTGTCGATGAAGATGAATTGATAGCGGCCGCGGACCTGCTCCAGGGCGTCCTTGAGTCGGAAGTGGGCGTCGAATTCGCCGCTCAGGGACGGTTCGAGCTTGGCCATGGAGATCTTGGTGACGGCCACGTCCAGGCCCGGGATGTTGGAGGCGACGATGATGTCCTCGAGCTTCTCGTTCTTGCTCATGAGGACGTCGTAAAGGGACTTTTCGTGCTTTGCGGGATTGGCGACCAAAGAGATAGTGCTATGGCCCTGCGGGTCCATATCGATGACCAGGACTTTTTTGCCCATCAGGGCGATGGCGGCGGCCACGTTGATCGTAGTGGTTGTCTTGCCGACGCCGCCTTTCTGATTCGTGATAGCGATGATCAAGAGCTCTCTCCCTTGACGAATGGGCGCATGGCCTAAGGACATCTTATAGTCCAGCGGTAACGAAAAAGCAACAGGTAAAGTCATGTTCGATGCAGCACCGAGGATCTCGTTCCCGAACACGGACGACAGGCCTGCGACCACGAATGTCGGCACGCCGACAATTCCTCTATCCATGAATATTATGTGCTAGTTAGAATCGCGGTGATGTCGGTGGACCACGTTCCTTGTCCCGGCAGACGGCCTGTCCCTCGGCGATCGGCGAAGGAACGGCGGCGTTCGTTCTCTTCGGCGATCTCGAAGGATCGCCGGCGGCAAAAAGATAACACGGGCTCTTAACGATTTCTCCGGCCTTGGTCCGGCCGGACCGTCGTTTCATCGTCGGAAGAGACCTGGAGTTGTCCACGGCCTGCAATTTTCGGAGGCCGCCCTCCCCCATCGCCGTGCGGCTCGGGCGCCCCCCCGAGTTTCGTGCGGGATCGCCTGAGCCAACCGGATAATGGTGGAAAGGCCACCGACACCAGGTCGTTGGATTTGTATATATAAGATAATAAAGGAGCTACAATGGTCTTTGTAAGCCATTGATAATAAAACAAATAAGTCGTCGCGCAGGATCGCTCGCGGGCCACGAAGGGAGGCCTGGGCCGAAAGACCGAGATCCGGCTTGACGGGCGCGGGGAAAGTCATAGAATGGGACGAACGATCATGCCGCAAGACAAACCGGCGGACGTCGATTTCATCAGAAAGCTGGGGCTCGCCGATACGGCCTTTCTGGTCATCGGGGCGGTGCTCGGATCGGGCATCTACATGACCCCCGGCCTGATCGCCGCCGGGCTCCCCTCGCCGGGCCTGCTCCTGCTCGTCTGGCTGGCCGGGGGCCTGATCACGCTCTGCGGCGCCTTGACGTTCGCGGAGCTCGGGGCCATGTATCCTCAGGCCGGAGGGCAATACATCTACCTTCGCGAGGCCTACGGGCCGGCCGCGGCCTTTCTGTTCGGCTGGGCATTCTTCGGCTTCATCATGTGCGGCGGGCTGGCGGCGCTGGCGGTGGGCTTCGCCGATTTCCTGGGCTCGTTCTTCCCGGCCCTCTCGACCGGCCGCATTCTGGCGCGCACCGTCCTGATGGGTCTGCCTGTCAGCCTGTCCGCGGGCCAGATCGTGGCCGCCGCGGCCATCCTGGTCCTGACCCTGGTCAACACCTTCGGCATCCGCTCGGGGGCCGTCATCCAGAATGGCCTGACCCTCATCCGCCTGGCCACGGTAGCCGGGCTCGTGGGGCTGGGCCTTCTCATCGGCCACAAGGCCGGGGCTTCGAACTTCCACCCTCTTTTCGTTTCCGGGTTCCCGTTCCCGGCCGTGCTGCAGCCCGTCGGGCTGGCCCTGGTGGCGGTGTTCTGGACCTACGATGGCTGGTATTCCGTCAACTGTACGGCCGGCGAGATCCGCGATCCGGAGAAGACCATCCCCAGGGGTCTCGTCCTGGGCGTCCTGTCCGTCACGGCGATCTACGTCCTGGTCAATTTCGTCTACCTCCTGGCCTTGCCGCTCGAGCGGATGAGGGGCGTCTTGCGGGTCGGCGAGCAGGCCGCCGCGGCCCTGTTCGGCGGCGGCGGCGCGGCCCTCTTCGCGGCCCTGGTCACGGTCTCGATCTTCGGCTGCCTGGACGCCAACATCCTGTTCGGGCCCCGGGTGTTCTACGCCATGGCCCGGGACGGCCATTTCTTCCGGGCCATGGGCCGGCTGGGCCGCCGCAGCCGCGTGCCCACCTCGGCGCTTTGGAGCCAGGCGGCCTGGGCCGCCGTTCTCTGCCTGTCCGGGACCTACGAATCGCTCTATGAATTCATGCTCTTCGCCCTGCTGCTGTTCTTCGCCGCGACGGGCCTGGCCGTTTTCGTCCTGCGGCGCCGGGCCCCCGGCCTGGCCAGGCCCTACCGGACCTGGGGCTATCCGGCCGTGCCTCTGGTCTTCGTCGGCATGTCTTTGGCGGTCTTCGCCAGCATCGTCGCCAGCCGGCTGTGGCCGTCGCTCGTGGGCGCGGGGCTCCTGGCCGCCGGCCTGCCGGTCTATCTCGTCTGGAAGCGCCGGTCCGGACGGGCCGTGCCCGGGAGCCCCAAATATTGATTTCCCCGGGGCCGGTTTTCATTTAAGATAGGGCCGGAATCCGGAGTCCGTAATGCCCGAGACGTCCTACACGGTCGAGATCCTGCCCGACGGGGCCAAGGTCCGGGCCCGGGCCGGCGAGGTCCTGGCCGACGTCATGGTCCGGGCCGGCATCCCCATCAGCCTCTACTGCCATCAGCGCGGCGTCTGCGGCAAGTGCGCGGTCCGCATCCTCGGCGGACCCCTCCCCTTCCCGGCCGCCCGGGAAGCCGCCCTTCTCCAGGAGCGCGGCCTGGGTCCCGACCACCGCCTGGCCTGCCTGTACGTTGTCCGCGGCGACCTGACCGTGGAGACCCTGCCCGGCTCCCGCTTGGACCGCATCGCCGTCCTCGGATCCGGCCCGGCCACGGTCGCCTACGTCGATCCGGCCGTCAAGCGGCTGTCCCTGGTCCTCGAGAAGCCCTCGCTCCAGGCCCCGACCGCGGCCGCGGATCATCTCCGGGCCCAGCTCAAGAACCCCGGCCTGGCTGTGCCGCTGCCGGCCCTGTCCAAGCTCGGCGGCACGACCCTCGGCCCTTCCCGGCCCGTCGCGGCGGTCCTCTACGACGACCGCGAGGTCCTCGACTTCGAAGCCGACGAGGCCGGACGCGAGCTCTACGGGCTGGCCGTGGACCTGGGGACGACCACGGTGGTCCTCGAGCTCGTCGATCTGCGGACGGGCAAGGTGGCGGACCGGGCGGCGGCCGTCAACGCCCAGGCGTCCTACGGCGCCGACGTCGTGTCCCGCATCACCTTCGCCTTCGAGAACGGGGACAATCTGCGACGGCTCCGGACCGCCGCGGTCCAGCTCATCAACGATCTCGTCGGCGGCATGTGCCGGCGGACGGGCGTGCCGCGTCACCGCATCTTCGACGCCGTCGTGGCCGGCAACACGGCCATGAACCACATCCTCTGCGGCGTGGCCGTCGATTCGCTGGCCCTGGCCCCGTTCCACGCCGTCTTCTCGGTCCTGCCGCCCCTGGCCGCCGCGGACATCGGCCTGGCCCTCCATCCCCAGGCCCGGCTCTATATCGCCCCCAACATCAAGAGCTTCGTCGGCGGCGATATCACCGCCGGCCTGGCGGCCTCGGGTTTCGCCGCGGCGCCGGGCAACGGGCTATTCGTCGACCTCGGCACCAACGGGGAGATCGTCGTCAAGAAGGGCGGCGAGATGGCGGCCACCTCGACCGCCGCCGGGCCGGCCTTCGAGGGCATGAACATCAGCTGCGGCATGCTAGCCGTCCCCGGGGCCATCCAGCGGGCCGAGTGGGACGACGGCTTCAAGTTCCGGACCATCGACGACCTGCCGCCTCAGGGCGTCTGCGGCACGGGCCTCATCGACATCCTGGCCGGGGCCCTGGCCCGGGGCCTCCTGGGCCGCGACGGCCGCATCCTGGGGCCGGAAAAACGGCTCCGCCTGACCGACCGCCTGACCCTGACCCAGCAGGACGTCCGGGACGTCCAGTTGGCCGTCGGCGCGGTCCGCAGCGGCATCCTGTTGATGCTCCATGAGCTCCGGCTGACGACCGCCGACCTCGACCGCGTCCTGGTGGCCGGGGCGTTCGGCAGCTCGCTCGACCTGGCCAACGCCGTGAGCCTCGGCCTGCTGCCCGACGTGCCGCTCGACCGGATCGCCTTCCTCGGCAATTCCTCCCTGGCCGGGGCGCGGCTGCTGCTCCTCTCCCGGCCGGACCGGACGGCCGCCGAGGCCCTGTCCGCCCGGATCGGCCACATCTCGCTGGCCACCCGGCCGGGGTTCCAGGACGAATTCGTTCGGGCCCTCGAATTCGACCGCTACCCGAAAGGGGGATCAACCCCATGACCGGCCTTCTCGAACTCGCCGCCGCCCGGACCGTTCTCCTCGACGGCGCCCTGGGCACCGAGCTCATGGCCCGCGGCCTGCCTCCGGGCGCGCCCCCGGAGCTGTGGAACGCCGACCGTCCCGGCCTCGTCCGGGAGGTCCACGCGGCCTACATCGCCGCCGGGGCGGACGCCGTCTCGACCAACACCTTCGGCGGCACGCCGCTCAAGCTGGCCGCCCACGGCCTGGAGGCCCGGGCCTACGAGCTCAACCGGGCCGCCGCTCGTCTGGCCCGCGAAGCCGCGCCGGCCGGCCGTTTCGTGCTGGGCAGCCTGGGCCCGACGGGCCGCTTCCTGGCGCCCCAAGGCCCGGCGTCCGAAGACGAGCTGGAGGCCGCCTACGCCGAGCAGGCCCGGGCCCTGGCCGACGGCGGCGTCGATGCGTTCCTCATCGAGACCCAATACGACCTCCGCGAAGCCCTGGCCGCGGTCCGCGGCGTCCGCCGCGTCTCGGACCGGCCCGTGCTGGCGACGCTGACCTTCGGCGCTTTCCGCCGCGGCTACTTCACGATCATGGGCGACGAAGCCGGCCGCTCCGCCGCGGCCCTGGAACAGGCCGGGGCCGACGCCGTCGGGGCCAACTGCACGCTGACCAGCGAGCAGATGGTCGGCTGCGTCCGGGCCCTGCGCGGCGGCACCTCGCGGCCGGTCGTGGCCCAGGCCAACGCCGGCCCGCCCGTGGCCCGGCCCGACGGGACGGTCGGCTACGCGCTGACGGTGGAGGACTACGTCCGCTTCGTGCCGGAGATCGTCCGGGCCGGGGCCGGCCTCGTCGGCGGCTGCTGCGGGACGACGCCGGCGCACATCCGGGCCATGGCCCGCATCCTCCGCGAAGAGGTGAAGGCATGAACAAGACCGAGATCTACGCCAAGATGAGCGAGGCCATCGTGGCCGGGGACCTGGCCGCCTCCCGGGCCCTGGCCGGGGACGCGGTGAAGGAAGGGCTCGACCTCGTCGAGGTCGTCGAACGGGGCTACGTGCCGGGCCTGCAGAAGGTCGGCGAGCTCTGGGAGCAGGGGGAGTACTTCCTGCCCGAGCTCATCACCAGCGCTGAGGCCATGAAGGCGGCCATGGCCGTCCTCCAACCGGCCCTCAACCGCGGCGACGCGGCCGGCCGGCGGAGCGGCCGGATCGTCATCGGCACCGTCGAGGGCGACATCCACGACATCGGCAAGAACCTGGTCGCCTCCATGCTCCAGGCCGGCGGCTTCGAGGTCTTCGATCTCGGGGCCGACGTCAAGCTGGAGCGGTTCGTCGAAAAGGCCGAGGAGGTCGGGGCCGGCACGATCTGCCTGTCGGCCCTGTTGACGACGACCATGATGGCCCAGCGGCGGTTCATCGGGCTGCTCCGCGACCGCGGCCTGCGCGACAAGTACAAGGTCCTGGTCGGCGGCGCGCCGGCCAGCCCGAAGTGGGCCGAGGAGATCGGCGCCGACGGCTACGCCGAGAACGCCGTGGCGGCGGTCAAGCTGGCCAAGTCCGTGTCCGGGCGGAACTGACCTCCCCCGGGCCGCCCCGTCGGCGGCCGCGGGACGTGAAAGGGTGCGCTGATGATCGAAACCCGCCGACCGAAGCTGGAGCTGCTGTCCCCGGTCTTCGTGGAACGCATCGTCGACGAAGGGCTGACCCTGCTCGAACGCCACGGCGTCCTGGTAGAGAACGCCGAGGCCCTCGGGCTGCTCCGGGCCGCGGGCGCCGCGGTCGACGCCGGCACCGGCCAGGTCCTGATCGGGCGCCGGATCGTCGAGGCGGCGCTGGCGACGGCCCCCGCCGTGATCACCCTCTACGACCGGTCCGGCGGCCGGGCCTTCACGATCGGCGGCGACGAGGTCCACTTCGATCCGGGTTCCTCCGGGGTGGTCCTCCTCGATCATGCCGCACAGGCCGAGCGCCAGGCCTCCACGGCCGATGTCGCCGCCCTCTACAAGCTCGTCGAGACGCTCGAGCACCTGCATTTCCAGAGCACGGCCCTCGTCGCCGCCGACGTGCCCGCCCCGGTCGCCGACGCCTTCCGGCTCCATCTCGGGCTGGCCCTGTCCGAGAAGCCGTTCGTCACCGGCACCTTCCGGGTCGAGGGTTTCCGGCCGATGAGGGACTTGTTGGCCGCGGTCCGCGGCGGCGAGTCGGCCCTGCGGGCCAAGCCGCTGGCCATCTTCGACGCCTGCCCCTCCCCTCCCCTCAAGTGGAGCCATCTGACCGCCCAGAGCCTGGTGGACGCCGCCCGGGCCGGCATTCCCTCGGAGCTCATCTCCATGGGCATGACCGGGGCGACCTCGCCGACCACCATCGCCGGGACGCTGGTCCAGCACGTGGCCGAGAGCCTGGCCGGCGTGGCCATCGTCCAGCTGGCGGCCGCGGGGGCGCCGGTCATCTTCGGCGGCTCGCCCTCGAGCTTCGACATGCGCAAAGGGACCACCCCCATGGGCGCGATCGAGACGATGATGATCGACGTCGGCTACGCCCAGATCGGCAAGTTCCTGAAGCTGCCGACGCACGCCTACATGGCCTTGAGCGACGCCAAGGTCAACGACGCCCAGGCCGGGCTCGAGACCGGGCTGGGCGCGGCCCTGGCCGCGCTGGCCGGCATCAACGTCGTCTCCGGACCGGGCATGCTCGATTACGAGAGCTCGATGAGCCTGGAGAAGTTGGTCATCGACGACGGCATCTGCGCCATGGCCTACCGGCTGATCGAGGGCATCGCCCAGCGGGACGAGCCCATCGCCCTGGGCGTCTTCGAGGGCTTCAAGCCGGGGATGTCCTTCCTGACCCATCCCCACACCCGGCAGTGGTACCGCAAGGAGCACATCCCGGCCGGGCTGGCCGACCGCGATCCCTACGCGGCCTGGGTGGCGGCCGGCCGGACGACCATGGACGACAAGGCCCACGCCGAGGTCCTCGGCCGCCTGGCCCGTTACGCCGCGCCGGCGCTCCCGGACGACGTGCGGGCCGAGCTCGACCGGATCATGGCCGCCTACGCCCGGTCGTCCGGGGTCCCGGCGCCGTCCCTGCCGAAGGACTGAAGCGACCGGACGCGCCGGGACGGCCCGCCGGCCGGCTCAATCGAGGTCCCAGACCTCGCGGAATTCCGGGACCTCGACCGTCCACTTCCGCTCCTGCCGCAGCCTCTCGCCGGTCTTGAGGGCGACTTCGGCGTCCCCGTGGGTGACGAAGAGCCGCCGGGGCGGGCTCTTGAAGCCGTCCAGCCAGCGGTCGAGGCCTTTGCGGTCGGCGTGGGCCGAGAAGCCGCTGATCTTGGCCACCCGGGCCCGGACCGGCAGCGTCCGGCCGAGGATGCGGATCTCCGGGGCGCCCTCGAGGATCCTGCGGCCCAGGGTGTCGTGGGCCTGATAGCCGACGAAGAGGATGGTCGAATCCGGCCGGCCGATGTTCCGGGCGATGTGGTGCTTGACCCGGCCCCCGGTCACCATGCCCGATCCGGCCATGATGACGGCCGGGCCGCGGGCGTCGTTGATGGCCTTGGACTCGTCCGGCGTCCGGACGATGGTCAGGCCGGGGAACTTGAAGGGGTTCCGGCCGGCGGCCAGCAGCCGGCGGGTCTCGTCGTCGTAGAACTCGTCGTGACGCTCGAAGGCCCGCGTCACCTCCCGGCCCATCGGGCTGTCGAGATAAATGGGCAGCGGCGGGATGGCCCGGTCGTAGACCAGGCGGCTCAAATGGAACATCAGGTCCTGGGCCCGCTCGATGGCGAAAGTCGGGATGATGACGTTGCCGCCGGCCGCGGCCGTTTCCCGGATGACCCCCGCCAGCAGGCCGTCGACCCGGCCGGGGTCTTCGTGCTCCCGGTCACCGTAGGTCGATTCCATGACCACGTAATCGGCCCGCTCGAAGACCGTGGGGTCGCAGACGAAGGGCATGCCCCACTGCCCGATGTCGCCGGAGAAGACGATCGTCCGGGCCGCCCCGGCCTCGCGGACGGCCAGCTCGATCATGGCCGAACCGAGGATATGTCCGGCGTCCCGGAAGCGCACCGTGACGGCCTCGCCCAGGTCGATCGGCGACTCGTAGGCCGCGTCCTCGACCATGGGCATGGCCGCCTGGACGTCCTGCGTGGTGTACAGGGGAACGACGGGGTGGCCGACGACGCGGCCCTCCTTCTCGTGCCGGCGCCGTTTGTAGGCCGCGTCCTCCTCCTGGATCTCGGCGGAGTCCATCAGGGCGATCGACAGGATGTCGGCCGTCGCGGCGGTCGTCAGGATGGTGCCGGAGAAGCCGTCGCGGACGAGCCGCGGGATGAGCCCGCTGTGGTCCAGGTGGGCGTGGGTGAGCAGGAGGACGTCGATCGTCCGCGGCTCGACCGGGAACGGGTCCCAGTTGCGGTCGAGCGTGGCCCTCTCCTGGTAGAGGCCGCAGTCGACGAGGATGCGCAGGCCTCCGGCCTCGACGAAGTAACTCGATCCGGTGACCTGCCGGGCGGCTCCGAGGAACGCGAGTTTCATGACGGCTCCCTTCCGGTTCAGTACGGGTGCGCGCGGTAGAACTCCGCCTGCGCGGCGACGAAAAGCGTCCGGGTCCAGGCCCGGAAGACGACGTTGATCTGCATCCACAGGGCCCCGGCGGCGACCAGGGCCGCGGCCGGCCCGCCGAGGGGCTTCAGGACGGCGTAGAAGACCACCGCGCCGGCCGCCTGGGTCAGGACGACGAGCAGATAGAGCGCCCAGGCCTTGAAGAACCGCGTCTTGAGGAAGGTCAGGGCGTGGCGGAGGGCCTTGAGGACCCGGCGCTCCTGGTCGGCGACGACGGCGATGCGGGCGTAGTCGAGGACCATGTGGACGATCGACAGGGCCAGTAGGGCGATGAGGAAATGGAGGTTCGACAGGACGAGCGGCAGCCACTCGGTGAAGGCGCCCTTGGCCAGGGGCTCGAACAGGGCCGCGACGAGCTTGAGGACGACGCCGAACGTCAGGGCGTAGAAGACCAGCGAAACCAGGAACAGCCGGACGAACCGCCCCAGGTAGCGGCCGCCGTCGGCCATGAAGGCGGCCAGGGAAGCGGGACCTTCCCGGTCGACGAGGCGGCCGACGACGCCGCCGTTGAGGAAGATGTGGCAGGCCGCGTAGACGAGCCCGACCACGGCGGCGCCGGCCGCCAGGGCCGGCAGGACGCTGCCGTAGGCGAGCAGGGCTTCGCCCAGCCAGGAAATATCGAGGGGCCGGACGCTCGCCCCGGCCAGGGAGTGACCGAGCTCCCGCTGGACGAGGGCCAGGAAGGGAGCGGCCGCGATCAGGGCGAAGACGGCGTTGACGACGTACAGGATGAGGACGAGGCGGGGCTTGCGCAGGGTCGTCCCGAGACCGGCGAAGAAGGCTTTGAAGATGCCCATGGGTCCCTCCCTAGCTCCACGATCCGAGGAATTGGAGGACGACCTGGACGGCGAAGACGAGCTGGCTCGAGAGCCGGACGACACTGCCGGCCGGGCCACCGGCCGCGCGGCTGTTGTTGGCCAGGTTCTCGTCGATGAGCCAGATCCCCTGGGGGTCGATGCGGGCGCTCTCCGCTTCGACCGGTTTGAGGAACTCCAGGCGGGCCCAGCGGGCCTGGCCGTCCCAGGTCCGCGTCTCCGTGGTCCCGTCCTTGAAGCGGATCAGGACCTGGACCGGGACGCCGCCGCCGATCCGGGCTTCCCCGTAGCGCCGCAGGTCCACCGTGGTCCGGTAGACCGCCGCCGGCGGCCCCTCCGGGCCCTTGCGGGCCGCGGCCTCGAGCTGGTCGATCTTTTCGGCGGTCCATTCCTCGCGGGCGCCGGCCTTGTCGAAGACCCCCCGCAGCTGGGCCGGGACCTTGGCCGAGGACAGGCGGGAAACGCCGTAGTCGAAGGCCAGGGTGTCGTCGAAGAAGCGGTCGAAGAACCAGGTCATGTCCCGGCCGGAGACCTCGGCGACGACGGCCATGAAGTCGGCCTGGGTCGGGTGGCGGAAACGGAACCGCATGTGGTAGGTGCGCATGATCCGCGCCCACGCCGGCTCGCCCAGCAGCCGTTCGAGGGTGCCCAGGAGGGTGCCGGCCCGCATATAGACGTTCATCGCGTAGCTCATGCGGTCGAAGAACTTCCACGACCAGGCCGTGACGGGGTCGTTCCGGACCGCGTTGATGGCCGCCACGCGGTCGGTCTCGGTGTCGAGGACCTTGGGCACGCGCACGAACCAGTCGAGCGGCAGGCCCTTGAAGACGAGGGCCGGAGCGCCCGGCCCGTAGGCCTTGGCCAGCACGCGGCTGGTCGAATAGGTGTTGAAGCCTTCGTCCATCCAGGCGGCCTCGAACTCGTTGGTGGCCGTCAGGCCGTACCAATAGCCGTGCCCGAACTCGTGGATGATGACCATCTCGGGCGAGAGCTGGTTGCGGCTGGGCAGGACCCGGGTGCCGGCCGTGAACAGGGTCGGGTACTCCATGCCGCCGCTGCCCGTCCGGAAGGGCGGATCGACCATGGTCACCGTCTCGTAGGGATAGGGCCCGTACCAGAGGCCGTAATACTTGAGGGCCGTCCGGAGGGCCTGGAAGTGGCGCTCGACCTGGCCCCGGTGCTCCGGGGCGATGAGCAGGATCATGCGCACGTCCGGCAGGCGGACCGCCTCGACGGGCAGGCCGAGCAGGGCGGCCGTTTCCTCGTACTCCCGGGGCGTGACCTCGCGGGCGGCGACGAAATCCCGCTCGATCTTGATATAACGCGGGTCGGCCATCCAGGCGAAGTCGTGGACCATGGCTTGCCGGAAGGTCGTGGTCGTCGTACCGGCCGCGTCGTCCGACCGCGTCTCCCCCGCTTTGCCCGAAGAACCGAGGACGAAGCCCTTGGGCACGGTGATGTGGACGACGAAATCGGCGAAATCGGCGAAGAACTCGGAGTTCTGATGGTAGGCGTGGCAGTTCCAGCCCTTCCCGGCCTCGTAGACGCCGGGCTTGGGGAACCACTGGCCGATGAAGAACGAGTTCTTGTAATAGCCCGAGCGGGCCATGGTCCGGGGGACCTTGCTCCGGAACTCGATCCGCATCCGGACGCTCTCGCCGGGCCCGACGGGCGCCGGGAAGAGGACCCGGCCGACGGTCTCGTCGCCGGCCGTCTCCGGGCCGTCGGGCGTGACGATGGCGAACGAGGGCTTGAGGTCCGTGCCGTCGGCCAGCCGGATGTCGGTGACGTCGATCCAGCCCCAACCGTCGTCGGCGGGGACGGCTTCTCCCCCTTCCGCGGCGGCCTCGCGCAGGAAGGCGCTGGCCTGGTTCTTGAAGGCGTTCCAATAGAGATGGAGCAGCATGTCGGGGACGGCGTCGGCGGTCGGGTTGGTCCAGACGATCTCCTCCTTGCCGAGGAGCATCTTGCCGGCGGCGTCGAGCTCGACCCAGATCTCGTAGCGCAGGCCGGGTCCCCCCGTCTCCGGGGCGGGCGCGGCCGGGTCTTGTCCGGCCGCCCCCGGGATGATGGCGGCCAGCGCCAGACAGACCGATACGATCAGGTTCTTCATGAAGGTCCCCCCGAGGTCCGTCCCATCAGCCCTTCAGCCATTCTTCCCAGGCGCCCAGCCGGGGGAAGTTGATGAAGGTCAGGACGACCGAGACGAACAGGAACTTGTAGAAATCGGCGGCGCCGCCGCCGGTCAGGAACAGGGCCAGGCCGATGATGGCCGGGACCTCGCCCAGAACGAGCAGGACGATCGAGGCGGCCTGGAGCCGGCGGCCGGCGGCGGGCGCGTCTTCGGCGTCGCGCCGACGGACCAGCCTGGGCCGCAGCAGGAGGATGACCAGGATGACCGCCGCCGCCGCGCCGAAGGCCGCCAGGCGGACAGGTTGGACCGCCAAGGTCGGGGCGAAGCCCCGGAACGGCTTGAGGACGGCCCGCAGGACCTCGACCAAGCCGAGGTAGAGCGCCAGGCTGGCGACCAGGGCCGCGCCGACCAGGACGGCGGGCCGGAGATGCCGCCGCAGTTCTTCACGAGGGTCCATGTCGACCTCCTCCCCGCGGCCGCACGGCCGCTCGCCGGGATTATAGGTCATCGGGCCGCGACGGGCAACCGGCAATTGGGGGTCCGGGACCGAGGTCAGTCGACGTAGAGCAGGAAGCCCTTGAGGTAGGCCGTTTCCGGATGATAGACGTTGACCGGGTGGTCGAAGGCCTGGCGGTGCCTCTGGAGGATCCGCACCCGCCGGCCGGCCTCGTGGGCGGCCTGGAAGACGACCTGCTGGAAAAGGGTCTCGTCGACGAAGTGGGAGCAGGAGAAGGTCAGCGCCAATCCGGGGGCGCGGAGGCGCTGCAGGGCCAGCCGGTTGATGTCCTTGTAGCCGCGGCAGGCGGCCACGACGTCGGTCCTCTTCTTGGCGAAGGCCGGCGGGTCGAGGATGATGAAGTCGTGGTCCAGGGCCGGCTCGCGGAGGAACTCGAACACGTCCTGGGAGAAGAAGACCCCGGCGGCGGACGACAGGCCGTTGAGCTCGAAGTTCTCCTGGGCCAGGGCCAGGGCGGCGGCCGAGGTGTCGACCGAATCCGCCCGGACGGCCCCGCCGAGCAGGGCGCAGACCGAGAAAGACCCCGTATAGGCGAAGGCGTTGAGAACGCGACGGCCGGCGGCGCACTCCCGCACGAGGCGGCGCGATTCCCGCTGGTCCAGATAGAAGCCGGTCTTCTGCCCCTCGGCCAGGCCGACCCAGAACGAGACCCCGTTCTCCAGGATGCGGACGCGGTCGGGCGGTTCGCCGGCCAGGACCCCGGCCGCTTCGGCCAGGCCTTCTTCCCGGCGGGCCGGCAGGTCCGACTTCTCGAGGACGGCCCGCGGTTTCAGGGTCCGGGTCAGGCGTTCGACGACGAACGGCTTGAGCTTCTCCATGCCCAGGGTGGCGATCTGGAGGACGAGGACGTCGTCGTAGAGGTCGGCGATGAGGCCGGGCAGGCCGTCGCCCTCGGCGTTGACCAGCCGGCGGGCGTTGGTCACGGCGGGATCGAAGAAGGCGGCCCGCAGGGCCAGGGCCCGGTCGAGGGAGCGGCCGACCGCGTCCTCCGGGGCCTCGTCGCCGAAGGCGACCAACCGGCCGGTGATCGAGCTCCGGCGGTTGAAATAGCCGTGCCCCAGGAGCTCGCCACGGGCGTCGCGGACCGGGAGGATGTCCCCGTCCTCGAATCCGGGGAGCTCCCGGATGGCCCCCGAGAAGATCCAGTGGTGCCGGTTCCGGACGGCCTTGTCGCGGCCGGGCTTGAGGACGACGGCCTTCATGACAGCTCCCTTTCCGGGCCCGGCGGCCCGCTTCGCCCGGCCAGAAGGCGGACGACGGGACGGTCGGGCTTGGAGAAAACGGCTTCGTCCATCTCGGCCGGGGCGCGCCAGGCGATCTCGTCGTGGTCGGTCGGCCGGAAGTCGTCCGATAGGAGCTCGGTGCGGAAGACGACCAGCTCGAAGCTGGCGAGGGGTCCGCTGAAGGGCACCGTGCAGAGCAGGACCCCGGCCCGGGCGCCCACGCCCAGTTCCTCGGCCAGCTCCCGCTCCAGCCCGCGCCGGGGGTCCTCCCCCGGTTCGAGCTTGCCGCCGGGGAACTCCCACAGCCCCTCGGCGACGAGCCCCTTGCGGCGCCGGGCCACCAGGACCTTGCCCTCGCGTTCGACGACCGCCGCCGTCACGACTAATTTCTTCTCTGCCCCTGGCTCTTTCATGGTCCGGCCATCTTTTCACGCTTATCTTACGCCAGGTCCCGCGCCTCTGTATAGGGATCCGGGTCGATAGCCGTCAAGAGCCGGGCCGTACGGGCCCGATCCGACGGATGAACTCGGCTGGGACTTATGCTAAAATGGCGGGACCATGAAAGTCGCTTTCCTCGCTTCCGAAGTCATCCCCTACGCCAAGACGGGCGGTCTGGCCGACGTGGCCGGGGCCCTGCCCAAATTCCTGGCCGGCCTCGGCGCCGAGGTCCGGGTCCTCATGCCCCTCTACCGCGAGGTCCGCAAGAAAGGCCTGCCCCTCAAGCCGGTCCTGACCGGCGCCCGCCTGGACATGGGCGGCCGGGACCTGGATTACGGCGTGCGGTCCCTCGAGGCCGACGGTGTCACCTTCCTGTTCCTCGACCGGCCGGAGTTCTTCGACCGCGAAACCCTTTACGGAACGCCGGCCGGCGACTTCCCCGACAACGGCGAGCGCTTCGCCTTTTTCTGCCGGGCCGCCCTGGAGACCCTGCGGGCCACCGGCTTCGCCCCGGACATCCTCCACGGGCACGACTGGCAGTCGGCCCTGACCTTCGCTTATCTCAAGACGGTCTATGCCGCCGACCCCTTCTTCGCCCGGACGCGGACGCTCTTCACCATCCATAACCTGGCCTACCAGGGTCTGTTCGACCGGGAGGTCCTGGCCCGCGTCGGCCTGCCCGAGTCCCTCTTCAGCATGGACGGCCTCGAGTTCTACGGCCGGGTCAACGCCCTTAAAGCGGGCATCCTCTACGCCACGGCCGTGAGCACGGTCAGCCCCCGCTACAGCCGCGAGATCCAGACCCCGGAGTTCGGCTGCGGCCTCGACGGCCTGCTGCGGGCCCGCTCGGGCGCCCTCTCCGGCATCCTCAACGGGGTCGATTACAAGGACTGGGACCCGGCGACCGACAAGCTCATCCCCCGCAACTTCACCCCGGCCGACCTGTCCGGCAAAGCGGCCTGCCGCGAGGCCCTGGCCCGCGAGTTCGGGCTCGACGCGCCGGCCGGGCGGCCGATCGTCGGCATGGTCACCCGGCTGGCCGGTCAGAAAGGCCTGGATATCGTCTGCGACGCCCTCGACGGCCTGCTCGGCCTGGACGTCTCCCTGGCCATCCTGGGTACGGGCGACCAGAAGATCCAGGACTTCCTGCTGGCCGCCCAAAAGAAACACCCCGCCCGGATCGGGCTCAAGATCGCCTTCGACGAGAGGATCGCCCACACGATCTACGCCGCCAGCGATATCTTCCTGATCCCCTCGCGTTACGAGCCCTGCGGCCTGACCCAGATGTACG
Source organism: uncultured Eubacteriales bacterium (assembly GCA_964574895.1). Classification (GTDB taxonomy): domain Bacteria; phylum Acidobacteriota; class Aminicenantia; order Aminicenantales; family Saccharicenantaceae; genus RBG-16-66-30. The sequence continues at coordinate 34,797 of CAZNPB010000014.1, forward strand.
CCATGAAGTATGGGTCGGTCCCGGTCGTCCGGGCCACGGGCGGCCTGGACGACAGCGTCCAGGAGTTCGACGCCCGGACCGGGCGCGGCAACGGCTTCAAGTTCGCCGACGCCGCGCCGGCGCCCTTGGTCGGGGCCGTCGGCCGGGCCCTGGCGGCCTTCCGGCGGCCGAACGAATGGCCGGTCCTGGTCGGCAACGCCATGGCCGCGGACTTCTCCTGGACCCGGTCGGCGGCCGCCTACCTGGCCCTTTACGGGAAGCTGGCCGCGGCCTGACCTAAGCCGTCTGGCGCAGGAACTGCGCCCCGGTCTCCGGCGGGACGGGGTTGATGTAGAAGCCCGTCCCCCACTCGAAGCCGGCCACCTTGGTCAGGATGGGGATGATCTCCACGTGCCAATGCGAGCGCTCGCGCATCTCCGGCCAGCGCTTCAGCGACATCTGCGGGTTCGGCGCCTGATGGAGGACCATGTTGAAGGGCGGGTCGCCGACGGTCGTCTTGAGGCGCGTCAGCACGTCTTTGAGGATGGCGGCCAGGGCCCCGAGCTCGTCGGCCGTCACCTCGGTGAAGAAGGCCGAATGCCGGCGGGGAAAGACGGCCATCTCGAAGGGGAAGCGCGCGGCGTAGGGCGAAAAGGCCGTGAAGCGGTCGTTCCGCGAGACCAGCCGGGCGCCTGCGGCCTCCTCTTCGCGCAGGATGCGGCAGTAGGCGCACTCCTTGAAGGTCCGGAACAGCCGGTCGGCGCCGTAGATCTCCTCCTTGACCCGCTTGGGGATGATCGGCGTGGCCACGATCTGCGAGTGCGGGTGGCTCAACGACGCCCCGGCCTCCTTGCCCTTGTTCTTGAAGACCTGGACGTATTGGTAGTGCAGATCGGACTCGATGGCCCGGATCCTCAGCTGGAAGACGCGCAGGACGTCCCGGACATGGTGCACCGGCAGGTCGGCCAGATCCAGGCCGTGGACGGGGTTCTCGATGACGACCTCGTGGACGCCCCGGCCTTCCATGGATTGGAAGACCCCCTGCGTGGCCCGCGGCGGGGGCGGGCCGGGCGTCAGGGCGGGGAACTTGTTGGGGACGACCCGGACCGTCCAGCCCGGCGTGTCCGGTCCGGTCCCGTCGGCCCGCAGGGCGAAGACCTCGGGCGGGGTCTTGCCCTCGTTGCCCTCGCAGAAGGGGCAGAACCCGGCGGCCTCGGGGGCCGGGGCCGCGGCCGCGCGGGGCCGGAAGTCGTCGGGACGCTTGCTGCGTTCCGTGGCGATGATGACCCACCGCCCGCTGATCAGGTCCTTGCGCAGTTCCGACATCATGCCCCCAGCAGCTGCTTGATCCGGGCTTTGAGCTCGTCGAGCGAGGAGGACTTGACGACATAGGCGTCGGCCGCCCAGGTCATGAAATCCTCCTTGTAGCTCTGGTAGGCCGAGTTGATGATGATGGGGATGTCCTTGCGCAGCCCCATGATCTGGGTGATGAGCTCGATCCCGTTCTTGCCCGGCATGCGGATGTCGGTGATGATCAGGTCGAACTCGGACCGGCCCAGCTCGGCCAGGGCGGCCTCGGCGTCCGTCACCGCGGTGACGTCGTAGCCTTCCCCGCTGAGCTCCTCTTCATAGAGAAGGCAGAGGGGCTTCTCGTCTTCGACGAGCAGGATGCGTTTCTTCATGGTTGTGACTCCCTTTCACGGCAGAGGAAAATGAGCTTGAAGAGGGACCCCTTCCCGACCCGGCTTTGGACCTCGATCTTCCCGCCGCAGGTGTCCATGACCCGCTTGATGAACGGCAGGCCCAGTCCCATGCCCTTCTCCTTGGTCGTGAAGAAGGGCTTGAACAACTGGTCCTTGTCCGGGTTGGTCATGCCCCGGCCGCTGTCGCGGACCGAGAGCACGAAGGCCGTCGGATTCTTGCGGTAGGCCCGCACGGCGATCGTCCCGCCGGCCGGCGTGGCGTCGAAGGCGTTGTCGAGCAGGTTGCGCAGGATCTCGCCGAACGAGGTCGGATCGCAGAGGATGTCGGGCGGGCAGGGATCCCGCTTGACGGTGAGGGCGTATTCCCGGCTCCGGGCCTGCAGGGCCGGATTGTCCAGGACCGCGGCGAGGGCCGGGTCGGGGTCGAAATAAACGGGCTCCTTCACGCTGACCTTCAGGAAATGGCCCATCTGGTAGATGATGTCCTCGAGGCGCCGGATCTCGTCGCGGATGATGGTCAGGTTGCGGGCCCTCTTCTCCTCCGACACGCCCGGCTGCAGGAGCTGGTCGGTGAAGCCGCCGACGGCGACGATGGGGTTGCGCAGCTGGTGGGTGACGAACATGGCCATCTCGCCCATGGCCGCCATCTTCTCCATGTCCAGGAGCTTGCGGTGCAGGGTCGACGAGTAGATGTAGTTGCCGGCCATCAGGCCGCAGATGCCGGCCAGCTTGATGTCGGACGGCAGGATGGGCGTCCGGGTGATGGCGTTGTCGAGGACGATCTCCCCGACGACGTCGTCGCGGGCCAGCAGCGGGACGCAGACGAACTCCTCGACCCCGATGACGTTGAGGAAGCGGCGGTCGACGAGGGGCTCGTTCGAGGCGTCCCGGACGTGGAGGATCTCCTTGCGGACCGCCGCCGCGGCCGGGACCAGGGCGCCCTCGTCGTCGGCCGCGTAGACCAAACCTTTCAGGCGGGCGCTCAAGGTGTCCTCGCTCTTGTTGACCAGGGCCCGGTTGTGCTCGACGATCTCGACGTAGCCGATGCCGGGCGTCGACAGGACCTCCCAGATGAAGCCGGCCTCCTCGGCCGACCTCGGGCCCAGCCACATCTCGCCCCGCAGCCGGTCGCCTTTCTGGAGGAAGAGCATGGCCCGGTTGAAGCCGACGCCCGAGCCCGAGGTCAGGGCGGTCAGGATGACGAGCAGGTTGTCCTCGAGCGAGAAGGGCTGGAAGAAGCTCTGCGAGATGATCGACAACAGGACCAGCTCGCGCGGCTCGCCGCGGTCGAAGTCCGGGGACAGGATGCTGTATTTCTCGATCATTCGGCGCTCCAGCCCTTCGGCGCGACCCGGATCCCGGTCCGGCTGATCTTGAAATGGCGGCCGTCCTCCTCGTCGTCCCGGCCGGCGGTGAAGCGCTCGGGGACGACGGAGCCCTTGTCGAAGATGACCCGCCGCAGGCGGGCGCCCCGGCGGACCTCGACGTCGGCCAGGAGGATCGAGTCGACGACCTCGGCCCCCGGCCCGATCCGGACGCCCGGGGCGATGACGGAATTGACGACCCGGCAGTCGACGAGCGAGCAGCCGGCGCCGACGACGGAGGCCCGCATCTCGCACCCCGAGACGAACGTGGGCGGATACTGGGGCCGGTAGGACCGGATCGGCCAGGCCGGGTCCTTGAGCAGCGACGGGGCCGTTTCCTTCAGGAAGGCCATGTTGGCCTGCCAGTAGGCGTCGATCGTCCCGATGTCCTCCCAGTAATCGTCGAAGGTGTAGGCGTAGACGGGGCCGGCCCCGATCAGGGCCGGGATGATGTCCCGGCCGAAATCGTGGCTGCTGCGGGGGTTGCGGGCGTCCTTGATGAGGGCCTTGATCAGGACCGGCGTCCGGAACAGGTAGACGCCCATGGAGATCAGGCTCCGGCCGGGGTCCCAGGGCGTCGGGAAAGGCTTCTTCGGCTTCTCCATGAACTCGACGATGCGGCGGTCGCCGTCGACGCCGATGACGCCGAAGCGGGAGGCCTCCTCGATCGGGATGGTCCGGGTCATGATCACGGCGTCGGCCCCGGTCTGAACGGCGAACAGCTGGAGCTTGCGGTAGTCGGCGCTGTAGATATGGTCGCCCGAGAGCACCAGGACGGCCTCGGGGTTCTCCTGTTGGATGGAGTAGACGTTCTGGAAGACCGCGTCGGCCGTGCCTTCGTACCAGTGGTCGCCGACCCGGCCCTGGGCCGGCAGGGACATGATGTAGTCGCCGCTCTCGGTGTGGAAGATGTTCCAGGCGTCGAGGATGTGGCGCTCGAGCGACAGGGATTTGTACTGGGTCAACAGGGCGATCCGGCGCAGGCCGGAGTTGAGGGCGTTGGATAGGCTGAAATCGATGATCCGGTAGGAGCCGAGGAAGGGCACGGACGGCTTGGCCCGGTCGCGGGTCAGCGGATAGAGCCGCTCGCCCTTGCCGCCGCAGAGCACCATGGTCAGGGTTTTCTTAGATAAGAGTTCCATCGGGTGACACGACCTCATCGAAGAGATGGTCCTCGGCTTCGAAGGCGCCGAGCAGGGCCTCTTGGGAGGCGTCGAGGGGCCGGCCCGCCTCGAGCCAGCCGGCCAGAGTCAGGGCCCGCTCGAAATGCTCGGCGGCCCTGTTCTCGGCGTAGTCGCGGGCCGTCCAGGTCGAGACGAGGAAGGGCCAATCGGAGCTCTCGAGCAGGAGCTTCTCCCGGGAGAACTGGCGCAGCAGGCGCCGGCCGAGCGGGTCGGGGCCCGGACGGAGGTCCGCGGCGGCCGCCTCGATGCGGTAGATCTTCTTCCAGATCCAGGCGGTGTCGTCGTTCAGCCAGATCGAGTGGAAGCCGCCCTGGCCCCAGGACCCTTCGGGCAGGGACACGGCGGCCCGGGGCGGCGTCCGCTCCAGGGCGCCCGAGGCGGTCAGCGGTTCGAGTGAGCTTCCGGCCAGCTTCCGGGCCACGCGATACAGCCATTCGGGGCCTTCGAACCACCAGTGCCCGAAGAGCTCGGTGTCGTACAGGGCCGTGATCGTCCCCGTGTCGCGGCCAGCCAGCGCGGATTCGAGGACGGCGACGAAATGGGCGGCGTGGGACTCGAGCCGCTCGGCCGCCGCGGCGGGATCGTACGGCGCCTTCTGCCCGAGGTCGGCCCCGTCCGAGGTGATCCGCCAATAGCGCAGGCCGCCCGGGAAGTGCTTCTTGTGGAACTCCAGGTAGGCCCCGTCGCCCGGATAGCCCAGGGTCCGGCTCCAGACCTGGGAGCCGGAGACCTCGTCCCGGGCGAAGAAGGCCACCCCGGAGGGCTCGGCCCGATAGGCGGCGTAGGGATCGCCTGGGGCTCCCTCGGCCGGCCCGCGGGCGTCCCGGGAATTGTCCCAGAGCCGCTTCAGGCCGGGAAAGCGGTCGATGTAGACCCCTCGGGCCGGGCCGCCTTTGATCATGGCCGAGTCGACGAAGAAGCAGCCCAGGCCCTCTTCGGCCAGGATCTCGTCGACGCCCCGGCGCGGATAGGCCGGGCCGCCTTCGAGCGGGTTCTGCCAAGCGTAGCCGGGCCGGTAGGCGCATTCGGGCAGCCAGAAGGCCCGCGGCTCCCGGCCGAAGTGACGGCGGTAGGTGTGCCGGCCCTGCCGGACCTGTTGACGGAGGCTTTCGTCGCGGGCCAGCAGGGGGAAATAGGCGTGCGTCGCGGCGGAGGTCAGGACCTCGATCGCGCCCCGGTCCTGGAGCGAGCGGAAGCCGGCCAGGATGTCGCCGCGGCGGCCGCGAAAGTCCTCGAGGAGCCCGCGATACCACGCCCCCCAGGATGCCGCCAGGGCTTCCAGGCCGGCGGCGCCGGTCGCGCCGAAGCGGCGGCCGTCATCGTCGGCGGCCGCCATCTTCATGCCCAGGTAAGCCTCGAACCCGCGACCGAAATCGGCCGCGGCGAGCTGTTCCATGAGCACGGGCGTGAAACCGATGTTGGCCCGCGCCGGAACGCCCTCGTCGGCCAGGCGCTCGAAGACCCGGAGGAGCGGCAGATAGCTTTCGGCCGCGGCTTCGTAGAGCCAGTCCATGCCGTGCGGCCAGGAGCCGTGGGCCAGGACATAAGGGATATGGCTATGCAGGACGAGCGAGAAATACCTATCGGCCATCACGTTCCCCGAGGACGACGGTCAACCGCCGGGTGCCGCGGCCGGGCCAGGTCAAAGTCCAGATCGGACAGAGGCAATACCCCTGGTGGATTATATCAAATCCCCCCTCCGATTGGGAGAGGGTCCGCAGGGGGTAGGACCACAGCGCTTCGGCCTCCGACGGCTCGAACCGGAGCCCGCCGCCGTAGAGCGCCGCGCCCGCCGGGCCGACATCGCCGAGCTCGTGCGGGAAGGCCAGGATGTTCCACTCTGAGCCGTAGACCAGGGTCAGAGGCCGGTCGGCCCGGTTCTCGATCTCGATGGTCACCCGCAGGCGGCCGTCCGCGGCGGCGACGGTCTTGCGGACGGCGACCGGGGCGAGACCGCCGTCGCCGGCGCGGACCCCGCCTTCCCGCTCCAGGACGAGGGCCGGGCCGGCGTCCGCGGCGGCATAGTCGCCGGCCGCGAAATCGCCGTCTTCGCCGTACTCGCCCTGCCGGAACTCCTCGGGCGTGGTGCCGGGGCGGAAGAAATGATCGAGGAGCGAGAGGCGGGGCGTCCGGTCGGGCCGCATCAGCCCGGCCGCGTCGGGAGGCAGCCTCTTGCCCAGCTCGTGGATGCTCCGGCCCGTCCCCTCCTCCCCCGCCGCGGGCTCGGCCGCTTGGCGATGGTAGGCCTCGCGCCGGCGGCCCAGGACGTCGGAGAGGTTCCGGGACCACGGCCGGTAATCGATCTCGGCCAGCGCCCCGCCGCAGGACGGTTTGACCAGCAGGCCGAAGGCCGGATCGCGCCAGCGCCATTCGTCCCGGCCGTCGCAATCGTAATCGAGGCGGCCCCAGCCGGGCGGATCGGGCGTCTGGCGCTCGGCTTCGAGCAGATGGTGGTAGGCCGACTCGCGCAAATGCGGCAGGTAGAGCCCGCCGAACACGCCGTGCCAATAGGGATCGTTGCACTGGGCCTGGTAAAGCTCGTTGAGGCTCGTGCCGGGGGCGCCCGCGGCGCGCACGTCGCGGGAGACCATGACCATCCGTTTGTGGAGGGCGTTGGCCTCCGGATACTTGCGGCAGAAATCGCGGAAGAACCCGCCCCGCAGGAAGCGGCGGGCCCGCGGGCCCGCCTGGTCGCGCAGCTGCCGGTAGTCCGCCTGCTCCTCGGGCTCGAGGACCCACTCCATCATCTCCTCGTAGGACGCGGGGGGCAGGTAGACCCGCCCGGCGGGCGGGTGGCCGTCGAGATGGTCCGAGAAATGCGTCATCCGGATGCCGCGCTCCTCGATGAAGACCAGGAATCTCTCGAGCCAGCCCTGGTCGTAGACCCAGGCCCGGGTCCCGGGCCAGAGGCCGAACTTCTCGCCGTCGTCGCCCAGGATGGCCGTGCCGCCGGCCTCGCGGATCCTCCCCAGGGTGGCGTCCAGGTCCTCCAACGGGCGGAACGGGATCTGGTAGCGAAGGGTCTTGTCGATCGGGAAGACGCGCAGGCGGCGGCCCTCGTCCTCGGTGACGTAGGTCGCGGCCAGGTCGCGGATGCCGGCGTAATGGAAATGCTCCTCGTCGAGCAGGGTGTATTCGAGGCCGGCCTCGGCCAGCGTCCGGGGCAGGCCCGGCTCCCAGACCCGTTCGGCCAGCCACAGGCCGCGCGGCCGCCGGCCGAAACGCTCGGCCAGGTAGTCGCTCATCATCCGGAGCTGGCCGAGCCGGTCGGCCTCGGGGATGATCGACAGGATGGGCTCGTAAAAGCCGCCGCCCAGCAGCTCGACCTGGCCGCGGCCGACGAGCTCGACGACGAGGTCCCAGCAGCCCCGCTCGTTCTTTTCCATGTACTCCCAGAGCGGGCCGGAGAAATGGAGGGCGAAACGGAAGCCGGGGTGGCGGGCCAGGCCTTCGAGCAGGGGCCGGTAACAGTCGGCGAAGGCGGCCTTGAAGATGGGCGCGAAATTGCCGACCGGCTGATGGTTGTGGACGGCGAAAAGGAAGTCCACGCTCAAACGCCTTCCTGGGCCAGGATGTAGACGAGCGCCGCCAGGACGATGGCCTGGAGCTCGAGCTCCCGGGGATGGACGGCCGTGACGACGTCGAGGGCCGAGTGATGGACGTCGAAGTACGGCTGGGCGTCGACCAGAACGGCGGCCGGGGTCGCGCCCGCCTCGACGAGGGGCCCGACGTCGACCCCGCCGCCCCCCGGGACGATGGCCGCGATCCCGAAAGGCCGGAACAGGTCCGCGTATCGCAGCAGTCGTTCCCGGGCCGCGCTGTGCCGGCCGCCGATGGCCAGCGCCACGGGGACGAAGGCGCCGCGGTCGGATTCCGCGGCCACGATGTGCCGCTCCCCTTCTCGCCGGGGAGAGGACGCGTAGGCGCGGCCGCCCGTGCCGCCGAACTCCTCGTCCATGAACATCACCGCCCGGATGGTCCGGCGGGGCTTCAGCCCGAGGCCGCGGAGCAGGGCCAGCGCTTCCAGGGCGGCGGCGCAGCCGGCCGCGTCGTCGTGGGCGCCGACCGAGAGGTCCCAGCTGTCCAGATGGCCGCCGACGAGCACGATCTCGTCCGGCCGCTCCGAACCCGTGATCTCGCCGACGACGTTGGACGATCCGGTCCGGCCGAGGTCCCGGCAGTCCAAGCGCAGCGACACGGCGACATCCGTCCCGTCGCGGAGCAGCCCGCTCAAAAGGTCGGCGTCGGCCGTGGCGATGGCCGCCGCGGGGATGCGGGGCGTCCCGGGGTCGTAGCGCAGCATGCCCGTGTGCGGATGGCCGTCCGTCCGGAAGGTCAGGGAGCGGACCAGGACCGCGACCGCGCCGTAGCGCGAGGCCTTCGCGGCCCCGGACACCCGCTGGTCGGCGGCCCCGCCGTAGGCGGCGAACGGCTCCGCGAGGCGGCGGTCCATGGGCCGGTTGTAGAAGACGATCTTGCCCCGGACCGCGTCCCCGAGCGCGTCCACCTGGTCGAGCGACAGGACCTCGACGACGGGGGCCGTCAGCCCCTGCCGCGGAGTGGCCACACTGCCTCCCAGGGCACAGACGGCCAGCGGCACGGCCGCCCGGGAAGGAACGGCCGCGACGGCGGCCTCGGCGACCCGGCCCCTGACCCAATGGCCGACCTCGACCGGCTCGGTGTGGACGCGGGACAGGCCCAGCTCGGCCATCAGGTCCCGGGCGATGGCCACGGCGGCCTCGGCCTCGGGCGAGCCGGTCAAACGGGGGCCGGCCGCGGCGATCCGGACGAGCAGATCGCGGGCCCGTTCGCCCGATAACCCGGCCTCGCGGAGACGGTCGACGACGGCCCGGTAGTCCTCTCCCCCGCCCGGGCCGGCGGCGCGGACTCCCGCGGCGAAGACGGCCAGAGCCGTCCAGCAGAGGGCGCGAGAGAGCGTTCTTTTCATGGTCGTCCCGCCGGCCGCGGGCCTGCGGACGGGTCCGGCGGCGTCATCGGGAACAGCTCCCCTCACCGGTGGAGGAAGCAGCGTTCCGAATCGAGCTCGCCCGGCTTCCGGGTGATGATCATGGCCAGCCCGAGCGCGTTGGCCTTGTCGATGACCTCCTGGTCCTTGACCGAGCCCAGGGGGTAGATGAGGGCCGTGATGCCGTGGCGGCCGGCCAGTTCGACGACGTCGGGGAAGGGCATGAAGGCGTCCGAGGCCAGGACGCAGCCCTCCGGTCCGTAGCCGCGGCGGGACAGCCGGATGGCGTCCTCGGCCGAATCGATGCGGCTGCGCTGGCCGGACCCGATGCCGTGGGTCTTGTCCGCGGTGCCGATGATGACCGCGTTGGACCGGGTGAAGCAGGCCACGGTCCAGGTGAAGAGCGCCGCCTGGACTTCCTGGGGCGTGGGCTTGCGGACCGAGACGACGTCGACGCTGGCCGCGGAGACGATCTTCGAATCGAAGCGTTTCTGGAGGAGCAGGCCGCCGGCCACCCGCTTGACCTCGAGGCCGTTGTCGACGGAGGGCGCTTCGAGCGGCGCGCCCATCTTGACGACGCGGAGGACCTTCCGGGTCGCCAGGACCTCGAGCGCGGCGGGCTCGAAATCGGGGGCGTAGACGACCTCGACGTTGCGCGGGCTCTCGACGAGCAGCCGGGCCAGCGGGGCGGTGACCGGATAGCCGAAAACATCGACGCCGCCGAAGTTGGACAGCGAATCGCACTTCCAGGCCTTCTCGAACGTGCCGACCGGATCGTCGCCCAGGGCCACGCCGCTCGGCATCTCGTGCTTGATGATGACGCAGGCCTGACGGCCCGGGAAGACCTGGACCAGCTTGCGGGCCAGGCGCTGGCCGAGGTCCATGTCGCCGACGTTGATGTAGCTCAAGCCCTTGGTGCCTTCCTGGAGGATCTCGAGGCGGCCCATGTTCGGCCCGGACGCGCCCTCCTCCTGGTAAAAGGCGGCCGGGTAGCCCGGGTTCTCGCCGTAGCGCATGGGGAATCTCTTGACGAACGTGTCCTCGCCGAGCTTGAGGACGTCCGGGAAATCCTCCCGGACCTTGGTCGTGTACTGGCTCCGCGCGGTGCGCTCGGGCTGGCTCATCGGTCACGTCCTTTCGTGGCGGTTGATGATGTGGGCCTCGGGCCGGCCCGGGTCGTCGAGGGGCAGGATGACGCAGGCGACGGCGACGCGGAAGTCCCGGCCGCCGGCGGCCGGCCCCAGGCTGTCGTAGGCCGCTTCGGCCGTCTCGGCCGCCGTGGCCCCGGACAAGGCCAGAAAACGGGGCTCGCCGGCGAAGACGGGCAGGGGCTCCGCGTTCGGGCCTTCGTAGGTGGAGACGAGGCGGCCTTCGCCCGGCCGCAGGCCGACCTCGAAATAGCTGCGCAGGGTCTCGCCCGCGGGGCCGCGGCGGACGACGCTCAACGCGGCCGCGCCGCCGGCCAGGCCGCCGCTGATCCGCGGCGTGAAGATGGGCGCGTCCGGCTCGAAGTCCCAGGCCGCCAGCGCCGCCGCGAGGGCCGCGACGGGCGGCGCCCCGGTTTCCAGGCGGTCGCGGATGTCGCCGGTCTGGCGCCCGTTGGAGACGGCCAGGCCGGCCCGGCCGAACAGCACGGCCGGATAAACGAGCAACTCGACGCGGCCTTGCCGGAGGGTCGCCTCGTCGGTCGGCTGGACCCAGAGGCCCTGGTCGCGCTGGACCAGCTTCCGGGCCTGGCTCGACGGCGAGCGTCCGGTGATGGCGTAGAGGACCGTCGCCCGGCCCCCGCCGGAGGGGGCGCCGATGACGATCAACCGGCCGGGGTATTCGAGGGCCGCCAAACCGGGCAGGAGGTTGTCCATCGTCGCGTCCTTTCGCGCTATTGATAACATACGCCCCGCCTCAAGTCAAAAGGCGCCGCCGTCCGCCGGGACCGCCCTTGAGCGCGGGCCGGCGGTTCTGATAGAATCCGTTCCGGATCCGGCGCAGGAGGCCGGCCCGACCATGAAGAAAGCCGAACACCGCGAGGAATCCTTTCACGACTACGAGTTCCTGGAATCCCTGGAGGGCCGGACGCTCCGCATCTTGAGCGAGTACCTCGGCCCCATGACCCGCCTGGACAAGGCCCGGATCAACAGCACCATCCTGTTCCTCGGCTCGGCCAAGGCCGACCCGACCAACGCCGCCTCGGCCTTCCACAAGTATTACTGGGAGGCCGAGGAGCTGGCCTACCTGCTGGCCAAATGGGCCATCGGCCTCAAGAAGCCCAAGGGCAAGGACTTCGTCGTCTGCACCGGGGCCGGGCCGGGCATCATGGAGGCGGCCAACCGCGGCGCGGCCCGGGCCGGCGGCAAGACGATCGGCATGAACATCACCCTGCCCCAGGCGCAGGACTCCAACCGCTACGTCACCCCCGACCTGTCCTTCGCCTTCTACTATTTCTTCATGCGCAAGTTCTGGCTGACCTACAAGGCCAAGGCCGTCATCGCCTTCCCCGGCGGCTTCGGCACGCTGGACGAGTTCTTCGAGATCCTGACCCTGATGCAGACGAGCAAGGTCTCCAAGAAGGAGCTGACCCTGGTCCTCTACGGGGCGGATTACTGGCAGGACCTGATCAAGTTCGACTCCATGGTCCGGAAGGGCGCCATCTGCGCCGAAGACCTCGACCTCTTCCACATCGTCTCGACGCCCCGGGAGGCCTTCGTCTATCTCAAAAAGAAGCTCGCGGCCGGCCTTGCCTGATCGGCGCGGGCGGCGGGCGGCGGCCCTCGCGGCGGGCCTGGCGCTGCTTGGCTCGGCGGCTTGCGCCCGGGCGGCGCGCCCGGCCGCGGTCCCCGGCGTCGAGATCGGCGTCGCCTCCTGGTACGGGCCGGAGTACCAGGGCCGGCCGACCTCGAGCGGCCAGATCTACGACATGAACGACCTGACCGCGGCCCACAACAGCCTGCCCTTCGGGACCTGGGTCATGGTCACGAACCTGGCCAACGACCGTTCGGTCGTCGTCCGCGTCAACGACCGCGGACCGTTCGTCCGGGGCCGGACGATCGATCTCTCCTACGCGGCGGCGCGCGTCCTGGCCCTGGTCGGACCGGGTACGGCCCGGGTCCGGGTGGAGGTCCTGCGAGGTTTCAAGGCCCCGGACGACCCGGGGTCCGGCGCGGTCTGGGTGCAGGTCGGCTCCTTCTCCGTCCAGGAGAACGCCTACGCCGTCAAGAAGCGGCTCGATCCCGCCTATCCGGACGTGGTCGTCAGCCGCCTCGAGACCGGCCGCGGGGCCTATTACCGGGTCCGCGTCAGGGCCTTGCCCGGAGAGGCCGACCGCCTGGCCCGCCGCCTGGCCGGCGAGGGCTACACCGTGATCATCGTCCGCGAATAGCCGCTAGCGGCCGTCGCCGGGATTCTTGAACAGGTAGGCCGCTTCGCGCAGCGTGTTCTCGGTCCCGTCGTGGACCGCGAAGCGGCCGCCTTGGTAGAGCCCGGCCGACCCGAACTCCCCTTTCTTGTTCAAAGCGTAGAAATCCAACCCGAACTTGGGCCGTCCCTGGGCGTCGCAGAGCCGCGGCACGAGCTTGGTCTTGGCCGCCACGGCCTTGCAGGCCTCGAGGCAGGCCTGCTCGGGCGACATCCCCCGTCCCATGGCGTCGACGATGCGGAAGCTGGCGCAGGTCTGGAGATTGGCCTCGCCGCGACCGGTCGAGCCGGCCGCGCCGATCTCGTTGTCGACGTAGAGGCCGGCCCCGATGACGGGCGAATCGCCGACCCGGCCGGCCAGCTTCCAGGACAGGCCGCTCGTCGTGGTCACCCCGGCCAGCCGCCCGGCGGCGTCGATGGCGATGCAGTTGATGGTGCCGTGGGTGCTCAAGGCGGACCGCAGGGCGTCGGAGGCCTTCCCGGCCTGCGGCGGGAACCAGTTGTCCCGGTCCGAAATGGTCTCCTTCCACAACAGCCAGGCCGCCCGGGACTTCTCCGTCAACAGGTCCTCTTCCTTGAAGCCGTGGGCCCGGGCGAACTTCAAAGCGCCTTCGCCGACGATCAGGACATGGTCGGTGCGCTCCATGACCAGCCGGGCGACCCGGGACGGGTTCCTGATGTTCCGCAGGGCGGCCACGGCCCCGGCCGAATGGGTCGGACCGTACATGACCGACGAATCGAGCTCGACGACGCCGTCCTCGTTGGGCAGCCCGCCGTAGCCGACCGACATGTCCTCCGGATCGTCCTCGACGATGTTGACCCCGGCGATGACGGCGTCGAGAGGATCGCCGCCGCCCCGCAGGATCTCCATGGCCCGGGCCGTGGCCCGGAGGCCGTTCGCGCTGGACACGACCCGGGGCCCGCCGGCCGCCGCCGCGGCCGGGGGTCCGGCCGGCCCGGCGCCCGGGAGCCGTCCCGCGGCCAGGAGCGCCGCCGCGCCGGCCCCGGCCCCCGTCTTGAGAAAATCGCGTCTCGAACACTGCGTCATGGTCTTTCCTCCTCGATCAGCGGGCCGACCCGTTGTCGTTCCTTTTCTCGAGGTCCTCGAGCAGCTGGACGAGGACCGTGTGCTCGCCTTCGGGCACCTCGAACGTCCGGACGCGGGCCGAGAAGATATCGACCTCGCGGCCGTCGATGAGCAGCTGGAATTTGCCTTTCTTCAGGAAGCGCAGCCGGACCTGGCGCGGCTTCAGGCTCTTGAGCGAGAAGGACACCTCCGGCTCGCTGTACAGGAAACGGCGAACGACCGCGCCGCCGTCGGCGTCGAAGATGGCCTCGCCCTCCTCCCGCAGCACGGTCGAGGAGTTCGAGACCTCGACCTCGTAGTGGCGGCCCTGGACCATGACCCGCGACAGTCGGCCCTTGGCGTCCGGCTGCAGCACGCCGAAGCGGAACCCCTCGTGCGGCGTGAAGTCCAGGTACTCTTCCACGGCGACGAGAGCCGCCAGGGGCCCGGCGCTGTGGAAACGGTCGCCCCCGGCCTCACCCGTCAGGCCGTCGAAGTCCTCGGGGGACAGGCCGAAGCTCCGCCAGCTCGTCAGGAACAGGGCCGCGCTCTTGCGGGCCAGCTCGGAGGCCACGGCGTCCAGGCCGTAGGCCTTGAGCCCCTGGTAGACGAGGTAGTTCGCGACCGGGCGGACCGCCCCCCGCCAGGATTGCTGGCTGCCCGGCCGGAAGGCCGGATCGTCGCGGGAGATGGAGGGGACGACGAAATCGCCCCAGAACTGCTTGGGGTCGAGCAGGCGCTTGAGCATCCGTTGGGCCCGGGCCGCGTCGGGGATGCGGGCCAGCAGCGGGTAGAACGACGAGGCCGCCTTGTGGACCGAGAAGCGGCCGTCCCAGTGCCGGTCGTGGTAGAAGCCGGTCTCCTCGTTCCAGAGCGTCGCGTTGACCAGCGTTTTCGTCGTCTCGTACTCGCGCCGGTAGCGGGCCGCGTCGGCCGGCAGCCCGAGGACGCCGGCGATCTCGGCCAGGCACCAGGAATCGAGCGCGTAGAGGGAGTTCAGGTCGACGCAATTCATCGCCAGCGTCCCGGTCTTCTCGTCGAAGGCGACGTCGTCCCAGTTCGGCAGGTCGTCCTGGCTGGATTCCCAGCCGGCCCGCATCCGACCGGTGGCGTTCTTCTCCCAGGCCGGACCGCCTTTGCCCACCAGGGGCAGGTCCGCGCCCCATTCGAGCAGTCCATCCGCGTTGCCGTCGCGGCGAGGGGTGCCGTCGGGGCGGGGCGCCGTCCAGAAGGCGTGCCAGCGCTGGAGGGCGGGATAAGCGGCCCGAAGCATCTCCAGGTCCCCCAGCCGCTCGAACAGCTTCAGGACGGCGTAAGACCCGATCGGCGGCTGGGACCGGTCGGTCGAGCCCCCGGAGCGGCCCCTCCAGTTCGGGATGTTGCCGTTGGGGTACTGGGTCTCGAGGACCGCCCGGAGCGCGTCGACGGCCATCTTCTGGCTCTCGAGGGCCAGCCCGAGGACGCCCAGAAAGGCGTTGCCGGAGAAGATCGTCCAGTCGTCCTGTGTGCCATCCGGGCGGGGGAAGACCCAGGTCCGCCCGGCCGGCAGATAGAAGCGGTGCGCTCCCGGCTGGTAGAGCACGGACCAGTGCAGGCTGTTGGCGATCGCTTCGGGCACGCCGGCGTACAGGCCGCGGGCCTGGACCCGCTTTTCTTCGTAGACGCGGGCCTCCTCGTCGATCAGGGCCCCGATCGTCTCGGCGTTCCGGAAGCGGAACAGGTGGTCCGCCGCGCGCCGGTCGGTCTCGTCGACCCCCGCGGCGAAAGCGATGATCCGGTCGCCGACGGGGGCGTAGGCTCGGGCCACGCACCCGGCCGGCGCCGCCGCGGCATCGCCCGGCCGGCTCGTCCAGAGTCGGTAGGCCGGGCCCTTGTCGCCGCCGGTCCGGCCCCGGACCTGACCGTCGGGCAGGCCGGCCAGCTCCCCCTTGAGCCCCCAGGGCAGGTAGTGGACCAGGGTGACCCGGACGTCTTCGGGGACGGTGATGCGACCGATGACCGTCCGCTCATCCCGCCGCGACCATTCGAGGATCAGGGCCTCGCGCCGCGGCGAGGGCTTCATGAGGACGGGCGTGGCCCGGCCCATCTTGAAGGGCAGGCCGAGGTCGAAACGCATCCGGGCGTACAGGCCGTCGGGCGAATGGGCGCCCGCCTCGGAGACGAGATAAAAGAGATCCCCCGCTTCGGCCGATTCCCCGTCCCGCTCGACCCGCAGGACGAAGGCGAAGGCCGCGTCCTTGGCCGGGGCGATGACCAGGCCCGGCCAGCCCGAAGCGTCCAAGGCCCCGATGTAAGTCGAGGTCCAGGGATAGAAGACCTCGGGACGGACGGGTGTCGCGAACGTGAGGAGAAGGCCGATCAGGGCCACGGTTCGCTTCGGCATGTCGATGGGCCCGGCCGGCCCGGCCCGCGGGTCTACTGTATGGGAAACAGGTCCCCAAATCAAGACGACAAACGGGGTGCTTTTCCGACGGCACTGTGATAGAGTGACTTTTCCCGATCCTCGAGGAGGGATGCATGGATTTCCGGCTCTACTACCGCTCCCGCCAGGGCGAGATCGTCCAGCTGCTGAAGCAGCTCGTGGCCCTCGAATCGCCGACGCAGGACAAGAGCGCGGTCGACGCCTGCGCGGCCTTCGCCGCCCGGGAGTTCAAGAAGGTCGGCTGCAGGATCACGACCTATCCCCAGCCCGATACGGGCGACCTGACCGTGGCCGAGTTCGCCCCGGGCCGGCTCAAAGACGCCGACGACGAGATCCTGGTCCTGGCCCACCTCGACACCGTCTGGCCCGTCGGCCAGCTGGTCAAGATGCCGTTCTACATCCAGGGGAACCGGATCTACGGGCCGGGCGTCCTGGACATGAAGGCCGGCGTGGTCATGCTCCTCACGGCCCTGCGGGCCCTCCACGGTCTCAACGTCAAGCCCCAGAAGCGGATCACCGTCTTCCTCAACTCCGCCGAAGAGACGGGCAGCGCCGCCTCGACGGAGCTCATCCGCAAGCTGGCCCGCCGGGCGTCCCTCGTCCTGTGCCTCGAACCGGCCCTGCCGGGCGGGGCCTTGAAGCTCGAGCGCAAGGGCCGCGTCGTCGTCCGTTTGGACATCCGCGGCAAGTCGGCCCACGGCGGCACGCCCGAGAAGGGCGTCAACGCCATCGAGGAGCTGGCCGCGCAGATCGCCCGCTTCAAGCGCCTGCGGATCCGCGAAACGACGGTCAACATCGGGCAGGCCGGCGGCGGCGAGAAGGCCAACGTCGTGGCCGAGAGCGCCTGGGCCGTGCTCGACGTCCGTTTCTGGAAGGCCGCCGACCGCGACCGGGTCCTGCGCCTTCTGCGCGAGTCCCCCCCGGTCCTCAAGGGCTCGCGGATCCGGGTCTCGGTCGAGAGCACGACGCCGCCCATGGAGAAGACCAAGGCCTCCGAAAAGCTGTTCCTGCGGGCCCAGGCGATCGCCGCCGGCCTCGATCTGACGCTCAAGGCCGGACGGACGGGCGGCGGCTCGGACGCGTCCTTCGCGGCCGGGATGGGCATCCCGACCCTCGACGGCCTCGGCCCGGACGGCGACGGCCTCCACGCCGAGCACGAGCATCTGCTCCTCCCCTCGCTGGTCGAGCGGACGGCCCTGTTGACCGAACTGCTCAAAGCGTTATAATCCGGACTGCATTCCTTAATTAAAGGAATATCGACTTCACAAAGGAGTGTCGCATGATCAAGAAGTACTATCTGCTTTCGCCCGGCCCCACCCCGGTCCCCGAGCGGGCCCTGTCGGCGGCGGCCGAGCCCATCTTCCATCACCGGACGCCCGAGTTCTCGGCCCTGTTCATGGAGGTTACCGAAGGCATCAAGTATGTCCTCGGGACCAAGGAGGACGCCTACATCCTGACCTCTTCGGGCACCGGCGCCATGGAGACCGCGGTGGTCAACCTGCTGAGCCCGGGCGACAAGGTCCTGACCATCAACGGCGGCAAGTTCGGCGAGCGCTGGGGCAACATCTGCAAGGCCTACGGCGTGGACTACAAGGAGATCGTCCTCGACCCGTGGGGCAAGGACCTGTCCAAGGAGGAATTGGAGGCCGAGCTCAAGGCCATGCCCGACTGCAAGGCCGTCTTCGCCACGCTGTCCGAAACGTCCTCCGGGGCCATGTTCGACATCCAGGGCTTCGCCGAGGTCGTGGCCAAGACCCCGGCCGTGCTCGTCGTCGACGGCATCTCCGGGGCCGGCGTCACGCCCTGCCCCATGGACGACTGGAAGGTCGACGTCTTCCTGTCGGGCTCCCAGAAGTCGTTCATGATCCCTCCCGGCCTGGCCTTCATCGCCCTGAGCCAGAAAGCCTGGGCCCTGGCGGCCAACGCCAAGCTGCCCAAGTTCTACTTCGACCTCAAGAAGGCCAAGAAGAACCTGGCCAACAAGACCACGCCGTGGACGCCCGCCATCTCCCTCGTCGTCCAGCAGAAGCACGCCCTGGACATCATCCGGCAGATGGGGCTCGAAGGCCTCTTCGTCCATCACCGCATCCTGGCCGACGCCACCCGGGCCGGGGTCAAGGCCCTGGGCCTGGAGCTGCTGCCGAAGAGACCCGGCAACGTCCTGACCTGCTGCAAGGTCCCCGAGGGCATCGAGGGCGGCAAGCTGGTCAAGACCATGCAGGGCAAGTACATGGCCTACATCGCCGGCGGCCAGGATCCCTACAAGGGCAAGATCTTCCGCATCGCCCATCTCGGCTACATGGGCGGCTTCGACATCATGACCGCCATCTCCGCCCTGGAGATGACGCTGCTGGACCTCGGCTACAAGTTCGAGGCCGGGGCCGGCATCAAGGCCGCGCAGGCCGTGCTCAAGGAGAACTGGCAATGACCAAGATCCTCATCGCCGACGGCATGACCAAGGGCGCCCTGGACGAGCTCAAGGCCGTCCCGGGCTTCGAAGTCACGGTCAACAAGGGCATGAGCGAGGCCGAGCTCATCGCCGCGGTACCGGGCGTCAGCGGCATCGTCGTCCGCAGCGCCTCCAAGATCACCCGGCCGGTCATCGAGGCCGGAAAAGACCTCAAGGTCCTGGTCCGGGCCGGCATCGGCCTGGACAACATCGACCGCGAGGCGGCCAAGGAGAAGGGCATCTTCGTCGCCAACACGCCGGCAGCCACGTCCATCACCGTGGCCGAGCACACCTTCGGCCTCATGCTCGGCGCCGTCCGCAACCATTGGAAGGCCATCCTAACGATGAAGGCCCACAAGTGGGAGAAAAAGGCCCTCGAGGGCACGGAGCTCTACGGCAAGACTCTGGGCATCATCGGCTTCGGGCGCATCGGCCACGAGGTGGCCAAGCGGGCCCTGGCCTTCGGCATGACCGTCGTCGCCTACGACATCATCCCCATCAAGACGGACCTGGCCGTCAAGCAGGTCCCGCTCGACGAGCTGCTGGCCGCCGCCGACCTGGTCACCCTGCACGTCCCGAAGCAGGCCAAGCCCATCCTGGGCGAGGCCGAATTCGCCAAGATGAAGACCGGCGTCATCATCGTCAACGTCGCCCGCGGCGGCGTCGTCGACGAGAAGGCCCTGCGCGGGGCCCTCGACGCGGGCAAGGTCCGGGCCGCCGCCCTGGACGTCTTCGACAAGGAGCCGCCCGAGGACTTCAGCCTGGTCGACCATCCCAACGTCATCCCCATCCCCCACCTGGGGGCGGCCGCCGTCGAGGGGCAGCAGCGGGCCGGCCAGGAAGCCGTCCGCATCCTGAAAGAGAAGCTGGCCTAGAACGATCCGTCCGGGGGGCGGTCCCGACCCGGGGCCGCCCCCCTTTTTTTATGCTAGAATAGCCTCATGATCTACCTCGACCACAACGCCACGACCCCCGTCGACCCGGCCGTCGCGGAGAAGATGGCGGCTTTCCTGCGGGAGCAGTTCGGCAACCCCTCCTCCCTCTACCCGATCGGCCGGCGGGTCAAGGAGCTCATGACCGAGGCCCGCGAGCGCCTGGCCGCGGCCCTGGGCGTCGACCGGGGCGAGATCTTCTTCACCGGCTCGGGGACCGAGGCCGACAACTTCGCCGTTATCGGCACCTTCGACGCCGCCCCCGACAAGACCGAGTTCGTCACTTCGGCCATCGAGCACCCGGCCGTGATCGAGACGGCCAGGGCCCTGGAACGGCGCGGCCACAAAGTCACGGTCCTGCCCGTCGACGGGTACGGCACGGTCAGCCTGGACCACCTCCGTTCGGCCCTCACCCCCAGGACCGGCTTGGTCTCGATCATGCACGCCAACAACGAGATCGGCACCATCCAGCCCATCGCCGAGATCGCCCGCATCGCCCACGAGCGGGGCGTCCCGGTCCACACCGACGCCGTCCAGAGCTTCGGCAAGATCGACGTCGACGCCCGCAAGCTCGGCGTCGACCTGCTGACCGTTTCGGCCCACAAGATCTACGGCCCCAAGGGTGTCGGGGCGCTGTACGTGAAGCGGGGTTCGACCATCGCCTCGTTCATCCACGGCGGCCGCCAGGAGCGCGGCCTGCGGGCCGGCACGGAGAACACGGCCGGCATCGTCGGCTTCGGCGAGGCCGTGCGGGTCATGGAGGAGAAGGGCCGGAAGGAACGGGCCCGCATCGAGAAGCTGGCCGAGGCGCTGAAGCGGGGCATCGAGGAGCGGATCCCCGGGGCCCGGTTCAACGGCCACCCCGAGCACCGGGTCAAGGGCACCCTGAACTTCGCCTTCCCCGGCTTGGAAGCCGAGGCCATCCTCCTGGCCCTGGCGACCAAGGAGATCTACGTCTCGACCGGCTCGGCCTGCAGCGAGGAATCGGAAGAGGTCTCCCACGTCCTCCAGGCCATCGGCTTGAAGCCGGAGATCGCCCGGTCCTGCATCCGGATGTCCCTGGGGCGCTCGAACAGCGAGGCCGACATCGACGTGGTGCTGAAAGAGCTGCCGGCGATCATCGCCAAGCTCCGCTCGATCACGGCCTTCCATCCCGCCTAACCCCTTCGCAAGAACGCCCCCTCGTTCCTGCCTTCTTATCGGGCGTTTTTGCCCTTCGGGCGAACCGATCCGGCCCCATCCGCTTCGTTCCCGGGGATTCGCGGTGCAAGTAGGACAGCTTCACCCCTCGGGCCTCGGGTCTGGAGGCCGCCGCGATTCGTGGCTGGGTCAGGCGCCCGGGCCCGCCTGGGTCGTGCGGTCCCGAAGCTGCCGCAGATAGATCTCCCGGACCTCGCGGAAATAGGCCTGGGGGGGCTCGCGCCTCAGATCCGGATAGGTCCAGTCGAGCGCCCGGACGCCCGTCCGGGTGAAGAGCAGCTCGAGGTGGGCGTAGATGCCCTGGGCCAGCGGGATCCTGTGGGCGAAGTCCTTGGCCGTGGCCATGACCACCGCCGAGGCGGTCAGGTAGCCGGGGTCGACGTTCACGGGGCGGCCGGTGACGCCCCGCTCCTGCCGGATCAGGGACTCGAGCTCGATCGTCCAGCGCTTCGCCGCCGGCAGGGATCCCGGCGGGACGAGGGCTTCGAAACTCATGAACCGCCGCCGCAGCCCGCCGCCCATCTCGTCCTCGTAGTAGCCGGTCAGGTCGAAGGGGAAGGCCCCGCTTTCGCTGTCGGCCCTCCCCCACTCGGCCTGGAGACGCTCGCGCGTCTCCGCGTAGAGCGCGTCGTCCCGATAGATGACCCCGCAGATCAGTTTGACCGGAGTGAATTCCTTCGGCTGTGCCATGGCCCTGGTCATTATACCCCAATGAGGCCCGCGGTGATCAGAGCGGGACGCGGTGAACGAGGAGGGGGCCGAGCCGGACATTGAATCGGGCCGGTGTTTTCCATATACTGGGCCCATGATGCAGTGGGTTTATATCGAAGACATCGCCGCCTACGACGGCCAGGACGTCGAGATCCGGGGCTGGGTCTACCACAAGCGCTCTTCGGGCAAGGTCCGGTTCCTTCTCGTCCGGGACGGCACCGGCGTCATCCAGGCCACGGCCTTCAGCGCCGACAAGGACTCGCTCCTGTTCCAGCAGTTCGACCGCCTGACCCAGGAAACGTCGCTCATCGTCCGCGGCAAGGTCCGGGCCGACCAACGGGCCCCGGGCGGCTTCGAGCTGTCCATGGCCGAGCTGGAGATCGTCCAGATCGCCGCCGACTACCCGATCACGCCCAAGGAGCACAGCACCCCGTTCCTGATGGAGCACCGCCACCTGTGGTTGCGCTCCTCGCGGCAGCACGCCATCCTGCGCGTCCGGGCCGAGGTCGTCAAGGCCATCC